>DATIZX010000082.1:0-100664 GCA_035516795.1 Verrucomicrobiia bacterium
GGCGGCGGAATGTACCGCCGACTGCAAGAGGCCGGTATCCGCCCAGTGTTTACCGAATTGACGGATATCGACGAGGCAGCTCGCTCGCTTCTGGAGGGCACATTGTCTGCCAGCGAACCGAATCTCTGTCACTGAACTGGATTGCCAAAGACCTGTCATGAACAGAAATGTCTACTTCAAGCCAATTGGAGTCATTCGTTCGCCGTATCGCCGGCCCGAAGACGCGCCCCGCCGTCCCCGCGGTTTTCCACCGGCCAAGGCCACGGTGAAAGTGTTTGCGCGCTACCGAGCCGGGTTGCGGGATCTACGCGGGTTCTCCCATGTGGTGCTGGTTTACTACCTGCACCTGTCCCGAGGTTGCGATTTGATGTGTCAGCCGTTTCTCGACCCGAAGCGGCGACGTGGCGTTTTTGCGACGCGCAGTCCGCGCCGGCCCAATCCGATCGGCATTACTGTTGTGCGTCTGCTGAAGGTTCGCCGGGACGGCTTGGAAGTGTCGCACGTTGACATGGTGGATGGCTCGCCGCTGCTGGATATCAAACCGTACGTTCCAGAAATGGGTCCTCGCGAACGAGTGAAACTTGGTTGGTTGGAAATGAAATTGCGGCAACTGGAAGCCGACAGTGACGATTAAAGGAGACCGCCAGATTGAGACACAGGCGCGTCGACAGGCCTTGTGCAAGCTCAGTCTGCGTCTTTATCCGGATTCCGTGTTGCGCCAGCCTTGTGTTCCCGTGGAACGGTTCGACAGCACCTTGAGCGATTTGTTGGCTGAGATGCGAATGCTGATGCTGGCCAATCGCGGTATTGGGCTGGCCGGCCCACAGGTGGGCGTTACGCAGCAACTGTTCATCGGTGAGATTGATGGTTTCTATCGGGTCTTGATCACTCCGGTCTTGCAGCCGGGCTCGGAAACGGAGCCTCTGATCGAAGGCTGTTTGAGCCTGCCCGGCGTTCGAGTGAACGTCAAGCGGCCCACTCACATTTCCGTTGCGGGTTTCGATCCACACGGCCAACGCGTCGCGTGGGAAACGGACGGTTTGTGGGCCAGGGTCATTCAACACGAAACGGATCATCGCCACGGAGTTCTCATTCTGGATCACGGCCCGCCGTTGGACGAGGAAACAATCTATGAACGAAACAACTATTAACCGGGCCCACGCAAGCACGGCATCTTCCAACCATCCGCGATGCGTGGCGTGCAGCCCCGCTCGTGAGCATGGTTGGCAACTGAAGTTCACTCGGGAGGCGGACGGCAGCGTAAATGCTGCGGTTGACTGCACCCCAGAGTGGGAGGGATATCCGAATCGCTTGCATGGCGGCGCGATCGCGATGCTGCTGGATGCCGCCATGACCCACTGTTTATTTGCCAACGGCGAGGCAGCGGTGACCGCCGAGTTGTCCGTGCGCTACCGGGAGGCCGTGACCATCGGCTGCCCGGCTTGCGTGAAGGCGTGGTTGGTCAACAGTTCATCCCGGCTGCATCGGTTGCGAGCCGAATTGTTCCAAGAGGACCGCCTCAAAGCCGTCGCCACCGGGACCTTTGTGCCGCTGCACGAGCAAGGGCCAGGAAGTCAAATGATGCGGGAGCGACCGCTGGACAATTCTCCCGCCAATGAATCGTGAGAATACTAGACGAACTAATCGATAGCTTACCGGGGAAAGACACCCCTGTGCGCCAAGTTTGCGCCGGCGCGTTTTGGACGGCTGTGACCACCCGTTCGACTGGCTTGGCCAGCACATACAGGGAGCTTGGCCATCAGCACGGCGATCGACCCAGCACGGTGAAGGAAGCCGGTGAACTGATCGGGAAACGTGCCAGTGAACTGGCGGGGTACGCGCGATCGGACGAGACGGTTGAGGCCTCGATCGGGATGGCGACCATCAATTCCCTGCTCGAAGTGGAGGAATCGAAATGCATCGAGCGCGGAGCTTTCGACGTGTTGGCAGAAAGGGGGCGGGGTCGCAACATCGCGGTCGTAGGACATTTCCCGTTCGTATCCAGATTGCGCGAGCTGGCACGGAACTTGTGGGTAATCGAGAAGCATCTCCACCCCGGAGACCACCCTGAAAGCGATGCCCCGCGCATTCTTCCGCAATGTGAAGTGGTTTGCCTGACGGGTACGACTTTGATCAACCACACGACCGAAAAACTTCTCTCTCTGTGCAAAGGTAGTTTCGTGGTGCTGACGGGTCCGACATCACCGCTGGCACCGGTTCTTTTTGAATTTGGCATTGATGCGATCTGCGGCACGCGCGTAACCGACGCGGACGAAGTCATTCGTTTCGTCAGCCAAGGCGCGAACTTCCAGCAGCTTCGCGGTCATGGAGTCAAACTGCTGACTCTGGCGAAACAGGCGTTGACCCAAATGGATTGAGGAGATGAGTAGCTCCCCGATACGGATCCCACGCAAGGTGGCACGCGATGTCAAATCATGTCCCGACATGCAATTCGCGGGAGAAGCCCGCCGTGATTTTCCGGGATGGTGCAGTGCCCTGAGCTTCGTTTCGGATGAAAGGTATTACAATGATTCGACAGTTGAGAGTAACGGTGGCGGTTGACAACTTGGTTCGGAAGTCGCCGCTTCTTGGCGAACACGGCTGGGCAGTGTGGGTCGAGGCCGATGGCCAACGGGTGTTGTTTGATACCGGTCAGGGGCGCGTGCTCCGCCCCAACCTCGAAGCACTGGAGATTGATGTGCGCCAAGCTGATGCTCTTGTACTCAGTCACGGGCACTACGACCATACGGGGGGACTGGCTGGCATGCTCAACGAATTATCGCACGCCCGGCTTTACGTACATCCGGCCGCCTTGGAGCCCAAATACTCACGAGGCGCCTGCCCGCCGCATCGCTTCATCGGCATGAGCGACCGCGTGGCGGCCGACATTCGCAGACGGTCGTCTGCGGTGGTGTGGACAACTGCACCGACCGAGATTGCCGCGGGCCTATTTGTGACTGGTGAGATTCCCCGGCGCACCAGCTTCGAAGACGTGGGCGGCCCGTTCCACCTCAATGCCGGCTGCACTCAACCCGACCCACTGATAGACGATCAAGCCATGTACATGGAGACAACGGCGGGTCTGGTCGTGTTGCTCGGATGTGCGCACGCGGGGGTGGTGAACACCTTGGATTTCATTGCCAAGTTGACCGGGCGGAACCGCTTCCATGCCGTGATCGGCGGAATGCACTTGCAGCGGGCATCACCCGAACGGTTGGCGCAAACAGTGGCGGCTTTGCGCCGTTACCAGGTGGAAAAGGTCGTCCCCGGACATTGCACCGGCGGCGCAGCGTGCGCCCGCTTGTGGGCGGAATTTCCCGACGGCTGGCAGGAATGTGCCGCTGGTTGCCGGTTGGAGTTCGCGGCATCATCATCGTCAACCGGGCGTGTGCGGAGGCGGACATGATCGTGTTCCGGCCGGTCCCATCGCGGCGGCTGGGGCGCAGCTTGGGAATCAACCACATCCCGCCCAAAGTCTGCTGTTACGCGTGCGTGTATTGCCAGGTCGGGAAGACGACCAGCCAAGAGGTCGTGCGGCGTACGTTCTACCCGCCGGACCAGATCGAACGCGAAGTGAAGCAACGTGTCGCTCAACTCCGGACCGCCGGGGAAACAATTGACTACCTGAGCTTCGTGCCCGATGGCGAACCAACGCTCGACCGGCACTTGGGAGAGTTGATCGACCGGCTGCGTCCCCTTGACCTGAAGATCGCCGTCATCACCAACGGTGCGCTGCTCGACCAACCAAACGTCCGCGCCGAACTGGCCAAGGCCGACTGGGTTTCACTCAAAGTGGATTCCGTGCGAGAGCGAATGTGGCTCAACATTAACCGTCCGCACGCAGCCGTGCACCTCCCGTCCGTGCTGGATGGCATGCGACAATTCGCTGGCGCGTTCAAAGGCACGCTAACCTCCGAGACAATGCTGGTCCACATGCTCAACGACCCCGTTCAGGACCTCGAATCCATCGCTGCGTTTGTTGACGAACTGCGGCCTGCCATCGCTTACCTCGCCGTGCCCACGCGTCCGCCCGCCGAACCGTGGGTCGAACCGGCCAGTGAGGAATCCACCAACACGGCTTATCAAATTTCCCAGGCTAGGCTCCCGCATGTCGAATTACTCGTCGGTGATGAGGGGAACGCGTTTTCTTCGACCGGCGACGCGGCGATCGATCTGTTGAGCATCACGGCGGTGCATCCGCTGCGGGCCGACGCGGTCGCCACGCTGCTGGCCAAAACGGGCGCCGATTTCACCGTCGTGCGCCGGTTGATTGCAGAAAAGAAACTGGCAGAAGAACAATATCAAGGTAAACAATACTATCTACGGCGCAAGTCAGGCACGCCCCGGCGGAGCGACAGCGTTGTTGACAGGAATAACGAATCCAGTGCTACCACCAACCCATAACGGAGGCAGAAAAGCATGAATACCAAAAAAAGCATCGAGTTGTTGAACAAGGGCGTAGCCGACGAGTTGCAGGCCGTCCACCAGTACATGTACTGGCACTTCCACCTGGACGACCAAGGGTTCGGGCCGCTGGCAGCGATGTTTAAAAGGATTGCGATCATGGAAATGGGTCACGTCGAGCGCTTCGCCGAGCGGATCCTGTTCCTGAAAGGCGAAGTCGAAATGGTGGCGGCGGGACCGGTCGAGAAAATCACGGATGCCCAGAAGATTGTCGCGCGAGCGGCGGCGATGGAACACGAAGCGGTTGGCACGTACAACCAATTCGCGTTGCAGGCCGGCCAGAACGCCGACGCCGCCACCAAGCAAGTGTTCGAGGCACTCGTCAACGATGAGGAAGGTCATTACGACGAGTTCGACAAGCAACTCGACAATATCAAGCGGTTCGGTCCCAACTACCTCGCGCTCCAGTCCTTCAACCAAACGCCGGCGGAAGAAGCCGAGGCCGATTAATCAGCGGCGCAAACTGAATCCCGTTGGAGGAAAGGGAACAACGACGCTGCACGATTAGTTTAGAACTGCGTTCCTCTGCAGCAAACTTCGAGCTTGTTGCCTTCAGGGTCCTCAAAAAACACAGCGCAATAATTCGGCTCTTCGTAAAGCTCCGGTCCTTCGATGTTCTTCGCGCCGGCTGCCCGCGCGAGCTCGGCAATGCGGTCGACTTCCTCCCGTGTTTCCGCCCAGAACGCGATGCGATTCCCGTTCGGCATATGATTCGGATCGTGTGTGAACCCGAAGAACTCGGTGGCGGCGCCGCCCCGACTCGGCGCCTCGTAGCTCACCCAATCCTTGATCTTCTGACCGACAGTGAATCCGAGCGCGTTCAGCACCGGCACATAAAACTTGTTCGCGCGTTCCACATCCTTTACTCGCAAATCAATGTGCTCGTCGAGGCGGGATTTCATATGGTTTCGCATTAACGTTTATGCTGTGCATGGTGACAAATCTTCGTCTTCAATTCATCGCACAAGTGCTCGAATTTCAACAGGGCGCGGCTAAACGGCTCAGAGAATTGCCGGGTTGGTGTTCCCCTCTCGTAAGCATTCCTGAAGTTCGCCTTCATATCATTGATGGGCTCGCGCGCCGCCAGTATCGCGCGAAAATCTGGTAAGAGATCGGGAAAATAGATGTTGATGAGCATCTGCATGGTCTCATAGTGACCCGGGGTTGGGGCTTTGTCCTCCGCGTTAATATCGAGCACTTTGTTGTAGTCCATCTCACCATCCATTACTCGTGGCCAAAGCATGTTTCGCGATACGAATGTTATGCAGTAGCCGTGAACCGCCAGAAACAACTCTTCGGACTTTCTGCGTCTAAACTCGCGCTCCTCCCTGCGTTCAGCGAATTTATGGGCCACGAACGCGGCTAAGACTCCGCTGCCCAAAACGGTCGTGAGTGCTAGCAGAATCTGCATTTGCGAATTCATAGTGGCGTCACACAGGCGTGGATTGGAAGGTAATAAACTCCCTCTTCCATCCTTTCGGGCAAAGCACTGTCTCACTCGGGGTAGTTCGGGCGACAATTTGGCCAGCGCGCATGACGAGGAGGCGCGGGGCGATGCGGCGGAGGGCATCGAATTCGGATTCGGCATCGAGCAGAACGAGGTCGGCTGGCTTGCCGACTGCGATCCCGTAATCTTTGCCGGTTGCGCCGAAGGCCCTGGACGGGTTCGTTGTGATCATGTCCCAAACTCGTGGGATTTCCTTCGCGCCGCTCATTTGGCCGTAGTGAATCCAGACGAATGCGACCTGTACCGGGTCGCCGACGCCGAGTGGATACCACGGGTCCATGATCGAGTCGTGGCCGATGCCGACGTTGATGCCGGCTGCGAGCATCTCTTTAACGCGGGTATGACCGCGACGCTTGGGATAGGTATCAAATCGTCCTTGCAGCACCGAGTTGTCGCAAGGATTCGTGACCATGTGCAAACCGGCGCGTTTGATCAATCGGATCAGTTTGAAAGCGTAGGCGTTGTCCACGCTGTGCATCGACGTCGTATGGCTGGCTGTGACACGGCCGCCAAGTCCACGTTTGATCGTTTCGGCAGCTAAAACTTCCGTAAAACGTGAATTCGGGTCGTCGGTCTCGTCAATGTGCAGATCGAGCCCTTTGTTAAATTGCTGGGCGAGGTCACAGGCGAATTTCACGTCGGCCACGCCGTCATCACGGGTCATTTCGAGATGCGGAATACCGCCAACGAGGTCACATCCGAGATCCATCGCGCGTTCCATAAGCGATTCGCCGTTGGGGAACGCGTAAATGCCGTCCTGCGGAAACGCGACGAGTTGGATGTCAACGAGACCGGCAAACTCCTTTTTCACTTCGAGCAAGGCTTTGACGGCGGTCAGTTCGGGGTCGCATACATCCACGTGGCTACGGATACGCGTGACGCCGTGGACGAGTTCCCACTTGACGGCGAGCGTGGCACGGCGTTTCACGTCATCGAATGTGAGCGTCTTCTTGCGTTCGGCCCAAATCTCGATGCCTTCGATCAGAGTGCCGGATTGATTGAAACGAGGCTGCCCGACGGTGAGTACTGCGTCAAGATGGACATGGATATCGGTGAATGGCGGCGAGACAAGTTTACCGGTGCAGTCGATGACCTGTCGCTGGCGACCGGGGATTTTGGGAGCGATTTTGGCGATGACGCCGTTGTTGATGGCGATATCGACGGGTTTGTCGTGGCCGCGCACGCGGGCATTGCGAAGAATCAGGTCCATGCGTCAGGCATTGTATCCGGCACGCGACGAAGCGGAAGCAGAAACGTGAGATTTGTAAATCAGCGCCCGCATTGCAGCTTGACTTGGACTGGCGGGACGGTATCCCATGACGTCGAAAATGAATCGCCGATCCGTTTGGCTTGCCGGTGCCGCGCTGGTGCTGATCACTGGAGCCATCTATTCGTTCGCGTTCCCCGGCCAGTTTCATCTGGACGATGCCGAGTACATCACACGCAACCCGCTGATTACCGGCGGACGAGGCTTGCAGCCGTTGTGGTTCTCCACCGCGCCAAAGGATTACTATCCGCTGACGTTCACGGTGCTCTGGCTGGAATGGCATTTGTGGGGCGGTCACGCGGCCGGCTATCTGACGGTGAACATCCTACTGCAGGCGTGCAACGTATTGCTGCTCTGGCTGGTGCTGCGACGATTCAATCTCGCTGGCGCGTGGCTCGCGGCATTGCTGTTTGCCGTGCATCCGCTGAACGTTGCCACCGTCGCCTGGCTCTCCCAACTCAAGTCGGTTTTGGCGATGTCGTTTGCCCTGCTCGTCGTGCTTGCCGACCGCCGTTTTGACGAAACGCGACAACCTGGTTGGTACATGACCGCGCTTGTTTTGTTCCTGCTGGCATTGCTGAGCAAGAGCGCGGTAGTCGCCTTGCCGGTTGTGCTGCTGTTGCTCAACGCGTGGCGACGCGGGAAGTTTGTGCGCACCGATGTCATCCGGTATGCGCCATACTTCGCGTTGTCCATTGTGTTCGGCTTGGTGACCATTTGGTTTCAAAGCCACCGGGTGCTTGAAGCGTCACCCGTCCGCCAAATCCGTTTCGTCGCACGCACCGGTGACGCGGCGTGCGCGCTGTGGTTTTACGTGAGCAAAGCTTTGCTGCCGGTGAATCTGATGCTCGTGTATCCGAACTGGACTTCGCCACAGCCCGGCACGTGGCAAATGTTGGCCGTGGCCGGGGGGATCATCATCGCGATTGTTTTGTGGCGATTCCGGCAATGGGGTGTGCTGGTCGCGCTGGGCTGTTACGTGGCGATGCTGCTCCCGGTGCTGGGTTTTTTTGACCAAGGATTCTATGTGTTTTCACTCGTCGCGGACCATTGGCAATACTTTGCGCTCCCAGCGCTGCTTGTTTTACCGGCTGAATTGTTGGTGAAGTCCCGACGCACGGCTTGGCGCGGCGCGCTGCCCATCACGGTCACGGCGGTTGGCGCCTTGTTGCTGACCTCGGTTGGGAGAGCATCGTTGTTCAGCAATGCCGAGAGCCTATGGCGCGACAGCGTCGCTCGGAACCCCGGTAGTTGGGTCACGCATTTCAATCTGGGCCTGGCATTGAAGGAGCAAGGCCGTATCGGGGAAGCGATTGCGTGTTATCGACAAGCACTGCGATTGAATCCGAACGACGTGAAGTCCCACAACAATCTGGGCAATGCCTTGCTGGAGCGGGACCAGCTTGGCGAAGCCCTGGCGCAATTTCGTGAAGCGATCCGTCTGAAACCGGATTTGCCGGCGGCACACAACAACCTCGGCGTCACTCTGGCCCGGATGGGCCGGTTACGCGAGGCCGCCGCGGAATTCCGCGAGGCTGTGCGTCTCGATGCCGACTACGCCGATGCCCGGAAGAATCTCGCTCGCGTCCGTGGCATTCTCGAAGCACAAAAACGGTGAACTCCGTATGTGCGATTCGTGGGCGGAATTGAAAAGTTCAGCGTTGACGCTACCGGGGGATGGTGTTATGACCACAGATCATGCAAGGAGGACGGTGTTACGCGTTATGAACAGTCTCGCAAGAGTTTCCCTGTCATTGGTTGCAGTCGTCTCCGCCGCTTCGATTCTGAGCGGATGCGCGACGGCGCACAAACGGATGCAGCCCGTCAATGAGGAACAGAAGAGCGAATTCCTCAAGGGGATGGAGGTTGTGGAGAAGCCGGAGTTGGAACCGGAGTGGGCGGATTTTGTGAAAGACCACTATCCCAATTGGCGGCGGCACTACTGGGTGGACCGCGGTCAGTGGGGGAACCGCGGATACATTGTCGGTCGTCCCCCCGCCGAATCCGAGCCCGTGGTAGAGACGGAAATCACGCCGTTGCCACCCGCTGCGCCTACCATTGTTGAGTCGGAACCGCCGAAAGTGGAAGTGCCGGAGAAGCCGACGAAATACGTGGTCAAGAAGGGCGATTCGCTGTGGAGGATTGCCGGCAAGGTGTATCACAACCCGCTGAAATGGCCGCGCATTTATCGCGCGAACAAGCAAAAGATCAAGAACCCGAACAAGATTTATCCCAATCAGGTTCTGACGATTCCGCAGGATTAGCGCTTGGGGGAGTGGGTTGCCAAGGGCGGTCACATGCAGTATGCTTCGGGCGCATGAGGAAGCAACTCTCTAGCTAGTCCATGGCGAGCGAGACGCTGCATTTCGATAACGCGCGCCAGGCGCAATCCCTGTACGCCAACGAACCGAAGAATCTTCGTCTCGTCGAAGACCTCCTGAACCTCAAGGTCGCTGCGCGAGAAGCTTGGATCAGTTTGGAAGGCACCCCCGCCGACATCGAGCGGGGCAAATCTCTGTTCACTGAACTGAAACAGGCCGCGTCGCACGGCGCGACAATTCGTCGTCAGGAATTCAGCCGTGCGGTCAGCGCCGTATCCCGCGGCGAACCACTCCATATGCAGGAACTGCACGAGGGACGGGTGGATGTTTCGACGCGCAAACGGCCCATTATTCCCAAGACACAGGGTCAGAAGCGCTACATCGAGGCGGTTCGCCAATACGACATTGTCATCGGCATCGGACCCGCCGGCACGGGGAAGACTTATCTGGCGATGGCCATGGCGGTCCACGCTTTACGCAGCGAACGGGTTGCGCGCATCATACTTTGCAGGCCCGCCGTTGAAGCCGGCGAGGCCTTGGGTTTCTTGCCCGGGACGCTCGAAGAGAAGGTCAGCCCGTATCTGCGTCCGTTGTATGACGCGTTGTACGACATGATGGATCCCGACGAGATTCAGCGCAATATGGAGCGTGGCGTCATCGAGATCGCGCCGCTGGCTTACATGCGCGGTCGGACACTCAACAACGCGTTCGTGATTCTCGACGAAGCCCAAAATGCCACCAGCGAACAGATGTTGATGTTTCTGACGCGGATGGGGTTTGACTCGAAAGTGGTGGTGACCGGCGACATTACGCAAGTGGACCTGCCCGGACACAAGACCTCGGGGCTAATCGAGGTGCAAGGTATTCTTAAAGGAATGCCGGGTTTGGAGATTATTTACTTCGACGAACACGATGTCGTCCGACACGAATTGGTCCAGAAGATTATTTCCGCATACGCCAAGTTCAAAGAAGAACGCGAACGCCGTCGCCAGGAGGCCCTCGCCAATGGCAACGGCAAACCACCCGCGGCATGACCATATTCGTACGCAATCTGCAGCGGAGGTTCCGTGTTGACCGTCTGCTCTTATGCAAGGTTGCCCAGAAAGTTCTTCAGCAGGTCGATGCCCCGGAGGACACGACAATCGGCATCATCCTTGTCAACGACCAACAGATCGCGGGATTGAACGAAAAGTTCCATCGCACGTCCGGCCCGACCGATATCCTGACCTTCCATTTTCCCGAACTTGTTGGCGGAGAGTTGACCATCTCCATTGAACAAGTCGTCGCCAACGCGCGTCGGTTTCGTACGACGCCGGCGCGCGAACTCACTCGGTACGTCGTTCACGGGGTTCTGCATCTGCATGGCTACGACGACCGCACTCCGCGGCAGCGGACACGGATGCGCGATGCTGAGCGCCGCTTATTGAACCGTATCGCCCAGTCCGTGCATCTAACGCACCTGGTGCGACAATGATGACGATTCGACGAAGCAATGAGCGGGGTCACTTCGATCACGGGTGGCTGGACACGTATCACACATTTTCGTTCGCGGATTATTACGACGAGAAGCACATGGGTTTTCGCACGCTGCGGGTGATCAATGAAGATCGCGTGGCGCCGGGGCAGGGGTTCGGCACGCATCCGCATCGGGACATGGAGATTATCACGTACGTTTTGGAGGGCGCGCTGGCTCACAAGGACAGCAGCGGCGGAGAAGGGATCCTGCGGCCGGGCGAAGTGCAACATATGACCGCGGGTGCGGGCATTCGTCACAGCGAATTCAATGCTTCGGACAAAGACCCGGTACATCTGTTGCAGATCTGGATTTTGCCGGAGAAGAACGGCCTCAGACCCGGTTACGATCAAAAACGCTTTGAAATTGACGGACTGCGTTTGGTGGCTTCCCACGAGGGGCGAGACGGCTCGTTGCCAATCCATCAGGACGTTAATCTGTTTGCCGGAAGATTGCCCGGCGGCAAGGAGATTAAGCACGTGATGGCTGCGGGCCGGCATGCGTGGGTTCAGATCGCCCAAGGCGTGCTAAGCCTCAACGGGACAATGCTGAAAGCGGGCGATGGCGCAGCGATCAGCGCCGAGCGAGAAGTCACAATCCGCGCGAGTGAACCAGCAGAGTTTCTCCTGTTCGATCTAACCTGACGCTGATAGGATAGCCTCGAACATGAACGCGGCGTGGAAAAGCCTGCGGAATTCATTCTTTGCGGGTCTATTGGTTGTCCTTCCGGCGGCGGCCTCGGTGTTGATTCTGGTGGCGCTGTTCACGTGGCTGACCGATCTGTTGCTGCCCGACATCTTGCGGCAGCAAATGCTCACCCCGTTGTATCGTCTGATCGCCCTGGTGGCGTTCGTGGTCTTTACGACCCTGGTGGGATGGGTGACGCGACTGGTGATTGGCCGGCGGCTGGTCGCGTTGGGAGAGAACGTGATTGCCCGGGTGCCACTCCTCAACAAGACGTATGGCTTCATGAAGGAGATCAGCCAGACGTTGTTGGCGAGCAGGCGCACGATGTTTCGACGGGTGGTGCTGGTTCAATTTCCTCGAGTCGGCTTGTATTCCGTCGGCTTTGTCACCAGCGAAACCGAAGGGGAAGCCCAGGAAAAAACCAAAGAGACCGTCGTCAATGTATTTGTGCCGACGACGCCGAATCCTACCAGTGGCTATTTGATTCTGGTGCCCCGCGAGCAACTGATCAATTTGGACATGAGCGTGGCGGAAGGAATGAAACTCGTGATTTCCGGTGGCGCCGTGGTGCCGCCGTTCAAATCGGCGCCGCTGCCGCTCGACGGATCGGCACCGCCGCGCTAAGCCGGCATGGAAACGGAACGCGCTGACGGCATCGTGTTGCGGAAGCAGCCGGTTACCGAGTCCAGCCTGATCGTTACGTGGTACACGCGGGAGTTCGGCAAGCTCAAGACGCTGGCCAAGGGCGCGCGTCGTCCCAAAGGCCCCTTTCAAGGAAAGATTGATCTGTTTTATCACGACGAGATTGTCTTCCTGCCCAGCCGCCGCAGTGACCTGCATCTATTGCACGATTGTTTTTTGGAGACGCCTCACAAACGGTTGCGCGAATCCATGGACTCTTTGGCCGCCGCTTCGTACGCCTGCGAATTGGTCGACTTGGCGACGGAGCCCGAAGACCCCAATGCGAAAGTCTTCGAGTTACTCGCAGCGATCTTGAATGCACTGGAGCATCGAACCAGTTCGGTGTTGCTGATTTGGTTTGAGTTGCAGCTTCTGGCGGCAGTGGGTTGGGCCCCGAAGTTGGAGTCGACCACCACAGTGAGCAAAGTGCTGCGGTCATTGGCCAGCGCGGGGTTGAATGGGGTGAAACGGGTGAAACTGACAGCGGAGCAGACACGGGCGGTGCAGCAAGCGTTGTGGGCTTTCTGGGATGGACAACTCGACCGCGCACCCCGGTCACGAAAGTTGATTGCGGGCCTAACTTCTTGAGGGCGGACAGATACCGTTGGGAGAATGACGGACGAATTCGATAAACTCGCGTGCCTCGGCCGTCTGGAACGCCCCATCCATCGAGGCTTCCTGCAGGGCTTGAGTTCCGTTGAGGCCGGAGAGATAAAAGAGCTTGAAAAGGGTTTTCAGTTCGCCCAGAGCCTCACGTGAAATCTTCGCCCGACGTAGCCCGACAAGATTCAAGGCGTGAATCTCGTTGCGTTCCGCGGCCAGCGTGAACGGCGGCACGTCCATCGACACGCGGGCGTTGCCCGAAAACATCGCCAGCCTTCCGATGTGGGTAAACTGATGGATCACCACGCCACCCGAAATGAATGCGTTGTCGCCCACGTGCACGTGACCGGCCACCAACGCGCAATTGCAGATGATGACGCGGTTGCCGATCTGGCAGTTGTGCCCGACGTGGGACAAGCCCATCAGGTAACACTCGTTGCCGACCACCGTGGCGCTTTCCGGTTCCGTCCCGCGGTGCACCGTGCAGTACTCGCGGAACACATTATGGTCGCCAATTCTCAAATAGCTCCGGCAGGTCCGGTCGAACTTCAGATCCTGCGGTTCGTGTCCGATGACCGCACCCATGTGGATTTCATTATCGCGGCCAATTTCGGTGTGCCCGGTGAGGTAGGCGTTCGCCCAAATGCGCGTTCCCGCGCCGATCTTCACGTGTTCCTCGATGACCACATTCGGTCCGATATCCACCGAGGAATCGATTTCCGCCCTGGGGTTGATGATTGCAGTTGCGTGAATCGGCATGACAGCGCGCCAGTATAGAGAAACCGGAACGAATTCGCAAAACATGAAGAGGCCGGGTAATTACCCGGCCTCGTTGACAGCGGCAATTTAGAAAGCGGCGTTGATAATCGGGATCACGTTCCACTGCGGCTTGTTCTTGATTTCATTCCACAAGCCAATCTGAATACCAGTCATGTCATCAGCAAAATTCGCCAAACCAATTTGAAGGCCGTGCATACTGTTGGAGCGATTGACCATGCCAACCTGTAGTCCGGACATCGAGGTCGTGCCTTCGCTGTAGAGACCACTGAACTGAAGCCCACGGCCTGTACCGTGCACGATGCTGACCAGCCCGAAGCTGACGCCTCTGAAATCCGCTTTGGTTTCGTGAATCAGACCGATATCGACACCGGTGACATTGTAATTGCGCCCGTAAATATTCAGTCGGAACCCTTGAATCGACTTGTCCTCATTGACGAGTTGCACATCGGGCGCCAGCGCCAGTTGAATCGGCCAGACCGTTTCCGAAGACTGACCGGCGGGCGCTGCCGCCTCGCCGCTGCTTGCTGTGGAACCCGTATCCGCGTACAAGCGACCAACCAGCAGTGCCATAACCGCTGCGACAACTCCCAGAATCCTGAACCTGCTCATGAGTTTCTCCCTCCTTTTCAATTGTGATCTACCTCCGCAATCGTGCGCCGTTATTTCCCCAAAGCGACGACCAGCACAGTTTGCCCATGCCGCCAACGGTGTCAAGTCTAGTTCTCCTTGAACAAGGGCAGGATCTGCTTGAACTGCTCGGTTCCCGCTTGGCGCAAAAGCTCAAACACGGCGGACTCGACCGTGGTAATCACCGCGCCGCAATCACGCAGACGTTCGACGGCGACTTTGTGGTCGTGCCGGTGGCGCGAACAAATGGCGTCGGCGCAGACGTACACGAAGTAATCTTTCATCAGATCGATGGCGGTCTGCTGGACGCACACGTGAGCCTCGATGCCGCAGAGAAGGATACGTTGCCGCCGCAAATCCTTTATCGAACGCATGAATTCTTCCGAACCGCAGCAGGAGAATGCCAGCTTCTCAAGCGGCTGGACGCCCGGCGTTGCCTCGGTGATTTCGGCGCACACCGGTCCGAGCCCTTTCGTGTATTGCGCCGTCATCAAAATCGGCAGCTTCAACACGCGCACCGCGCCGATAAGCTTTTGGATGGACGCCAGCACCTCGGCCCGGCGCGGCATGACGCTCATCAGTTTCTCCTGCACGTCGATGACGACGAGTGCGGCGTTTTGTGGAGTCAATCGCCAATCGCTCATACGACTATTCTGTAACCGCGAATGGACACGAATTCACGTGAATTTTCTCGACGAAGGGTCGACGTCTTTTCCGGCAATCGGTCCCGATTCTGAGCTTGCGGGCGACATACGATGCTCGTGATCAACCCATGTGCTCGACAAAGTGTCCTCTGGTCGTTACACTGCGGGCTCTGATTCTTTATGGGAAAAGTGTCACAACTCAACATCGGTTTGATCGGAGCCGGAGTCGTCGGTGGTGGCGTGGTCAATAATCTGACCCGCAACGCCGACGTCATTGCCGAGCGGCTCGGTATGCGGTTGAACTTGAAGTGGGTTTGCGACAAAGACGAAGCGCGCCTCCAGAAACTGCACCTGCCCGCTGAGTTGCTCACCGCCGACGCACAGAAGGTGCTCGGTGATCCCGACGTTCACGTCGTGGTCGAGCTGGTCGGCGGCACCGGCTTTGCGAAGCAGGTCATTCTCGACGCATTCAGCCGGGGCAAAGTTGTCGTCACCGCCAACAAGGCGCTGTTGGCCCATCACGGCGAAGAAGTGTTTGCCGCGGCAGAAAAGCATTCGACCAACATCTTCTACGAAGCCAGCGTTTGCGGTGGCATCCCGATCATCAAGGCAATTCGCGAGGGCTTTGTTGCCAACCGGTTTCCGCTGATTTACGGCATCGTCAACGGCACCTGCAATTACATCCTCTCGCGCATGACTGCTGAGGGCCGGGACTTCGACGAAGTCCTCGCTGAAGCGCAGAAACTCGGTTACGCCGAAGCCGATCCGTCCCTCGATGTGGACGGCGGCGACTCGGCGCACAAAGCAACCATTCTGGCTTCGTTGGCACACGGATTTTGGACGAATCTGGACAACACCTACGTCGAGGGCATCCGGCACGTTTCGCAATTCGATATCCAGATCGCGCGTGAACTAGGTTACGTCATCAAGCTGCTGGCGATCATCAAAACCGCCGACGCCTCGGAATCTGCTCCCGTTGAAGTGCGCGTCCATCCAACACTAATTCCGCACGACCACGTGTTGGCCAGCGTCAACGGCGTCTTCAACGCCGTGGTGGTCCGCGGCGACGTGGTGGGCGACACCATGTTTTACGGACGCGGCGCCGGGGCCGATGCCACCTCGAGTGCGGTCATCTCAGATCTGGCGGATGCGGCGCTCAATTTCAAATTCGGCAGCGAGCAACGGATACCTGCCTTTGTGGCGCATCGGCTGAATGCCCGGGTCCGCACGATTGATGAAGTGGAATCGCGCTATTACCTGCGGCTTACCGTTGCCGATCGGTCGGGTGTTATCGCCAAAATTTCGAAAGCGCTCGGTGACGCCGATATCAGTATTGCGTCGGTTTTGCAGCGCGAAGCGCCGGAAACAAAACCCGGCCAGCCGCCCTGTGATCATGTCCCGCTCATTTTTATGTTGCATACCGCTAGGGACCGGGCCGTGCGCGAGGCCGTGGCAATCATCGACAAACTGGATGTAGTGAAGGACAAAACCGTGGTTATTCGGGTGGAGAGCTTTGAATAAGAGTAGAGAAATGAACGCTTGGAATGGAGTGATTGAACGATATCGGAGCTTTCTGCCGGTTTCAGAGAAGACGCCAGTAGTTTCGATCAACGAAGGCAATACGCCGTTGATTCGCGCCCATAATCTGGAAAAGAAAATCGGGGTGAACTTCGAAATCTGGCTCAAATATGAAGGATTAAATCCGACCGGTTCGTTTAAGGACCGCGGCATGACGGTCGCTGTCTCGAAGGCGATCGAGCGCGGGTCGAAAGCCGTCATCTGTGCCAGCACCGGCAACACGTCGGCTTCCGCCGCCGCTTACGCCGCGCGCGCCGGTATCAAATGCGTCGTCATCCTGCCCGAAGGCGCCATCGCCAAGGGCAAGCTGATGCAGGCGTTGATCGAAGGGGCGACCGTCGTGGCAGTGAATGGCAATTTCGACGATTCCCTGCGCATCGTTCGCGAAATCGGCGAGAAGACACGGATCGATATTGTGAACTCGATCAACCCTGACCGCATTGAAGGTCAAAAGACCGCCTCTTTTGAGATTTGCGACGCACTTGGCCGCGCCCCCGACTTTCACCTGCTCCCAGTCGGCAACGCCGGCAACATCACCGCGTATTGGAAGGGCTACCGGGAATATCGGGACCGGAATGTCATTGGCCGCCTGCCGAAGATGTGTGGTTTCCAGGCCGAAGGCGCGGCGCCAATTGTGCGTGGTCATCCGATTGAGAAACCGCAGACGGTAGCGACGGCGATCCGCATCGGCAATCCCGCGAGCTGGAAAGCCGCCGCGGCCGCCCGCGATGAATCCGGCGGACTCATTGACATGGTTTCCGATGCGGAGATTATTGATGCGTACAAACTGTTGGCGGCCAGCGACGGCGTTTTTGTTGAACCGGCTTCGGCGGCGGGCATTGCCGGTTTGCGCAGATATGCGGCGAAAGGTTATTTCCGCAAGGGTTCAACGCTCGTGGTAACGCTCACGGGCCACGGATTGAAAGACCCCGACACTGGTCTGGCCAATGCGCCAGCGCCCATCGCCTGCGAAGCTAAGACCGATGCCGTCATGCGGGCAATCGGAGTCTGACCCACGGATTACACAAATTCTCATACATAACCCTATGGCATTGATTGTTCAGAAATACGGCGGCACTTCGGTCGGCAATGCCGAACGAATCAAGAACGTTGCGCGGCGGGTGTTGGCGACGCAGCAAGCGGGAAACAAAGTTGTTGCGGTGGTATCGGCGATGAGCGGTGTGACCGATTCCCTGATCAAGCTGGCGAAGGACGTGCATCCCGAGCCGAACGAACGGGAGATGGACGTGTTGCTGGCCACGGGCGAACAAACCACGATTGCTTTGCTGGCGATGGCGCTGCACGCACTCGGCGCAAAAGCCGTGTCGCTGACCGGTGCGCAGGCTGGCATTGTCACTGACGGCATTCATACCAAAGCCAAGATTGCCAATATCACGCCGAAACGGGTGCACGAATTTCTCGACGACGGCAACATCGTGACGATCGCCGGTTTTCAGGGCACAACCCCCGATGGCCAGATCACCACCTTGGGGCGCGGCGGCAGCGATCTGACAGCCATCGCCATTGCGACGGCCATCAAAGCCGACCTTTGCCAGATCTACACCGACGTGGACGGCGTTTACACGAGCGACCCGCGCATCGTGCCGAACGCTCGCAAGCTCGCCGAGATCAGCTACGACGAAATGTTGGAGTTGGCAGCGCTCGGCTCGAAGGTCATGCAGGCCCGCTCGGTCGAGTTTGCCAAAAAATTCGGAGTGGCATTTGAAGTCCGCAGCAGTTTCAACGACAACCCGGGGACCATTGTGAAAGAAGAAACAGCCAAAATGGAAGATGTCGTCATCCGCGGTGTCGCGGTTGACAAGAACCAGGCCAAAGTCACCATTGCCGGCGTGCCCGATAAGCCGGGCGTTGCCGCCAAGGTGTTCAAGACCATCGCCGATGCCAATATCAACATCGACGTGATCGTGCAGAACGTCAGCGAGAAAGGTTTCACCGACATTTCCTTCACGCTCGCATCCATCGAAGCCGCCAAAGCAACGAAGGTCCTGCAGCCGGTCGTGAAGGAAATCAACGCGCGCGAGGCGTCGTCCACCGGCGACATCGCCAAGCTTTCCGTGGTCGGCATTGGCATGCGCTCGCATCCGGGCGTGGCTGCGAAGATGTTCGAGACGCTCGCCGGCAACGGGGTCAATATCGACATGATTTCCACCAGCGAAATCAAGATCAGCGTGATCATCAAGTTGGCCGACGCCGACAAAGCCGCTCGCGCCATCCACGACGCCTTTGGCTTGGGAAAGTAACGTTTTTCAATTCCCGAGTGGTGTTTTTGGGGATGATTCCCAGATGGCAGCGCTGACTGCGAATCGCGACAAGGTTGGCCCGGTGCTTGAAATGAGGTTAATTTCCTAACGCCATGGATCAACTTCGAATCTTTGTGGACTTTGCCATGTCCCCGGATGTTCTGGAAATACTGCAAACCGGAACAAAGGGATATCAACTGATCTTTCCACAAAAACCCGCGGCCTCGGTTTTGGCCAAAGCGGATCGTGACGCGCAATTTGTCACCGTGGATGTCGCCTTTGGTCAGCCAGATCCCCAGGCCATCGCCGAAGCCCGCCAGCTAAAATGGATTCACGTTAGCTCTTCGGGAATCGCTCGTTATGATACGCGCGAGTTTCGTGCCTTGATGGCCCGACGCAAAATCGTGCTGTCCAATAGCGCGAGCGTGTACAACGAGGCCTGCGCCGTTCACGCTTTGAGTTTCATGCTGGCGCAGGCCAGAAAATTGCCTCGGGCGCTCAAGACCCGAACCGCTGGAGGTACGACTGACTGGCATGCGGTTCGTAGCGCATGCCGAACACTCCGAGGCGAGACCGTTCTGATCGTCGGTTACGGTGCGATTGGCAAACGACTTGCCGAACTGCTTCGTCCGTTCGACATGAAAGTCATCGCCTACCGTCGGAAGGCGCGTGGTGATGAAAGCGTCCCAATCCTCACGGCGAATCAATTGGCCCATGCCTTGGCAAACGAGGTGGATCACGTCGTGGATATCCTTCCGCAGAGCGCGGAGACGCGTCATTTTTTTGATGCCGCTCGTTTTGCATCTATCAAACGAGGCGCAATTTTCTACAACATCGGCCGGGGCACAACGGTTGATCAGGAAGCCTTGCTCGAAGCGCTTCGTTGCGGACGCATCGCCGCCGCGTGGCTGGATGTGACCGAGCCGGAGCCGCTGCCGGACAGTCATCCTCTTTTGTCGCAACCCAATTGTTTCATTACTCCACACGTGGCGGGAGGACACGCCGACGAGACCCAAACACTGGTTCGTCATTTCCTCAAGAATTTGGAGCGTTTCGTTCGAGGGGAAACGCTTCTGGATCGGGTCATGTGAATGATTCTGTCTGGAAATCGCATAAGTTGGTGAGTCGCTATCTCCGAGGCGTGCGCGGCGCGATTCCGCTGGCGCAAACACAGATCGAGGTCATGCTGCAGTTGCTCGCCACGCGCCGCCGACCCATTCGACGATTCCTCGATCTCGGTTGCGGAGACGGTATTCTTGGAGCCGCGATTCTGGAGGCTTTTCCGAAAGCCAGCGGTCTGTTTGTGGATTTTTCCAAGCCGATGCTCGAAGCCTGCCGCGCGAGGTTGGCCCGAAAGCACGTGACCACTTTGTTGCTCGATTACGGGAATCCGGGATGGATTGAGGAAGTGCTCCCGCAAGGGCCATTCGACGCGATTGTGTCTGGCTACTCGATTCACCATCAACCAGACAAACGCAAGCAGTCACTGTATCGGGAGATTTATCGGCTGCTCGCGTTGAACGGCTGGTTCGTAAACCTCGAGCACGTTGCTTCGACAAGTCCAATAACGAAGATGCTGTTTGATGAGCAGATGGTAGAGGGCATCCATCGTCGACAGCCAAAGCTGAATTGCGCGACCGTGCGCCGACGCTACGTCAACCGTGCCGACAAAACGGCCAACATCCTTGCGCCCGTCGAACGGCAATGCCAATGGTTGCGTACGATCGGTTTTGTCGATGTGGACTGCTATTTCAAGCTCTACGAACTCGCCGTATTCGGCGGACGGAAAGATCGGCGCGGATGAAGCGAACACTTTTGGGGGTGTTCGTTGTTTGGTTGCGGTTATGAGAAGCCGACCATCGCATGTGGCGCGTACGGCTCTTCCAACGAAGCGATTTCCTGCGGGGAAAGCTTTACGGATAATGCCGCCACGGCGTCTTCCAGATGATTCAGTTTCGTCGCGCCAACGATGGGCGCCACGACGGCCGGTTTGTGGAGAAGCCACGCCAGTGCGACTGGGGCGCGCGGGACATCTTTGGTTTTGGCGACCTCGCCAACTCGATCAATCACCCGGTGGTCGGCATCCTCCGTCTTGCCATAAAGCGAACGTCCGAATTCGTCTGTCTTCGCCCGCGTGGTGCTGGGTTTCCGTCCCCAGGCACGCGCCAACCGTCCACGGGCCAACGGGCTCCACGGAATCACACCGATTCCCTCCGCTTGGCACAATCCAATCATCTCGCGTTCTTCTTCGCGATAGAGGAGGTTGTAATGGTTCTGCATTGAAACGAATCTGGTCCAGCCATGACGGTCTGCCAAATCGAGCGCCTTGCAGAACTGCCAGGCAAACATGGACGAAGCACCCAGGTACCGGGCTTTGCCCGCTTTCACAACGTCGTGTAAAGCTGCCAGCGTCTCTTCAATCGGTGTGTCGTAATCCCAGCGGTGAATTTGGTAGAGATCGACATAATCGGTGCCGAGCCGGCGCAGGCTGGCATCGATCTCGCACAGGATCGACTTACGCGACAAGCCCTGGCCGTTTGGATCTTCCCGCATTTTGCCATAAACTTTCGTGGCCAGAACGATCTCATCTCGTTTGCCGAAATCGCGCAGCGCCCGACCGAGAATTTCTTCACTCGTGCCGTCCGAGTAAACATTGGCGGTGTCGAAGAAGTTGACGCCCAATTCGAGTGCCCGCTTGATGAATGGGCGGCTCTGTTCCTCGTTGAGCGTCCAGAGGTGTTGGCCTCGTCCGGGTAAACCGTAGCTCATACAGCCGAGACAGATCCGCGATACCTTTAACCCGCTCTTTCCCAAATTCGTGTAGTTCATAGTTTACTCGCATAATCCGCCGCAGTATTTCTCAATTTTCCAATGTTATTTACTGCATCTATACTTCCGACTCAAATTCGACCAGCAAAACAATGGATGGGAACTCCGGCGTCTCGCGGAAAGAGGATTGCCGATTGCCGGCCACTATTCTACACTCGCTTGTCACGCTCGAGGATCCACGAGCGACGATGATGAACCTTCAAGTTTCAAGAGTTGTCCCCCGGCTGGCTGAAAAAAAGATTCCGCGGTGGAATTTTTGGTTGCTGCTCGCAATCCTGTCTCTCGGTTTCGCTCTCCGCATTTATCGGATAACCGGCTGGATATTGAACAATGATGAGACTCATTTTCTGATCCAAGCCCTGCATCCGGGCCTGCTGGTGACCAATCAGTATCCCTACTACTACGGTCGCCCCGATTGCCTTTACGTGCTACTGCAGATTTTGTCGGTGCATCTTCTTGGACCCAATGAACTCGCCCTCAAGATTTGGACGGTGCTGTTCGGCACGCTCTCCATTGCTGCGGTCGCGATTTTGGTCCGGCAGTTGACGGATTCTCCCGGAAGCGCTCTCTGGGCCGCTGCCTTGCTCGCTGTATTTCCGCTGCATGTGTTCTTCAGCACGAAAGTCACTCCCGAGGTTATCGCCGATTTTTTTCTCATTTGCGGCCTGATCCAACTGGTACACATCTCGTGGCCGGACGCGCCGGCGTTCCGGTTTGCACTATTCGGCGGAACCATGGCGTTGGCGATTCTGTCCAAACTGACCGCGCTGGCGTTTTGGTTTCCGCTTTTGCTTGTTCTGCCCTTGGTCGTCACTGACAGACGACGCCGGCTGTGGGGCTACCTGTCGTTGGTCCTGGCGTTATTGCCCGTGCTGGCAATGGTTGTCGCCACGAAGCTGAATGGAGGCCGCATTCACTTTTTCGAGGAACCGAACTCTCGGGCGGGATTCGGCCTGAGCTACGGCCGCATTGGAGCCCAGCTTGTCTCGTTCTGGCGATTTTACGCCGGTTTGGTCATCCCTTTGGCGCTCGGCGGCTGGATTCTCCTCAGGAAACGTCGTGATCGGCTGCCGCTAATGTTGCCATTGGCTCTCGCGGCCGGCGCGCTTCTGATTGCCGTGCCGTTTTTCAGAGTGAACATCCGGGAGTTGGTGTTTTTGATTCCCGCATTGTGGCCGATTCTCGGATTTTCAGTCGCCTTCTTTTCGCGTTCTGCCGGGAAGATGTTGGCGCTCGGCGGTATTCTCGTTGCCTATTTTGTTTTGACGTTGATTGGTGTGCCCGGCCCCGAGTACGGCCTCTCGTGGTCCGACCGGTCCACCGCGGTGCTCGACCGTCCTGCTGGATGGCCTTCGCGGGAGATCACCGCCTGGATGGCAAATCACATGCCGCGCGACGACGCGTTGCTGGTCACCGGTTTCGGCTACACGGACCCGTTGGTGCTGTCGTTTGATCGTTTGGGTATACGGTATTTTAGCGCGCCCTCTTCTTGGGAATTGCTACGCGATCCAGCCAACAGGATCAAGTACGTGGTCTTTGTCGACGACGCTTCGAGATATGCACCGACGCTGTATCATTATGCACGAACTCATTTCACCAGAATCCATGCCGCGGATTTCACGGGATACATGATCTTCGACTGCCAGAAGCGGAGCCGATTCGTGGCTTACCCGGATGCGCTGAATAGTCCCACGGTCTATGCGAATCAAGGATACCGCCACGCGGAACGCGGCGATTACGCGGCGGCCATCAACTGCTTTGTCACCGCGCTGCGGCAGGACGATTCCATGGAGGGCGTCAAGCGGATGCTCATGAAATGCTATCTTGCCAAGGATCAAAAGATTCAGGCTCTGCAGATTGGACGCGAACTGATTGCCGAAAGTCCGAAGGACGCCGATGTCGGCAGGAATTTGGCCGTTCTCTATTATGAGCTTGGGAAATTCGACGATGGACTGGCTCAATGTCGTCAAAATATCCAGCTTGGGATTTTTCCTGGCGTAAGTTACGGCGTGATGGGGCAAATCTTGGAGAAGCGTGGCAAATTGGAAGCCGCCAAGGACGCTTACGAAAAATCCTTTCAGTTGGACCCCAATAATCCTGTAATCAGGGACCTCGTCGGCAAGTTCTACGAACATCATCCCCAGTTGTACGAACCACTTGTTCGGTGATCTGAACGTTCCCGGCAGTTCTTAACCGGCCTTGCATCGGGTAGCGAAATACAGCGCGATCGTGAAAATGGCGCCCAGCGTATCCGCGAGCATGTCTTTCTGAGCGTCCCACGGATCGCCGTGGCTACCGAGCACGGCGATACCGGCGGCCGGATCGGCTGAGACGGCGTAGCGCCATTCGAAGATCTCGCAAGCCAGCGCGACCGTGCAGATGGCGAACACGGCAAACAGACCGGTCAGCCACCGCGACTGGCTGAGCTGCTTTTGCTCGACGAACTCCGCGATCGCGAACGCATAGAAGCCGATGATGAAATGCGCAACGCGGGCGAAATCATTTCGCTGGCCGCCGATGAGGTGAGTGACCCACCCGAACGGCACACGTTCGAAGCTGTAATGTCCCCCGATGGTGTGCAGAAAGATCAGCACACTCATCAGTAGATAGGCAAGGTTCGAGAATTGAAACCACCGATAGTCGATGACGAGGAAGGCGACGATCAAAACGATGGGTGTGTTCTCCGCGATCCAAACGGTGCGATCATACGGTCGAATAGCCAGCAGGCAGAATTCCACGAGATACAAGGACAACAGCGCGATGGGCAGGATGCGGGTTCGGTTGGCCTCCACTGGCCCATTCTGCAAAAAGCCAATCGAATGAACAACATTCGAAGCAGACAGTTCAGCTCAGATTCGACAAAAAGAACAGGCGCAGTCCCCACAGTCTGCGCCTGATTTTCAGACAAGGTTTATAAGGTTTTGCATCAACCACCTTCAAACCCGGCGTCGGCCCGCCAGTCCGACGATCAGACTTACGAGAAAGACTACCAGGAATATGAAGAACAGGATCTGTGCGATTGACGCAGCACCGGCCGCAATACCGGTAAATCCCAATATTCCCGCGACCAGCGCAATGATGAAGAACACTGCTGCCCAGTATAACATGCTCATCGCCTTCCTTTCCTGGTTATAATCTCGTTGCTCCCAGACGTCTCGCAATGACGGCAGTCACTGATCAGGAATTAGGAAACCACCCTACAGACATTCGTTTTCAAGACGACCTGTTTGCCCGCGTTGATGGATCACGGAACACGGAGATGGCGGGAATGACTTTTTGCACGCCGATCTTGGCGGTGCTGAGGATGCCCCAATTGATCTTGTTCATGAAATGCCGACTGACGAAAGATTATCAAAGAGATTCGCGCCAGAGCAGGGTCGGTAGTAGTGACGCCATTCGTTACTCCGCAGCTTGGACGTGGACCTCGCCGCCGTCATAGATGGATTGGAGGAGGCGGGAATCGATTCATGATTACCGCCTTAGCGGTAATTTTCATTCATATCTGGTTGGAATTGATGGCCTATTGATATAGCAAGCAATATTTACTGCTTTAGCAGTAATTGTGTTGACATATGAATCTATTTGGCTATCTTTTCTATCACATACAGATTTGATTACTGCTATAACGGTAATATGGATCAAAAACTGAAGGATATTATCAGAGAGCACCGTAAGCTCAGCGGCCTTAGCCAACTGCAATTGGCGAAGCTTGCCGGGGTGGGCAAGACCGTCGTTTACGACATCGAACACGGCAAAGAATCAGTTCAGTACGATACGCTCACGAA
Source organism: Verrucomicrobiia bacterium (assembly GCA_035516795.1). Lineage (GTDB taxonomy): Bacteria > Verrucomicrobiota > Verrucomicrobiia > Palsa-1439 > Palsa-1439 > DATJBF01. Next base: position 25,548 of record DATIZX010000082.1, read on the forward strand.
GATTCTTCGCGTGCTCAACGTTTCCATTTCCTTTCAGAGTCCGCTCTCCTCCGCGCGTGGGAATCAGCCAAGTTGACAGTATGAGACAAGCTCAAGTCTTTCAAAATCGGCAACTGGCAGGGCTGTTGGAGGAACTCGGCGACGGCCGGTACCGTTTCACTTACGAAGAAAACTTCACGAGCGATCCGGTGTCACTGACCATGCCGGCGACGCAGCGGGTGTATGAATTCGAGCACTTTCCCACAGTCTTCGAAGGGCTGTTGCCGGAGGGTTATCAACTTGACGCATTGCTCCATCGCAACAAGATCGATCGACAGGACCTCTTCGGTCAACTGTTGGCGGTGGGGCAGGATGTCGTTGGTTCTCTGGCGATCAGCGAGGTCGAATGAACCGCTGCCTCATCACCTACGATCCGATGACCGGCCCGGGTGACTACTCGGCGGAAGGACTACGATTGCTCAACCGCAATCTGACCGCGCTGCAGCGCTTGGAGTTTTCTGCCGAAGAACAACGTCAGGAAGCGATTGCTCGCGCGGGTAAAATGTCCATCCAGGGCGTTCAGCCCAAGCTCAGCGCGGTGCTGAAAATCAAAGAAGGTCGTTTCGACATCGTCGATCGTGGTGGCACGTATATTCTCAAACCAGCGATTGTGGATTACCCCGAGGTGCCGCAGAACGAAGATCTCACGATGCGTCTGGCCAAGACGATGGGGATCGAAGTGCCCGTCCATGGTTTGATCTATGGACGCGACGACACGCTCACCTATTTCATCCAGCGGTTTGACCGGCAGGGGCGAGCAAAAATCCCTGTGGAAGATTTCGCCCAACTTAGCGGAGAAAGCCGCGAAACCAAGTACAACTCCTCCATGGAAAAGGTGGTGGCGGTTATTGACGAGTATTGCACCTTTCCGGTTGTCGAACGCGTCCGGCTGTTCGAGCGCGTTCTTTTCAATTTCCTCGTTGGCAATGAAGACATGCACCTGAAAAATTACGCGTTGATCACCCGCAACCGAAGGGTCGAACTGGCACCGGCCTTCGATTTTTTGAGTACCTGCATCGCGATCAAGAATCCAAAGGAGGAAATCGCCTTGCCGCTCAACGGCAAGAAGTCGGGGCTGAGCAAGAAGGACGTGTTCGATTATTTTGGACGAGAGCGATTGGAGATCAACGAAAAGGTTCTGGCAGAGATGGTAGAGCGCTTGCAGGAGTCGATTCTGACCTGGCCCGGTCTCATTCAGCGGAGTTTTCTCTCAGCCGGCATGCAGGAGAGCTATGAGACGCTTCTGACCGAGCGAATCAAGCGTCTCGGCTTGGTGCTCCGTAAAGGGTAGCGATTCTTTCCGGTTTCGCCCAAGGTCGCTTGGAAGCATCCTTTGCAGAATGGACTTCGCTGGCAGGGATTATTCCGCAGCTTCGACACGGACCTCGTCGTCGCGGATGGATTAGAAGACACGGAGATTGCCTTCGAGTTGAGCCAAGTGGTTGAGATTCTTCCACGATATCCGAATGCGCATTTGCATAAGACAGGATTGCCTACCTGACCAAGTTTTTTTCGACGGTCACAGACCGCCGCCACAGCAAATAGCGCGCGGAAGGGCGCTCCCGCAGATCAGTCGATCACACCAAATCGCAGGCGTCGGCGGGCATCCAGTGCGCGTCTTTGCCTTCCCATTTAACGTTGCAACCGAGGGGATTGGTGAGCGGTTTGCTGATGGGTTTGCCGGCCAGATGCTCGCGCAGTGCGTTCTCCAGATCGTTGACGGTCATCTTGCTCGTGTCGCGAGGTGTATCGACGCCGCGGCCGGTATAGACCAACTTCCGGTTGCGGTCGAAAACATAGAAATGCGGCGTTCGCAATGCGCCATACGCCCGGGCCACATCCTGCGATTCATCGTACAAATACAGCCACGGAAACTTTTTCTCCTTCATCCGCTCGATCATGTGCGGGAAATCATCTTCAGGATACGTGTTCTTGCTATTGGAATTGATGGACACGAACTTCACACCCTGCGGGATGAATTGTTCTGCCGTGCGGCGGGTGACTTCGTCCGAGCCAATTACGTACGGACAATGATTGCAGGTAAAGAAGATCACCAACGTTTTGGCGTCGGCGAAGTCCGCGAGCCGGTAAGTTTTGCCGTCGGTTGCCGGCAGTTTGAAATCCGGAGCCTTGTCGCCAATCTGCAATGTGAATGCCATGCCTGCCTTCCTTTCTTGGGAAGATTACTCAAGCTGCGACGCCGTCGACAACTTCAAAAAGTGTGCCGGTTGCTGCGAAAATCGAATTAAGCGGCCACAATCTGCAATGGCGAAGATTCGGGTTGCAAAGGCCGTAATTATTCTGTAGAAGAATCCACACTTTCGAGGCTGGAGGTAGCGGGTGGCCTCGATTCCTAAAAGGTACGTAAGAGCAGTGGAATCATCCGATAATTTGAAGATTTTCTCTGGTAACGCAAATCGACCTCTCGCTCAGCGAATCGCCGATTACGTCGGCGTGGCGGTGAGCAACGCGTCGATTTCCTCGTTTCCGGACCAGGAGACATGGGTCAAGATCAACGAGAACATCCGCGGCCGGGACGTGTTCATTGTGCAGCCGACGTCGCCGCCGGCGAACCAGCATTTGATGGAGCTGTTGATTATGATCGATGCGTGCCGGCGGGCCAGTGCCCAGCGCATCACGGCGGTGATCCCGTTCTTTGGCTATGCCCGGCAGGACCGCAAAGATCAGCCCCGCGTGCCGATTACGGCGAAGCTGGTGGCGAATCTGATCACCGCGGCTGGCGCCAACCGGGTATTGACAATGGACCTGCACGCGCAGCAGATCATGGGTTTTTTTGATATTCCCGTCGATCATCTGTACGCGGCGCCGGTGATTTACCGGCACTTCAAGCAGAAGAATTTGACCAATTTGGTAATGGTCTCACCCGATATTGGCGGCACCAAAATGGTGAGTGCGTACGCGAACATGTTTCACGCGCCACTGGCCATCGTGGCCAAAAAGCGGAAGTCTGCGTCGGAGGTGGAAGTGCTCAATGTCGTGGGCGACATCGAAGGGCACGACGTATTGATGGTGGACGATTTGGCGGAAACGGGGGGGACGCTGACGCGCGCCGCGGCCGTGCTGAAACAGAAAGGCGCGAAACGAGTATTTGCCGCCGTCAGCCATGCCGTGTTGAATCCGGCCGCTCTGGATCGGTTGAAAGCATCAGACTTGGAAGAACTGGTCACAACTGATACCGTCTCCCATTCCAAGATCAAGGAATTCAAGTTCACCGAGTTGACGGTGGCGCCGTTGCTGGGTGAAGCGATCAAGAGGATTCACGACGCCGAGTCCGTTTCATCGCTGTTCGACATTGATGGAGAGCGGCCCGAGAATTGATCGGTAATTGTCGTTGAAGGAGAATTTAACATGGCAGAGAAAATACAAATAAAGGCAAAAGCGCGCACCGAAATCGGCCGGGGCGCCGTCAAGCGCATGCGAACCCAGGGCGTTGTCCCGGGCGTGATCTACGGGGCTCACAGCAAACCGTTGAATGTGGCGGTGGCTTTGCAGGATTTGGAGAACGCTTTGCATCATGCCACGGGTGAAAACATGCTGGTGGACCTGCAGGTCGATCAGGACGGCAAGACGGATAATCGGCTGGCGCTCATCCAGGAAGTGCAACATCATCCGTATGAGGACACGATTCTCCACATCGATTTCCATGAAGTGCGGGCGACGGAGAAACTGCGCGCCAACGTGGCGGCGCGTCCGATTGGCGAACCCGCGGGCGTGAAAACGGGCGGCGGCGTTCTGGAATACGTCATGCGCGAGTTGCGCGTCGAATGTTTGCCCAAAGATTTGCCGTCGATCATCGAAGTGAACGTCGAGAAGCTCGAGATCGGCCAGAGTGTTCACGTTGGCGAAATCGCCGTACCGGCCGGCGTGACGGTGCTGGATGATAAGGACCAGACGGTATTCTTGGTTGCCGCGCCGATTACGGAAGAAGAATTGGCGGCCATGACCGAGGCGGCGGCAGCCCCGGCCGGCGAACCCGAGGTCATTACGGCCAAGGCGGAAGAAGGCGAAGAGGGTGCTGCCGAAGAGGAAGCGAAACCGAAGGCGGAAGCCGGCAAAGCAGAAGGGAAACCCGCCGTTGCAGGCAAGGCTGAAACCAAAGCTCCGACGACCGGCGCGGCCGGCAAAACGCCCGCGGCCGGCAAGGCGCCTACCGCCGGTGCCGCTGGCAAGGCCGAAGGCAAACCCGCCGCCGCCGGCAAGCCCGAACAGAAAAAGTAATGCCATCGATCGCCCCGTGTGGAACGGGGCTCCCACGAAATGGTTGGGAGACCAAAGCTGGTGGTTGGGCTGGGAAATCCCGGCAAGGAATACGCGGAGACTCGACACAACATTGGGTTTGCGGTCGTGGAGCAGTTGGCAGAGAAGTTGGATTGTTCTTTTCGAAAGAAATGGCGATTCTCGGCGGAAGTTGCGGAGGCCGTGGCGGAAGACGGGAGCAAAGTGGTGCTCGCGAAGCCACAGACCTACATGAACCGCAGCGGCAGCGCAGTGCATGCGTTGTTGCGATGGAGCAAGACTGAACCATCACAAATGCTGGTGGTCGTGGACGATGCCGACTTGCCGCTGGGCCAGATTCGGTTGCGGCTGTCGGGCGGTAGCGGCGGCCATAACGGGCTGCGTTCGATCATTGAAGCGCTGGGCGGCAACGAAGAGTTTGCACGATTGCGCGTCGGCATCGGACGAAGCGCGCCGGTGGGCACGGACATCACCGACCACGTGCTCGGCAGGTTCGCCCCCCAGGAACGCGGGACGGCGCGGGACGCCGTGGCGCTGGCTGTCGAGGCGCTCGAGTATTGCCTGCGCGAAGGCCTGACCAAAGCGATGAATCAGTTTAACCGGAGAAAGTCCGCAGCGGATGCGGAATGAAGGAGATTGGTTGTGAAGACATACGAAGGATTGTTTATTGTGGACACCGCTGGAAAGGAAGAGGTGTCAAAGGAACTCGTGGATAAGATCCAGAAGAACATCGAGCATGCGGGTGGTCGCGTAGACAAGGTGCAGCGCATGGGCATCCGGCCGTTTGCCCGCGACACACACAAACACAGCTCGGGATATTACGTGAATTTCGTTTTCGACGCGCCGCCGACTGCGATTGCGGAATTGGACGCGAAGTTTCACCTGGAGCCAGAGGTGTTCCGCTGGGAGATTTCGGTGGCGCCCCCCGAGCCGCCGCCGCGCAAACCCCGCCGCATCCCTGAAACCGGCATTGTTGAGAAATAGCGGCCATGGCTTCGTTTAATAAAGTGCTGTTGATGGGCAATTTGACCCGAGACCCGGAAGTGCGCTACACGCCCAAGGGGACGGCGATTGCCAATATCGGTTTGGCAGTCAATCGTCGTTGGACGGCGGAATCTGGCGAGCAAAAAGAAGAGGTCACGTTTATTGACGTGGAAGTGTGGGGCCGCCAAGCCGAAACGGTTGGCCAGTATCTGGCGAAAGGCAAACCCATCTTTGTGGAAGGACGGCTGAAACTGGACAGTTGGGAGGACAAAGAGTCGGGGCAGAAAAAATCGAAGTTGAAAGTTGTCTGTGAGCACTTCCAGTTCATTGGAGCCCCCGGAAACCGGGCCGAGTTCAAAGACCAGGCACCAGCGGACGAAGCGCCGGCGCGCAGCTCCGGTCGCGGTGGACGCTCAGCCGCGGCACCCCCGGCACAGAGCGTTGGGGCCGAGCCGGAGCCGACGTCAACGGGCGAGGACGACAACATTCCATTTTGAGTCACCACACAAAATCGCAACCAAGAGTTGGAGAAAGACGGACACATGATTGAAAGAGAAAGAGACGGCGAGGGCCGGGAGGGCCGGCGGGCAAAGCGGGACATGATCATCAAGCGGGATTGCCGATTGTGCATGGATCAGATCATCATTGATTTCAAGCAGCCGGAGTTGCTGAAGAAGTTTATGACGGAACGAGGCCGCATTTTGCCACGACGGCTTTCTGGAAATTGCGCCAAGCACCAACGCCAATTGGCCACGGCCATCAAGCGCGCGCGGGCGATGCTGCTCGTGCGGTAAGGGAAGAACGCGCAAGCATCCGCGCTGCGGATTCGCGCAGGCGGAGGGCTTGCCCTACAAATCGAGGGACGAATTTTATGAGCACGCAAATCATTCTGACCGCGTTGGTGGAAAATCTCGGGGCCGAAGGCGACACCGTTTCGGTGGCGGATGGCTACGCCAGGAACTTTTTGTTCCCCCAGGGCCTCGCATTGCCCGCGTCGGCAGCCAACTTGCGCCGCGTCGAAACCTTGCGCAAGAAGCGCGCGGCCACTGAAGCCGCGCAACTCGAGGACGCCAAAGACATTGCTTCCAAACTGGTAAAACTGTCGTACACCATCACGGCGGCTGCGGGCGAGGACGGCAAATTGTACGGGTCGGTGACTTCCGCGGATATCTCCGAGGCTTTGAAGAAGGAGGGGATCGCAGTGGATCGCCGCAAAATTGTGCTGGAACATCCAATTCGCGAGCTGGGCGTCTATGACGTCGATGTCAAATTGCATGCGGAGGTCGCGACCAAGGTGAAAATTTGGGTGGTCGGTCCCGACGGTGAAAGCGCGCCCCCACCGAAAGCGGGAGCGGCGACCGAAAGAACCGGCAAGAAATCGCAGAAAGCCGAGAAGAAGAAATAGCCGGACGATCCGGTGGGGACGGCTACATGGCTTCGACGAATCCTCTTGCATCCGACACCGCCGGTGCCAGCGGCGGAAGCGGCGCCGGGCGCAGTCAGGGATCGGGCAAAGCCGCCGCGCTCGGAAAATCCCGGTCGGCTTCGGCTCTCGTTGTGGACCGGGTGTTGCCCAACAGCCTCGATGCCGAGATGGCGGTGTTGGGCGCGATGTTGCTGAGTCCCGCCGAAGCTGGTTCTGAAGTTCGCGAGCACCTGAGCGAACAGCATTTCTATTACGCGGCTCATCAGGTCATCTTTCGCGAAATTGCCGCCCTGCAGGATGCGATGCAGGCCATCGATCTCGTCACGCTCACGCAACGCTTGCAGGACAAAAACCAACTCGAAGAGGTTGGCGGTCCCGCTTACCTGAGCGAGTTGGTTGCGCGCGTTCCGACGACCGCCAACGTCGAATACTACATCGAAATCGTTTGGGAAAAGCATCTCCTGCGACAATTAATCAGTGCCGCCCACGACGTAATTGTTCGTTCTTTCGAACAACAGGATGACGTGAAGACCTGGGTGGATGAGGTCGAGAAGCAGATTTTTGAAATCACCGCGGAGAAGAGTGCCACGGGCGCCCGCCCGGTCCGCGACATGATCAAAGACGCGATGGCCAGCATCGAAAAGCTCTATGATCAGCGCGGCGGGGTGACGGGAGTCCCGACCGGGTTCCGCGATTTCGATCGGATGACTTCGGGGCTGCATGCGGCGCAGATGATCGTCATTGCGGCGCGCCCGTCGATGGGCAAGACGGCGTTGGCCATGAACATCGCGGAGAACTGCGCGATCGATCATGGGTTGCCCGTCGGGATTTTCAGCCTGGAAATGTCGTCGGAAGAACTGATCAAGCGCATGCTGTGTTCGCGCGCGCGGGTGAACCTGCGCTCGATCCGGGACGGGTTCTTGGGCGAGCAACATTTTCATCCGTTGACCACGGCAGCCAGTTTGTTGATGAAGGCACCGCTCTATATTGATGACTCGGCCGGGCTTTCCATCCATCAGGTCCGCGCTCGTGCCCGCCGTATGAAGCAGCAGTACAACATTCAACTGCTGATCATCGACTACATGCAGTTGATGCGCGCGCCATCGCGTCGTGCCGATCTGAGCCGGCAGGTTGAAATCGCCGACATTTCGGCCGGTATCAAAGCGTTGTCGAAGGAGCTAAAACTTCCGATCATTGTGCTCAGCCAACTCAATCGCCAGCCCGAACAACGCGAAGATGGCCGACCCAAGCTGGCGGACTTGCGCGAATCGGGCGCCATTGAACAGGATGCGGATGTGGTCGGTTTGCTCGTTCGTCCTGAGATGTACGCGACAGACACAGACGACAAAGCGGATAAAAAAGGTGATGCGACCTTGTTTATTGCGAAGCAGCGCAATGGGCCAACCGGCGACATTCATTTGACGTTTCGTTCCGAATTCACACGCTTCGAAGACCAGGCGCGTGTGAGCGACGAGGATGTTCCAGACGTCGAAGGGGGCGAGGAATGAGGCGATTGGGATGGACGCTCCTCACCTTGTCTTTCGTGGCAATTTTGAATGTGGTTGGCTGGGCTCAGGATTCCGAGGTCATTGTCCGCCAGATTGAAGTGCGGTTCATCGGTCCCGAGACCGTCAATCGCGCCGTGGTGATGGCGAATATTGAAACGGCTGTGGGCAAACCGCTTTCCCGTGATATCGTCGAACAGGACGTTCGCAATCTGATCAACACCGGTTATTTCTTCGACGTGCGCGTGTTGGAAGAACCCGTTACGGACGGCGTGAGAGTGGTTTATCAGGTGCAGGGCAAGGCGACGATCAAGGAGGTTTTATTTGAGGGACAAAAGCGCTACAAGGAGGAGCGGTTGCGTCGTGAATCCAGCCAGAAGGCCGGAGATATTTTGGACGAGCGCAAGGCTTACGCCGACGCGCGCAAAATGGAGGAGCTTTACCAAAAGGCCGGGTACCCCGACGCCAAAGTCACCTATGACGTGAGCATCGACAAGGATACAGGCAAGGCGATTCTGAAATTCAAGATCAGCGAAGGGCCGCGCGTGTACATCAAGCAGATCAAATTCTCCGGGAACAAGGCCTTTCCGGCCGGGCGTCTGCTGAAGCTGCTCAAGACGCGTCGCCATTGGTGGGGTTCGTGGCTGGCAAGCACGGGCGTTCTGAAGGAAGAGGACTTCAAGGAGGATCTCGACAAGCTCCGCGATTTTTACCACTCCAATGGTTATATCGACATGGAGATACGCGCCACCCGTATCGAACGCATCAGTCCCAAGTGGATGGTCATCCACATCGATTTATTTGAAGGCGCGCAATACAAGGTCGGCAGCGTGGGCATCGAGGGCAACACGCTGTTCCCGACGACTGAAATTGAGAAGCATCTGAAGATGACCAGCGGCAAGATTTTCACCCCGGGCGGAATGGCGGCCGACCAGAAGGCGATCGAGGATTTCTACGGTACACGCGGTTATCTCGATACGGTGGCTCGCCCCACGCGGGTTCCCAACGTGGAAACGGGCCGCATCGACCTCACCTACACGATTCGCGAAGGCGAACTGACGTACATCGAAAAGATCGATATTCGGGGCAATACCAAGACCAAAGACAAAGTCATCCGCCGCGAATTGGCGGTGCATCCCGGCGAGATTTACGATACGGTGCGCGTAGATCGTAGCGTCGAACGCATCAAGAATCTTGGCTATTTTTCAAAAGTAGATGCCACCCCCGAGCCGACCGATGTTCCCAACCGCAAGGATCTCGTTCTCAGCGTCGAAGAGCAGCGCACGGGGTCGGTCACGTTCGGCGCCGGATTCAGTTCCATCGATAGCTTGATCGGGTTCGTCGAAGTCACGCAGGGCAACTTCGATCTGTTTAATTGGCCGAGCTTTACCGGGGGTGGCCAGAAATTGCGGCTGCGGGCAGAGGTCGGTCTTAAGGTGCAGGACTACACACTGTCTTTCACCGAACCTTGGTTTCTCGACCGCAAATTGGCATTGGGTTTCGATCTGTTCCACAACGAGAGCAGTTACCTCAGTACCGATTTTACGGAGCAGCGGTCTGGTGGCGACGTGCGCTTGGAAAAAGCTTTGAGCGAATTCCTCCGTGGGTCCGTCGAATACAGCATTCAAAGCATTGGTTTGAACGTCGACCACAGTGCTTCTCCAGAGTTGCGAACTCAGGATGGCAGCCATCTGCGCAGTGCGATCCTGGGATCACTGGCGTACGACACACGGGACAGCGTGTTCCTGACGACGCGTGGTAACAAATCAGAGTTGACGGCCGAAGTGGCAGGTTTGGGTGGCGACGTAGATTTGTACAAGTTGAACGCCCGGAGCAGCGTGTATTTCCCGTTCTTTGACAAGCACGTGCTGCAACTGCTCGGAGCCGCAGGTTCTGTGCAAGCCTTCGGGACGACGAGCGGATCGGGGAAAAAGTTCATTGAGACGGAGGTGGATGGCAGCCAGACCAACACGGTGATCCGGCAGGTTGACGATGTGCCCATATTTGACCGGTATTTTCTCGGCGGCGCCAACACCCTGCGCGGATTTGGCTATCGCAAGGTAGGTCCCAAGGACTCGCAGGACGAACCCATCGGCGGCAATATGTTTTATAACGCCACGGCGGAGTACACATTCCCGATCATCGAACGGGTGCGGGGCGCCGTGTTTTTTGATATTGGCGAGGTTGAGCCGGACGCGTACACCTTTCGCGTTGTGGATTTAAAGTCCGATGCCGGCGTGGGGGTCAGGCTCAATCTGCCGATTGGCCCCTTGCGGCTGGATTACGGGTATCCACTGATGACGGACGGGGAAACCGGCCGAACCGGAAAAATTCAGTTTAGTGTTGGCACTCAGTTTTGATATGCTGGGGGCGACTCAGGAGAGAAACCATGGAAAGGTTGTGTGAACGAATGAACAAGAAAATTGCAGTTTGGACTGTGATCGCAGTATGTGCTTGCGGCCTCAGCGCCGGCGCGCAAGGGGCGGGACGGATTGTCACCATCGATCTGAACAAGGTGTTCAATGGTTATTACAAAACGCCCATCGCCACCGCGAAATTGAAGGAAACTGTCGATTCCTACAAAAAGGAACACGACGATATGGTGGCCAACTACAAGCAGGAAATCGACGAGTTGAATAAGCTCCGGGAAGAGCAGGACAAAACGGAGTACACGCCCGAGGTGCGCGAGCAGAAGCGCAAAGCGGTGGCGGAAAAGATTCAGGAAACCCAAAAACTGAATCGCGATATCGAAGAGTACGATCGGACCCACCAGGACATTCTCAAGGAACAAACCCAGCGCATGCGCCAGACCATCGTCAAGGAAATCACCGATGTCATCGATAAGGAGGCGCGCGATCAAGGTTATCTTTTCGTGCTCGATACTTCCGGCAATACCTTGAACGGCGTGCCGGCCGTTGTGTACGCACAGAGCAACACCGACATCACGGACGATATTCTCAAGATCCTGAACAAGAACCAGCCGACGACGAGCGAGACAACTCCGCCCTCCGAAAAGAAAACCGATAAAAAAAGCAACAAGAAGTAAACGTGCAGCAGACCGTCCGTGACATCGCCCGCATTGTCGGAGGAAGCCTTTCCGGCAATCCCGAGCAAATGGTAACCGGCTTGGCGGGGATCCGCGAAGCCGCGCACGGCGACATCAGTTTCTTGGCCAGTCCGAAGTATTTGTCGGCGGTCAAGACGACGCGCGCTTCGGTGCTCATTGTCCAGCGCGAAATGGAGATTGCGTTCGACGGCACGTTGATCCGCGTGGAGGATCCCTCCGAAGCGTTCGCGAGGCTCGTGGAGCAGGTCGCCCCACAACCGGTCACCTACCCACCCGTGATCCATCCGACCGCGGTCATTGCCGCTTCGGCCAAGCTGGGGCGGAACGTCTCAATTCAGCCGCACGCCGTTGTGGAAGACGGTGTGATAATCGGCGACCGTACCGTCGTTGGTGCGGGCAGCTACATCGGTCACGAATGTCGCCTCGGCGCGGATTGCCTCATTTATCCCCTGGTCAGTTTGCGCGAGCGAACCGTGCTGGGCGACCGGGTGATTCTGCACGGCGGCGTGGTACTGGGCGCGGACGGCTTTGGTTTTGAACCGGTCAACGGCATCCACAAAAAGGTTCCTCAAGTCGGCCATGTAGAGATTGGGGACGACGTGGAGATCGGTGCCAGCACCGCCATCGACCGTGGGCGTTTCGGCCGGACCCGGGTGGGAAATGGAACCAAGATCGACAACTTGGTTCAGATTGCGCACAACTGCGTGATCGGCGAGCACTGCATTATTTGCGGCTTGGTTGGCATTGCCGGCAGCGTGATCATTGGCCATCACGTCACAATCGCCGGCCAGGTCGGCATTGCCGGCCATCTCACGATTGGCGACAAAAGCATCATTATGGCACAAGCGGGAGTCACCAAGGATGTGCCGGCCGGTTCGGTGATGCTGGGTGCTCCTGCCGTTCCGCACAAGGAATTCAAGCGCGTCAACGCCGCGGTCCAGCGGCTGCCGGACACATTGGCCAAGATTCACGAGTTGGAGGAACAACTGGCCGAGTTGCGCAACCGCTTGTCCTCTTCGACTTAGCCCGGCTCAAGCACGAAGAATTTCCTATTTGGCCTGAATTGTTGTGGACGGCCACGTTCCCGTCGGCCACGAACTGTATTCACGAGAAATCCGGACTTCGCCAACTCGTGTCCAATCCCCTTATAATGAGAAGCAATGCCCGAACGACACCATCATCACGTGTATGTTGTACTGCTGGATGATGCCGTCTTGCGGGAGCGCAAAGTTATCGATGCGAATCCAAAACGTGATCCGAAGAAACCGTGCTTGTACGTTGGTATGACAGGGATTCCCCCAATCGAGCGTTTCCAGAACCATAAGGATGGCTACAAAGCTTCGCACTATGTGAAAAAACATGGTGTGCGATTGTTGCCTGAATTGTACGAGTACCTGAACCCGATGCCCTATGAGGCGGCATGTCAGATGGAGAAAGATCTCGCCGAAGAATTGCGCGATTCGGGATACGCCGTCTGCGGTGGGACGTGAAAAAAACCTGCTGCGCAAAGTTTGTCATTCTGAACAAAGCGAAATTGGTGCGGGCCATCCTGTCATGCGACGGCAAATCTCTGATGTTTTGACGGTTTCCGAGCGACTGAGACCCTTCGCTTCGCTCAGGGCCAACCCAATGCAACTTTTCAGAAGAGCTGTCTTAATCCTTCACTCTCGCAATGGCGAGGCCGTCGATTTTCTGGCGCACGACCGGGATGAGGATGGCTTCAAGCTTTGGATTGGCGGCCAGCTTCTTGTTGAACTTCTTGATACCTTCCACCACCTCATCGCCTTTGCGCGGCAGTGCTATGTCCCCATTGCGGATCACGTTATCGGCCAGTATGAGACTTCCCGGGCGCGTCAATTCCAGCGCACAATCGAGATAAGATGAATAACTCGGTTTATCGGCATCGATAAATACAAGGTCAAAGGGCGGCTCGCCGTTGCGCACCATTTGCTGCAGAATCACCCAGGCGTTGCCGTGACGGATCTCAACTCGTGAAAGGAGTTTGGCGCGCTGCAAATTCTTTCGTGCGACGCGTACGCAGCGTTCGTCTATCTCCAAAGTGACAATCCTGCCGCTTTTGCCGACGGCGCGAGCCAACCACATGGTGCTATAGCCGCCGAGCAATCCGATTTCCAGAACGCGGTGCGCGCCTGAGAGTTTCGCGAGCAAATACAACAACTTTCCCTGATTCGGTGAAACTTGAATTGCTGGCAGGCCGGCTTCGGCAGCCTCACGCAGAGCCTGTTCAAATCCCGAATCACGCGGCACGAACAATCGTTCGATGTAATCGTCGATGTCATGGAGAAGAGGGGCTGGCGCTTTGTCGTTCATCGTGATCCGGCGTATTGAACGTTACGCCACAGCACGTGTCGATTCTTTAATGAGAGCGGATGGTATTTCACCCCATGGGTCGAATGAACCAGTTTCTTGCAAAGCGGTCGCGCCCTATGGCGTTGGGGCTCGGGCTGGTGTTGGCGGCTGTGGTTGGCATTGGCGACCTCGTTACCGGGACCGAGATCCACTTTGCGATTTTCTATCTGGTACCGGTGACGCTGGCGACCTGGCTTGGCGGTATGTTCGCGGGCGTCATCCTGTCCCTGGTCTGCGCCGCGACCGTCTCCCTGGTCGATCTGGCGGGTGGCGTGCAGTATTCGCATCCGCTGATTCCCATCTGGAACGGGCTGATGATGGCCGGATTTTTTCTGATTGTCGCTCTGCTGCTCGACGCTTTGCGCAACGACCGGGCCCGGCTGGAACAAGCGGTTCGCCAGCGAACGGCCGCCTTGACCGAGGAGATTGGCGAACGAAAGCGCGCAGAGGAGCAACTTCGTGCTGCCAACGAGGCTTTGACGGCGCACAAGGACGAACTGCTGCAGGCTATGACTGCCTTGGAGAAGTCACATTTGCAACTTCAGGCCGCGCAGTTCCAGCTCATCCAAGCCGAAAAAATGGAAGCGATCGGCCGTCTCGCAGCGGGTGTGGCTCACGAGGTAAAAAACCCATTAGCCATTATCCGCGCCGGCGTGGACTACCTCGAAGGGGAACCGATCGCAAAGGAAAACACCGGGCACGGTGTGATCGCACGGATGCGCGAGGCGACCGGCCGTGCCGATTCGGTCATCAGCGAAATGCTCGATCTGTCCACCCCACGCGCGCTGGAGTTGGCCAACGAGAACCTCAACGATCTCATCAAGCAAGCCGTCCGGTTGGTCAAGCACGAACTCACCAAAAAATCCATTACGGTCACGACGCACCTGCAGCCCGATCTTCCGCGTCTCTGGCTCGACTCGGCCAAGATCAAACAGGTGTTCATTAACTTGTTCATGAACGCCGTCCAAGCCATGCCCAACGGCGGTTCGGTCGTCTTGCGAACCGGGGTGAGTGAATTCCGAAAGATCGGCCCTGCCGAACACATCCAGTCGCAATATCCCCAGCGGTTTGCAGCGGAACAAATCGTCGTTGTCGTTGAGATTGACGATAGCGGCGTGGGCGTTCCCGAAGACCTGCTGCCACACGTCTTTGATCCGTTCGTGACCACCAAGGGAACCGGCATGGGCAGCGGGCTGGGCTTGACCGTCACCAAACAAATCGTCGATCTGCACGGCGGGGCGATCGACCTGCGGAACCGGCCCGAGGGCGGTGCGCGGGTGACGCTGCTGTTCAAAGGCTAAGAGGTGACGGATGGCCACGCAAAGGCGGATTCTGATTGTTGACGATGAAGCCGATCTGGCTTGGATGTTGAAACTCAACCTCGAAAAAACCAAAGCCTACGACGTTCAAATCGAAACCGATCCTGCGCAAGCAGTGGAGACGGCACGGAAGTTCGTACCGGACCTGATACTTCTCGATTTCGTTTTGCCGAAGACCAGTGGCGGAGAGCTGGCCGTGCAAATCAAAATGGCGCTGGCACCCAAAAATCCGCCAATCATCTTTCTTACTGCGGCACTCCCTCAATCCAATCCAGATAGCAAAATGCGGACAATGGTTGGTTATCGGTTTCTTGCGAAACCTGTCGGTCTCGAGCATCTGCTGGCCTGCATCGCCGCAGAATTGCAGCATTCTCACCAGGGTTAGCCGGCTGTCCTCGGAAGTAGGTCGGTTTTCGCTGCGAAAAAGAAATCGCTTTCGGTGAGTCCATCGATTTTATGGGTCCAAATCGTAACCTTGACGTGTCCCCAGGCGAGATAAATATCCGGGTGATGATTCTGCCGCTCCGCCAATTCGCCGACGCGGTTCGTGAAAGCGAGCGCCTCTCGGAAGTTTTTGAACTTGTATTCCTTCTCCAAGTGATGCTCGCCGACAAGCAGCCAGCCGTTATTGACAGCCTTGTGAAGCGCCTTCAATTCCTCGCCCCTCAGGGGTGGCACGCCGCCCTTACAGGGAACACATTCCTTTGCCGCCAGGTCTTGTGCGTCCATGGATTCTGCCTCCCATTCCTACCTAACTGCGATTCACGGTCTTGGCAAGTTCCTGCAATAATTCGATGCTCATGGCGATGCCACGCTGAAAATTGCCGAGATCCATTTTCTCGTTGGGCGAATGCCAGTTGTCGTCGGGCAATCCGAGTCCCAGCAAAAGGATCTCACCGCGCAAATGGCGCTGGAACACATCGAGTATCGGCAACGAGCCTCCTTCGCGGCAGAGTACCGGCCGGCGGTGGAATGTCCGCTCCAGGGCGAGCAAAGCCGCGCGCGCTCCCGGACCATGGGGTGCGGTAAAAAACCATGGGGTGCTCTCACCGTTCATGGTGAGCCGCATGGATTTCGGACAGCGCCGGCGCAGATGACGCATCACCGAGCGGAGCACATATTCGGGGTGCTGGTTGGGCACGACGCGGCAGGTAATCTTGGCTGCGGCCCAAGCGGGCACAATGGTTTTGCCACCCGGGCCTTGGTAGCCACTGGTGAGTCCGTTGATTTCAAACGTCGGACGCGCCCAGCGTTGTTCCCAGGGCGTGAATCCCCTTTCGCCCCCCAAGGCGCGAACACCGAGAAAATCCCGGTACGCTTCCGCGTCAAACGGCAGGCGCTGCCACATGCGACGTTCCCAAGCCGCAATGGGGTTCACTCCCGTGTAAAATCCCGGTATGCGAACATGGCCATTATCGTCCACGCAAGCAGCCAGCAATTGCGACAGCACCAGCGCGGGATTGTCGACGCTGCCGCCGAACACGCCCGAGTGCAGATCGCGCGAGGG
Organism: Verrucomicrobiia bacterium; assembly: GCA_035516795.1. Taxonomy (GTDB): domain Bacteria; phylum Verrucomicrobiota; class Verrucomicrobiia; order Palsa-1439; family Palsa-1439; genus DATJBF01. The sequence goes on from DATIZX010000082.1 coordinate 42,022, forward strand.
CCCGTCCACCCTGATTTCCATTCCCACAATGCCGCGCGTCGCGTAGGTGAGCGTCGGCTGGTTCTTCGCAAACATGCTCGTGTCGGAGACCACAATGTAATCGGCGCGAAACTGTTTCGCGCGCTGCTTCACGAACTTGATCAGATTGGCGCTGCCGACTTCCTCCTCTCCTTCGATCAGGAACGTGACATTGGTGGGCAGCGGCGTACCCGTCTTGAGATAGGCTTCCACCGCTTTCACATGGGCAAAAAACTGTCCCTTGTTGTCGGAGGCCCCTCGCCCGAATAATTTCCCGTCGCGCACGACCGGCGTGAAAGGCGGCGTCTTCCACAACTCGAACGGCTCCGGCGGCTGCACGTCGTAATGGCCATAAATCAGGACGTGCGGCGCTCCAGAGCGATGACAAGAGACTCGTGCCGCCAGAATCGGATTGCCTTTGGTTGGGTACAGTTTGACATCCAGCCCGAGCGTGCGAAAATGGCGCGCGAGCCAGTCCGCACACGCCAAAAGATCGCGACGATGGGCGGACTGAGCGGAAACGCTGGGGAAACGAACGAGTTGTTTCAGTTGCTCAACGGATTGCCGACGGGTTTGTAAGAGATGTTTTTGGATCGTGACCACAAGGACAACAAGGTAGCGGAGTTATCACAGCAAGTCAGCTTAATTGGATGGCTCTGGCGCCGCCGCGTGATATAATGAGCGCCGTACTTTCATGACAGACAGCGATTTACCTGAAGCCAATCCGGCACCCGCCGAGCATCAAGCGTTACCTTTGGAGGAACTGGCCTTCACTCCCCAGTGGGTCAAAAGCGCCGAGAAATCCTACACCGACCATGCCGGTGCAGAACCCCAACGGAAAGGCGAGGGTCGACAACATGCCGGGCGTGAGCGAAACCGGGGACCACGTCGCGAGCAAGGGCCGCCTTGGGACCGGCCCGCTGGCGCGGCGGAGCGGCGCGAGTCACGTCCAGAGCGTCATTTCAGCGGCCGCCCACACGTTTCCGGCAAGGACCATCACCCACCGCCCGCGCATGCTCCGCAGACTCTCCCGGTGGAGATTGCGTTTCAAGCCGAGGAAAAAGGATTCGCGGCCATGATGGAGACCATGAAACAGTCGCCGCGGGCCTATGCGCTGTTTGATGTGGCGAAGCTGGTATTGAACAAGCCGGAGCGCCACCACGTGAAATTCGTTCACAAGCCGGCCCCGGACGGGATTCGGCCTCCGCTTTTTCTTGTCATGCCGAGCGAGAGTGTTTTTCTCCGACAGGATGAAGCAGTGCGCTTCGCCATGCGCCATCACGCCGAAATGATCTACCGCGAAAAGAAGACACCGATCGAACCTCCAAAGGGAAACTTCACCTTTGTCAACCGTTGCGGAATCACGGGCGTCTGGCTCGGACCGCCGAATTACCATGAATACCAAAGCCGTTTGGTTCGGCATCATCAGCAACGGCTGCGGCACATGCCCTTTGAAGAGTTTCGGTCGCGAATCCAAACGGTTAAGGACCCCGAAGCTATCAAGGTCTGGATGGACTCGATGAGTTTCAAAATGGAATACGAGTGCATTCTCGATGCTGAGCCGAAGCAATTTGCGACGCGGGACGAACTGGAAAGGCACTTTGTTGAGAATCATTTGGCGCAATTCGTTACGGCTGCGCCCGAGGTCCGGATGAGTGGCGTGGCCAGCCGACAACTGCACAATCCGGCGTTACTGGAATTGCTGCGATTAACCTGGCTGCAGGAACGCAAGTTCCCGATGAATACCGCGAATGAAATCCGCGGCAAACTTCGCCACGGCGGCTTCCATTTTTTCAAGGCCCCCAAAGGCATCACCTACATCAGCCACATCAAACCGCAACGCTTCGAGTCGATCGCGCATTTGTCCGAGCAAATTCAGAAAATCATTTTGTTCTTGCGGGAACATTCCGGCTGCAAGCGCAAGCGGTTGCTGGCACATTTCTTTCCTCCAACACCAACTGCGGTCGCGGTGCCTGACGCCAGCGCCACCACGACCCAGCCCGTTGCGGCAGAGGAAACCAGTCCGGCTGCTGCGCCTTCTTCAGCCGTTTCCAACGAAGAAGAACGATTTCTTGCCGATCTGCATTGGCTCATTCAAGACGGCTACGTTGTCGAGTTCTCCGATGGACGGCTGTGGGCTTTACCCGACAAACCGCCTCAACCCATTCCCGTCGCGAAGCCGGCCCCGACTGCAGCGCCAGAGGCAACCACCACGGTGTCCACAGAGAGCACATCTGCACCGACTACTGCAGAGACATCAGAAGCAGTCCCCCCGTCACCGCCTCCTGTATCTCCATCCGCCGAGATGCCGACGCAATCCGCTTCGCCCCCCGCCCCAGAGGGGCCTACGCCGAATCCACCAGATTCCGCATCGTAAGATAATGGAAGCGGTGGGACATGGCTGAGACAATTGTCGAGGTCCAGCATCTTCGCAAAGAGTTCGACGGAACGGTGGCGGTAGCCGACGTATCGTTCGTGGTCGAGCGTGGGGAAATCGTGGGCGTCCTTGGTCCGAACGGCGCCGGCAAGACCACCACGATCCAGGTCCTGCTCGGGTTGACAACGGCCACGGCGGGCACGGTCCGGGTCTTTGGACGGGATTTGATGAAACACCGCGTGGAGATTCTCCAACGCTCCAATTTCTCTTCAGCCTACACAGGTTTGCCTTCTAATTTGAAGGTGCGAGAAAACCTTTTGATCTTTTCGAAGATTTACGGGGTCAAGGGGCATCGCGAGAAGATCGATCAGGTCCTGGATCTATTCGAGATCAAACATCTACGCGACAAAATCACGGGCCATCTCTCTTCGGGAGAGTCCACGCGTGTCAATCTTTGCAAGGCGCTGCTGAACGATCCCGAGTTGCTGATGCTCGACGAGCCGACCGCCAGCCTCGACCCGGATATTGCCGACAAAGTCCGCAAACTCCTGCGGCGGATCCAGCGCGAGAAAGGGATGACCATGATTTATACATCCCACAACATGCGCGACGTCGAAGAGGTATGCGACCGGGTGCTTTTCCTGCACAAAGGTCGGATCATCGCCGAAGGCACGCCGCAACAAGTGACCCATAAGTTCCGACAGAAATCGTTGGAGGACGTGTTCATTCGGGTAGCCCGCGGCGGCGATTTACTGGGAGGGGTGAGCGAATGAACTGGCGCCGCGTTGGAGCGCTGGTGTTGCGGTACACTTACCTGTACACGCGGAGCGTGCCGCGCGTGGCGGAGATGTTCTTCTGGCCGGTGATGGACCTGTTGGTCTGGGGTTTCATCACCGTTTACCTGCAGAGGCTTGGACATCAGGTGCCCGGGGCGGTGACATTCCTGCTCGGTTCGATGATTTTCTGGGACATCCTCTATCGGGCGCAACAGGCCGTCACGATCTCCTTTCTCGAAGACATCTGGGCGCGCAACCTCCTCAACCTTTTCGCCTCACCGATCCGCGTCGGCGAATTTATCGCCGCCACCTATGTTGTCGGATTCGTGAAAATCCTCATTACCGTCGCTGTGCTCGCCGGGTTGGCGCTAGCTTTTTATTCATGGAATCTGTTCGCTATGGGCTTCAGTCTGATCCCGTTGTTCGTAAATCTGCTGCTAATGGGTTGGGCCGTCGGGATGGTGACGACCGCACTGATCATGCGCTGGGGACAATCCGCCGAAGCGCTGGCGTGGGGCATTCCTTTTCTCATCCAACCAGTCGCTGCGGTGTTTTACCCGCTTAGCGTCCTCCCGCACTGGGTGCAGCCGATCTCACTGGCAATTCCTGCCACCCACGTTTTTGAAGGCATGCGCCAGGTGTTGCGGGGTGATGGCTTGCCGGTGCACACTCTTGTGTGGGCGTTCTCGCTCAACGTGGTCTATCTTGTCATCGGGGCGGCCTTCTTCCGCCACATGTTTAATCTAGCCCGTGAAAAAGGGCTGCTTGCCAAGCTCGGGACGCAGTGATTTTGGGTGGCGTGACGCGGTGGCAAAGGGAAAGGCACGAGCGCGTCAACCGTGCGCCGCCAGCCAATCCGCCGCTTCGCTCCAGCTATGACGGCGGTGCGCCTTGCCATTCGCCGGCAACCAGCGCAGCCCGCCCACGCTGACTGTCAACGTGCCGATTCCTTCCACTTTTGACAAATGATGAAGTGGAATCCGGTTCGGTCCACATCGATCCATTGCCCAATATTCGCATAAACCCACTTCGCTGGACGGCCTCGTTGCCTGCCTTTCATCGATACGCTCCTGGTTCAGGCTATTGCCCAAGCGACCTCTCTGGAATCTGCTTGCCTGGGCTCCATGCGTCCACTGGCCGATAGCGCGACTGTTTTCGACTTGCACCAACGGGAAGACTCCCCTTAAGAAAGTTCCATGCGCATCTTGGAAATCCGCGAGAAAACAGTTTCCATGGCTTCGGCCATCGCCAATGCGTATATCGATTTCTCGAAAATGACTTGCTCCGTCGTGGCGTTGATCACCGACATGGTGCGCAATGGAAGACGTATCGTCGGTTACGGATTCAATTCCAATGGACGCTATGGCCAGGGGTCATTAATGCGCGAACGCTTTTTCCCCCGCCTGATGGCGGCCGACCCCAAGGCCTTGCTGGATGAGACCGGAGACAATCTCGACCCGTTCCGTATTTGGGCGACGTTGATGAAAAATGAGAAGCCGGGGGGTCACGGTGAACGGTCGGTCGCCGTGGGCACGATCGACATGGCGGTTTGGGACGCGGTGGCGAAGATCGCGGGCAAGCCGTTATACCAGTTATTGGCTGAGCGGTACGGTGGCGGAAAACCGGATGCAAAGGTCTGGGTGTACGCCGCCGGAGGCTACTATTATCCCGGCAAAGACCTGAGCGCCCTGAAGCAGGAAATGAAAACTTACCGGGACATGGGTTATCAGGTTGTGAAAATGAAGATCGGCGGCGCGCCTTTGGAGAAAGACCTACGCCGGATCGAAGCCGTGATCGAAATTGTCGGTGAAGGCAAAAACTTGGCAGTCGATGCAAACGGCCGGTTCGACCTCGAAACTGCGATTGCCTATGGCGAGGCGATGAAACCCTATGGTCTGTTCTGGTACGAAGAGGCTGGCGATCCGCTGGACTACGCACTGCAAGCCGAACTTTCCAAGCGTTATCCATTGCCAATGGCCACCGGTGAGAATCTATTTTCGCATCAGGATGCGCGCAACTTGATCCGATATGGCGGCATGAATCCCGAACGCGATTGGCTGCAATTCGACTGCGCGCTCTCGTATGGATTGGTCGAATACCTTCGAACACTGGAGGTATTGAAGCAACACGGCTGGTCGCGTCGGCGGGTCGTACCGCATGGCGGACATCAAATGTCGCTCAATATCGCGGCCGGATTGCATCTCGGCGGCAACGAATCCTATCCCGGTGTTTTCCAACCGTTCGGCGGATTCGCCGACGGCATTGCCGTCGAGAATGGATACGTCGGCTTACCAGATGCGCCGGGCGTTGGTTTCGAAACCAAGTCGGATCTGTACGCCGTCATGAAATCTTTGGGCGAGTAAACACCTGTAGCACATGTGTAGCCGCAGGCTTTAGCCTGCGCCCGGGAAACGCACCTGTAAAAGGTGCGGCTACATTGAGGCAAAGAATGCACAAGCCAAGAACCAGACTGTCGAAATTCGTTGGCCATCTTTATTTTCAGGTGGTTTTGGGTGTTCTGATCGGCATCCTCATTGGATTTATCTGGCCGCATTGGGGTGCCTCCCTCAAACCCCTCGGTGATGGATTCATTAAACTGATCAAGATGCTGTTGGCGCCGATCATCTTCGGCACAATCGTCGTCGGCATCGCCCGAATGGGAAACCTCAAAGAAGTGGGACGCGTCGGCGTCAAGGCGCTGGTGTATTTCGAGATTGTCTCGACGTTCGCGCTCGCCATTGGACTGGTGGTTGTGAACGTATTGCAGCCGGGAACCGGCATGAATGTGGATGTGGCGACGCTTGATACGAAATCACTGGGGGCCTACACCTCCGTCGCCAAATCGGAAGGGGTCGTCAGTTTCTTCATGAACATCATTCCTGACAGCGTGGTGGACGCGTTTGCCCGCGGCAGCATACTGCAGGTGATTCTATTTTCAGTGCTGTTCGGTCTGGCGCTCGCACAGCTTCCTGACCGCGGAAAAGCCGTCGTAGATGTGATTGACGCCTTGCTCCAGGGACTGTTCGGCATCGTGCGCATGATCATGCGGTTGGCTCCCCTTGGCGCGCTCGGCGCGATGGCGTTCACCGTCGGAACATACGGGATGGGAACCTTGCTTTCCTTTGGCCGGCTGATGGCCGGCGTCTATATCACCAGCCTGATATTCATCATTGTCATCCTCGGCAGCATTGCTTGGTTCAGCCGCGTCTCACTCTGGAAGTTCCTCAAATACATCAAGGATGAAATTGTCATCACCTTCGCCACCTGTTCCACAGAAGTGGTGCTGCCGCGCATGATGGTCAAACTGGAGAAGCTCGGCTGCGCCCAACCGGTCGTTGGAATGGTTCTGCCCGCGGGTTACACATTCAACGCAGATGGCACTTCGATTTATCTGACGATGGCGGCGATCTTCATCGCGCAAGCCACCAATACGCACTTGTCATTGGGAGATCAGCTTCTCGTATTGGGAGTGCTCGTGTTCACCTCCAAAGGTTCCGCAGGCGTCGCTGGCGCGGGATTCGTCACGCTGGCAGCCACGCTGGCGTCGATGAACAAGATTCCCGTGGCGGGGCTGGCGCTGCTATTGGGCGTCGATCGTTCCATCAACGAAGCCCGTGCCGTGACGAACCTCATCGGCAACGGTATCGCGACCATTGCCGTTGCCCGATGGGAAAACGCGTTTGACGAAAAACAAGCGGGTGCTGTTCTGAACGGCAAACTCCCCTGATTCAATCGGTCGGCTTTGGTTTCGATACAAAGGCGACGAATCTGTCCTCAAATTCCTGCAGCTCGTGTTCCTTACCGTAGACTTCCCGCCAAGCTGAATCGAAATGTGCGCCCTGACTCTGCAGCTTGAGAAACTGCATGAGACGGTCCATCCCGCCGTATTGGAAATACAAAAAGGTGATCAACCGCTCCGATTCAGTGTAAAAAGCTATCACCTCTTCTTGATCCTTCGGATAATCGACAGCGCTGGTCAGGTCTTTCAAGGTGATGAAGTGGTCTGGATCCACGTGGTCGCGAATATTGGTCAGCCTGTAATTCCGCATCTTCAAATAAGTGCGGTAAACTCGAATGCCCTCGAATTCGGCCAAACCTTCATTGAACCAAAGCGGGATATCGCCACCCACAAACCGATGAAGAACGAGATGCGTCATTTCGTGTGGCAACGTCGTTCCTTGAAACTTGAAATGCGGACGCGAAGCGAAAAAGAGTTCACGCCCCGTGCACCACCCGCCGGTCCAAGGTTCCAGTTTGCCATTGCTAACGAATTCATGCCAGACCGGTTCGTTCAGGAACACATAGATGTGGCACTTACGCTCGAAAGAGTCCTGCGTAATCTGCAAGTCCTTCTTGATTCTGTCGTAGGACCATTCCGCCACATTCACGAGCTGGGTCACCGCAAAGCCAGACTCGGTATGAAAAATGAAATGATCGCTCTCACTGTGCTCCCATTTGACTGTCGCAAGTTTCAACGCGGCGTCACCCTGCCGCGACACGCTGCGCTCGCTCAACTGGTCGAACGGCAGTATTTTGAAACGGTATTCTCCCAGCGACGACGTGTCGTCTACGTCCTGTGCCACCGCATGAAAGGAAAGGAGAATGCTGAGCAGAACCAGCAATGTTCGGAACCTGGGTCCTCTTTCACCGAGATTTGTCAAATCGGCCTACCTTTCCACATATCGCTGGGCGATGGGCACGCGCCGGCCAATGCCGAACGCCTTCGTCGTGACCCGCAAACATGGCGGGGCTTGTTTGCGTTTGTATTCATTCAAATCGATCCGCCGCACAATATCGCGCACCAGTTTTTCATCCAACTTCAGCTCACGGATGATCTCGGCGGCCGATTTCGATTCTTCTATATAAAGCTTCAGCACCGCATCCAGTATTTCGTAGGGGGGCAAGGTGTCCTGATCGCGCTGGTTAAGCCGAAGCTCGGCCGACGGCGGTTTGGTCAGACTGGCTTGAGGAATCGGAAATCCTTCTTTTCCTGTTTTTCGCTTCCCACTTTCATTAATGTGCCGGGCGAGTTGATACACCATTGTCTTCGGCACATCGGCAATAACACCCAGTCCCCCGTTCATGTCGCCGTACAAGGTGCAATAGCCGACCGCGATCTCCGACTTGTTGCCCGTCGTCAACAACATGTGACCGAGCTTGTTCGAGAGCGCCATCAGGATTGTGCCGCGGATACGGGCCTGGATGTTTTCCTCAGTCGTATCTTCCTTCAACCCTTTGAATACCGGCTTCAGCGTCGTATTGAACTGCTCGAATGCATCCTGAATCGGCACCGTCTCCCAACGAATCCCGAGGTTCTTCGCCAATTCGCGCGCGTCCTCGATGCTGCCTTTCGACGAATATTGCGACGGCATGGAAATGGACATGACGTTCTCACGTCCAAGTGCCGCCACCGCCAGACAAGCAGTCACGGCCGAATCGATCCCGCCGCTCAGACCCAGCACGACCGAACGGAAACCGCATTTCTGGGTGTAGTCCCGCAAACCCAAGACGAGCGCATCGTGCATACTGCTGATGGGTGAGTCCTCAGCTTTGTCCGCATCTCTGCGGTGAGATTCGCTCGATGAATCCAAATCGACAACCAGCAGGTCTTCACGGAACGCTGCGGCCCGCGCCAGCAGATGACCAGCTCCGTCAAACGCCATACTGTTCCCGTCAAAAATCAATTCGTCATTGCCGCCGACGAGGTTGCAGTAGACAACCGGCACACGATATTTCACCGCAATATCGCGGAGCATATTGGCCCGGGTCTTCTCTTTCCCGAGGTGATACGGTGACGCCGAAATATTCAACAAAACAGAAGGCGCCAATCTTGCTCGCATCAAGTCTTCGACCGGACTTCGTTCGTACAAACGGGCAGGCAGATAATCCTGCGTCCAGATATCTTCGCAAATGGTTACCCCGATATTCTCCCTGCCAGCGCTAACCGGCGTATTGGATTCGGCGGACTGAAAATACCGATCTTCGTCGAACACATCGTAGGTCGGGAGCAAAGTTTTGAACCGCCGTTCCCCGATTTTGCCGGCGCAAACAACCGCCGCCGCATTGTAATGCTCTTTGCCGGGACGACGTGGATTGATGTCCACGTAGCCTACCACGAGGGGTACGGGTCCGACTTGGGCAGTCAGCTCATCCAGCGCATGGAGGTTGTCCTCAATGAAACGGCGCTTGGCCAACAGATCGCGAGGTGGATAACCGGTAATTGCCATTTCGGGCGCGACCACGAGCGTTGCACCGGATTGAACTGCGCGCCGGTAAGCGTCGAGAGTTTTGCTGGCATTACCGCGCAAATCACCAACTGTCGTATTGATCTGCGCCAACCCGATTTTCATGGTGCCCCGAATCTACGGTTTCACACGGGCAGCGGCAACCGCAAAACACCTCCAGACCTCGCGATATCAGATCGGCGTTTGAAAACGGAATGCTCCGTAACAACGGGCAAACTTTGCGTTCCGGGTTGAATTGTTCGCCGGTCTGCGTTTATAAGCAGTGTCGCATGAGCGCTGTTGCATCCGAGATTCCGAAGGCCTACGACCCGAAGCAGGTCGAGGAGAAGTGGTACGCCGAGTGGCTGGAGAAAGGCTATTTCGCGGCCAACCCGGCGTCCCAGAAGCCCCCTTACTCCATTGTCATTCCGCCACCGAACGTGACTGGTGTGTTGACAATGGGCCACGTGTTGAATAACACGCTGCAGGACATCCTCGCTCGCCGCAAACGCATGCAGGGTTATGTAGTGCTTTGGTTGCCCGGCACCGACCATGCCGGCATCGCAACGCAGGCCGTCGTCGAGAAAACGCTCAAAAAGCAAGGTGCGATACGGCACCGCGACGACCTCGGCCGCGAGAAGTTCCTCGAGAAAGTCTGGGAATGGAAGGAAAAGCACGGCGGCATCATCATCCAGCAATTGAAGAAGCTTGGATGTTCCTGCGATTGGACCCGCGAACGCTTTACGATGGATGAGGCCTATTCCCTCTGTGTCTTGCAGGTCTTTGTCGATCTTTACAAAAAGGGACTGATCTATCGCGGCAAACGGATGGTCAATTGGGACCCGGCGGCGCGCACCGCGCTCTCCGACGAAGAAGTCATCATGACGGAGACCCAGGGTCATCTCTGGCATATCAAGTATCCGTTTGTTGGATCCGAAGAATTCGTGGTCGTTGCCACGACGCGTCCGGAAACGATGCTTGGTGACGAAGCCGTGGCCGTGAATCCCGACGATCCGCGTTACCGCCAGCTGGTTGGCAAGAAGCTGCTGCTCCCGCTGCGCAACAAAGAGATACCGGTCATCGCCGATGCCGCTGTTGACCCGAAATTTGGGACAGGCTGTGTCAAAGTCACCCCGGCGCACGACGTGGCCGACTACGAAATGGCGGTGCGCCACAATCTGCCGTTCACCATGGTCATCGGCCCCGACGGCAAAATGACCGAGGCAGCCGGCGACGACTACGACGGATTGGACCGGCTCGAATGTCGCGAGGCCGTCGTCGAGGATTTGAAAGAGCAAGGGCTGTTGCTCAAGGTTGAGGACTACACGCACAACGTCGGCCACAGTGAACGCACTCACGTGCCCATCGAGCCTTACTTGAGCGAACAGTGGTTCTTGAAATACCCGCAAGTTCCGAGGTCCACCGAGGCAGTTGAGAAGGGCGAGATTGCGTTCTATCCCGAGCGCTGGACGAAAACCTACACCCACTGGATGCACAATCTCCGCGACTGGTGTATCTCCCGGCAATTGTGGTGGGGACATCGGATACCAGTGTGGTACCGCGGTGACGAAGTTTATTGCGGACTTGATGCGCCGAAGGGCACTGGCTGGACGCAAGATCCCGATGTTCTCGACACGTGGTTCAGCTCGTGGCTCTGGCCGTTTGCGACGATGGGGTGGCCGGAGAAAACGGGGACATTGAAGAAGTTCTATCCGACCACCGATCTCGTCACCGGACCCGACATCATTTTCTTCTGGGTTGCGCGGATGATCATGGCCGGCTACGAGTACATGGATGAAAAGCCGTTCTCGAATGTCTATTTTACGGGCATCATCCGCGACGCCATCGGACGGAAGATGTCGAAATCGCTCGGCAATTCGCCCGACCCGCTCGATCTGATTGCCAAGTATGGTGCCGACGGTCTGCGCTTTGGCTTGATGCTCATCGCGCCACAAGGACAGGATATCTTGTTCGACGAAAAACGTTGCGAAGTCGGCCGCAACTTCATGAACAAGCTTTGGAACGCCGCCCGGTTCATCCAGATGCAACGCTCGCAGCACTCAGACGCTCAGGCACCCAAACACTCGGGTGCTTATTCCGCCCATGACCTCAAGATTCTTTTCGAGATGAACGATGCCATCGTGAAAGTGAGTGCCGCCTTGGATGCCTATAAATTCAACGAAGCCGCGAAGGAACTTTACGATTTCGTCTGGGGCGACTTTTGCGACTGGTACATCGAAGCCAGCAAGGTGTCGGCGAATATCGCCGTGCTCGACGAGGTGTTTAACACAATCCTGCGTCTGCTTCACCCCTTTGCCCCATTCATCACGGAAGAATTATGGAGGGATATGGGCGGGGGAGACACGATCCAATTCGCCGACTGGCCACAACCGCAGGATCAGGCGCGTTTAGATCAAATCGGCGCAACAAGAGAGACATTACGAATCATTGACACTCACTATCAACTTGTCTCAGCCGCCCGAAAGCTGCGGAATGATGAGAACGTTGACCCTCGGACTAAAGTCGAATTTGTGTTCGTTCCGAAGGCGGGTTTCAACTTCGTCTACATTAATGACGTTGCACACCTAATGGGTCCCTGCGAAGTGCGAGGTGAGTCTGCTTACCAACCCGAAAGACCCACTCCAAGTCTCGTTACGGACGTAGGAACAATCTTTATGGTTGGCGGCGTGGATGTGGAAGTGCAGCGCCAGCGGCTGACCAAACAACTGGCGGACATTGACAAGCAACTCACTGCCACCGACGCGAAGTTGGCGAACGAGAACTTCGTCGCGAAGGCGGCGCCGATTGCCGTCCAACGCGAGCGGGACAAGCAGCAGCAGTTACAGGAACAGCGCGACAAAGTGCAGGCCCTGCTGAAAGCCCTCGGCTGATGCCGCCCCCTACTGATCGAATTTGTCCAGGTAGTCGCTGATGGGGTTGCGTCTCTGCCGATCGAATTGCTGAGACTGGTTGAGAGTGTTTTCGTAGCCGGTCAGCAGGTTTGAGAGTTCTTCCGGAGCATAAATGCGTTCCGCTGCATTCAGATAAGCGGTGGTTGCCCGCGTGCGTTGTTCCGCCGCCGCTTGCGCCGAGGCGGCTTTGGCCACACTGCGCCGAAAGCGAACCGTGTTTTGCTGGAGTAGCCAGTTCACCGCTTCGATATAGCGATCGATCACCGGCTCATAGAACGGGTGAGCTTGGCCCCGCAGTGCTCCCAGCCGGTCCATTTTCAATTTGAGCACATCCTTCAACCAGGGGGTATCCGTATAATGCCAGAGTTGGTTGATCGGAATCTCTGTTTCATCCGTCTGCTCTCGTGTCCCTTCCGTAGCAGCCAGCTTGGTTGGAAGGATCGCTTCCAGTTGTTCTGCGGTTTCTTCGGCTGTGAGATTCTGTGCGACAATTTCGGACACACGGCTGACCTGCTGAAGACTCCACCATTTCTCGAGCAACCGTTCTTGCGGAAAATCCCGGCGATACACCAACCAAAACGCGTTGCTGGCCGATTTTTGTGCGCCGAGTTCGGAAAGAAAACTGCGCAATTTTTGGGCGCCGTTCGGTAAGGTTAGCAAGCTTTCCGTGAACATCCACGCGTCCGCCTGAAAGAGCATGCGTTCGGCCGCATCGTCGGGTAGAATCTTTGCCACCAGCAGAGCCGATGCCCAGTGCGGTCGGCCGGCCGCCACCGAGCGACGCGCGATGCTCAGCAGCATATCATCCCCGCCACGAATCGATGCCGCCAAGCCCTGTACCAGCCACAGGGGTACGAGCGGTACGATATATGGCTCGCCGTGAATGGTCGGCTGTTCGCGGTTGGACCATTCCGCGCAAAGTTGATCCACAATGGCGGCCAATAACGCGGATTGATCGAGCCGCGGAGGCGCGCAGCAGTAGATTTGGTACTTAAGATGTTTGTCCGTTTGAAACGTCTGCCAGGAGACCGGGGCCGCATTCGTGGGGGACGACTCGCAGGGGTTGACGACGATGACAATCGGATCGCGCCAATCATCCGGCAGGTTCATGCGCCGCAACCATTCGCGCTTCACCCGCTCGGCATACACGCACAAAGCCAGCGAGAGCAGGCGGTCATGGGCGTAGCTGGCAAACTGCCGCGACGTGCTGATGGTGCAAATCGGCGTGTTAGTAGGCGATGCCGCCCATGCTTTGGGAGACCCCGCAATGCTCGATCCCACTACGGCGACAGCGATGAGGATCTTCGTCAAACACCGAGCCTTCATGTCCGGCGACAACCGTCTGGCTATTGCCCGGCAGCGGTCGGGTCGTAGTTCAACACGACTTCCTGCGGAGTGACCGTAATCGATTTCAGCGAGTCAAGAATCTGTTCTTCTTTGCCCTGACCCGCCAAAATGGTGGCAAAGTAATTCTTAACCAGCCCCGTGTGTTCGATCACCCAGGGAGAGAGCGGCAGCGCGCCGATGGCGCCATTGACGGGTTTAAAGACAAATTTGCCATCTTCAATCGTGGGGGTCCCCGTCAAGCTGAGATAGACGGCTTTGCTCAGTGCATTGCCGATAGACATTTTCCCAAGAAAAACCGCGGTGATCACACCGTTCCCAAGTTCCACCCGCAGATCGGTCGGCTTCACCCAGAGACCATTGCCGTCACCGGTTTTGAAGCCGAGCGTGCCGATCAGCGCATTGATCTCATTGCCGGTAAACGCGATTTGTTGCGGCACCTTGCGCGTGCCGAGTTGGTCCAGATCGAAGCGCTTTTGCTCGGCTGACCTCAGCTCCTGATTGGTAGTGCTGATCGGAGGGACGGCAGGCACTTGCGCCAGCAGAAAGACTCCCACAATCAAGATTGCCAGGATGAGAATACCAATGGTACGCCCCACGAGTTTGCTGCCCGTGCCGCCTTTTCTCTTTAATTTTGCGCCGCCCTGGCTGGGGGCCTTAATTTCACTGAGGTCAAGTTTGGCGCCGCAGGAGTGGCAGAAAATTCGACCCAATTCATTGTCGTATCCACATTTGGAACAAGTCAACATGGTTTAGTCCTTCTTGGTTGAGGCTTTAGACTCACCGGACATGGAAGCGTTCGATTTGGCAGCCGAAGCAGGGCTCGTTGCCGAGGCGGTCTCTTTTTTGGCACTCTCGCGGTAACTGGGTTTTCGGTAGTCGGTGCTGTAAAAACCCGAGCCCTTAAATATCAAGCCCGCGCCCATGCCCAGCAGCCGCTTCACCCGACCGCGGCATTTCGGGCAGGTCTTCTTCGGCTTGTCCTTGATGGACTGGAACAACTCGAAGCGGTGATGACACTTCTGACATTCGTATTCGTACGTTGGCATACCGGTAAGCATCCTTCTTATCGAAAAATCTTGCCGCCAAGTCAATCTGAATTCAAAAAAGGTATCATCTTTGGCTTGAAAAAGCTTCCCTACTTCTTACGATACCCGGACCTTGGAAACAGGAGAACGCTTGAACGGGCATTCATTCAATCTCAATCGATATCTCGACCGTACCGGCCAGCGCGTCAACTCTGCCTTGGACCAACTTCTGCCGCCGCTCACCGCCGACCCACCCACGATTCACAAAGCCATGCGCTATTCCATTTTTGCGGGTGGAAAGCGGATTCGTCCTGTGCTTTGTCTGGCCGCCTGCGAAGCCGTCGGCGGCAAACCCAGTGCCGCCCTGCCTCTCGCCTGCGCGGTGGAATGCATCCACACCTATTCGCTCATTCACGACGATCTACCCTGCATGGACGACGACGACCTGCGGCGCGGCAAACCAACCAATCATAAAATCTTCGGCGAAGGGATTGCGGTATTGGCTGGCGATGCGTTGTTGACCGAAGCGTTCGCTTTGGTCGCGAAAGCCAGGCCGCCCAAGCGTTATCCCGTACAGACGTTGCTGAACGACCTCGCCTTCGCCGCCGGCAGCCGCCGCCTGATTGCCGGCCAGGTTCAGGATTTGGAAGGTGAAGACCATCAACTCGGACTCGAGGAAGTCAGACGCACGCATCTCAACAAAACGGCGGCCCTGATCACCACCGCCATTCGCCTCGGCGCCATGGCCGGGAATGCCACGCCGGCAGAACTCAAACGGCTGACCCGCTACGGTCAGGACCTGGGTCTCGCCTTTCAGGTGATCGACGACATTCTTGACGCCACCAGCACGAAGGAAGTCATGGGCAAGAGCGTCCGGGCCGACCAGAAGAACCACAAATCAACGTTCCCTGGTGTTTTGGGCCTGGACCGGTCGCGCGAGTTTGCCGCCGATCTCATTGCTGATGCCCACCAACAACTTTCTGTCTTTGGTAAATCCGCCGAACCGCTCCGGGCCATCGCCGATTTTTTTCTCACCCGTCAGCATTGATTGAAATGAGAAGAGTCCCCGAGCCGGAATTAATGCTCGAAGAGGAGCAGGCCCGGGCCTATGCCGCGGCGGATTTTGAATCAGCCCACAGCTTGTATCCGAAGTTATTCAACGAACTTTTTCCCGACCGGCCGCGTCGGGCTTTGGTCCTGGATATTGGCTGTGGTCCTTGCGATGTCACCGTGCGCTTCGCCCGAGCCAATCCTGGCTATCGCTTTCACGCTGTCGATGGGGCTGCTGCCATGCTCAAGTACGCTCCTCACATGCCTCGCATCAAACTCATCCATGGCCACATACCCGGCGTAGAATTGCCGGTCAAAGCTTATGACGTGATGCTTTCCAGTAGCCTGTTGCATCAACTCCATGACCCGCAGGTGCTGTGGCAAACAATTCAGCGGTTTTCCAACCCGAGCACGCTCGTATTCGTTGTCGATTTACGCCGGCCCGCCAGCCGCAAGAGCGCGCGGGCAATTGCGGAGAAATATTCGGTCGGCGAACCCTTTGTACTGAAACGTGATTTCTTCAACTCATTGCTGGCCGCGTTCACCGCAGAGGAGGTTCGACAGCAATTGCGAGCAGCCGGATTGAATTGGCTGCGAGTAAGAGAACTCTCCGACCGCCACTTGATGGTCTGGGGCCGGCACCCCGGCGTTGCTTCTCGCCGGTGCAGATAAGGTCGTGACAGACTCGCACCATAGGTAGTGGTCTTTTGTCAGGAGAAATCCACGCCATGAGGGCGATGGTAACAGTTGCCTGTATTTTAATCGCCCTGCCTGACACAGGTCAGGATGTCGAACCGGAAAGGATATGGTGAACCTGCGCCTTGGGATTCTCATCTGCGCTCTGCCGATTGGCTTCTCCCAGCCAGCATCCACTATTGCTGAAGAGACCGCCACCAATTCTGACGCGATAAACCTGATCATTGACGGCGTTCAGTATGAGAATGTGCGTTGGGGTAGAGTGACGCCTGCTACTGTTACAATCTTCCACAAAACAGGTGTTGCCGCGATTCCGCTTTGGAAACTACCGCCGGACCTTCAGAAGAAATTCGGCTACGACCCACAGAAGGCTGCTGAATGGCTGAAGATTGAGACGAAGGCCGTACAGGAACGAGCGCGTGCCCAGCAGGAGGCGCGGTCGCGGGAAACCCCTGACGAAACGCCAGCGCCGCCGGGAAGTATTCCCTCCTATGCATTGCACTCCAATCTCCCACCCGGCGTTCATTTCACCGTTTTGAGCGAGACCGGATCTTCTGAACCATTTGCCCCATTCGAACGCCTTCAGTTCCAACTCGCATTTGACGACCCGGGCTCGTACCAGAAGATGCTGCGCGATTTCGACAGGGTTTTCATATCGCACCGATCCACGATCGACGGCCGCCTGTTCCCCCGTTCGGTCATCGAGAATCTGAGGGCATATGGTGATCCCCCAGGCTATAAAACACAGAGCTTTCATTGGCGTCAGGTGCTGAATTTGCTCCCTCCCCAAACCGGCAAGTACAATATACAAGTTGTGATGGATACGCCCACCGCAAACTGATCACACCCATGATGACGGTCGAGGTAACCTTGCCCGAAACCGATCAGGCATCGCTGAGGTTCCTCGTCGAAAAGGGAGGCGCCGATTTCTTCTCACGGGAAACCGTGATGCGCACGCGGTCCGAGGGCCACTTGCGTCCCCCACCTTATTCCGTCATCAAAGAGTTCATCAAGGCGTTCCCGGACAGCTCGATCAATTTCCTGATCTTCCAGCGTGCGGAGTTCGCGCGCCAGCTCGATGTCTCGGCGGGCCCCAATCATTACCTTGCGCAGGACCAAGAACAACTCGCGGAGATCATCGCCTTAACACATCCATCGTTGGTGCAGGAATTGAAAAGCCAGAGGAGCGCCATCGAAAAACAGCTCATGGCAACCACAGACCCATACCAGAAACAGCTCCTCCAGAGAAACATCGACGGCTTTGATCGCTGGATCGCACTTATTGAGAAATATACGCGATAAGGTGGCCGATTAGCGCTCATTCGCGGCAAGAATTAGCCGTGCGGCTCGCTCACTGGCGCCGGGATCCCCGAGATCGCTGACAACTGATGCCAATTCTTTCTGCATCGCTTCGCGTTTTGCCGCGTTCTCCAAAAACTCGCGTACGACAGCGGCGACACGGTCAGGCTTAGCGTCGCCCTGAATGAATTCGGGGACAACAGCGCGGTTGGCAATAACATTGGGCATGGCGAGCCAGTTGACGGTTACGACCATGCGACCGACGAGATAGGTTAACCAGTTGACCTTGTACACCACGACCATTGGACAACCGTGGAATGCGCACTCCATGGTGGCTGTGCCGCTCTTGGTGATCGCAATCGTCGCCCGCTGCATTAGCTCCTGCGCCTTGCCCACCTCGACTGTCACGCGCGTGTGCTTCATCTTCGCCGCCATCGCCCGGTTCACCGCTGCCGCGACGAATCGCACGTCGTCGGGCATCAAATCCACAACCTTCGCCATAATTGGCCAAATCTTCTTCACTTCCCGCTCCCGACTTCCCGGCAACAGAAGAATGAGCTTGTCCAACTTCTGGCTCCTGACTCCTGACTCCCGAATTCTTTCCGCAAATGGATGTCCAACAAATTCCACTTTCAATTTCGGCGCGTGCTTCGCGTACCAATCCTTCTCAAAAGGAAAAATACATAACATTAAATCCACGTCCCGCTCGATGCGCCGGGCACGACCGGGTCGGGAGGCCCACACTTGCGGCGAGATGTAGTAAATGATCTTCGTTGACGGAAGCCGTGACTTCACCGCGCTGGCAAATCGCAAATTGAACCCGGAAAAATCGACCAAGACCAGCGCGTCGGGCCTGCGGCGTTCAGCCTCGGCCAGCAGGCTGTTGAAGATGCGCTTGAGATTGAAATAGTTCCTCAGCGGCTCGACGACGCCGACCACTGCGTGCTCGGTGAGATCGACCAGCAGCTCCATTCCAGCGGCTTTCATCTTCGAACCGCCCGCGCCGAAAACCTGGCATCCAGGCGCTTGGGTGCGTAAGCACTTGATAAGTTCCGCCGCGTGGGCGTCTGCCGACGCCTCGCCAACGACGAACATCAGACGGCGAGATTGATTGGTGACAAGTGATCCGTGATTGGATACAGATTGCATTGCGAATTGCGGGCTAACCGGTCACAAGTCACCGATTTTCCGCGTGATTTCCATTGCCACCTCGAGCGCCTGTTGGGCCGCCTCGCCGGTCACGAGCGGGTCCCGGTGGTAGCGAACGGCATCGATAAAATGCTGCAATTCCAGCTTCAGTGGTTCGTCGCGCTCGATGGGCAACGGCTCCCGCACAATCTTGCGACCGGCAAATTCGCTGACAATGCTGGCGTGTTTGCCGGCCAAAAGTTTCTTCAATAAGCCTGTCTCTTGAGCGTCTTCGCCGGCCACGCGATAAAGTTCGCCCACCTGGTTCATATAATCGAGCGAGATGTAGGCGGCGCCATGTTCGGTGCGGCCGAAAATGCGAATCTTACGCATCCGCTCCGCCGAAACGCGACTGGCGGTGATGTTGGCCACACAACCGTTGGCAAACTTCAGCCGCGCGTTGGCGATGTCCTCCTCGTTCTCGCTGAGCACGGGAATGCCCACCGCATCGATCTCGGCGAGTGGCGCTTTGACGAGCGACAACACCACGTCGATATCGTGAATCATCAGGTCGAGCACAACCCCGATATCGGTCGAACGCCCGGGATACGGTGAGAGTCGGTGGACTTCGATGAAACGCGCTTCCTGCAACACCTCGTTCAAGTACCGCATCACCGGATTGAATCGCTCGACGTGACCGACCTGCAGGATGCATTTGTTGGCGCGCGCCAGGGCTACCAATTCGCCCGCTTCGTGCAGGGTGTCGGTGATCGGCTTTTCCACCAGCACATGTTTGCCGCGTTCCAAAAACACCCGAGCGACTTCGAAATGCGTTTCGGTCGGAGTCGCGACGCTCACCGCATCGCAAAAGTCCGCCAACTCCTGCGCGCTCTCGAACGCGCCACCGCCGTATTTTTCGGTGAGCGCGCGCAACCGAATCCGGTCGGTATCGAACACGCCGATGAAGCTGCACAGACCGTTGGAACGCTTGGCCAGTTCGGAATAAATCCGGGCATGATGCGAGCCGAGTTGGCCGACACCCACAACACCGAGTTTGATGGTTTCACTCATGGGCGGTGGCAACGATACAGAGTTTGTTTGCGTTCGCGGCTTCCAAGAGCTTTTCCTGATTCAACAACAAACCACGCCCCGCCTCAATGGCCAACACGGCAATCCGGCTGGCCCGGCACGACTCGATGGTGTTAACGCCAATGCATGGAATATCGAAACGGAAATCCTGATTGGGTTTGCTGACCTTGACAACAACTGCAGCGCCATCCTCGCCGGCCAGCGCGCCGCCCCGGTGGATGCAGTCATTCGTGCCTTCAAATCCCTCGACTGCGAGCACGGTACCTTTTTTCACGACAACGGTCTGGCCGATGTCGAGCGCGCTGACCGCCTTCGCGATTTTCAGCCCGAACTCGATGTCGGCGCGTTGTTCCTTCGATGGCTTTTGGTTTGTGAGAACGCCGGCCTGTGGCACTGCGTCACCCAGGAACGGACGCGGATCGAGAAGCGCAACACCGTCTTTGGCCATTTCCAAAGCAATTGCGCCAAAGATCGTCTCCGCATTACGTTCCTTGAGTCGAAACGCAACAGCAGTCATGCGCAGGTCGAGACGGAGATTTTTAAACAGGTTCGACGGGGTGATTCCGCCCGCCATGACGGCGCGTTTTATGCCGCGCGAGGTGAAGACTTCAATAAGTTTGTTGAGTTGCCCGAGTTTGACCCACTCAAGTTCATCCACCGCGTCCTGCATTTCAGGTTTGGTTTCCCCCTCGAAGGCCGCCGCCACTATCCGCTCGACGCCAGCACGTCGGGCCGAGTGTGCCAAAATCAAGGGAAACTCGCCGTTGCCTGCAATCATGCCGAGCGGTTCCATCGTATTTCTCACCCGCACGAGCATGGCAATGCCGACGCCAACTGGCAAGCAATTAGAAAGCGATTATTGAAAAAGAGGCTTCACGCCCCAGCGGGCGCCAGTTCCGGCGGAGCCGGCTGACGCAGTGCCCGCCACGAGCTTTGGAGCAAAGACATCAAGCCGACGTAGAGGAAGCCGCCTTGGAAGATCAAGACAAACGGAACCAGCGACCATTGTTTCAGGTCGATGGCAGCGACAAGAACGTAGCTGAAATACACGCCAAAACTCAGTTCAATGTACGGAATCAGACCGCGCAACGCCCGGTATTTGCTGTGCGCCACAAATTCGCGGCGGCGAGCCACGCCGTACTTGGGCGTGCGGATAAACTCGCTATGGTGGTTGAAGATCGCCTCCAGCACCGCCCGCGCATTGTTGATGCACAAGCCGACGCCAACCGCCATCAGGACCGGCAGGTACAATAAGCGTTTCCACCATTGAGCGTGGAGTTCACGTTGGGCGCAAAAATAAAACGCGCTGATCGAGACTGAGGCCGCCATAAACAGCGGCACGTCCACCAGCAGCAATTTTGTCCACGGATTGCCACCCGTCGCCTGATAAGTGCCGGCGGCGGCAGGCGCATGGAAACAGACGCAAAGAACCAGCAGCATGAGATAGCCGAAGTTACTAGTCAGGTGAACCGTCCCTTCAAACTTGACTTTCAGCGGGAGCTTGCTGCGCCACAGCAAGGGCAACATTTTCTTGCAGGTCTGGATCGAACCTTTCGCCCAACGGTGTTGCTGGGATTTGAAGGCGTTCATTTCCACGGGCAATTCCGCCGGCGTCACCACATCCGGCAGGAATAAAAATTGCCAGCCTTTGATTTGCGCTCGATAGCTCAGGTCGAGGTCTTCCGCCAGAGTGTCGTGATGCCAGCCGCCCGACGCCTCGATACACGAACGCCGCCAGACGCCCGCTGTGCCATTGAAGTTGAAGAACCGTCCGGACCGGGCCCGGGCCGTTTGTTCAATCAGAAAATGTCCGTCGAGGAACATCGATTGAATCCGCGTCAGCAACGAGTATTGCTCGTTGATGTGGCCCCAACGAGTCTGGATCATCCCGACGCTGGGATCGGTAAAGAAATGGATGATCTTTTGCAGCAGATCCTTTTGGGGAACGAAATCGGCATCGAAAATCGCGATGTATTCGCCGCTGGCCTGCCGTAAACCATTCTCCAGCGCCCCGGCTTTGAAACCGTGTCGATGGGTGCGGTGGATGTGGCGAATCCGAAACCCTCGTTTGCATAGCTGCGTCACCTTGCGCGCCACAATCTCCGTCGTCTCATCCGTGGAATCGTCCAGCACCTGTACTTCCAGTTTGTCCTTTGGATAATCCAACGCCGCCACGGCGTCGAGCAACCGCTCGGCCACGTACATCTCATTATACAGCGGCAACTGGACTGTAATCTTCGGCAGTTCAGGCAGCCGCCCCGTCGGCTGGAAATTCTCTTTCCGGTGACGCAAATACAAATAAATCATCCAATAGCGGTGCAGTCCATAACACGACAGCAACACCAGCGTCGCGAAATAGATGACCGTCCCGATCAAACGAAGCGTTTCCATGAACCTCCTGAACGTCAGTCAAACGATAACGTCGCCCATTCCCCGACCAAGGGCGCCCTGCTGTTTTAGAAATCTACCTTGACCGCCCGGCGGATGTGCGCCAATCTCACGAGATAATGATGGCATAGAGCAAGACGGAAGCAAGCGAAAAACGGTATGCCCAAACTCCACGCCTCCAAGGTACTCACACTGCCTCAGGCCTCCCGCTGGGCCGCTTCGGCGCGGCGGAAGGGCAAGCGCATCGTCGCCACGAATGGCTGCTTCGATCTGCTTCACTTTGGCCACGTCAGCTATCTCCAGCGCGCCAAGAAACTCGGCGATTTTCTCGTCATTGGTCTCAATGGAGACGCTTCCGTTCGCGAACTGAAAGGCCCACATCGCCCGTTGGTGCCGCAAAAACAACGCGCCGCAGTTTTGGCGGCACTGGCCTGCGTCGATGCCGTCGTTGTCTTTCCCCAAGTGCGCGCCCACCGTTTTCTGGCCGCGATACAACCGGACATTTACGTCAAAGGCGGGGATTACCGACCCGAAACGTTCGACCCACGCGAACGCGCCGTACTGAGCGCCATCGGCTCCAGGATTCGCATTCTGCCGTTCGTAAAAGGGTTTTCCACAACCGGCCTGATCAAGAAGATTCGCCAAGCGGGGTGCTAACGTGCAGGGCTGGTTCGTGGTGATGGTGGCTCTCTGCGTTTTCGGCTGTGCCTCGCCTCAGGAAAAAGCCTACCGGGCCGAGCTGAAGGACTACCAACGCAACCATCAGGCCGCCATTGAGTTTGCCCGCACACAAACCAAACAACTTGTCGCCGCTTCCCGATCGTTTCACGACTCGTTCCATCGTTGGCCAAAAACCTTCGATGAACTGGCTTCGTTCGCAGTCCAAAACCGTCTCGCGTTCGATCCCTACGCCTTCAACGATCTCACGCTCGCTGAGTTGACTGACGGCAGCCTGCAAATCCATTACGACGTGAATTGTTCCCGGTTCGCGGCGCCACAGGAACCTCTTTCCCAATCCGGCTCCGTGAACGTGAAGGCAAACTAGCCGATCCGAATGTCGTTTGCATTCACGGTGAAATTCGCTAGATTTGCCGGCGGCATGAAACGGAACCTGATCGTGGTCCTGCTGGGCTTGCTTCTGGTCGGTTGTGCAACGACTCCGCCACCGCCGCCGCCGCTGACTCAATCGGATATCATCTCGATGGTTAAAGCCGGCGCGACGGATGAATACATCATGCGCCGCATCGACGCGTCCCGCACCGTCTTCCGTCTCAGTTCCGACGATGTGATGTTTTTGCGCAAGCAAGGTGTGCCCGACCGCATCGTCAATTACATGCTCGACACGTACACCCGCGCCGCCGTCGCTGAACAGCGCCGGCGCGATGCCGAGTACGATTTCCATTACGGCTTCTATTACGGTCGCCCTTGGCGTTACGGCTACGATTGGTGGTAGGCCACGTTTTATTCCGGTTCGCCGAAACTGCGTTGCCGGAACACCCGGTTGCTGGCGCTGCTTCCAAATCCGCCGAAATATCAAAGCGCTGAACTTGCCTTTGGCGGCAAATGCATCTATTCTGGTGGAAGCAAGAACAATGGCAAAAACGTACGATCAACACCTGCAGGAAGGACTTGCCTATTTGAGCTTGCCCGCGCTGGCTTCTCACAGCGCGTGGACCCCGAATACCGACGTTTACGAGACGCCCGAACATCTTGTCGTCAAGCTGGAGATCGCCGGCATCGAGAAGGATGATTTGGAAATCACGCTCAATGACCGTTTGCTGCTGGTGCGTGGCCACCGCAAAGATCCCTGCCGCCAGAAGCGGTGCTCGTTCCGGCAGATGGAAATCGATTATGGTTATTTTGAGCGGCGGATCGTCGTTCCGCGTTCGGTGGACGCCCGTCACGTTCGGGCGCAGTTCCACAATGGATTTTTGCACATCGAATTGCCCAAGTCAGCGACGTCTGAACACGCCACGGTGACGATCATTATTGAACAGGCTGGCTAGGGAGCCGAAGGCGAAGTCGGGCCGAGGACGTGAACGACCGCGATTTTCTGCGGCCAGCAGGATGATGCGACGTGGTGCGTTGCACGAGTCGTAAGATTCATCAGGAATACATGGCCGAGCCCACGGAAAACAAGGCGCAGACAGAGACCGTCAAGAGCACGACGCCGGCGCAAGAATTGCCGACGCATCTGCCGGTGTTGTCGTTGAGCGATGTGGTGGCCTTTCCCCACATGGTGGCACCCTTGCTCGTTTCCGACGCGCAATCGATCCGGCTGATCGACGATGTGGTAGCGGGTAGCCGGTTGCTGGCGGTCACGCTGCAGAAAGACCCCGAAGTCGAGCACCCCGGGCCTGACCAGCTTCACCGGTATGGTTGCATCGCCCGAGTGATGCGAATGCTGAAATTCCCGGATGAAAGTGTGCGCGTGTTGATTCAGGGGCTGAAGCGGATGCGCATTGCCCATTTTGAATCCGAAGTGCCCTACATGCAGGCGGAGATCGTTCCGTTGGATGACGTCGTCGAGGAAGGCCTCGAGATTGCGGCTCTCACGCGCAATGTGGCTACACAATTTCAGGAAATCATCAGCCTGTCCCCATCGATTCCCGACGAATTGAAGGTGGCGGTTGTTTCTATCGATGATCCGGGCAAGCTGGCGGACGTGGTGGCCGCCAACATAAATATCTCCCTGCAAGAGAAACAACGTTTGCTGGAAGCGACAAACGTCAAGGTGCGGCTCAATCTGTTGACCAGCTTGTTGAATCGCGAGATCGAGGTGCTCCATCTCGGCAGCGAAATCCAAAGCAAAGTCAGCACCGCGCTTAGCAAGAGCCAGCGTGAATATTTCCTGCGCGAACAACTTAAGGCAATCCAGAAGGAACTTGGCGAAAGCGGCGAACAGGGCGGGGAGATCCGGGAATTACGCGACAAAATCGACAAGGCGCGGATGCCGCCCGAAGTGAAGAAGACGGCAATCAAGGAGGTGGAACGCCTCACCACGATGACGCCTGCCGCGGCGGAATACACGGTCAGCCGCAGCTATCTTGATTGGCTGATTGGGTTACCGTGGTCGAAGTCCACGGAGGACAAAATCGATATTGCCCTCGCAAAGCGTGTTCTTGACGAAGACCACTATGATCTCGAGAACGTCAAGAAGCGCATTTTGGAATATCTCAGCGTTTTGAAATTGAAGAGCGATGGTACGGGCGATGCCGCCGGCAAGGGACCCATCCTTTGTTTCGTCGGTCCGCCCGGCGTCGGCAAAACTTCTCTCGGCAGGAGCATTGCTCGCACGCTGGGCCGCAAGTTTGTCCGCATTTCGCTGGGGGGCGTACGCGACGAAGCGGAAATTCGCGGGCACCGCCGCACTTACATCGGCGCGTTGCCCGGTCGGATCATCCAGGGGCTACGCCGTGCCGATAGCAACAACCCGGTGTTCATGCTCGACGAGATCGACAAAGTGGGCGCCGATTTCCGCGGTGATCCCAGCGCGGCGTTGCTGGAGGTTCTCGACCCGCAGCAGAACAACACGTTTTCGGATCATTATCTGGAAGTACCCTTCGATTTGTCGCGCGTGATGTTCATCACCACGGCGAATCTGTTGGAGCCGATTCCCCATGCATTGCTGGATCGGATGGAAGTCATCATGTTGCCCGGTTACACCGAGGAGGAAAAGGCCCACATCGCGATAAGGTATCTCGTGCCTCGGCAACTGACCGAGCACGGGCTCAAGCGCGAACAGTTGAGAATCAGCAAGTCAGCCTTGTCCTTGATCATCCGTGATTATACCCGAGAAGCCGGCGTCCGTGCGCTGGAACGGCAGATTGCAACGATTTGCCGGCGTACCGCACGGCGTATCGTGGAAGGCAAGACGAAATCGGTGGCCGTTACTCCGCAAAACGTAAAGGACTACCTCGGCCCGCGGGAATTCTTCCACGATATGGCGGAACGGATGACCGATCCGGGTGTGGCGATCGGCTTGGCGTGGACGGCGGTTGGCGGCGACATTCTTTTCATCGAAGCCACGCAGATGCCCGGTAAAGGCCATCTGATTCTCACCGGTTCGCTGGGCGACGTGATGCGCGAAAGCGCCCAAGCCGCTTTGAGTTACGTCCGCTCCCGCGCGCAGCAACTGGGCGTCGACCCGAAGATCTTTGAAAAATCAGACATTCACGTGCATGTGCCGGCCGGTGCCATTCCGAAGGACGGTCCGTCTGCGGGCCTCACGATGGCGGTTGCACTCACATCGTTGTTGGTGCGCAAACCCGTCAGACCAACTTTGGCCATGACGGGCGAGATCACGTTGCGCGGCAAAATCCTGCCGGTCGGCGGCATCAAGGAGAAAGTTTTGGCCGCGGCACGGTCCGGTGTGAAAACCGTGATTGTCCCCGACTTGAATCGCAAGGATCTGGGCGATGTGCCGTCCGAGATTCGCCGAAAGATGAAGTTTCAGTTTGTTCCCACCATTGGCGCGGCATTGAAACTTGCCATTTGATGCGCCGATCAGATTTGCTTTTCCACTTGCGGTCATGTTCTAACTAAGGTCATGACCCGTCGGAATTTCATGAAGATTCAATTGCCGAAAGGTGATTTTGCCGCCTTTATTTTCGATTGCGATGGCACGTTGGCGGACACCATGCCCCTGCATTACCGCGCCTGGCGGGAAGCATTGCACGAGCACGAATGCGACTTTCCTGAGGCGCTTTTCTACGAACTCGGCGGTGTACCCACCGACCGCATCGTGGAAATCCTGAACGAACGACACGGCCATTCCATGCCGGTAAAGGAAACGGCCGCGTTCAAAGATGAGTTGTTCAAGAAATTGATTCCGCAGACATTACCGATCGAACCGGTCGTGGAATTCGTTCACCAGTTTCACGGCACAAAACCGCTGGCCGTTGCCTCCGGTGGGACGCGGGAAATCGTTACCAAAATCCTCAACGCGCTGGGCATTCTCGAAAAGTTTCAAGTTGTCGTTACCACGGAGGATTATGCGCGTGGCAAACCGGCACCCGACCCATTCCTGGAAGCGGCTCGTCGGCTGGGCGTGTCGCCAGAAAAATGTCTCGTGTTCGAAGACACGACAGCGGGAGTCGCCGCCGCCAAGGCAGCGAACATGCAATGGGTGCTGGTCCCCCCGCCGCCGCGATAGGGAAAGCCAGCGGATGGCTTTGCTAGAACTTGCTCCCACATTTTGGGATTTTCCAGGCACTACTTTTGCCCAAAATTGGTGGCTGGCTGCGGTTGCGCTTGTGGTTGGGCCTGTGGCGGCGGATACTGACGGTTAACTGGACGACCGTAAGCGTCCACTAAAACATCTTCGGGCACCTGGATAGTGCGACCATCTGGAGTGATTTCAGTATGCCAACGTCGGACCACGCGCGTGGTGGTGTCAAACGGCGCGACGACACCGCCCACAACGCCTTCGCCCGCTCCGACGACAGCGCCAGCGGCATTACCAGCAACCGCACCGGCACCTGTTCCAATAGCGCGACCGATTTGTGGGCCGGGCTGATAAGGACTGGTGGTGTAACTGGGGGTGGAGCAACCAGTAACCAGCCAGCCCAGCAGAGCAATTGTACCGACGAGATTCCGGTCATGAGCTTTCATATCTCCCTCCCGCTTGAACCAATACCTACTCAGTGTTGCGGCCTTTCTCCCGGTCGCGCAGAAACCGAGTTGGCGTCTGTGAATAATGCTATATTGCAAGACAAACCGACAATCGCTTAGAAACCAACTGCCGATCTTTCAGCTTGTTTCGCGATTTCTTTTTCATCTTCCCAAACCGCCAGACCCTGCGGATTTGAAAGCGACAATTGAAACGTGTAGTCATGTTGCCGCGTATTACCGACACGACCGTAGGTGTCGATGATTTTCCCTGAAAGCGTGAAATCGGGGTCGCTCAACGCTCCACCAGTGACATCAGTCACCGCCTTGCCGCTCTTGTTCAAAGCAACCCGAATCTTCTTGGCCAGCAGATCCGTGTCGAATTGGCGCGGGGTTTCATTCACGATGCGCCCGACGACAAGGACCGCGGGATGTCTCGGGGCTTTGTCGAGAACGCTTGATTCCACCAAGGAACTGATCATTTCGTCCGCTTTGGCCGCAAAATCCTGGGTGTCAATCCCCATTGTGGTCAATTTGTTCGGCCCTTCGACAACGTGCGGTGCCGTCGCGCATCCCGCCCACAGAAGTGGCAACAACATTGCCGCCACAAAGAAACGCAGCTTGGTTTTCATTCTTGTCCTGTTCTCCTTTTCGTTGAGATGTTTGTTTTATCTCGCAACGAACTTGATACGGAAGTCTTTTGCGGTTTCCGTCGGTGCGACGGCTGTAAGCGATAGAGTCTCCCCGCCTTGAATTTGCCGGTCAATCCAAGCTGAGGTGGGGGTGTTGACGACCATGCCATTCGCATCGAACCATTCCAGGTGATAGGCAAACGCTTGGAGGCTGCTACTGAGGTTCTGCACTTCAACCTGGATTTTGAGGAACCCCGTGGAAACCGTAGCGGTGTTAATCCCCACAATCCGCACCCGACCGTATAAACCTGTGTCGGTGATAATCCGTTTGTCGGATAGCATTTGCCGCTGAGCCACAGGCTCAGCGGGTTCCACGGTATTAACGGTTGAGCAACCGCATTGAAGCAGGCTGGCGGCAAGGGTTACCAAGCAGGCGATGCGCGGGAAGGTAATTCTCATTTGAGTGTGAACTGGTTCACCAGTAAGGGCAGTTGTGGGTTGATGGATTTCGCATAGATCACGTTGATCGTTCCATCCATGAGCGCGACTTCCACAGGGGCGGAGCCGGGAGTGGACAGGAGCAGCTTGCGATCTGGTGGGGTGGCAATCCGGGCGATTTGGAACTCCTTGGGCAGCGTCGTCCAACTGCGCGTATCGGCAATATTGACAGAGGCTAGAGTAGCCATTACCGCGGCCTTGGCAAGGACACCGGGCAGCCCTCCCTGCCGTTCCGCCGCGTCGATGGCGACATAGGCCGCTACACCTTTAGCAACAGTTGAAATCACTGTTTTACTGAGGATGACCGGCCATTCATTCTTGAAGTCCAATGCCACGATGGAATCCATATTCGCAACCGTTGCCGTCTTCTCCTGTATTTCGCCCGCGTTCACAGTCAATTCCGTGGCGTAATCGTTGTGAAAGGCCAGCTTGGGAAACGCGGCTCCCACGTAAGGCACCTTGGTGACAAAAATTGGAATGTCGATGCGAATCTGGTCCCGGCTGGCGGCCCTACCGGTTTCAAAGATAACATAGGTGCAAGGTGACGGCGGTTGCCCGTTGCCGGCACTCTCAGCGAGCTTGATGTCCGCGTCGATGAATCCGTTGTCGCCGACGTTCTCTTTGACCCGGTTCAACGACTTGCGCGCCCGCTCCAAATCGGATTCGCCAGTGCCGTTGTAGAGAAAATACAGGCCATCCAGATAGACGGTAAACGGATTGACATAGTTCGCATAGAATTTGAATCCCTCAAGATCCTTGGTCGCTCCTTCGAGATTTTGGGCACATTTGGGATCAGCTTTGACCTTTTCAATCGTCTCCCGATTTTTGCTATTCTGCTCTGCCTCCTGAGATCTTTCGATCCGGCGCTTGTTGTCTTCGACCGCATCTTGCTGGCATTGATAGGCGTGAATGATCTCGGGGCGCGCCTTCTCGGTTTCTCCTAGCGCCAGATAATTGAGGGCCTTGTATGTATACAGCATGATCTTGTCGTAGGACCGCCCTTGGTAGGGGAGATTTTGCTGTTCGGTCATGACGGACATTGCCTCCAAGCCCGCCTTGGTCTTGGCTTGCTCCTCAAAGGCATCAATTTGCGCCGCCGCGGAATCAAAATGTCGATTGCTATTCGTAAAGTCTCCGGCGGCCCGATAGGCGGCTCCGGCTTCCAACTGCCAAACGACCAAGTCGCTCTTCCCGCACTTGTCCGCCTGTTTGCCAAACTCGGCGGCGGCTTGCGGTGCGTTGCCCATGGCCCACGCGCCGGTCATGGTCTTTGCTTGGCTCTTGTAAGTCTGGCAGCCAGTTCCAAAAATCGCGACGCTCGCAACTGCAATCAAAGCAAGAACCAAATGTTGCACTTTAGTCATAGTCATCGGCTCCTCGATTGTTTTTTTGCGCATTTTGGCAAAGAGGGTGGACTAACTAATGGGGCATCTGTGGCAGTCTCACAATAGCCCCCTCAGCAATGCCGGTATCTTCGCCAACGATATCAGCCGTGGAAACCTTGGGCAAGACACTGGTAACCCTTACTTTGCCAACGAGGACCTCCTGCACGCCTAAGATTTCTCCCGTGTCAGGATCTTTCAGTTCCTTGCCCGTGGCATACACGTTCCAGATTTGGTCCACAGCGACACCGGTGCCGTCGCCGCGATTGATGGTCACCTGCTTGTCGATCTTGCTGATGATCTTGGCGGGGTAAATCACATCGGCCACGCGATTGGCGACTTTTTCCGCCATGTCGCGGGCGACGCCGACCAACAAGTCATCGCTGAGTGCGCTGTTTTCATTCCCGCGCTTCAGACTGAGCAACCGTTGCTCTTTGCGGATCTGAAAATTGGCCGATTCAAGCAGTTTCGCCGTGGTGGAGTCATAGATCTTGGCCACGGTGGAAAGACTGAGCACCCGGATGGTGGCATTTTGGCCGGTTTCTCCGACCACCGAGGATTCACTGTAGTCTTTGAAGCCATCCACTGTGGTCACGAGCAGGTACTTTGCCCCCGCCTCTTTGAACTGCTGGGCTCGGCTTTTATCCTTGGCGTCCACATTGCCGGAATTGGCGTAGTCTTGCTCGGCGTGGATCTCCTTCAGATCGCTCCGGGACACGAGTTCAAATTTCCGCGTCGCGTTGATGCGATCAATCAATTGTCCATCCAATGCCTCCACCACTTGACCCATTTCAATCGATTTGCCGTCTCTCTTTGTGCTCTCCACCAGGGATGGAGATGATTTGACAGGCGCGATACCCAGCGTGGCCTTATCAGCCCGCAGTACGGACGGGGTTACAAAAATGGTGAGGCCAAGGATAGTACATGCTTTTGCGATGAACTTTCTTTTCATACGTTCTTGAGGTTCGTTGTTAGAAAATAGTCCGCTTCTTCACATCCACTTTTACGTCTTCCTTCACATCTACCTTGTATCCGCTCTGCCGCAACATCTGCGCCTCGCCCCTAATCTTCTCTGCTTCGGCGTCGGTCAGTTTCTTGCCGCTCTCCAGCGCTTGCAAGAACGCCGTATTATCTTTCCATCGTTGGTAGCCAGCGTCACTCATCTGCAACGCCACCTTCAGCTTTTGCCCGTCAACGATATTGATGGTGCGCTCCCACGGGGTGAATCCTTCGCGGGAGAGCCGAATCTTGTGCAGCCCCGGGACGGCCTTAAACGTGCCGGGCGCGGAACCCGCGACCACACCATCGAGTTCCACGGTGACATCAAGCGCCTGCACATCAAGCTTGTCCTTCCCAAACACCAAGGTGTTGTTTTCTGCAATACGCACATCAGGGATGCTGAGTGGCACCTGCGCCAAATCCTGCATGCCACACGCGACGCTGAAATCGACTGCTGACTTCGCCACAGACACCGGCTTGATCTCTTTCTTTCCCAAGCTCTCGGCGACGCTCGCGGACGCATCATCCAACAAACCGTTGATGAGATCGCTATCCACCTCACTGCTACTCTCGTCGAACCGAATAGTCTTGCTCGCCTTCACTGTGTCACTAGCTATCGTGCCCGCTGTAGTCCCATCGAGAATCTTGTAGGTCACACGCAAATTGTGTATGGCATTGACTGTTCTCTCGCCATAGGCGTTCACCGCCCGCTTGTCCACTCCGTACGAACTGATCGACGCCACAATGAGATAATCGGCACCCAGCAACTGACCCAGCCGCAGCACTGATGAATTGTTGCTGAGAAGTTGATCGGCATCGGTTTGCTTGCTGTCCTTCTGCAAGCTGCTCAACGCATCCGTTGCTGCTTCTCGACTGATGACGCTAAAACCCTTCTCTGTAATGTGGCTGGAGAGAAAATCTTCGAATGTCCCAAGTTTGTCATCGAAGCTCTTGTCTGCACGATTGGCCACAAAGATTGCGGCCTTGCGGACGTTATCGACTGAGGAAGAGGCCCCGGTCTCTGCTGCTGTCAATGTGATGAGACAGCCCGGCAGGGGCAAGAGGCAAAACAGGAAAAAACAGACCGCTTGGGCGACAGTTAGCGCACACGACTTCAAACGGTGTCTGCGATTGATCGTTTCATCATTGTGCATGAATACCTCACCTTTCCACAACTCGAAACCCCAGCTCGCTGCGTAGTATGCACAGTAAAAGAAGCGTTGCAATAAAAATATTCGACGCCCCCAAGCAGGGGCGGGTAACACGTTCTTGCAATTGATCTACCCATTCGCAGGTCATTATGGCATTAATCCAAATCGCAGATCCGGGGTTGGTTAATTGGCGATGTGATTGTGAAGAAGCCGCCTTCGCCTGTGGATGCGCATCGCAAATGGAAACGGCCAATCAGGGCGCCAACCAGGTCGGTCAAACTGCGGGCGGAGTCTCGCGTTTGCCGAACTCGTTTAGCGAAGGCGCCGCCAAAGGTGTGGCCGGACAGCCTTCACCCAATCCGTATGGTCGCTAGCCGTCGGTTTGGCGGTTCCCCCAACAAGAACGCGGCGGTTGCGGACTGCTGTCCCAGCATTGTGCTCACCCATTCTGCATCTCGTGACGCAGAACGCTCAGTGCATAAATCGCAGCGGTGTCGGCGCGCAGCACCAATGGCCCGAGCGACAACGGCACGCAGCCGGCGGACTTCGCCAAGGACAGTTCGGCTGGTGTGAAATCGCCTTCAGGACCAACCATCATCAGGATGGAACTGGCGTTGACGCGCCCGGACGAGTCGGCACCTGATAGAACATTCTTGAAGGATTGGGCATCGGGTTGTAGCGAGCCGATTAATTTCAAATCGAATCCCGGCAGCGAGTTGAGGAACGCCGTGAGTTTTTGTGGCGGCTGGATTTCCGGCAGCCAGTTGTTGCCACATTGCTTGCAGGCCTCGAGGGCAATCTCTTGCCATCGCCGCAGCTTCTTCGATTCGTCGTCCAGTTGCACAACTGTGTGCTGGGTCATCAGTGGCATAATCGCGGTCACTCCCAGTTCCGTCGCCTTTTGGACGATGAAATCCATGTTCTTTTTCGGGATCGCCTGCGCGAGCGTAATGCGGCAGGCAAGCTGCGGGGTACTGGAGCGTTGGAGCAGAGTCAGACGAACTGAATCCCTGGTGATTTCGGCGATGCGGGCTTGGGCTTCTTGGCCCTGCCCGTCGAAAACGCTTATGATCTCATCCGTTTTCACGCGCAGCACGTGCAGTACGTGGTGCGCTTCGGTGCCAAGGAGCAGTGGTTGCTGGAGATTCGGGAG
Source organism: Verrucomicrobiia bacterium (assembly GCA_035516795.1). Classification (GTDB taxonomy): domain Bacteria; phylum Verrucomicrobiota; class Verrucomicrobiia; order Palsa-1439; family Palsa-1439; genus DATJBF01. Next base: position 75,776 of record DATIZX010000082.1, read on the forward strand.
AAAAAATCGATGCATCGTGGGCAGCCACTCTATCGCGACGAGAGGGCATTGTCGACCAGACAAACCGCAGGGCGCGAATCCGGGCAGGGACGCGAATCAGAAAAGACTGCGACGGATAATGATGGTATCGCCAGGCCGAATCGAAGGGTCTCTTCCCGGGTTCTGCTGCAGGTAGTCGCAATTATAGGTTTGCCGTTGCTGGCCGTGGATAAGTTCCACCTTGCCGCGATTGGCGTAGTCGGTGAACCCACCGGCGGTGCTGATGGCTTTGAGGAGCGTGACATCATCACTCCACATAAAGCGGCCGGGGGAACGCACTTCGCCGGAGATATAAAAGTATCGCTGCGCCGCCAACACCGTGGCCGTACAGTAGACATAAAAGCGCGGCACATAGTTCGCCTGGATGCTTTCCGCCAATTCACTTTGAGTAAGGCCGGCCGCCTTAATGCTTCCCACCAGGGGTAAAGAAATCTCGCCATTTTCGTCGATCGTTACATCGTAGCTTTGTGCCGGCTGGCTGGTGTTCATGCCCGTATCGAGACGGACTTGGACCTGATCGCCCGGGCGGAGCCGCCCCGACACTTCATCGCTGGTCGCCGCCTTCGAGTTCCCAGAAGCAGAGGATCCAACCCATCCAGTGAGCGTGTTGCAGCCAACTAGGAGACCGATCATCAATGCACAGAACGCCAGCAGAATTGATCGGCTGAATCGATTGGCGAATGAGATCAAGTGGAACGACTCCGTGTGGGTTTGGGCCATGAATCATCTCATCGTGGCGCCAACCAAGGGGAAATGCAATCAGTATTTTCCGGACAAATCGAAGCCATCGCCGTCACTCTTCCGTGGCTTTGGCGCGGCCACAGATTCGGCCACGACCGGTTGCGTCTTGCGGGCCGGCCGCTGCTGATAATGTTCCAGTTGATCATGGTAATAATAGTAAGTCTCGTCCTGGCCGATCTGCACGCTGTTGACGACCGCGCCGAGCAATTTGCCGCCAGCGTTTTGAATGACTTGCACGGCTCGTTGTGCCATGTTGCGAGGGTAACGGCGATGCTGGATCACCAACAGAGCCAAACCCACCTCGCGGGCAATGATCGCAGCATCACTGACTCCGAGGATGGGCGGGGTATCGTACAGAATCACATCGAACTGTTGACTCACCAAATCGATCAATTCCGCCATCCTGCGCGAAGTTAATAAGGGCAGCGCCTCGCGCACGGTGGAACCGGTGCCGGAAGCGATGACCGATACATTGGGGGTACTGGTTGACTGGATCACTTCCTGAACGGTTTTGGTACCTGACAAATAATCGGCCAAACCAAAATCGTCGGACGCACCCAAATACCGGTGGACACCCGGTCGCCGTAGATCACTGTCAACCACCAGCACGCGCCCGCCCTGTTGGGCGTAAACGTAAGCCAGATTGGCGATGGTGAAGGACTTGCCTTCACCGGCGCCCGCGCTGAGAACGCAAAGCGATGTAATGGCACTTGGAGGTTTGGCAAATTCAATATTCGTGCGCAGCATGCGATAGGCTTCGAGATGCACCGCTGAGAACTCGGCACTGTTCAGTAAACTGGCTTGCTGGCCAACCACGCCGAGCACGGGCAACCGGAGATAGTGCTCCACATCCTCGACTTTCTTGACACTGGTATCCAGAAATTCAATGAAGAACGTTAACGCAACGCCCAATAGCAAACCTAAAACAGCGCCAATACTGACATTAAGCCACATCTTGGGGCTGACATAAGCCTGTGGCAATGGCACTTCGGCGCGATCAATGACTTCCACGGGACTGCGGGGCACTTGCATTTCGATCGAGGCCTGCTGGATTCTGGATTTAACAGCCTCGTACAATCTCTCTTCGAGATCCTCCTCACGCTGCGCATTGGTGAAAGGAAGGTATTGTTCGCTTTCCACAACCAAATTCGCATTCTTTGCGTCGTCGAACTGCTTTTGAAGCTCCTCCACGCGGACTTTGGCTACCTGATAATTGATGGCGTATGCTCGCTTAATGCCGTCCAGGCGCTCGTCGAGCTGTTGCTCCAACTTGTCCCGCGTAGCCATCGCTTGGCGCACCGCGGGGTGGTCGGGCCCGTAATCTTCCTTCATCGCTTCCAATTTGGTATCGATATCGGTGAGATTTTGAAGCAGAGTCTGAACCGTCGTATCTTGAATGAGAGTGTTAATGGTATTGCGTAATTCCCGAAGACTGAGCTTGTTGATTTCCTTCAAACTGACCTCACGCGTCACCAGATCATCGCGAGCTGCGGTCAACCGTTGCTCAAGTTGGGAAAGCGTCTGGTCGGTGAGCTTGGCGTTATTAATCACCGGCACATCCAGTTCCCTACGGAGCTTTTCGACTTTTTCTTGCGCACGATGTAACCGTTCCTCCTGTTGCGCAGCTTCGTCGCGGAGCTTGTCCAATCCCTTCTGGGTTTGTTGACGCTTGACCTCTAGGCGGTCACTCTCAAACACCTCCGCAATCGTATTGGCAATGGCGGCTGCCTGACGGCCATCGGGACTTTGCACGTCGATCTCGATGAGCGATGTGTCGCGGTAAGGTCTGACGATCAGTTCGCCTTTCAACACGGCAAAGGCAATTTCCATCGGCAGCGGGGTGTCGCCTCCCCAGATCTTTTGAAGTCCGAGGCGTTCGATAACCGGATATAAGATTTTTTGAGATTGGATAATCTCGTATTGCGTTCGCAGGAAGTAAGGATCGTAACTGGGAACAATGGTCGGCTGGAACACTTCGACGCTCGGCCTTTCCTGCTCGACCTTGATCCTTGTCGAGGCCATGTAAATCTTTGGCTTAAACAGCGTGAGCGTGAAGACTGTGAGTACGACCAACAGAAATACCAGAAATACGATTACCTTGCGCGTCTTAATGACTCGCCAATAATCGAGGAAATGCAGCCGTGATTCGGGTGCTGCTGGCGGCGTGATCGGGTCCATGTTTAACTTCGGAGCGTCTTACTAGACACCATCTGCGGGCGATGCGCAAGTGAAATTGTGGTTGAGCAACGCTCCCGGGTGTCCTTCCGTTGTGGTTAATAGGTTAATGTCATCCCTAATGAGACCTGATTTCGATTATAAGGTTCAATTAACTGCACCGATCTCCCAAATAAACTCGTTTTGGGCGCAGTCAGCTGCGTATAGGTGTAATCGAGAACGGCCGACAACCACTCCCTAAATGCGTACCGAAGTCCAATATGGCTGGTCAAGGCCTCTTCAGTAGGCGAGACACTCACCCCGGGGACGAGCGGGGACGTAAATGAACTGTACACATACGTGAGATCCGCCAAAGCGCGCAATCTCGGAGTGAACCGATGTTCCGCGTGGAGAGCAAAAGTGGTGTTCTCCTGTGAACTGAACTGTTGGGAAACGCCCAGAGAAGCCGAGCTCAGGGCCTCGCCAACGGTCAGCGATAGCGTACTGTTCGTACCGTAATTATAGGTGAGGTCCCCGTACGCCGAAGGCGACGTACTCGTGGTCCCGTTCTCCGAATTTTGGATCGTATAACCGCCATTGAGCGTAAGAGACAATTCTGGATTGAATTGCCGGACGATCGACAAATAGCCGGTATCCGAGTCTGTATTCAGACCGTTAAAGGGACCGGGATTGACGAAAATCGTTTGCACATATCGGTAGTTCAGACCGACCGAGGTTCTTGGATCGAGTGCATAAAGTGCGGAAACAATCGTCGAGTAATCATCGTGGTCATTGTTGCTGGCGACGGAAGATACCTGATACCTCCAAGTATCCCAAGCGCCAGCAACCGACAGAATCCAGCGACGGCTGAGCGCATAATTCACATTCGCGACAAGGTTGTTATAAACATAGGTGCCCGCTTGCACGATATTGATCGGTGCATTCGCTGGCCCCTCTACGAGTTCTGGTTGCAGGGAATTGATGTACGTTTCGCTGAGCCCAAGCGTCAGTTCCGGCGTGATCGTGCAATTGGCCGAGACGGTGACGTTATGGGTTTCCTCGACCCCCCCAAGTCTCGTGTCGCGTGGATAAAGAACTCCATAATCGTACTGCACGCCGGCCAGAAATCTCTCCAGAGGGACCGTTGCCCGAAACCTGATGTCAGAGCTAAACCTTACGCCGGATTCGCGGTTTTTCTCGGTAGAGTTGAAGTTGTCATCGTATTGGCCTCCAACCGTGACGCTGGTATTCCAATACCGGTAAGGATCAGCAGGAGCGCTGAATTCCCATCCGGCATAGGCGGCATGGGTCACCAATAACAACGACCAGCAAACCTGCGCCCGACAGAAAAATCGGTAACGCCGTCTCACCCGGACCGTCCCTTATCGTCTTCAAGTCCCAGCTTCACTCCACGAATTCCAGATTGACCGGACGCGGCACCAGGGCTGCGTGATAAGCGCGGGTCAATAAGAGCGCGATGGCTTCACGCCCTTTGGGTCCCATGTCCCGCGTCAGCGGATTGACGTACATTCTCACAAATCGATCTGTCGTAGCAGCGTCCATGCCGCGGCTGAATTCCTTCGCGTACGCGACGGCTTCCGCCCGGTGATCGAGCCCATATTGAACGCTGGCGCCGAACAATTCGGAAATTTTCCGCATCAATTGCTTGCCCAAATCCTTCCTCACGGCATTCACCCCCAGTGGCACCGGAAGCCCTGTATCCGCATGCCACCACTCGCCGAGATCGACGATCTTGTGCAACCCCATTTGGTCGTACGTGATCTGTCCTTCGTGAATCAATAGTCCGGCGTCAACCTCACCGGTTTTCACGGCGGCCATCACCCTGTCAAAGGGAACCACCTCAAATCGAAAATGCATCAACAACAATTTCAGCAGCAGATACGCGCTCGTCATTGTGCCCGGGACCGCGATCCGGTCGTCGGCCAACTCACCCACATCCATCGGCTTGCGGGCCACGATAATCGGCCCGCACTTGTCGCCAAAACTCCCGCCACTTGGCAGCAACGCGTACTGATCCATCACGTATCCGTACGCATGGACGCTCAATGCGGTCATTTCCAGATCTCCCTCCACAGCCAGGTGATTGAGGCTTTCGATGTCTTTGATCACGTGCGTAAACGTCAGTCCCGCAGTGTCCAACTTGCCGTGTGTCAGGGCGTAGAACATGAAGGCATCATCAGGGTCCGGGCTGTGGCCGACGCGGATTTCTCTTGGCTCCATCGAAACAAGTCTCCCTAATTAGATTGTCAAAGTAAATGAGCGTTGTTAATTGTATGAGTTCGCCCGACTGTTTGCACGAAGAAAAATCCTCGATCACATGAAAAGCGCCGCCAAATTTCGCCGTTTTTCCCGTGTCGCCCCCCGGCAGATCCGCTCCGGCGTGAAAGCCGCAACATTGGTCTCCGAGACTTTCCAGGCTTACAATGCCGGGCGTTTGCAGGAAGCCTGCGACTTGTTCGTGCGCAAGATGCTGCCCCGAAACGGTCTGGTCGGCCTCAGCCTTACCGGCGCGTTGGTGCCGGCCGGTCTCGGTAAGTCATGCCTGATTCCGTTGATCAAAGCCGGCTTTATCGATTGGATTGTCACCACCGGCGCCAACCTCTATCACGATCTCCACTATGGACTGGACATGAAGCTATATCGTGGCTCGCCATTTCTCGACGATGTGCAGCTTCGTAAGCGGCGGATTATCCGCATCTACGATATTCTGTTCGATTACCGCGTCCTGCTTGATACGGACGCCTTCATTCGTCAAGTCATCAGCCGGAAAGAATTCCAGCGTCTCATGGGGACCGACGAATTTCACGATTTGCTCGGCAAATACGTGCGTGAACGGGAGCGCAAACTTGGGCTGCGAGACCAATCCCTCATTTCTGTCGCTCACCAGTACGGCGTCCCTTGCTTCACCAGCAGCCCCGGCGATAGCTCGATTGGCATGAACGTGGCCGCCATGAGTCTGGCTGGCAACAAGCTTCAGTTCGATGTCAATCGCGATGTCAACCAGACCGCCGGCATTGTTTATGATGCCAAGCGGAACGGTCGGACTTCGGGTGTGTTCATCCTCGGGGGTGGATCTCCGAAGAACTTCATGCTCCAGACGGAGCCCCAAATTCAAGAGGTTCTCGGGCTCGACGAAAAGGGTCACGATTATTTCCTGCAGGTTACAGATGCGCGGCCGGATACGGGCGGATTGTCCGGGGCGACGCCCGGGGAGGCGGTGAGTTGGGGCAAGGTCGATCCCCGCAGGCTGCCGGACGCCGTGGTCTGTTACGCAGATAGCACCATCGCCCTGCCGCTGCTTACCGCCTATGCGCTTGATAGGGCCAAATCCCGCAAACCCAAACGGCTCATAGACCAACGTGATCGCATACTGGCCGGCTTGGCGCGCGCCTATTCCAGGTCGCCATTTCACCCTTAGATAGCCGGCAGCATTGGGGTAATAGCCGTTGTGAGAATCCGCGACATATTACGAACGACGCACCCGACAATCTCGTTCGAATTCTTTCCGCCCAAGAACGATCAGGCAATGGCCACACTACTTGATGCGCTCTCCCGCCTGCAGGAATTGCGACCGACCTTTGCCACCTGCACCTACGGAGCGGGTGGTAGCACCCGCGCCCGCACCTTGGAGGTCACTCTCAAGATCAAGCAACAGTTTGGCTTGGAAGCCATGGCCCATTTTACCTGCGTCGGCCAGCGACGCGAGGATATCGACAGCGTCTTGGGAAAATTCGTTCAGCACGGCATTGAAAACGTCCTCGCCTTGCGCGGAGACCGCCCGGTGGGCCAGCCTGAACCGCCAGAAGGCTGGTTTCCCGATTTCCAGAATGCCGTCCATCTCATTCGCCATATCCGTCAACGTTTCGGCGATGCACTCAGCATCGGCTGCGCTGGCTATCCCGAGAAACATCCCGAAGCACCGGATGCCGCAACCGACTTGCGTCGACTGAAAGAGAAAGTGGACGCTGGTGCCGACTTCGTCATCACGCAACTATATTTCGACAATCGGGATTTCTTCCGGTTTGTCGAGCGTTGCCGGGGATCCGGGATCGCAGTCCCCATCATTGCCGGGATCATGCCGGTTACCAATGTCGCTCAGATCAAGAAATTTACGGCTATGTGCGGCGCGGTGATTCCCGCAAAAATGCTTACGGAACTCACTCCGATTGCAGGAGATCCCGATGCCGTGGTCCGCTACGGCGTGTCTTGGGCCACGCGCCAATGCCGGGAACTTCTCGACGCGAAGGTCGACGGATTGCACTTTTACACGCTCAACAAATCCAAAGCAACCCGCGAGATTGTTCAGGATTTGCGACGCGAAGGAGCATTGAAGTAGGCATTTTGCCCCGCCCCGCTCGACATCCCCAAGTCATTGCCGCTGGACGCAAAAGAGCGAGTGTGTTAGCGTTGAGAAAGAGATTTTACTTTTCTGATTCTCCATGAGAGTAAGATGCATTCCCGCCAAAGCCCTTGCCGTTGATCTTGTCCAAAAGTGGACTATTCTACAGCGGGGAAACCGGCTGCTTTCCAGTCCGTTTTTTTGTCCGGAGTACACCTCGGCGATTGCCGGGGCGCGCGACGACGTGTTCATCGGGATCCTGGAAGAAGATAACGAAGTCGTCGGTCTTTTCCCTTTTCAGCGAGTCAAACGAGTGGCGGGCCTTCCGATCGGCTGGCCCATGTGCGATTACCAAGGACTTATTGCCGGTCCGGAAACAGATTGGAACCCGGAGGAATTACTGCGTGGTTGCCGGCTGGTGGCTTGGGATTTCGACCATCTGATTGTGTCGCAGCCGGCATTTCGGCCATTTATCCGTCAAAGGAGACAGTCGTGGATTCTGAATCTTGCCACGGGCTACGAGTCATATGCCCAAGGGAAAATACAGTCCGGCTCGCGGCTCGTCGAACGAATCGACCGTCAGGTGCGCCGATTGCAGCGGAACGTCGGACCCGTGCGATTCGAGCCGCGCGTTGCCGACCACGCCGTATTGGATCAAATGCTTGTTTGGTGGGCCGAGAAGTGGACGAAGGGGGAGCGCGTGGGCCGATGGACGAGCGCCGTCCTTCACAAGGTTTTGGAGACGAGGACCGACGGTTTTGCGGGGATGCTGTCCGCTTTGTACGCTGGTGATGAACTACTGGCATTGGATTTCGGCATGCGCACACAATCAGTCTGGCATTCTTGGTTTCCAGCCTACAACCGGCAGTTTGCGAGATATTCTCCCGGTGCCGTGCTGCTGATGAAGATCGCGGAGGCGGCACCATCTTTCGGGATCAAAGTGCTCGATTTGGGGCCCGGCGAATCGCCTTACAAACTACGTCTTGCCAACGACTCCATCGTCATCGCGGAAGGATCAGTGGCCGCCTTTCCTCTGGTTGCCGGCGCGAGGGTGGCAATCCGGGCGCTCCGGGCAGTGCGGCGCAGATTGATGTTTGGATGACCCAATCTCCCCTCAACGTGCCGCCAACCTCGGACCTGCCTGCCGAGAGCGACGATTTCTTTGCGCCGTTTCGCACGGCATGGTCGCCGGGCGGGGACGAAGCGCGTTGGCCGACGGAACAGTTCTTGTGGTGGAACGCGTGCGCGTTGTGCCTGGCGGACGAGACGTTGGACGTGGTGGTAGCCCAGCGCGGCAATCAGCCCGTGGCGCTCGCCCCCTTGATTGCTCGAGGCGAGGGAATCTGGCGTTCATGGACAATGTTGGGCGAAGGTTTGTACGAGCCATCAGATCTGATTTACCGCGACCTCGATGCTCTCGAACGAGTCGCGCTCGCGTTGTTGCGACGCGGTCAGGCCGTGCATTTCGATCGTCTGCCGCTGGACAAGCCGACGATCGAAGTGTTTCAACGCCTGTCCCCTGGCCGTGCTCTGCTGCGCTGCCGGCCAGCGCACAGCGCGCCGTTCATTCCGCTCGATGCAACCTGGCTCGAACCGGAAAGCCATCTCAGCGCGAAACGACGCTCGGATTTGCGACGGGCCCGACGACACGCCGAAAAAATCGGGCCGGTCACCGCACAAATTCTCACGCCATCCACTAGCGAAGTGGACCGACTCATGGACGACGCACTCTCCATTGAAGCGCGCAGTTGGAAGGGCGAAATGAAGACCGCGTTGCTCTATGACAGGCGCTGCTGCGCGTTTTTTCGCCGGTATGCGCGAGCGGCGAGCGCCGCCGGACTGCTACGGCTATGCTTTTTGCGCATCGGCGAACAAGCGATCGCCATGCAAATCGCACAACAATCCGCGGGCGCCTTTTGGTTGCTGACGATCGGCTACAACGAGGCGTTCGCCCGATGTTCGCCCGGTCTCCTGTTGATGCACGCAACCATCCGGCGGGCGGTCGAAGCCGGACTGCAGCGATACGAGTTCCTCGGCGACGAAGAGCCCTGGACGCAAGTCTGGACACAACACGCTCACCGTTGCGTGAAGCTGGATGTTTACCCTTTCACTCCGCGTGGGATGGCGGTCTTGGCGCGGGCCACCGCCGGCACATTGAAACGCAAATGGAAGAGAACCCAGTAACATCTCGCCGGACAAACTGGGTGCGCTCCGCGGCGTGGGCCGTTCTGACACCGATTGCGCAGCAGGCCGCGCGTGTATACACGGCCGGGCCGAAACTGCAGGATGCTCTGCGCGTTCGGGACCGATTTTTGCAGAGCGGGGGGATGACAACCATCGGATATTTCAACTGGGCCAAGGACTCGCCGCGCGAGATTGCCAATCTTAATCTCGCTGCCATCCGCGCCCTGACCGGTTCGCGTGATTATGTCTCGATCAAACTGTCCACCATTCATTACGGAAGCGAGTTGCTGGAGGAATTGATTCGAGCGGCAACAGATTGCGGCGTGCGCTTGCACATGGACTCGCTTCAGCCGGAAACCGTCGATCCCACGTGGACGGTCGTCGAGGGAATCCTTTCCCGGAAGGCGGGCTGCGAATTGGGCGTTACCTTGGCGGCCCGGTGGCGTCGCGCAGTGGGTGACGCTCGTTGGGCAAGGCAACACCCCCTTCACATTCGCGTCGTCAAGGGCGAGTGGGCAGATCCGGCCGATCCCCGTCGCGATCCACGGGCTGGTTTCCTGCAGGTCATTGATGAGTTGGCATACGGCGCGCGCCACGTGGCAGTTGCCAGTCACGATCTGCCGCTGGCTTCAGAAGCGATTTCCAAACTGCAGGCGGCCGGCATTCCCTGTGATTTGGAATTGCTGTACGGTTTGCCGATGCGCGCGTCGTTCGCCGTGGCACGCCGATTGAACGTACCGGTGCGCGTCTATGTGCCATTCGGGGAAGCTATGTTGCGTTACGCCATCAACCACGTGGTCTCCCATCCCCGGCTGACACTGTTTCTGGCGCGCGATTTCATCGCCTCATTGCTGCACAACCGGCCGAAATAACTCTTTACTCCGACGTCTCTATCGCTACAATACGGCACAAAGAAACAAACATGACGGGGCGCAACGCTGTAGTCGGCCCTCGACTCGCTGGAATCGAAGTTCGACTCAAGCAGTGCTCTCCGCCCAACATTAAGGAAAGAATTATGCCTCCATGCAATTCTGAGCGGGGACTCATCCAACAACTCATCCAGCAACACGGCGGTTCTGACAACGCCGACCTCGTCGAAGACATCATTGAAACCGCCCTCCGGCTGGTCGATGACAAAGCCGATCGTCTCGATACAAAGGTTATCACCTCGACGCTGAAGGAACTGCGTTACGCATCAAAGATCTTTGCGCCGTTTCGCGGCAAGCGCAAGGTCACGGTATTCGGTTCGGCAAGGACCGCGCCGGAGGCGGCCGAGTATCAGCAAGCCGTGGCGTTCGGGAAGGCGATCGTGGAACGTGGCTATATGGTAATTACGGGTGGCGGCGAAGGCATTATGGGTGCCGCGCAACGCGGCGCCGGGCGCGGTAACAGTTTCGGTCTGAATATTCGCCTGCCGTTCGAGCAGGCTCCCAATGAAGAAATCATTGGGGATCGCAAACTCATCAACTTCAAGTATTTTTTCACTCGCAAACTTTGCTTTATCAAGGAGAGCGACGCGATTGTCCTGTTCCCGGGCGGATTCGGAACGCACGACGAAGGGTTCGAAGCGCTGACGTTGATGCAGACGGGCAAGAGCCAGCCCAAACCACTGGTTTTCGTAGACCGCCCACGCGGCAACTACTGGAAAACGTGGTGGCGATTCGTCGAGGATCAACTCTTGGACGAAGCGCTGATCAGCAAGGAAGATCTGGCGTTGTTCAAGGTGACCGACGATGTGCAAGAAGCCTGCGAGGAGATCACACGTTTCTACAGCAACTACCACTCCTGTCGGTATGTGAAGGACGCGATTGTCTTGCGCGTCAAGCATCCCGTCACCGACAACCTGCTGCGCACGCTGACGGAGCGTTTCTCAAACATTTGCCTGAATGGCGCGCAATTCCGCGCTTCGGACCCACTGCCTGAGGAAGAGAACGAAACGGAGCTGAAAGATCTGCGCCGGATCGTATTTCCGTTTAACCGCACAAATTTCGGACGCTTGCGATCCTTAATCGACGTGGTGAATCAGCACTGAAGGGTGGCTTCCGGTGTACTTCGGAGTCGCACGATAGAAGCAGTCAGATCTGCTTCTGCAGTCTCTTTCGGCCGGGCGGCGTCAAATCGCTGCGGCCTTGCGACTGCCTTCCCGAGGTCATCCAACCGTCATAAATCCGACGCAATTGGCGTGGCGGTACCCGGAGAAAAAACAACATGGTCACCCACCAGTTCACAAACAGGGTCCGCAGGACACCATTGGCGTTCCAACAGCGTCCGCTGGCGACCAACCCGGTGTGGACGAAGGTGAGCCGCCCGGCGCCGCGCAGCCGCCGGGCAAAGGCAATGTCTTCCATGATGGGAATCTCCGGAAAGCCGCCGAGCGCGCCGAACACCTGACGCCATACGAAAATGCCTTGCCCGCCGTAGGGAAGTCCGAACCAGCGCGTACGACGGTTGGCCAAGTGGGTGGCGATAAGGAACAGTTGCCGCCCGGAATCGACTTGTAGATCAAACGCGCCTCCCACGGCGCCATCACCAATAATGCGTCGTTGAATCTCGTACAGAGCGCCCGGAAGCAAGAAGCTGTCGGCGTGCAGGAACAGCAAAATATCTCCGGTGGCATGGCGTGCTCCGACGTTCATTTGCCGAGCACGGCCGGGTTCGCTGACGAAGACATAAGGCGTGAATTGCTGTGCAATCGAAACGGTGCGATCGCGGGAGCCGCCGTCCACCACGATCAATTCCACGTCCGGATGGTCGCCGAGCTGGCGCAAAGTCACTGGCAAGCTGGCCTCTTCATTCAGGGTCGGAATGATAACGCTAATAAGCATGACCAAATAACAACCCGAATTTTGTAACAAAAAATCAGTCAAAAAGCCAACCTTAAATCACGGAAAAGCGCTCAGGCGCCGATTTTGTTGGTTTTCCAGCACGCGCAGATTTCGACGGCAGGACTAACCCGGCTAGTCCTTTAGCCCAGCGTTGTCAGGACTTCGCCGATGCTGCGACGAATGCCGGTAAAAATGGGCGTATCTCGCAAGGTGTACTTGCGAACTTCATGTTCACGCATTTCCATCACCAAATCGATGAAGTCCTCAGGCTTGTTGCCCTCGAACGCGACAACGAACTCGGGATCATCCAGCCCAAAGCAGTAGATGGTGTTGATTTTGATGGTCGGATAACGATGGCCGGTCTCAATGTGGACGTTCATCATCCGCTGGCGCTCTTCCTTTGGCAGCAGGTACCATTCGCTGGTTTTCCAGAATGGATAGATGAAGATGTACTTGCTTTGTCCCGGCACCACCCGGCCCCGGCGGCCCTCGCTGCCTTCATGTTCGTGGTGATCCACATACATGGAGCGTTTGGTCATGCCGAGATAGCTGTAGGGAGTATGGCACCATTTACCGAGCGCCGTGTTTAACAGTTGCGTGCTCATCTCGGTGAAATCTTCGAGCCGTTCGCTGATCCGCCACAACACGAAATCCGTGTCAGCGCGCGTGCCGACGGTGGTGAACGGGATGATCAGGGAGCGGCTCTTCCAATCCTTGATTACGCCCACGAACTCCCCCTTGCCGCGTTCGCGCTCTTCACCCGGCAGCCGTCGCCACGCAGAGTCCACCTTGAAAAAGAGATAATTGACATACTGCCTTTTGATTTCGTCACTCATGTTGCACCGAGTTGGATTTGTCACCTGGTTCCACTTTACGCGCAACACCGACGCTGTTGCAAGAACGCTCTGGTCTGTTGATCTTGGAAGGTTCTGCCTTTGCCAGTTCTGACCATCACTTGCATTCGACTCGGGCTGGGAGCAAAATGGCGGCTTGTCGCACTAGGAGCCTGTCGTCATCCGGAGCACAAACATCCAGAGTGAACGTCAAAATGAACGCAATGTCGCTGTCACTACTGATATCACTTCTGTGTCTCATCACCGGAGGGACACCAGAATCTCTCGCGTCCGTCAGGATTTTTGATGTCCGACAGTTTGGCGCAAAAGGCGATGGCAAAAACCTGGATACTTCAGCGATCCAAGAGGCCTTGGACGAATGCGGAAAGACCGGTGGCGGCATCGTGCGATTCCCAGCGGGCACATTTCTCAGCAAACCAATCTTCCTGCGCAATCAGACCACGCTCGAACTTGGAGCGGGTGCGGTTTTGCAAGCCACCGATGAGCGTGCCGCTTTCGAGAGCCCGGAAAAGACCAACGCCTTTATGGCATTCGTCAACGGCAAGAATCTCCATGACATTGCGATCATCGGTCGGGGCACCATCGATGGCGCGGGCGCACGGTGGTGGAAGCCGGCGGAGGAAGCGCGGCGCAAGAGACCCGGCTACGTTTTGCCCCGGCCGAGCCTGATCGTGCTCGTCGACTGCACCAACGTCTGTGTGCAGAACGTGACCCTGCGAAATTCGCCACTCACCCATCTGGCTCCCACTTCTTGTGAAGCTGTGGTCATTAGCAACATCACGGTCAGCGCACCCGCCCGAGCTGCCAACACTGACGCCATTGATCCGATCGGCTGCAGAAACGTCTTGATTACCCATTGCCGAATGGACGTGGGCGACGACAACATCTCCATCAAGTCCAATCAAGCCAACCCGGATCGCCCGTTCGCCAGCGAGAACATTACGGTCACCGATTGCATTTTCTTGCATGGACACGGCCTGTCGATTGGCGCGGCGACCGTTGGCGGCGTGCGCAACGTGACGGTGCGGGATTGCACCTTTGAAGACACGGAAAATGGTTTTCGCATCAAATCCCAACGGGGCAGAGGCGGCACGGTGGAACACGTCCGGGTGAGTGACATCATGATGAAGAATGTGGACCCAGCCATTACGTTGACCTGCTATTACATGAATAACTCGGCCAGAGATCCGGTCCAACGGTCACTTCCCCAGAACGACCCGCCTCAACCCGTTAGAAACACCACGCCCACCTTCCGCGACATCCGCATTAGCAATCTTAAAGCCACCTGCCAGCGATCAGCCGGCGTGATCTGCGGATTGCCGGAGAGTCCCATTTCAGATGTTATCCTCGAAAATGTGCAGATCGTTGCCGCCACAACCGGTTTGTCGATTAAGAATGCCCGACGCATCCAGTTTGAGAATGTGAAGATTACCAATGAAGAGGGCCCGCCCTTCATCGTGGAGAACGCGCAAATCGCAGGCTTGAAAGCGGTTCAGAAGTGACAACGGCGACCGGCGATTCTCCATCGTTCCGTTGCTCCCACGCCTTTCCCTGCTATACTACCGCGCCATGAAGAAAAAGGTTGGTATCCTCGTCTTCACCCACGGCTCGCGCCTCAAGGAAGGCAACGAAGTCATGCTACAGTTGGTGGAGCAGCTTCGCGAACGACTTGGGTACGATCTCATCGAGGCTTGCTTTATGGAATTGGGGAAACCACTGATCCCGGTGGCCATCAAGAAGCTCGTCCAGCGTGGCGCCAACCACATCTTCGGCTACGCTTTTTTCCTCGTGCCGGGATCGCACTTGAAGGAAGATATCCCGTTCATTTTCGAACAAACATTGAAAAAGCACCCCGGCGTAACCTATGAGCTTTCACCGCCAATGATGTCCGACCCGATGATGGTTGACTTCGTCGCCCAGAAGCTAAAACAGGCGCTTGCTTAAGCCGTACCGCTTTGGTTATTCTCCCTTCCGAGAAACTTGGGCGCAATTCGGGTGTTGTGGGCGCCATTAACCGGAGGAGCTTATGAGGCAGCAGTCAAGGCTTGTGAGACAGACTCGTCGTGCCGATCAGTCGCGAGCGATTTTCGCAATAGTGGCGTTCGCCGTTCTCTTGGGCGATCCGATGGATCACGCCTTGGCAGACACCAATAATTGGATCTCCGGGTCTCCATCCAGTTGGTTTACTCCGGCCAACTGGTCGTTAGCCGCGCTGCCGTCCTCCAGTGACGATGCTTTCATTATCAGCAACACGACGGCTACGATCCAAGGGGCGACGACAGCGACGGCAGACAACCTGTTTATTGAGAACGGAGGCGTCACAGTGGGCAGCATCTCCGCCGGCGCTCTCACCGTGAACAGCGGTATTTCCATCGGCACCTTGGGCGCCGCGAGCAGCCTCACCTTGAACCTTGGCACCATTTCCGTGAATACCGTAAGCGTGGGTCCCAATGGCACCTATTCTGATACCAGCTTCGGGACCCTGGCTCTCACTGGCACCGATCCCACCATTCAAATGGCCGGGAGCGCCAACGTGCTGGTAAACAGCCAGATTACCGGCACCGGCGGCTTGATCAAGGACGGTCTCGGCACGTTGACACTCGCAGGGAATGACACTTACAGCGGCGGCACCACGATCAATCTTGGCACTCTCCGCGTGGGTACTGGAGGCACGAGCGGCTCGCTGGGCAACGGCGACGTCCAAAACAACGGCGCATTGATCTTCAACCGCAGCGATGGAGTAGTGGTCTCGGCTCTGATTAGCGGTAGCGGTAGCCTCACTCAGAGCGGCGGAGGCTCGCTCACGCTGACGGGCGATAATACTTACAGCGGCGGCACCACGATCAACGCGGGTACTCTGCAAGTGGGCGACGGCGGGACCAGCGGTTCGCTCGGCACGGGCACCATCACGGATAACTCCGCCCTGGTTTATGATCGCAGCGATAGCGTTGTGGTCAGCAACGCGATCAGCGGCAGTGGCAGTTTGACCCAGGCCGGTGCCGGGACCCTCGTCTTGGTTGGAACAAATACTTTTGGCGGTCGCACGGTGATCAGTTCTGGCACTCTGCAAGTGGGCGACGGCAACACCAGCGGCTCACTGGGCAGCGGGATTGTGAGCAACGATTCCCTATTGGTATTCGACCGCGGCGATAGCCTTGTGGTAAGCAATGGGATCACCGGCCTCGGCGGCGTGACCCAGGCCGGTACGGGCACCTTGGTGTTTGTCGCCAGCAATATCTACTCCGGCCAGACCATTGTCAGTGCGGGAACGCTGCAAGTGGGAAACAACAATGCCAGCGGTTCGCTCGGCCTTGGCATCGTCAGTAACGACGCCGCCTTGGCATTCAATCGAACTGACACTATTCTCGTCACGAATCAGATCAGTGGTATCGGCAGCCTGACCCAGGCCGGCACAGGCATGCTGACGCTTTCCAACGTGAATACGTACAGCGGCGGGACATGGATCAGTGACGGAGGCACCCTCGCTGTCAGAGACAGCCACGCTCTGGGTAGTGGTAACTTGAATGTGATGAACGGTACTCTGAAGGTCAACACCATGACGATCAACGTGGATAGTAACTACACTCAGGCGGGAGATGGCACTCTGGAAATCGGCATTGCCAGCAGGAAAGAGTTTGGTCATCTCGAGATCGCTGGTATTGCCAGTCTCGATGGCACGGTGCATGTCGTCCAAGCGGGCAGCTACTTGCCACGGCGCAACGATACATTCGAGCTGTTGGTGGCGAGCAATGGGATCACCGGCGCCTTTTCCACGTTTACCAACGATATTATCTCTGTGAGCCCGTTGCTGGATCCCAAATTAACCACCGGCGCAAACGATGTGACGCTGAAGTGGAAGCAATTGTCCTTCCTGCCGTATGCGCGTACACCCAACCAACAGATTGTGGCCCGCAATTTGGATGCGGCCGCCCACTCAACGAGCGCTTCCGCGAACGCATTGGTTAACTACCTCGACTTGTTGCCCAGTCTCACAAACAATCTCCCGGTTGCCTATGATCTGATTTCGCCCGAAGAATTGGGCGCATTGTTCACCATGGCTTTCGGCGTGATGGACGCTCAAGGCAACCAGTTCTTGAATCGCGCGAATGAACTGCGTGCTGACTATCGCCGCTTGTACACGGATCTCTACAACCGCAATTTTTCGGGAGGCGGCACGAATACAAACTCGACCTTGGTGCAACCAACGGAAGAAAGCTTTCAACGTTCCGTCAGCCGCAAGTGGGACTTCTATGTCGAGCCGGCTGCTCAGTTCGTAACTGTACAGGATGATTCCAATGCCAGCGGATATGATCAGTCGAGTTTCGGCGTTAACTTGGGGCTGGACACGAAAGTAAATGAGCACTTGGTATTAGGCGGAGCCATGACTTACTTCGGCGACGACGCTTCATTGGACGAGGGCGGTCACATCAGTGGCGATAGCGGTCTCATCCAACTCTACGGGGTGATGTTCAATCAGGGATTGCATTTGGAAGGCATGCTCGGCGGAGGCATCAATTCTTACGATACGAGCCGTGGAGGACTCCAGGGCAAGGCCAAGGGTAGCACCGATGCCCTCCTTTGGACCGGTCTTCTGGGGGGTGGCTATGATTGGCAAAACGGACCTTGGAGTTTCGGTCCCCAGGCAGCCGCCCAATACGAGTGGGCCGGTATGGATTCGTTCAAGGAAAGTGGTTCCCTGGCGCCCCTCCGCATTAGCTCGCGGATCGAGGATGCCCTCTACACGCAGTTAGGAGTGAACGCACGGTATCGCGGCAACGTGCCGGGCACCTGGAGTTTTGTCACGCCAGAAATCAGCCTCTCTTGGCGGCATGATTACCTGGACGAAAAAATGCCGGTCACCGCGCAGTTGGCCAACGGTGCAGGCAATGTTTTCACCGTCCATGGCCCGAAATTGGGTACCGACAGTGTGGTCGGCAGTTTTGGCATCACCATGCAGTGGGTGCCCACCTTGAGCACCTATCTCGACTACGTGGCACAATTGGGAAGGACCGGCTACGAAGCGCACACAGTGACTGCCGGCGTGCGCATCGGATTCTGAAATGAAACATCCAGCCAGGCGTAAGAATCGCCGGAATGTACTTGAAGTCGTGGCTGGGTCTTCTATGCTGTCCTCAGTTCTTTAACTGAGATTTGGCTTGGCATCGCTGGGCTAAACCTCAAAGCGTCGGCGCAGGGAACGCCGTGAGAATCGGCGACAGTGGCGCTGCTGTAACTGGCTACGAAACCTTTACCCCGAATAGTTCGGGGCCAAAGCCACCCAAACGGGGAAGGCAAAGGGATTAGATCTGACGCCAGAAGTCAGAATAACGGCCGACGCGTAATCAACCCCGAAAGTTTTCGAGGTAAACAATCCTTCGAACCAAAGGAGAGATGTTATGTTCTGTTCTAAACTGTCTGTCGTTGTTGCTGCCGCGGCACTCGCCACGATGTCGGTCGTTGCCCCCTCGCTCGCTGGCTGGACACAATTCAGTCTGCCGAATCTTGCCGACGCCTATTCTCCCACGGCACTGGTTAATTTGCCAGACGGGCGGTACGTGTTTGCGAATCAGGGGACATATTACAGCCAGGATGCATTCGGTACCGCCAGCTATACTCCCTACAGCAATGTGGGGCCGGGCAATGCGGCGGATCCTTCGTTTATCGCTGTCTGGGATGCAGACCATGCGGTGGCGGGCGGCGGTGGATTCGGCGCCAGCGATCTTTACCGCTTTGACCCATCTTCCTTGAGCGCGCCGACTTTTACCGCGCAGGGCTTGTCCCTGCAGAATTATTCGGGCGTCTTTCGCGACGCGACCAGCCTGTATGTCGGGGGCGCCAACGGCACAGGTTCCACTCACGCCATCAGCTATGTTGACCTCAGTACTGCCACAACCAAGGTCATTATCGATAATATCTCAACATATAGTTGCGACTTCGCACGAGATGCAGATGGCAACCTCTACGTCGGCGATAATGACGATGGTAAAGTGTATAAGTTCGCCGGCGCACAATTGAGTTTGGCGATTTCTGGTTCGGCCCTTTCCATTACCGATGGCACCTTTGTCCACCAGTTCAGCAATGGATTGGGCACGATGGCTGTAGACGCAGAAGGACGCATTTGGTCGGCCGGTTTCGCAGAAAACGGAATCCAAGTTTATGACCCCATTTCTGACGCGGAGACCACTGTGATTCCAAGTTTGAATAACGCGAACTACAAGGTCACTGCGTTCTCCGTTGGAGGACAGGGATACGTGGCTTATCTCGATCAGGCAAATCCTGGTCAGGGCGGTTCAGCGCAGTACTACGGATTCGAAGCTATTCCTGAACCGGGGACTCTTGGGCTCACGCTCGCTGGATTGGCGCTGCTGACTTCGTGGCGCCGCAAACCATATCCCCGATCTTGAAGAAACGACTGGCAATCACGGCGGTGGCGGCATTGACCGTGTTCCGTGCCGCCGCTGGCCCGTTCCCTGACTACGATCAGGGAGTCCTGTCCAACGATGCTCGCATCGTCGGCTGGGCTACTGCTTGGCAGGATTACATTCGGCCCGACCCATCCAGCGGCGGCTATTGTCACGACAACAGTAATCAATCCAATTCGATTGATAATGCCATTCTGGGAGCGCCAACGGATTTCACCATGAGCGGGACCACCAAGCATGTATTGGTACTGGGGCATGGTGCTTCAATCACCGTCACGTTTGGTCGGTCGATGCCCGACGGTCCCGGCTGGAATTTCGCGGTGTTTAACAACACGTTTTTGTCAACCTCTCTGGATCTGATCAACCGCGGCGGCGGCACCAACTATGTGTATTTCAACAGCGGCACTGACCGAGTGTCGGTCGCGCGTGGATACAACTTTGCCTGGTGCAAGCCGGCTTTTGTGGACGTTTCTTCAGACGCCACCAACTGGGCGCGTTTCCCCGTTAGCTACTTCAATACGGACGTTCTATTTCAGGCCTCGGTGCCAGACACTCCCGATCACTGGCTGAGTCAGGACATGACCATGATCGACGGTTTGGCCGGAAAGGCTGTCTTGCAGTACGGAACTGCATTCTCGCTGTCCGCGTTGACCAATGATCCCAAGGTGGTGAGCGGTTTGGTGGATCTGAACAACGTCCGTTATCTCCGGCTGACAGACGTGGTCGGCGACGGTAGCACCTCGGATCAGTACGGAAATCCCATCTATGCACCCTATTACGACGGCTCCCAACTGCCCTCTCTTGTCGCCGCGCCAGATTCCAGCAGCGACGGCTTCTGTTTGCGTGGCGTCGCAATTTTGGAAATCCCGGTGCCGATCATTGGCGCCGTACGTATGGTGCCACCCAATTTCCTGATCGATGTCACTGGATTGGTCAGTGGTCAAACCTATACCGTGCAATCCAGCGTTGAGATGCCCGCCGCATGGACGAACGGAACGAACTTTGTTGCCGATCAGAGTTCGATGGTGTTTACCGATACTGTCGGAAGCGCATCGCAAAAATTCTATCGCATTGGGGTTTTCCAATGAGAGGTACGCAAGCCCTCGCGGACGCTGGAAAATTGGAAGAAAATCGAACTCTGACGGGCGAGGGTAGCTTCACGCTCATTGAGTTGCTCGTGGTTATCGCGATCGTTGGATTGCTGGCGGCCTTGTTGCTGCCCGCGTTGTCGCAGGCGCGCGAAAGTGGTCGTCAGGCGAGTTGTTTGAACAATCTGCGACAGCTTTACCTGGCCAATCTCCTGTATGCCGGCGACCATCGCTGTTACGCGCCGGCGGCGCCTGATATTTGGGGAGACAATTTGATTCGTTGGTATGGTAGGCGCGCCAGCGCCGACGTTCCCTTTGATTCACGCACCGGCCCGCTTTCTTGTTATCTAGGCGAGAGCAAGTCCGTACGGGGCTGTGCGTCAATGGACAAATGGCATTTTGTCACCAGCGGCGATCTGGCCTTTGAGGCCGGGTGTGGCGGTTACGGCTATAACTACCTCGGAGTCGGTTCGCGGAGTTACGTCATGGGCTATAACGAAGCTGCCGCCTTGGAGGGCATGACTCCAGAGGAAATCAGCCGTCCGAGCACGACTGTAATGTTCAGCGACACCGCCTTTCCGCAATTCGACAGCGGGCAGATCCGTCTGATCGAGTATTCGTTTGTCGAGCCTGACAGTTTCCTCAGTGCCAGCGGCGTGATGTACGGCCAACCAGCGCCGTCCATTCACTTCCGTCACCGCGGACATGCGAACGTTGTCTGGTGCGACGGTCATGCCACGCCCGAAGCCATGACTCGGTCGAGCAGCAGCGCTTCGCAGAAGCTTTGGGTTGGTTGGTTTGGAGAGCACGGCAGCAATTACTATTTTGCGCCTTATTGATCAAGCGTCACCAACACGGCAATCTCAACCCGCCGATGGCACCTCAGTGGCGATCCTGAAAATGCCTAGGCAGCCCCGATGCTCTCTTGGATCCGGCCAGCGATTTGGTCGGCGAAATTCTTGATCTGATCCCCGTCAGGACCTTCGATGAGGAGACGGGCTTTCGGTTCGGTTCCGGAGTAGCGCAACAGCACACGGCCGTGGCCATTGAGCTTTGCTTCGATGTCTTTCACAAGTTGCATCAGATCGGGCAAGGTATCCCACGAGGGCTTCTCCCGCACTTTCACATTCACCACCACTTGCGGGAATTTGGTGCAGGCTTTGCGCAATTCGCTGAGCGGCTTACCCGTATTCATCATGATGCGCAAGACCTGCAAAGCACTGATAATCCCGTCGCCCGTTGTCGTGAAATCTCGGAAAATCATGTGACCGGATTGTTCCCCGCCGACATTCAAGTCATCCTGCAACATTCGTTCGAGAACGTAACGGTCGCCGACGGCGGTCCGCACCACCTGTCCTCCCGCTTGGCGCACGGCGTGATCGAGTCCCAGATTGCTCATCACGGTGGCCACAAGCGTTTTACTCTTCAGTTCGCCGCGCGTCAGCCAATCCAGAGCCGTAATCGCCAACATGTCGTCGCCGTCAACCAACCGGCCGGATTCGTCACACAATTGCACCCGGTCACCATCGCCGTCATGAGACAACCCGATGTCCGCGCCCAATTGTTTGACGTACCCGCAGATCACGTCGGGATACGTGCTCCCGCAGCCTTTGTTGATGTTGGCGCCGTCGGGCGCATTGTTCAATACGGTGACCCGGGCCCCGAGTTCGCGCAGCACGCAGGGCGTACTCTTGTACGTTGCGCCGTTGCCAGCATCGACCACCACGTGCAATCCCTCCAATGTCATCCCCTTTGGGAAAGCTCCCTTCGCAAACTCGACGTAGCGGCCGAGCGCGTCGTCGATACGCATCGCTTTGCCGATGGCGTCAGCCGTGGGGCGGATCCTTTCGATCTCGCCGGTGAATACCAGATGTTCGATCTCCTTTTCAATCGCATCGTCGAGTTTATATCCGTCGTCGCGGAAGAACTTGATGCCGTTGTCCTCGTAGGGGTTGTGCGAAGCCGTAAGCACGATGCCGGCATCCGCGCGCAGCGAACGCGTGATGTAGGCGACTCCCGGCGTGGGCAACGGGCCGATCAGCAGCACATCCACGCCCATCGACAGGATGCCGGCCGAGATCGCGTTCTCCAGCATGTAACCGCTCAGCCGCGTGTCCTTGCCGACAACAATCTTGTGGCGGCCATGCCCTTTGGCAACCGGCGCGTGGGACTTGAAAACATGCGCGGCAGCCCGGCCCAGTTTCAAAGCTGTTTCTGCGGTGACCGGCTCCACGTTGGCCACGCCGCGTACGCCATCCGTCCCGAACAATTTCTTATCGTTTCCGCTGCTCATGGCTGGTCTTCTACACCCCGTCCCGGCCCAGTGTCAACCGACGACGCCGGTCCAATGCGGACATCGACTTCGACCCAGTGTCGCTGCGCCATGCTTTCGGGATTCTGAAACGGCATCAATTCCACCCGCTCGCGGAACGATGTGCGGCGCCCCGAGACATCGATAGGCAGTGTGTCGATTTTGGAGATTCTGTTCAACAATGTCTTCGGCCCTTTCACATCGACTGCTTCCGGCTTGGTGACCACGCGCTCAATCGCCAGTCCCGGAGCCAATTCCCCGGTGAATTCCGGTTCCACCGGCAACTCGCGAGTGACCAGTTCGTCCAGATCGACCAGGACTTCAGCTGGATTGATTTCGGTCACTTGAATCCGCCGCGAATGCCGGATCATCCGGGGCGTCAGCTTGACCGCGATCAGCCCACGTCGGTCGTCACGCACCAGATCCAAAACCGCTGACAAATCCTGCCGGGACACCTGCCGCACGTCTTCGCGTGTGCCGCGGACTGCCACACTGACCGTGGAAGCATTCGTCTGCAGGACGGTCAAACCCGGTCTCGTCCTGATCTCCAGTGGCACGCCTTCAATGGTCCGTGAGTCACTCGTGATCCCCTTGACGAATAGCCACGTGAACATCGCCAATACCAACGCAACAATCTTGAGCCCCGCATTGCTGGTCAACCAGCGCATCAGTGTCGAGGCTCCCCTTGTTCCTGCCGTTCCCGGGCGGCAGTGGCTTCCCGTTGCGGCGCCTCGTCGCTGACCGATACTTCCGTTCGAGAAGGTTCTTCTTCAGTCTCGGCTGTTGACTCGCGGACAATCAGCGTGCTGAAAAAGCGCCGCACGAGGCTCGCCAGCCAGTTGGACCGCCGCGTTGAGGAAGTCAACGTCGTTGTCAGGAAGGCTCGTAAGCCATCCGGGTCCAGCCCTTGCACCAAATGCCCGCGGTGGGCCACGGATATTTCACCCGTTTCTTCGCTGACCACCACCACAACCGCGTCCGAATCTTCGGTCAGCCCCATCGCGGCCCGGTGACGCATACCGGTGCTGGCGCTTAACCCCTGGCGTTGCGTCAGCGGAAATACGCAGGCCGCGGCCGCAATTTGATCGCCGCGCAAGATCACGCCGCCATCGTGCAAAGGCGTATTGGGGAAAAAGATCGTGGTCAACAATTCCGGAGTGGCTTTGGCTCCGATTGGCACGCCGGTATCGGCCACACCGCGAAACCCGATTTCGCGTTCGACGGCCATCAAACCGCCGCAGCGTTTCTGGGAGAGCGACCGCGCCGTTTCCACCAACACGTCGATCATTTCGCCGCGCTGTTTGGAACCGGTGAAGAATTGGCGGCTGCCAAGTTCGGCAAACGCTCGCCGCAGTTCGGGCTGGAAAATCACGAGGACGGCGATGGCCAAGAAGGCGAGAAACCGACTGAGAATCCAATTGATGACGTCGAGTTGGAAGATTTGCGTCAGACCCGTGATCCCGAGCAATACGATGATGAATCCGGTGAGCACGGCCGCGCCACGGGTTCCCCGAAACAACAGAA
Organism: Verrucomicrobiia bacterium; assembly: GCA_035516795.1. Taxonomy (GTDB): domain Bacteria; phylum Verrucomicrobiota; class Verrucomicrobiia; order Palsa-1439; family Palsa-1439; genus DATJBF01. Next base: position 100,278 of record DATIZX010000082.1, read on the forward strand.
GGATGTAATAAAAAAACGCGGCCAGCAGCGCGATCTCGAAGACCGGCTTCCAGTACACGGCGATAAAATCAAGAATGCGGTCCATACTTCCGCCGACTACAACCATCCTGTAAAAGTCCGGAAACAAAGGAGTCCTGGATAGTTCTCTGGTTTCATCCCTCTGTCACTCCCTTGCTCCAGCACTGTGTTTTCTGATCGCCTCTGTCACGCGCACCACGTCGACCATTTCTGCCACGTCATGCACGCGCACGATCCGAGCTCCGTGTGCGACAGCCCACGCGACCGTGGCGGCGGTTCCCCAAAGCCGCTCGTTCGGCCCGCACAGTTTCTCCGCTCCCGGCGGCCGCAGCACCTTACCGATGAACGATTTTCGCGATGTGCCCACCA
>DATIZX010000083.1:0-60832 GCA_035516795.1 Verrucomicrobiia bacterium
TGGCGACCGGTGGCGGTGCTAATCTCCAAGCTCACCGTTTGGTGAGCGCCGTTGTCAATCAAGGGTCGGGTTGTTTTCACTGCAAAAACCACCAAACCCCACGGCCTCACCAAACGTCAACTGAATCGTTCCGGCTAAGAAACTGGCCAATGGCGCAGTCGCGTGATAGTCTCCAAGCCAGTGATCAAATCGTTTGCCAACTGGGTCAACTCGCTGCGCCGCCATTACCTCACACGCCTCTTGTTACTGAGCGGGATGGTGGGCATTGCGGCCGCGCTGGGCGCGGTAGTGTTCATGTACGTGATTGATCTGGCGACCCGTGTTTTCATGGAGCAGATGGTGGGGTTCGCCATGCCAGTGCCCGGGGGCGAAGGGTTGACTGTGATGCCGGAGAGTACGGGGCTGCGGTGGTTGTTCTTTGTGGTCCCTGCGCTGGGCGGTTTGCTGACCGGTCTCACGATTTACTGGTTGGCACCCGACGCGGGCGGCCACGGTACCGACGCCGTGGTCAAATCGTTCCATTATGAAGGCGGCAATATCCGAAGCCGGATTCCTTTCGTCAAAACGATTGCCACTGCGTTCACGCTCGGCACCGGCGGCTCGGCCGGGCGTGAGGGTCCGATTACGCAAATCGGCGCCGGGTTTGGCGCCATGCTGGGCAAGTTGTTCAAGTCAAGTGACCAAGAGCGCCGGACGTTGGTGCTGGCGGGCGCGGGCGCCGGGCTGGGCGCCATTTTCCGTTCGCCACTGGGCGCCGCTTTGTTTGCGACCGAAGTGGTGTACCGCGACATGGATTTCGAGACGGGGGCGTTGGTGCCTTCGTTCGTGGCGTCGATCGTGGCTTACTCCGTGTATTGCGGCATCACCGGAAGATGGGGATCGGTCTTTACGGTGCCGAGCCTGACGTTTCGGCACGTGCTGGAGCTACCGGTGTACCTGTTGTTAGGCGTTTTGTGCGCGCTGCTGGGAATCGTTTATGTCCAGATGCTCCAGGGTGTGGAGAAAAAGGTGTTTCACAGACTGGCCGTGCCTGTCTACATCAAGCCGGCCATTGGAGGGCTGGTTGTGGGCGCGATTGGATTTTTCCTGCCGCAAGTGTTCGGGCAAGGATACGGCTGGGTGCAGTTGGCGATGGCCGGCAGCCTTTCGCTGGGGTTGGTTCTGGCGGTCATCGCCGCCAAAATTGTGGCGACGTCGTTCACGATCGGGTCGGGCGGCAGCGGTGGCACGTTTGCGCCTTCGGTGGTAATCGGCGGTTTACTTGGCACGGCGCTTGGGATGGTGTTGCATCATTGGCTGCCGACACTGGCGCCCAGCCTGCCGGCGTTCGCCTTGGTGGGCATGGCGGGCTTTCTCGCGGGTGTGGCCAAGACGCCGCTGTCAGGCTTAATCATGGTTTCGGAAATGACCATGGGTTACGGGCTGCTCGTGCCGCTAATGTTGACCACGGCTGTGGCCTACGCGGTGTGTCCTCGAAAGTTTTCCATGTACGTCGATCAGGTAAAAGCACGCATCGACTCCCCGGCGCACGAAGGTGAGTATGTGAGTGCGGCGCTGGAACACATCCATGTCAGCGAGGCGTTACCGAAGGGCCAAAAGACGACCACGTTTCACCGGAACACGTCGTTACCAGAGATTCTCGAAGCGGTTTCCATTTCGAAACAACTCATGTTTCCCGTGCTCGACAGTGACAACAAACTGCACGGTATCATTGAATTTCACAGCATCCGCATTTTTTACTCGAAGGAACTGGACGCCTCTCCGGCGATTGTGGCGCAGGACTTGTTGTCTCCCACGTTGACGGTCGTGAGTCTCGATGAGGATCTGGCTTCCGCCCTGCGCAAGTTTCGGACGGCACGCCTGGAAGAACTGCCGGTGGTGGAACGTCCGGGTTCGTTCCAACTTGCAGGCGTGCTCAATCGTCGCGACATTCTGGCAGCTTATCATGATCGCATGGTGTAATCGCCGAACCAGCATATGGACCGATTGACTGAAAAGCTTTTGGACGCGCCTGAAATCCGCCGTCCTCGCGCGTTTGGTGTTGCTCAGCATCCTGGCGGGTATGGTCTCGGTCTGGGCGCCATTGTCTTCAACTTTCTGCTGGATCGAGCCAAGCGGTTACTGATGCGACAGGCGGTCGCCTGGGATATTCTGGCGCCAGCCGTGACGACGGTCAGCTTGGACGAAGATCTGGCCTGGGCGCTGGAGAATTTACGGCTGGCCATGCGCGGCGAACGGCCCGTGGTTGACTCCAAAGATTTCGGGCGGTTTGTCGGCGTACTGAGGCGGCGAACCTGACTGTAGCCCAGTCCGATCAAGGCCACGCAATGAGGTTGGCCGCTTGAGCCGGCGTCGATCAGGCAGAGAAAAGCAGGAAATTTCGAACGCTGGATGGCCGAATTGTTTCCAAGTGAGAAGGCTGACACCCAGGGGCCCGTTCCAAAGCAATTAGGAAGCTAAATCAACACCTGACAGAGGTGCCTGAGGAGTTTCGCGGCCGTCGAAACATGGTGGTAAAGGACCAGTCGCGATAGGCATGAAATGCAGAGACTATTGCAGGGGATGAAGCTGCTCTGATGACCGAAAACATCCAGCATATCCAAAGAAAGGATGTGGTTATCGCCGGCTCCGTCGGCTTGGTAAGCGGAAGTACGGGGGTTTTGATCGTCCGCGGATTGGGTTTTGCGCTTAATTACAGATTGTCATTCGCGATGCCGGCAGTTTCTGCGCCACTTTTTGTCCTGGTCATTTATCTGGGCCAGGTTTTCTCGCGCCGCTGGAGATTTCTCAACTCTTTTACACGCTTTGGAGTAATCGGTTTCTGCAATGCTTCCGTAGATTTTGGCATCTTGAATATCCTGGTGAGCAGCACAGGCGTCACCCGAGGTGTCTATTTCTCCCTTTACAAAACGATCGCCTTCGTAGCGGCCTTGATCAATAGCTATTTCTGGAATCGCGCCTGGACATTCAAGGTGAAGCAGGAGAAAAGCGCGGGCGAAGCTGTTCGTTTTGTGCTCGTCATACTCGGCAGTTTGTTGATTAACGTCGGAGTCTCTTCATTAATCGTGAATCTTGTGCCGCCGCCATTTGGCCTAACGAACCGGCTATGGTTGAATATTGCTTCCGTCATCGCTGTTTGTTTCGGACTATTCTGGAACTTTATCGGTATGAAAATATTCGTTTTTAATCAAGAAGAGCGGGCCATGCTCGAAGAGGCTTTGTGAGCGAGATGGGCCCAAAGCGCTGCGATTACGCAGCCTTCCTGCTCAGCCAATGCCGTGGTTGAAGCAGATTCCCGGCGGGCTGTCGGCGTACTGAGCCAGCAGGGCGTGATTGTGGCCTCTCACTCTCGTCCGCCGGTCACGCGCACCACTTTATTCCGACTCGTTGCGCCACGAATGATCTCCACCTGCCGGCGTTTGACACCGAGCCATTCCGCGATGTGCTCCACGACGGCTTCGTTGGCCCGACCGTCTTCCGGTGGAGCGGCGACATAAACCTTGAGGCTTCCGTCAGCCATTTTGACCACGGCATTCCGCCTGGCGCGCGGTATGACGCGGACTTGATACGTGAAGCATTCCATGCCACAGGTTAGGTTAGCGTTGCGATTGCACAAGGATTCATTGGTGGACGGATCGGAAGATTAGATTTCTTTGTAAAACACGATTCGATCTTCTCCGGGACCCGAGTAATTTTCGACAATAGGAACGCTTCCGCCATTGGATTCTCCCACGGCTTTCATTCCGAGAGATGCGTGGAATGCAATAGAGTCCTTATTGGAGACAGTCGTGATTGTCTTGAGTTTGGTACAGCCTCGCTGGCGTCCCAAATCAAGGAAATGGTCGTACAATTTCCGGGCGATTCCTTGCCTGCGGGCACTTGGATCGGTGGCGACAAGGTGGACATAGGCTGCGGGTTCTGTTTGAGAGATAAAGCCGAAGAGATATCCAACAATCTTCGTTTGGTCACGCACCACAAAAGCTGTGTCTCCAAACTCACGCAGAAAGATCGGATGATGAAACGTGCGGGTAAAATGGCTGCCCCAAAATTCCTCGCCTCGAGACAATATCTCCAGAAAGTCTGACTCGGAACACCGCTGAATTTGAAGGTCTTTGATTTTTGGAAAGGAACTCACGAAGTCACATCATACAAAGCCGGACCGGATCCCCGCAAGGTACAATGACTGTACCCGCGGCACACGTTTTCAATGCGAGCCGGGGGCAGCACGCGAAACTCTCAGTTTTCAATGACGTCGGTAAGGATATCGGCACCGAGTTGTTTGGTAACCGGATCCTTGCTGCCGCAACCCCGATCGGTGCCGCTGGGCCCGCGCGGGCAATGATCGTTGGCGGGATTGGCGTCAGAATGACCATCGAGGTCCGTATGGTCGAGCGACACCGTATAACGGAAATCTTCATGGCCGAAGCCACGAAGAGTGTCGTTGGCGCAATTGAAGGTGAGGTGATAAACAATCATAAGCCTCTTCTTCGGCGCGAGCTTGATCGGAAAACCCTTCCTCGGCGGAACAATCTCTGCCGCAGGCGCCGAGCAGGCGCCGAGCGACTCGATTGTCAGCGCTACGAAATTGGTTAGCTTTCCGATATCGTCAATGGTCGTGGCCTCACTCCCAAGGTTCCGTAGGACGATTTTGACAGACTTGACCCGGCTAGGTCTGGCATTGCTGAGCCTGATTCTCCTCGGCACTTTAACCCTCCGAACTGTCACGTCGTCGGGCGAAGCTGATATCGACTCTACGACGATCTTGAAACTACAGGTATTGGTGTTGCCGGACGAATCCAGGGCGCTGCAAGTGACGGAATTGGTGCCGAGTGCGAAGGTCGAACCGGAACCAGGAGAGCAGTAGTTGGTGGCGACGCCGCAATTGTCGCTGACTGTGGGAGCAACGAAATTAACGACGGCCTTGGTCTGCCCAAACGGGATGTTGGTCACGATATCACCAGGGCAGACGAGCGATGGCGATTCGTCGTCAGTGACGCTAACGTTAAAAGTACATTGGTCAGTTCCGTAAGTGTTCGAAGCGATTGCGGTCACGAGGGTGGAGCCTGGAGGGAAACTCGTGCCGCTCGGCAGGTCGAACATTACCGCGGGCGACGGAATCCCGCTGGCGGAAACGCTGTACATGACCGTTTGGTCGCAGGATCCGGGTGCGGTATTGGTGACGATGTCACTCGGACAAGAGGTGATCTGCGGGGGAACGCCCGTCCATACTTTCGTCGCAGTGCCAGTGCAGGAATTGACGCCGATTGTCGCAATCGCTTGGATCGTGTCGGAACCGATACCGCCGTTGCCCACATAAAGGAAGGTGGTTTGCCCGGCCGAATCGGTCGTGCTGTTGGTGGTCTGTCCGGCATTCGGACCGCTGATCACGCTGAAGGTCACGGACGAGCCCACCGCGGGATTCCCGTTCGTCGTGACCGTGGCAACAACAGTGTCCGCCAGACCCACGACATTGGTGACGACCGCGGGCTGCAGAGAACAACCCACCACGACAGGCGGACAGTAGGTAGGCGTATACGTGACTCGTCCGAGAACGTTGGAATCGAGCTGATCGATGATACTGTCGTCGGGGTTCGCAGTCGTCCAGCAATTGGACAAGGCATGAATGTTGCCGGGAGAACTGATCAGTTCCACATCCCGCGCACCGGGATTGGAAAAGACGTTTTGTCCTGACGACTGGGCGACACCGCCGCCGAGATCGATACCCTCGTACGGCATGGTGAGTTCGAGCACGCCGTTGCTGAGGCAATTGCCAATGTGGCTGTGCTCGATCTTGACACGATTGCTGTCGGGCAACGAACCGAAGACCCGCACCCCGGTCGGCACGTTGTCAATCCAATTGTCCACGATGGTCACGGTGTTGGAATAACCGTTCACGCCGATGGCCTGGTTGCCGATGCTGGGCGGGTCTCCACCCGGCGCACGATAGAGGTCGCAATTACTGATCACCACTGCACTTACCGAGTAGGTGCGGACGCACTCCCCATAATCCAGGTGCGATGCCTGAATCGTAGAGTTCTCGATATGGACATCCGAGAAGTTCGCCGGCGGATCATTGATGTTAACGGTATGGTCGATTTGGCCAGATTCCTGGGTGAGTTGATAGATGCGGGCGAAGCAGCCTTTCAACTGAAATCCCAAATCCCATTGTTGCAGTGCATCGCGGGTATAAAGCGCCACGTTCGTGGCAAAGAGCGAGCCGTCGATCACCGTGACGGCGGCATTGCGAGTTGTGTTCAGCGTAACATCGTTCAGGGTCACGGTTGTATTGGAGGCCACGATCCCCATGGGGACCGACGGCGAAAAGCTTCCATCAACCGCCAAATCGCCCCCGCAGATCTCCAAGCCCGCCAATTCGACGCTGCCAGCCGAGGTGATTGTGACGAGCACGTCGTTGGTGTAGTGCACAAGGCAGTTGGTGGATCCCGATCCGATGATGTGCAACGGCTTGGTAATCGTTAGAAACTCACGATAGAGGCCGGCTTGCACTTGAATCGTATCATTCGAGTCGGCGGCATCGATCGCCGCCTGAATGGTGGGATAATCGTTGGTGACCAGAATGACGGCGCCAAAAGTCGTCGACACCAAGCCGAGCCCCATCGCCAACGCGACAACGCCCCAGATTGTATTCCCCCACAACCCCACTCTCACACGCTTATTTTCGCTGAACTATTTGCGTCTGTCGATAGGGATCTTTCAGCCTCGCTACCGAGGGGGGCGTATTCAGATATTACCGCAATGAGGATGGACGGTTTCGCACGTCCACGGAACAAAAACCAACTCGTGGGAAGATTATGAACGCTGGCGGTCAACTGTCTCGGCCGTTTCGCGACAAGCTTTGAGATAAGCACGCGTTGCAAGGGATGAGGCGTTTGGCGCGCGATAAGGACACTTTATTCGGTTGTTAGATGAAGACAGTGGGTGTATGCTCTCTGCAGAGAGAGGAGCGGCTCATGGCCGATATTACTTTCACCTGTCCGCGATGCAACCAGCGTTTGGTGGTTGATGCAGCAGGTGCAGGGATGATGGTGAGTTGTCCAACCTGCCACGGACGGCTGGTGGTTCCCGAACCAAAGGCTGTTTCCACGCCTGAAAAGACGCAGCGCATCCTGCCCTTCGAGTATCCCAAGGCATCTGCCGGCGCTGAAAAAACCTGAGCCAACACGTCTGGCGCCAATCCGCACGAACGCCGCTTACCGTGCGGCTGCAAGTATTTGGTGTCATGACACCACCAGCCGTATAAAGCTTTAGAGCGGACGAGTGACTCAGAAGATGACGGGCTGGACAGGTGCCTCTTTCCGTGCTTCTTTTGGAGTCGGCGAGATTCTTGGTTCTGCAACTTTGAGGCATTGCGGATTTCATTATGAATACGAGAGGCACCGGATCAACTCTCTGGCTTTTGGCAGCAATGGTCGCAACTTGGGGCGCGATCGCCTCAGCACAAACCAATAGTTTTGTCGGCACGGCCGATGCCTTTTGGGACGAAGCGCGGTTCTGGTCGTTAGCCACACCGCCTTCGATTTCGCAGTCGGCAATCCTGATCACGAACGAGGTCTCGAAAACCGTCACAATCGATTCCATCACGGCGAACAATTTTCCCGAGACACTGACGATCAGCAATCTGACCATCTCGGCCAACTCCGGTTACACGAACGTGCTCGCGCTCACAAATACGGGCACTACGACGCCGTTGTATGTTGTTACCGGACTCGCTATTGAGGGAGGGGGTGGAATCGCCATCAGCGAAGCAGCTTTGGTAGTCGATGGAACTTTCGGCACCTTTGGGCAAGTGATCGCATCGAATTCATTCATTCAGGCGGGAGCAATCGCCATCGGTGATAATTATTCCGAAGGGGCAATGACAGTGGACGGCGGCACTATGACCACGACATCTGGCGGTCTTCTGATTGCAGCGTGCCAACAGTGTTCGCAAGGTTATCTAATTGTTTCAGGCGAAGGAGTACTGAACATTACCAATGGAGATACCTATCTTGGCAATGTGGGCGCCTATAACCACGGGACGCTTACGATTTCAAACTCCACGTTCTTCGCGGCACAAGTGCTACTCGGTCAAGGGTTCAGGTGTGTCGGAAACTTTAACATCGTTGGCGGCACCGTCACATTGAACGGCGCTTTGATAACCAGCGAAGAGTATGGTGGACAATCCGCTGGATACGTATTTCTTAACGGCGGCAAACTCATCGTCACGAATGCTGATACATGGATACCAGCAGGTGACCATGGCTCTAGCAGCATGACGGTTGCCGATGGGCTTTTTGAGACACGCAATCTCTATCTTTCGACACCGACACTAGGCGGCGGCCGGTTGATCATTCACGGCGGCACGGTTCAGGTGGACGATGCGATTCAAATCGGAGATGGTTATTTGGGCTCCATCTCGATTGACAACGGGCATTTGATTGCCACCAACGGCACTACATCGGCAAGCACTTTTCCAGATGTTCCGGACTGCAGTGGTTTGCCGGTCATCCCTTGCATTTATCCGGCGTTGATTTCAATTTCGGGGGGAGACGTAATCATGAATCGAATCGAACTTGCCCGATTTGGCTTCGTAAACACGGGTGGCATGCTCATGATCACTGGCGGATCGGTAAAGGTTTCCGATGGCATCGTCCTCGGCGACTGCAATGCAGAGGCTAATGGTTACCCCGTCGATCGAGTCGGTTACATCTGGATGGATGGGGGCGAATTGGACGTGACCAATGACACCGGCTCGGCATTTATCGACATTCAACGTGGCGAACTGATTCTCAGCAATGGCACGCTGCGCGTGGACAAGCTGGTGATGACGAATGGCTGCGGGACGTTCGTTCACGCCGGCGGGACGCTCTCTGTTGGCCAGCTTGTGCTCGATCCGAATGATTTTCGGATAATATCGGTCGCACGGGAAGGCAATGACGTACGGGTGACGTGGCTCTTGGGTCCCGGCATCACCAATGCGTTGCAGGCCACCACCGGCGCGGCCGATGGCAGTTTTAACACGAATGGATTTAGCGACATTTTCATCGTGACCAACGTCACCACGATTGGGACCGTCACCAATTATCTGGATGTAGGCGCGGCAACCAATGCGGCCTCGCGGTTTTATCGGGCGCGGCTGGCGTTGTAGCCCTGAGCACATCTCTGACGTGTGGCTCTAGCGGTCGTCTCATAAATGGTCTTCACGAACTCGGCGCGGTGAGGGCACCGCGCCCTACCAAGCCATTCGGTAGGGCGGGCTGGGGGCAGCCCGCCGCTTCTGGGATTTATGAGAGACCTTCTAGGATTTTTTGGGGGACAAGAACCAATCATCGAGCCGATTGCCGACCGCGCGAATGGGATGGAGATTGTTGTGAGTCGAGGGTGGTCGAAGAACACAACTTTTGAGAGGAGAATAAACAATGCGAACAACTACCAGAAATCGGATGGGAAGTAAAACCAACAAGATGCGCGGAGATCATCACGCCGCGGAAAAAGTCAGATTGTTTCCCGCGCCCGAGCAGTTAGCGACTCCGACGGATTTGAAGCAGGCGGAAGTCCGCGCGGTGGTGGAAGCGATTAATCCACTGGTCGCGGATGCGTTTGCGTTGTACGTGAAGACGAAGAATTTCCATTGGCATCTCGCTGGTTCGCATTTCCGGGATTATCACCTGCTGTTGGACGAACAAGCCGAGTCAATTCTCGAATCGATCGATCCGTTGGCAGAACGTGCGCGGCGGGTCGGCGGCACGACCCTTCGCAGCATCAGCCATATTGCCGAGCTTCAGACCATCGATGATGACAACCGAGAGTTCGTGCCGGCCGAGGAAATGATTCGAGAATTGCTGGACGACAATCGCCATATTGCAAAGCGGCAGCGGGCCGCGATTGATGTCTGCGACGAAAATCACGACAAACCGACGGGCAATTTGCTGCAGGACATTCTCGACCAGACAGAGAGACGCATCTGGTTTCTGTACGAAATCAGCACCGGCGGCAGAAATGAACGATAACTGCGACCCAAGGCGGTAACTGCTTCACTCGCCGAACTTGACTGTTCTGAAGCTTGTGTTTTCTTGGAGCTTCGATTACAACCCTTCCATGGTCAGCGCTGACTTTCGGATCGGTGTGCTCGGTTCCGGTAGTGGGTCGAATTGCGAAGCGATTTTGAAAGCCTGTGCCAGTGGCCGGATTCCGGGACAAGTGGCGATTGTGTTAAGTGACGTGGCGGATGCATTGATTCTGGAGCGTGCCCGGCATTACGGAATCAAGTCGCAATTCATCGGTGCCAGCCGCTTCAAGACGAAGCTGGACCCGGAGCTGGAAGAAACGGCAGTAAGAATGTTGATCGATGCGGGCGTGCGATTTGTGGCGCTGGCGGGATTCATGCGGGTAATCAAGTCACCGTTGCTGAAAGCATTTGGCGGTCGCATGATGAATATCCATCCGTCGTTGCTGCCGGCGTTCCCCGGATTGCGGGCATGGGAGCAAGCGCTGGCTTATGGTGCCAAGGTAACGGGATGTACCGTGCATTTTGTGGACGAGAGTGTGGATGGCGGGCCCATCATCCTGCAGCAAGCCGTGCCGGTGCTGCCGAACGACACGCCGTCGGCTTTGCTGCAGCGGATTCAAGTGGTCGAGCATCAGATTTATCCCGAGGCGATACGGCTGTATGCGCATGGGAAACTGGAGGTCGCAGGACGCGTGGCGAGAATATTGGAATGAGCGGTGATCCGCGGAACAGCAAGAATTGATACATGAGCGAAAAGAAAACTAAACAAGTATTACGGTTTGGATTGCCGAAGGGCAGTCTGCAGGAATCGACTTTTTCCCTGATGGCCAAAGCGGGCTGGAAAATATCGACCAGCAGTCGCAGTTACGTGCCGCGGACGGACGACGGCGAACTGGAGCTGCGTCTGATTCGCGCGCAGGAGATCAGTCGCTACGTCGAGCACGGGTTCCTCGATGCAGGATTGACCGGTGCCGACTGGATCGCCGAGAACGACAGCGATGTGCAAGTTGTTTGCGAAATCGCCTACAACAAGCAGACCACCAATCCGGCGCGGTGGGTATTGGCCGTTCCGAACGATTCGCCGGTGCGTACGGTCAAAGATTTGCAGGGAAAACGGGTCGCAACCGAATTGGTGGCGATGACGCGGCGCTGGTTGAAGAGCAACGGCGTGACCGCCGAGGTCGAGTTCTCCTGGGGCGCGACGGAAGTCAAGGCGCCGGAGTTGGTCGATGCCATTGTCGAACTCACGGAAACCGGTTCCTCGCTGAGAGCCAACAACTTGCGGATTGTGGATACGTTGGTTTCGAGTTTTCCGCAGTTGATTGCGAATCGGCAGGCGTGGGAGGACAAATGGAAACGCAAGAAGATCGAAACGATGGCTTTGATGTTGCGCGGGGCGTTGACGGCAGAAGAGAAGGTTGGGTTGAAAATGAACGTGCCGCGGCCCAAGTTGGCCGCCTTGCTGAAGCAATTACCGGCTTTGCGAAATCCGACTATATCCACGCTGTCGCGTGAAGACTGGGTGGCGGTGGAAACGATTATTGATGAGAAGGTGGTGCGCGAAATCATCCCGCAGTTGAAAGATGCAGGCGCTGAAGGTATCATCGAGTATCCGTTGAACAAGGTGATTTACTGATGGGCCACGATTGCTGGAACTAACAAGGAGACCTGCATGGGCTCACTAAAGAAACGACGCAAACAGAAGATCAATCGGCACAAGCGCCGCAAACGCTTGAAGGCCATGCGTCACAAGAAGAGAAATCGGTAGGAGCCGTAACAAAACATGCCGCATCGAAGAGCAGGTGGGCGCAGCTATAAGGCGGCGCTGGCAGGGGTAGTCTGTTGTGCCGCGTTGTCCGCTTGCTCGGACTTCACGCGCACCCGACCGGTCGTGGAACCGGTCAACGGACGTGCGGCTGACTCCATTCTTTCACCCGCCGAACAACGCCGCGCCGACGCGCTGGCGGAGTATGCCGTTGGAGTTTCCGACGAGATTCGCGGCGATTTGGATGCCGCGCTCAAACGGTATCAGGATGCGTTGGAGCTTGATCCAAAGAACACCCAACTCGCCGTCCGTCTCGGACAGATCTACATCAGCCGACATAATCTGACGAACGCGGTGGATGTGCTGGAAACCTCCATTCAATCTGTTCCCGATAATCCCGCCGCCTTGTACTGGTTGGGGTTTGCTTATCGCGCGGATAACGACGACGGCAAAGCCGTGACGGCGTTTCACGAGGCCCTGAAGATCGATCCGGATGATCTCAATCCGCTGGGTGAGTTGTTGGACCTCGACATGCAGAAGGACGCTCTACCCGAAGCCAGCAGGCTGCTTGACCACGCGTTTCACCACAAATCTGACTCGAGCTTTTATTGGATGCGTCTCGGCGACATGTATGCATTGATTTTGAAACAGAAACCCACCTGGGCGGCCAAGATCAACCAGCCACGCATCCAGAGCTGCTATCAAAAGGCGTTGGCGCTGGCCCCGGACGATGCCAACGTGGTGATCCGCGTTGCCGATGCGTATGCCGACAACGGTGATTTCGCCGACGCGGCGAAGGCTTACGCCAAGTTGTTGGCCGAGCAACCGGACGCACCACAAATTCGCGAACGGCTGGCATTGAATTATATCCGCGCCAACCAGAAGGAAAAAGCGGCAGCCGTTCTGGAGGAAATCATCAAGCGCGAGCCGCTGCACTATGGCATCTACAATTATCTCGGCGAGGTTTACGAAGACCTTAATCAGGATGAAAAGGCCATTTCCGATTATCAGCAGTCGCTAGTCATCAACCCGAATCAACTCATGCCGTATTTGCGGCTCGCGCTGCTTGAGATCCAATCCAAGCAATATGACTCCGCTACCAAGAGCCTGAATGCCGCCAAAGAAAAGTTTCCCACCACCTACTTTGTTCCGTATTATTTCGGGCTGCTCCACAGCCAACAAAAGGACTACAGCAAAGCCGTTGTCTCCTTTGCGGACGCCGAGGCGCTGGCGGCGGCCTCTCCAGATGAAATGAAGCTCGATAGCCGCTTCTATTTCTACTATGCCGCCGCTTGCGAACGCCTGGGCGATTTCGACAAGGCGGTCTCCCTGTTTCACAAATGCCTGCAACTGGATCCCGAGAATGACGGCGCCTGCAATTACCTCGGTTTCATGTGGGCTGACAAAGGTGTTCATCTGGAAGAAGCGCTGGAACTCATCCAAAAGGCTGTCAAGTTGGATCCCAACAACGGCGCCTACATCGACAGCCTCGGTTGGGTGTTGTTCAAACTCGGGCGGACCGATGAAGCCCTGATTCAAATGCGCCGGGCTGTCGAGTTGACCAAGGACGATGCGACCGTGTTGGATCATCTGGCGGACGTGTTGCTCAAACTCGGGAAGACGGACGAGGCCCTCTTGGCGTTGCGCCGGGCGAAGGGACTCGATCCCGAGAACAAGGAGATCTCCGAAAAGCTCCAGAAGTTGAACGGCAATCAATCTGCCGCGCATTAATTCGACGGCGGCAAGACCCGAACCTCTACCAGGACCGGCTGGCTATTCTTCCCGAGCGGTGGAGCCGCATTGGTAACCGATTGGACCGCACCAAGCAGCTTGTCGGCCTGTAATCGCGATTGAAACGCCTGCTGATTCTCCCGCGGCAATTCGACAAATAAGACATGGGCCAACGCCTGCCCTCGGGGCGGCGGCGCGATGCGTCCATTTAACGCCGCGGCCAAGAGTTGAACTTGGTTCTGTACGTCATCAAAGTCCTTGGCGTGGACCATCACCACATCGGCAACCACCAGGTTCTGTGTTTCGCTCGGCGATTCTGGTGTGGCGCTGCCGATCAGCCGGTTGGGCGCCAATTTGTTGATTGGGGCCGGGGCGGTCCTCGCCAACGCCGTTGCGGGCTTCGCTGCAGAAACGATGCTGTGAGCCTTCGGAAAACGTTCATTGACCGAATGACCGAGTCGCATCACCAGCAAGGCGAGCGCCATGACCGCCATTGCTTCCAAGGGCACTTTGAGCCATGCGGGACGGAGCCAACGGTCCGGCCCGGCCTTTCTCTGACGTTCCGGTCGCGGTGCAATTTTGCGGCGTACAGCGGCAAGAAAACCCGGAGCTGGATGCAGTCGTGGCAACGCCATCACACCCACTGATAATGCTCTCAACTCGGCCAGTCGTTGCTGGCAGACCCCGCACCCCCGCACATGCTCCTCGACGGAGATCCGCGCTGATGGGGAAAGCTCTTGATCGATGTAGGCGGACAACTCCTTTTGTATTTTCGGGCAGGTGTTCATCGTTCAACTCTCGTTCTTCATGCTTTTTCGCAACGCTTCGCGGCCACGGGCCAGTCGGGATTTGACCGTGCCAACCGAACAATTCAACGTGGTGGCAATCTCTTCATAACTGAGGTTCTCGACGTTGCGCAGCACGAGCACTTCACGGAATTTGCATGGCAACTCAGTCATCTTTTGATGCAACAACTCGATAAACTCTGCTTTGACGGCCTGTGCGTCCGGCGCGTCGGTTGCGGCGACAACGGAGTGCGATATTTCACTAGCGACGTTTTCGGCGACGGAGTCCAGGGAAACGCTCGATTGCTTCCCCCGGCGTTTCCACCAGCGGTGTTTGTTGTGAGCGAGATTCACGACAATGCGGTGCAACCACGTCGTGAATTCGCATTCACCGTGAAAACTATCCAAATGCCGATAAGCTCTCACAAACGCGTCTTGGGCCACTTCCGTGGCGTCCTCGGGATCGCGGAGCAACTGGTAGGCGACGTTGAACGCGCGCTGCTGGTGCCGTAACACCAGATCATCGAACGCCAATTCATCGCCGGCCCGGAACCGCTTCAGCAACTCCTGGTCGCTTACTCTGGTATCCGCGTCCGAGTTTAAGACACGCTCCATGGTGAAAAGTTCCACGGATTGATAGGGGCTTCAATCCGGGGCGCCCTACGGTCCAAATTCTGGTTTGGCATCTCGCATCATCAAATCGCGCACCGTTTGGCGTGGCGACTTGCCTTCGTAAAGCAGAGCATAGACCTCTCGGGTAATCGGCACATCCACCCCATGGCGTTGCGCCAAAAACCAGGCCGCTCGCGCCGTCTTCACCCCCTCGGCGACCATTTGCGTGCTGGCCGTGATCTGCTCTGGCGTTTCTCCCTTGCCGAGCCGCTCGCCAAAACGACGATTGCGACTAAGCTTGCTGAAGGCCGTCACGATGAGATCTCCGACGCCGCTCAATCCGAACAGCGTTTCTCGGCGTGCGCCCAAAGCGGCGGCCAGCCGCCCCATTTCGGCCAGCCCACGCGTACACAATGCTGCCTTCGTATTGTCGCCAAACCCGATTCCGTCACAAACGCCGGCGGCAATCGCAATGACGTTTTTCAACGCGCCGCCCAATTCCACGCCGATCACGTCGTCGTGCGTGTAAACTCGAAAACGCTCATTCATAAACGCTCGTTGCACGAGGGTAGCGTGGCGCGTTTCTTTTGAGGCCACGACCACCGCCGTGGGAATTCCGCGTCCGACTTCCTCGGCGTGGCTGGGACCGGAAAGAACAATGACCCGACCGGTTCGCAGCACATCGGCAATCACCTCGCTCATCCGCGCGCCCGACTCGTTTTCGATCCCTTTGGCGACACTGACCAGCAGCACGTCTGCTGGAAGAAAAGGCTGCAAGTCTCTGCAAATCGAACGCATTCCATGAGAGGGCACTGCCAGCACCACCAATTCGGCTTTCCGGAGGGCGGCTTTGGCATCCAGCGTGACGACGATTTCTCGTGGAATTTTCACACCGGGCAGGAAAGCTTGATTCTCACGTGCCGCCAGTATCGGTTCCACTTCGTCTTGCAGTCGGCCCCACAAGATGACTTGATTTCCGTTGCTTTGCAGCAACAGCGCCAGAGCGGTTCCCCATCCGCCGGTTCCAATGACTGCGACGTTCATGACCGTCCCACCCGATTCTCGGTTCCACTCAACAATCGTTGGATATTCGATTTGTGTTTGTAGATGGCAACGGCGCCAATGAAGGCGGTGAAAACGAGGAGCGTGACGTTTCTCTCGATCCACCACGTTGCAATCGGAATCGTCAAAGCCGCGCAGATCGACGCCAGCGAGACGTAACGCCAGATCGCGAACACCACCAGCCAAACGCCCAGAGTGCAGAGCAGCGGCAGGGGCAGAAAGGCCAGCAAAGCGCCCGCACTCGTGGCGATCCCTTTGCCACCTTTGAATTTCAGCCAGCAGGTCCAATTGTGACCGGCGATCACGCACAGACAGCAGACGATCTGTAACGCGTGGCGATCGGAATTTGGAAACAATCGCGGCGCAAGAAAAACCGGCAGGAACCCCTTCGCGGCATCCAACACCAGCACAGCAACGCCAGGACCCTTCCCGAGCGCGCGCATGACATTGGTCGCGCCAATATTACCGCTGCCCACCTTGCGGATGTCGATTCCCCGGGCCCGGCCCCAAAGAAAACCGGTGGGAATCGACCCGAGCAAATAGGAGATGACGGCCGAGCCGATGAAGATGACCACTATCATTTCGCAGGCGTGTGAGATCTCAAAACTCGGGTTTGCTCCTCGTGATCGAAAATCCTGCCTTGTTGCGTCACATACGTAATCCGGCTTACTTGAAACTCTTTGACGGTACCCACGTTCTTTGCGTACCAAATGGTGTCCTGTACGTTTCCCCCTTCCAACCGCGCTTTGCCATTCAGGCTTTCGACGGTACTCGAATACAAAACCTTCAGGCAATTGGTAAACGTTCCCGCGGGAACCGTGACGGTTTCCGGCGCTTGCATGGTGGCGATTGTTGAAAGGCCGATGCCCATGTTCTTTTGGTTTCCTACCGTCCAGGTTTCGCCAGGGTGGGCGGCGCTCTTAAGCAACGGCAATGGAGGGTCGTACAGATTCATCGCTTCGCTGTACGATCCATCAACCCAGACGCGAATCCCGTGCGAATAAAGATCGCCGTGGCGCCATTCCAGAATCTGTATCGACCCGCCCGATACCTCGATCGAGTGGCCGTCCACGTCGTGTTGCTCTTTGGACGTTGACTGGGAAAGCACTGTATCGCCGTTCTTCTTGTAGTGAGCGGGCGCTGGGAAAATTTCTTCGTTAACCGTGCCGGTTACATGCGTCACATTTGTGTATAAATCCACAATCTCCACGAGGTCCTTCGTTTCGTCATAGCTCCACTTGGTGCCGGGTGCCAACGAGTACAGGGGCGTTGTGGATGATGAATCCGCCGCGCAGGCGGCCGCCGCGAAAACGCAGCACAGTAGGATGATCCATTGAGTTGATTGTTTCATGACAATACCAAACATGCTAACCGCATCGCGGAACGCCGACAAGAATCAACTTTTTCGGGCCCATTGTTTCTTGCGCCACCAACCGAGGCCGATCGCCAATCCAGTCATCAACGCGCAAACAGCAACAGCCCAATCCCCATGCGTCGTGTAGAATGTCAAATTGGCCGCCTCCAGGACAGTTAGTTCGCACAGCAAACTGCCCCGGGTAAACGGGGCCAGCCGCGTCTGGGGATTGACGAAGCCAAACTGGTCAACCAGACACGTGATGCCGTTATTCGTGCAACGCACCAGCGGGCGATGTGTCTCCGCGCAACGGAACACCGCATTGGCCAAATGCATGTCCGCGGCCGGCGAGGTCTTGAACCAGGCGTCGTTGGTCAGATTCACCATGAAATCGGCTCCGCGCTTGATAAAGCGTCGATAAACCTCCGGTACGGTATCCTCAAAGCAAATCACCGCGCCAAACCGGAGTTCACCGAGATGGAATAACGTGAACTCGCGCCCGCGCTCAAAGCTGTCGGTGATTGGCGTCAGCCATTTGAAGATTGGGATGATCTTATGCAACGGCACATATTCACCGAATGGCACCAAGTGAATCTTATGATAAATCTCCGCCAGCGATCCGTCGGGGCGCACCAGAATCGCACCATTGAAAACCTCGGCGGGAGAAGAATAAGGGGTAACGTCAATGGTGCCGGTCAAAAGATAAGCCTTTGCTTTTACAGCGCAATTGGTCACCAAGGCAAATGATTCGGGATCGTACCGAAGCGGGTCAGGTGTCGCTGTCTCCGGCCAAACAATCATGTCAACTCGCGACACCGTGGCCGTCTCCGTCAGAGTTCGGTATCGCTCCAGAATCATCGGCTTTTGGGCCGGCTCGAACTTCAATGTTTGCGGAATATTGCCTTGCACGAGAGCCAACCGCAGCGTGCGAGTGAACGATGGTTTCTGCAGAAACATCGTCCGAAATCCATACCACAATGCGAATCCGATCAGTGCCATCGCCACATAGAATTCCCAACTCAGACCGCGCCTCTGTCCCGTCTGCCGCATCTGCGTGACGAATCGGCGAATTGTGAAGTAGAAGGCCAGATTGATGAAGCAGACCAGCGCCGAAACGCCGTACACTCCGGCTACGCTCGCAAATTGAATCAACGGTACAGCGCGCCACTGGGTCACGCCCAGAAAGTTCCACGGAAAACCTCCGAACAGCAGTTTGCCGCGCAACCATTCCAGCGTGATCCACCCCGCCGTGCCCAGCATCGTCACCAACAGGTTGCGGAATGCAATAGCTGCCTGTCTTCCCGCCGCGAAGGGCATAATCCAGGTGAACCACACCGCCGCCGCTCCGAAATAGAGCGCCAGAAATGCGATCAGAGCCACCGTCCCCGGCAGCGTGACGTGCACAATCCACCAGATGGTGAGCGCAAAAAAGACCACGCCGGCGAGATAACCGCGACGGAACGCTTCGCCGAGCGCGCAGCCTTCCAGCGCGAAGAGTAACGGAATCAAGGCAATCCAACCGAGTTGGCCGAAATCAAACGGCGGGTAAGCCAAGGCCATCAAAACGCCGGTGGCGACCGGCAATAGCCAGCCATTTGCCAGAACCCTCAGCTTCGAACCGCCCGTCCCCACGCTGGAACCGGCGGCACTGATGGTCTTGTTCAAATTCGCAATTTCAGGATGGGGCGTTTGAGTTTACGCGTTTCTTCCGCAACAGTTCTTGTACTTCTTGCCGCTGCCGCAAGGGCACGGCTGGTTGCGGCCGACCTTGGGAATGTCCCGGCGAACCGGCGCCGTCGTCTTTTCAATGGCTTCTTCGACCATGTCGCCGCCCTGGGCCTTGCCGGTGGTAGCCATTGTGCCCGTCGTGGGGTGCGGGGCCCCGCCACCCTGGCCGTAGGCCGTGCCACTGGCGAGTTCGGGTGCGCTAAACTGTATCGGCAACGCGCGGAGGAAGTTCTCAAAGGCGGCGAGGGAACTCGCCGAGCGGAAGACATTGGCGGCGATTTCATTCTTCACGTTGTTCATCATGTCCTCGAACATGCCGAAGGCTTCGGTCTTGTATTCGACCAGCGGGTCTCGCTGTCCATAGGCGCGCAAACCGATGCCGTTGCGAAGTTGGTCCATGTTATACAAGTGTTCCTGCCAGAGCCGATCCAGGGCGTTTAAGACAATCAACCGTTCAATCGCTTTCAGCGCTTCCGGATTTTCGTTGGCCGCCTTGGCTTCATAGGCGCGGCTGACCTTGTCGAAAATGGTTTCGCGCACCTGTTCGGCAGCCTTGTTCTCGAGGTGTTCTCTTCGCAGGCCAATGGGAAACGCGTGATTGGCCCACCGCAGGAGCGCCTCCCATTCCCATTCCTCCGGCATTTTTTCGGCCGGGCAATATTCGGCGACACGGGACTCGACGGCCTCCTCGATGATATCAAAAATCGCGTCTCGCGGATTTTCCCCATGGATGATATCATTACGGAACAGGTACAAGACTTCCCGCTGCTTGTTCATCACATCGTCAAAATCGAGCGTGCGTTTGCGAATGGAGAAATTGTGTTCCTCCACCCGTCGCTGGGCGGTTTCGATCGAGCGATTCAACAGCGGATGCTGCAGCTCTTCGCCTTCCTTCATGCCGAGCTTTTCCATGATGTTGGCAATGCGACCGCTACCGAACAGGCGCATGAGGTCGTCCTCGAGCGAAACAAAAAACCGCGAACCGCCTGGATCGCCCTGACGGGCGCAACGTCCGCGCAACTGTCGGTCAATACGTCGGGCTTCATGTCGTTCGCTACCGATGACGTGTAGGCCGCCCACCTCGGGTACACCCGGTCCGAGTTTGATGTCCGTGCCGCGACCCGCCATATTGGTGGCAATGGTGACCGCGCTACGTTGACCGGCCCGAGCGATGATCTCGGCCTCCCGCTGATGGTATTTGGCGTTGAGAACGTTGTGCGGAATCTTTTGGCGTCCCAACATGCGCGACAACACTTCGCTGGCCTCGACACTGACCGTGCCAACCAGAAGCGGCTGGCCTTTGCGGTGACGCTCGACGATCTCGTTGATGATCGCGTTGTATTTTTCCCGACGCGTCTTATACACGACATCATTTTCATCCTTGCGGATGCACGGTTTGTTGGTCGGGACGACAATGACGCCGAGCTTGTAGATGTTTTCAAATTCCGTGGCCTCGGTTTCGGCCGTGCCGGTCATACCAGCGAGCTTCTTGTACAGACGGAAGTAATTCTGGATCGTGATCGTGGCTAAGGTCTGGGTTTCGCGCTCGATGGCTACGCCTTCCTTGGCTTCCACGGCCTGATGCAAGCCGTCGCTCCAGCGTCGGCCCGGCATGAGCCGGCCCGTAAATTCATCCACGATGAGGACCTTGTTTTCCTGAACGACGTACTCGACGTCCTTCTCAAACAGACAATATGCTCGGAGCAACTGCGAAATATTATGGATCTTCTCGCTGCGTTCGTCGAAGGCCTGTTGGATCTGTTGCTTCTTTTTCTCCTTCTCAATGTCCGGAACTTCCTGGGAATCGATCTCCTGCAGCGCGGTCACCAAATCGGGGATCACGAATGCATCCGGGTCGTTCGGGTTGAGGAACTTGCGGCCTTTCTCGGTTAAATCGGAATCGTGCTGTTTTTCATCGATGGTGAAAAACAGTTCCTCTTTCACATCCATCATCTGCTTCTTGCTGGAATCCTTCAGGATTTCCAGTTCCGCCTGGTCGACGAGGCGGCGCAGTTCGGGTTCCTCCATCATCTTCTGCAACTGCTTGTTCTTCGGCATGCCAATCTTGACCTCGTACATCAACTGCCCGGCTTGATCTTCGCGGTCGAGATCATCGTTGGAACTCTTGGCGCCATCGCAACCGTCCAAAAGCTGCTTGGCGTCGTTGATCAGCCGATTGCAGAGCATTGTCTGCGCGCGCACCAACTCCGCCACCTGCGGTTTATATTTGTCGTATGCATGGGTAGCGACCGTCGAAGGGCCGCTGATGATCAGCGGCGTTCGCGCTTCGTCAATGAGAATCGAATCCACCTCATCGACGATGGCGAAGTGATGGCCGCGTTGGACCTGGGTTTCCTTGCTGGTGGCCATGCCGTTGTCGCGGAGGTAATCGAAGCCGAACTCCGCGTTGGTCCCATAGGTAATGTCGCATTCGTATTGCGCACGGCGCACCGGTGGCGGCTGGTCATGTTGGATGCAGCCCACCGTCAGGCCCAGGAACTTGTACACCTCGCCCATCCATTCCGCGTCGCGAGATGCGAGGTAATCGTTCACGGTAACGAGGTGGGCATTACCAGCGAGGGCATTCAAATAGAGCGGCATGGTTGCCACGAGCGTTTTGCCTTCGCCCGTGGCCATCTCTGCGATTCTCCCCTGATGCAACACGATACCGCCAAGCACCTGCACGTCGAATGGCACCATGTCCCATTTGTACGGCTGGCCGCGAACGACCCATTCTTTGCCCAAAAGGCGCCGGCAGGCGTTTTTCACTGCCGCAAACGCTTCGGGCATGATGTCGTCGAGCGAGGCTCCTCCCGCGAGGCGTTTCCGAAATTCTTCGGTCTTGGCGCGTAATTCTTCGTCGCTGAGCTTTTGATACCCCGCCTCGATTTCATTGATGCGACGCACCAGTGGCCAAAGACGTTTCAGCTCGCGCTGGTTCTTCGAGCCCACCATTTTCTTTATTATCCAACTGACCATAAACTCTTTCTGTCGCTTCTCGTGGGAGCGAAATGTGTTCGCGATCGGTCGCGATGAAGAATCGCTCCTACGAACCGGGCTTTACCAAAGGTATGCCCGCCTGACAAAGTGGACAAACTGCCGGGTCAAATGTTTCAATCTGAAATTGTAGCAGACTTTCCAGCGGTACGCCAAGACTCACGTTGCCACCGGATCGATCCACCAGCGCACCGATGCCGACCACCTCGCCTCCCAAGGCGCGCACGATGTCGACGGTTTCACGTACCCGTCCGCCCTTTGTGATCACGTCCTCCACCACGACCATTTTCTCGCGCGGGGCGACTTGAAAACTGCGGCGTAGCTCCAGTTTTCCGGAGGCGTTCTTCTCGACGAAGATATGCCTGGTATTCAACGCCCGCGCGACTTCATGGCCAATGAACAATCCACCCATGGCTGGAGAAATCACTGTTTGCGGGGCCGTGGGCTTCAGTTTGTCCGCCAATTCTCCACACAATCGCTCGGCGATCAGCGGATGCTGCAAGACCAAGGCACATTGAAAATACTGGCGGCTGTGCAATCCAGACCGCAACAGGAAATGTCCGTCAAGCAGGGCCTGTGTGTCCCGAAAGATTTGTAAAACCTCACGTTCCGTCATCGCAGACGCTCACCCCCAGGCAATTGGGCAATTCGGTCACTTACGTGCTGACAACCCATCTGGCGTTTGGCTTACTGGCTTGCTCGACTTCCTTGCGCTTGCCCTCGTACCCTTTGCGCCCCAGGAGTCCGTATGTGAAATTCTTGCCCAGTTCG
The DNA here is from genome assembly GCA_035516795.1 of Verrucomicrobiia bacterium. Taxonomy (GTDB): domain Bacteria; phylum Verrucomicrobiota; class Verrucomicrobiia; order Palsa-1439; family Palsa-1439; genus DATJBF01. The sequence continues at coordinate 22,815 of DATIZX010000083.1, forward strand.
ACGCCCGGCTGATCGAACGCATTGATGCCGTACAATTCGCCTGCGTACGCGGTCTGCATCTCCAGCAGAAATAGCAGAGCGCCTACCGTTTCTTCGTCCACGCGTTTCACACGAATCGCGCAATTCGGCTTGCCGCTTTGCGTCAGGGCCAATTCCGTCGCGCGTTGTTCGGCATTGATCAGCTCGTTCATCGTGTGCCCGCCGAGATACTTCACAGCTTCAAAATCAGGGAACGCCGACGGAATGGACACCGTCGTCCGAAACTCATCCACAGTGAGGAACGTGACAACCTTGTCAAACGGGCCCTCGATGTAAAGCTGCATAACGGAGTGCTGATCGGTGACGCCGATTGCTTTTTCAGGCGTTTGGCCCGTGTGCACCTTCTTGCCGGTGCGATCGACGCGTTTCCCAAGGCTCTCGGCCCAGAGTTGCCGGAACCAATCTGCCACGTCGCGCAAGGCGTGCGAATACGGCATCATGATCTGAATGTTTTTTCCTTTGGCCTTGTCCATCAAATAGTGCAGGGCCGCCCCGGTCAACGCCGGGTTTCCCCAAAGTTTCTTGGATTTCTTGCAGACTTCGTCCATCTCGGCAGCGCCTTTGAGAAGCTGGTGTATATCGATGCCGGTGACCGCGGCGCTGAGCAAGCCGACCGCACTCATTACCGAGAACCGGCCTCCCACATCAGGGGGAATCGGCAGCGACACGTACCCGAATCGTTTCACGATTTCGCGCAACTCGCCTTTTTCAGGATCGGTGGTGATGACAAGATGCTCGACGTGCCGATCCGGGCCGAGCTTTTTGACCAGCGCGTCGCGAAACACCAGGAACTCGCTCATCGTTTCCGCCGTGCCGCCGGACTTGGTGATGACGTTGAAAACGGTATCGTCGAGATCGACAGCATCCAGCAACCCGGCGATCCGATCGGGATCGACGTTGTCCGGAACAAACAGCCGCGGCCCGCGCCGTGGCGGGCGAATGAGATGGTTGTATTCGGGATGGTTCAGCGCGCTGTGGAGCGCGATATTGCCCAACGCCGAACCGCCAATACCGACCACCACAAAATTGTCGCATCGCTCCTGAATGCCACTGGCCAACGCAACAATTTCGTCAGCGAGCTTCGTGTTGTAAGGCAGCTTCCGAAAACCCAGCGTCGCCTTCTCTACGGCGGTTGCCGCAGCCTCGAGCTTGGGTCCCAGAGCGTTCAGTTCGGTATCGGCAATGCCGTGTTCGCCGACTCGTTCCGCCATCAAATTGTTAAAATCGTAACGTAAGTTGACCGCCATTATTCCTCCAGATAAAGCTGGTTTATCGCAAATTCAAGTGTCGCGCGGCAACTCTTTTGGTCCACAAAATGGGCCTGGCTAGGTCTGAGCCGCCCAGCAACGATTTCGCAGCAGCAATCCAATTGATTATTCAACCTCGACCGCGTCGCCAATCTTCAGGCCGAATTGACTTGCAGCGCTGCCTCTGTTGACGGCGATTTCGAGGAAGCCACTGGAGCTGATCATGGCCAACGGCTGGCCGGGAGGAACGTCTTGATAGAACCTCTTGATGCCGCATTTCAGTTTACCCGGCACGCGTGCTTTGGCGAATGTACGTGACAATCCCTTGGTAGGAGCAACGCTTTTGCGGCGACCGGGAGCCTTACCGCTGGGGACAGCGGTCTCTACACCGGTCGCGGCGAATTCAATGTTGGTGATTGCGTTGCCGAAGTGATCGATATAGATAATCTCACCAAGTACCTCTCCATTCGCGGCTCTTGCTTGCGGGAAATCCAACCGCACACAATCGGCCAGCTTTTCTCCGAGTGAATCGAAGCGAATCTCTTGCGTCAGGTGAGCCGCCACGGGCGCGAACACGTCACGCCCGTGAAACGTCGCGCTCACCGGTTTTCGGAGATAATTCTCGTTATCAAGGCGGCGGATCTCCATGACTTTCTCGCGAGCCAGCGCAAACGACAACACGCCATTGTCTGGTCCGACAAATATGTAATCCGCGGTCTTGGCCGCGATGGCCGAGCGGCTACTGCCCACTCCGGGGTCAACAATAGCGACGTGAATGGTCTTCGAGGGGAAACAACGATAAGACGCGACCAACGCAAATGCCCCCGCCCGAATATCTCCCGCTGGAATCTCGTGTGTGATGTCTACAATGGTTGCTCGCGGATTAAGGCCCAGGATCACGCCCTTCATGCTGCCCACAAACCAGTCGCGCGTCCCGAAGTCGGTGATGAGCGTTACCAAGGGCATGGTCTACTCACATTCAGTGAACGACGGAGGACGCCGTACACAATTCAGATTCTTGTGTGTTCGATCCGCAGCAAACGCTTCTTCATTGGCAGTCCGCCCCCAAAGCCGCCGAGCGCGCCATTACTGGCGACGACACGATGACACGGGATGATGACGGGGACCGGATTCGCGCCACAGGCCGCGCCCACGGCACGCGCGGCTTTCGGTTTCCCGAGCTTTTGCGCAACCCAGGCATAAGAGCGCGTTTGACCGCAAGGAATTTTGGCCAGCACGCGCCAGACCCTCTGTTGGAAATCAGTACCGGAGGACAAATCCACGGGAACCTCCCAGCGAACCGATTTACCCGCGGCGTACTGCTTGAGTTGACGCCCGAGTGTGCGGACAAATGCCGGCGGCTTCTTGTCCTTCGCCGCAGGCGCGCGCGAGTTTCGGCTTTCGGGGAAATCCAGTGAAGTGATGCCGTGCGGCGAGTAATGGGCGTGAAATGTGCCGAGTTTGGTTTGAATGCTTACCGTATTACGAACCAGATTATCCATAACGCGGCAAAAGATAACCCAAGCCACATGAAAAAGCGATTCCGCATCTGACGTTGGACGTGTTTGAGCGGCTTATAGCTCTTGATACTGCCCGCCCCCAGGTAATGAGCCAGTTTTTTGTCCGACGGCACGACTTCCGCCGTCTCCAGGGCCGTTGAAGCGCCCGCGATTGCGGCAGGCGGGCCAGTAAACAAATCCGGTTCTGGTTTGTTGGCGAAGGTGATCGGCTCGGCTTCGAGGTCCTTGAGCGGCTCGGCTGTTACCTCGAACAAATCCTCGCGCATGGAATGGGATGGGTCCGGTACACGTCTTTTGGGCCGAAGCATGTTTCCCACGAATCTCGACAGGCCCTGCGCGGATACTGTGGAAAAACGCCTTGTGGGAGCTTGATCGAGGCCCTGGCCCGGTTCGATCTCCAGCTCTCGCAACTGACGCTGCAAGGCAGCAATTTTCTCATCCAAATCACCAATTGCCCGATCGATCGGGTCGGCCGGCTTTCGGCGGAATTGCATAACCAGTTGATCCGGTTAGTGTTTCGTTGCCAATAACGCCACCAGCCAAATCGTTCCAGCTATAATGAGCGGAGCCGAAGCAGCGGCGCCAATGTACGCATAACGAAGGAGCTCACTCCAGCTCAGCGGCTTGTTCGGTGTGTCTTGGGCTGGGAGAGAAAGCGGCTGGCCGGACGCCGGATTGAGGCAATCCAGCTTGGCTCGGGCGCGGTTGTACTCCAGGCGCGCGTTTTCGATCACGCCCAGCGCCTTGCTCAATTCTTCACGAACGTTGCTGCTGTTCCAATCCTCGTCGCTGACGTCCTGAATCCGTTCGAGGTAATCCCGAAAGGCATCGATCGTCTTGCTGCAAAGCTCCGCAAGACGCTGGGATTCAATTTGCTGGCGTTCGAGCGTGACGAGAGAACGACCTAATTGGTCAATCATCTCCGCCCGCCCGCGACTGTATTCTTCCTGTTTGCGGCGGAGTTCTTCGAGATCGCTCTTCTGTCGCTCGAGTTCTTCCTGCTGACGGTGTAGAGTCAGCAAGTACTCCCGGGTTTGTTCGAGCTTGGAATCGACCTCTTCGCGATGAGCCGGCAATTCAACGACAGAAAGTTTTGGTGCATCTTTGGGCGCGGACAAAGCAGTAGCGCCGCTACCACCCCCTTGTTTCATACAAAAAACCTCCTTGTTGACACGGAGAATAGCACGCGCCGTTGAAAAGTAAAGAAAGTTGTGCGACTCGGAGGTCTAAATTTCCAGCGACTCCACTCTCGTGAGCGCCAGAGACATGGGAATACACGTTGCCGCCAGGCTGAAGAGCGATACAAAGATCCACGAGAACACCAGATTCCACGGCTGTCCGCGGCTCGTAAACCCGCTGGCAGCAAAGCTCGAATACATGGGCCAAACTTCGGCGCCAATGACCAGCGTGATATACATCAAGCTCAGGATAAAACAGAAAGTTCCGCCAAAGCCAGAGACGATCTTGGCGGGATTGTCATCACGACGACTAGTGCCGGAGCCAAAACTGGGGAACAACGCCCCGATTCCAACCGCAATACCGCAAAGCGCAAAGCTCATGACGACGACCGTGGAGGAAAACAGCAGCGTCAACCAATGCGGAATCCGCAACATCCAACTGGAGGTGAGGATCAGCGCGAGGGTGATCGCAGCGGAGCAAACGCTGCTCAGCCAGAATTTCTCCAACAGCACCCGTTTCAGTCCGTAGGGCACCATACCCACCATCCAGAGCCGTTTGCCTTCGAGACTGAATTGGGGAAAGACGAAGCGGGTCGTCAAGGTGGCGAGGGTCATGCTGGACGCGCCCAGGTTGAGAAAGGAGATGAAGCAGGCCCAGTCGCTTTTCCACTCGTGCGCGACGCTGCGGAGGTTCAAAACGTACAGGCCGAGCAAGCCAAAGAAGATGGCAAACTGGCTCCACTGCGATGTGTCCCTCCAGAACACGCGAACGTCCTTGATAACCAGAGCGCGCGTGGCTTCGTCAAGGCCCGGCCAGAGATTTACCACCCGCTCCAGCAATCCGGTGCGCGGCAACACAATCGGTGTATCTAATACCGGCACGCCGGACTGGAAGCGGCCCTGACTGTGGTTGTGCGACCAGCCTTCATAAAAAAGACGGCGGCTGACCGTGGTGCACACCAAGGTCGCCATCATCGCGTTGCTCAGCAACACCAGGAAAAAAAACAAACCGCGGCCCGTACCGCCTTCGCCCCATGCGATCATACTGGAAGCCACCCAATAGCTGGGTAGAATGGGTTGCGCTGTTACGCGGCTGTTATGCAACAAATCCTGCAGCGCCGCCACCATTTGCGCTTGGTCGAGATCCTCGGCTTGCATCGGTTTGAGGAACACCAAGGCGCAGGCAAGGCCCACGGCACTGCAACCGAACAGCGCCCATTTGAACATGCGGCGGTGCAAGTAACGAGCGACGATGAGGATCACCAACGATCCCAACGCTGCCGGAATCGCCATGAACGGCACAAACAGCAGGAAAACCTTCAGGTAAAACCATCCTGTCACATGGCGCGTCACCCCGTAGGCCAACATCAGAGGCGCCGATAAAAAGAGAAAGGCCCAGCTTGCCAAGAGCGTGGTCTCTAATAACTTCCACCGAAAAACATCCAGACTGCGCACGGGCAATGTCAACATCCACTGGGTTTCCTGGCTTTTGAAAATCGTCGAGTAGCCGATGATCATGTTCGAGAACACGAGCATCACGAACAGGAACGCGAAGAACAGAAACAACATCCGGTCCAGGAGAATTGCCTGCAGTCCGGGCACGGTTTCCAACGTGCTAAATCCGACGCGGAACACGGCGTACCCGGCCACCCAGTAACCGACGATAAACAAGGTGATGACCGACACCATCAAATACGATTTTTCACGCAAGGCCAGCACATGCCGACGAATAATCCGCGCATTGACTTCGCTTAATAAACGAAAGAAAACGAACCCGCTCATGCTGGCTCCGTCACCTCCCGTTGCTCCTCGCGGGTCAACGCCAGAAAGGCGTCCTCCAGCGCGCCCACTTGACCGCTCATTTGGCGCAGTTCGTCAATGTTTCCGATCGCGATGAGTTTTCCATGATTCAGGATGCCAATCTGGTCTGCCAGCTCTTCGGCGATGGAGAGAATATGAGTCGAAAGAAAGATCGTGACGCCGGCTTGGGACCGCTTCTTGAGCACGTTCTTTACCACCCGGGCACTGCGCGGGTCCAGCCCGATCATCGGCTCGTCAATGATGATGACCTTGGGTTCATGCAACAGCGCCGAGGCGATCACCAGGCGCTGGCGCGTGCCGTGGGAGAGGTTCTCAATCAGTTGATTGCGTGTATTGTCCAGGTCAAACAGATCGAACAACTCGTCGCTTGCCCGTACCACTTCGCTCCGCTGCATTCCATAAAGCTGGCCGACAAAGAGCATGAATTCCATCGGTTCCAATTTGTCGTACAGAAAAGGGGTGTCTGGCACAAAACTCAGAACTCTGCGGGCGGCAATGGGGTCCTTCTGGATATCGTATCCGCCCACGAAGGCGCGGCCAGAAGTCGGTTTGAGCAAGCCGGCCAGCAACTTGATCGTGGTTGTTTTCCCGGCCGCGTTGGGACCAAGAAAGGCGAAGAACCGCCCTTGCGGCAGATCCAAGTTGAGGTCCCTAACCGCAACGAGTTCGCCGTATCTCTTCGTCAGGTTCTCTGTGCGAATCATTCGCTGGTCCCCATTTTTACCAATTCGCTCACCATTTCAAATCCGAGAGACGTGGAAACCTTGAGGACTTCCCCATCGGCTTCGCTCACCCAGAGCTTTAACCAAAACTGGTCGCCGATTTTGGAATCAATCAAATACACACGTTGGGGACTGCCAGCAATCTCCAGACGGTCGAAATAAGAACAAGTGACCACTGTCGGACGCAGGCCACTCTGTAACGTTGATGGCTGCTCCCTATGGCCGTTGGACAACCCTAGAGCTAGGCCGGGTAAGCCCAAACCGCTGGCCAGACCCAGGCCCTGAATTTCGTTGTAATCGAATGTGCGTTCATCAGTAAAATCTCCCAGATCAAGCTTGACCGTAACTTTTTTCTTCGCGTCATCACCGACGATACGGAAGCTGTCGCCACCCCGTCTCGTCTGCATCGTGACATCAAAGGTTTCGAGTTCCAACTGGCGATTAAAAGTGCTTTTGCCACTGAGGAACCAGAAAACAACACCGTAAAGAGGTAACCTCATCCTCAGGTCGCTGGTGATTTCGTAGCTGTCCGGCTCTTGCCCCGGCCCCAAATCCATCCCCCGCAGCTTGGGATGAATCGCGATCGTACAGGTGCCGATGGACTCACCGATCGGCTTGCCTCGATAAATCTTGAGCCGATTGGGATTGGGATTGGCAAGAATTTTCCGCAGGACCTGTTCGGTCGGACATCTGCCGAGAACAGTCGGCTTGGGAAAAATCTCGACCCGAACCAGCGCTGCCATCATGGCAACCCAGAACGCAACCACAAACCCCGCAAATACCCTAGTCCACATACAAGTCCCGCAACGATAATGCTTGATCCACCCACCTAAGGAATCACCAACTGCTGTCCAACTCTCAATTGATCCCGGTTGGACAGATCACTCCGATTCGCCTGGTAAATTCTATCCCACGCTGCGCCCGTCCCATAGTACCGCAAAGCCAGGGCGAACAATGTATCACCCTTTTGCACCACATGCACCCGCGGGCGCGACGATTCTGCTGTTTCCGCCGTGGTGTTGGTCGGCAACTCCGTCGTCATCGTCGGCGTGACGGTCGCAGAAGAATCGGTCGTGACCGGGGCGGATACTGAAATAATCGCCGAATCTGTGCCCATCGTTGATGCCGCCGCGGCTGATTTCGTCGCATGGGCCGCCTTTTCCAGTTCTGTGAGTTGTGATCGCAGGTGCGCATTTTCCTGCAGCAACGCTGCATTCTCATTCTGGAGGCGGGTCAGGTCGCGTGGGTCAACGATGGGCGATTGCGGCAGCTTCGAGGCCAGCGACAGCTTTGCGCGTTCAATAAAATCCAACACCAACTGTTTCTTCTCCGAATCAGGCTGTAGTTCCAAATAACGCCGGTAATGATAAATTGCCGAGATCGGATCACCCAACTTGCCATCGCAGAGCAGTCCCAAATCCAAGTGCGCATCGGCGAAATCCGGGTCGATTTCCAGCGCCTTGCTATAGAACTCCGCCGCAGTTTGAAAGTCGTGATCTTCCGATAATTTCTTGGCTCGCAGATAATCGGCTTGCCCTTCCGCTCTCGAATTGGAAATCGGCCCCGACTGCCCGCAACCCAAAGAAAATGCTGCCATCAAAGCCAGGACGGCGGAAACAAATACTCGCCATGGGGCGCGCTCACGGGCCAATCGTTTGGTCAAAACGCTGTGCATTTGCTGCGTTGGTCTGGCTCCGACTAACGGACGAGCAATCTATCACGCGCCGACGAAAAACTCAAACCATTGCCACGCCTTAATTTGAGGCTTTTTGTCGCAGTTTTGCACCTTGACGGTTACCATCTCCTGACACTAAGATGATTTTGGAAGTTACCACTGAACAAGAACGCGCCGCTGTTCAAAGGGGGAGGAAGCCCCGATGCGGTGCGAAATGCTTCCGCGTCAGGGGAGGAGAAAGATAAAAGTATCGTTTGCCAAACATTGTTTGACTGAACTCCCTCGTTGGCTGACATGCTTGCGAGGGCGGTTTGTCTTGACTAATATCGGCGTGGAACATCAACTTTGAGCAATCGCCCATGAGCGCCGCCAAGGAAGAACTGGCATACGTACTGATCAATCCGTACACAGTGTACAAATCACGGACGGGCGGAGTGATCGTCCGCCTGTTCACCCGCACCGCGCTCGAATTTGTGGCGGCGCGCATGTTCGCTCCGAGCCGCGAATTGGTCGAGAGATATGCGGAAATCATTCTTTCGACCAGTGATCCGCAGGATCGGAAAATTCAGGAACTGATTCGGCAGTACATCCTTAACAACTACTCACCCGACCCGAAGACGGGACAGCATCGCCGCGTCATGATGCTGTTGTTCCGTGGCGAGGACGCCGTGCGCAAAGTGCGGCAGGTGGTGGGCAGTTTTCGCACGGATAAACCCGCCGGCGAGAGCATCCGCGACACGTACGGCGATTACATTATCGGCCCCGACGGAAAGGTGAAATACTTCGAACCAGCCGTTCTGGCCGCGCCCACGGCCGAGGAAGCCGAAGTAAAACTGAAACTTTGGGCAAAATACTCCGACAGCGACGGCGGTTTTCTCGAAAATGTTGTGGTTTATCCCCAGGAAATGAAAGTCGAACAAACGCTGGTACTGCTCAAGCCCGACAATTTTCGCTTCCCCAGCGCGCGTCCCGGCAACATCGTGGATATGCTTTCGCGAACCGGTCTCTACATCATTGCGATCAAGACCCATCACATGACCGTTGCCGAGGCCGAGGAATTCTATGGACCTGTTCGCAAGGTCCTGCGGGAAAAGCTCCGCGATATCTCCGGGCAGCGCGGGCGATTGGCCTTGGAGAAGGAATTTGGGTTTGGGCTGACGCCGGCGACGGAAAAGCAATTGGGCGACCTCATGGGACCACTGTTTGCGGAGCAACAATTCAATCAGATCGTTCAATTCATGACCGGGCGCAAACCCCAGGACTGTTCGACCGCTGCCAAGTCTCAGCCCGGTGTGGAAAAAATCGTGGCCGTAGTCTACGAAGGACCGGATGCGGTCAGCAAAATCCGCAACGTGCTCGGTCCGACCGATCCGCGCAAAGCTCCCCCGGGCACGATCCGTCGCGAACTGGGTCAGGACATCATGGTCAACGCCGCCCACGCCAGCGATTCCACGGAGAACGCGCGGCGGGAGATGAAAATCATCAAGATTCGCGAAAACAATTTGAAACCGCTGGTCGAGGAATTCTATAACTGTAAACTGTAAATCTCTGAAATTCATAACTTCAACGGAAAAAACGTCATCATGCAACAACTCGCGCAACGCGCCACCACCCTCACCCCATCGCTGACCCTGGCCATCAGTGCCAAAGCCAAAAAAATGAAGGCTGAGGGCGTTGATGTTTGCGGATTCGGCGCCGGTGAACCAGACTTCGACACGCCACAACATATCAAGGATGCTGCCGCCAAAGCCTTGGCTGACGGTTTCACCAAGTACACGCCTTCCGCAGGCATACCCGAACTGCGCGCGGCCATTTCCGAAAAACTCAAGAATGATAACGGTCTCGACTACAAGCCTTCTCAGATCATCGTCAATTGTGGCGCGAAACACTCTTGCTTTAACGCCGTTCTCGCCACCTGCCAGGCCGGCGACGAGGTCATCATTCCCGCGCCGTATTGGCTGAGCTATCCTGAAATGGTCAAACTGGCCGACGCCACGCCCGTAATCGTCGCGACGAAGGAGGAAGCTGGCTTCAAGATCACGCCGGATCAATTCCGCGAGGCGATGACGCCAGCCACCAAACTCATCATCCTGAATTCGCCGGGCAATCCGACCGGTTCTCTTTACAGCCGTGAAGAACTCCGAACGCTCGCTGAAGTGGCTCTGGAAGAGGAAATTCTCATGTTGTCGGATGAGATTTACGAAAAGATTACCTACGATAATGCTGAGTTTGTGAGCCTCGGTTCGTTGAGCAAGGAAATCTTCGATTTGACGATCACCGTCAATGGCTTCAGCAAAGCGTACGCCATGACCGGATGGCGTCTCGGCTATACCGCCGCACCCGAACCCATCGCCGCAGCGATCGATTCCATGCAGTCGCATTCCACTTCGAATCCGACGAGTTTCGCGCAGAAGGGCGCGGTGGCCGCATTGAAAGGCGATCAGGCATCTATCGGCGAGATGGTCAAGGCGTTCGCGGAACGTCGGAGTTATATGCATGACAAGTTGACCAGCATTGCTGGCGTGACCTGCGTCAAACCGATGGGCGCATTCTACATGCTGCCGAATATTTTCAGTTTCGGCCTGAAATCATCCGAGTTCTGCGAGAAATTGCTCGACCAGCAAAAGGTCGCCGCTGTCCCCGGCATCGCTTTTGGCTCGGACGCCCACATTCGTCTCAGCTACGCCTGCTCAATGGAGAACATTCAAAAAGGTCTCGACCGGCTCGAAGCGTTTTGCAGCAGCCTCACCAAGTGAATCCGAAACTCGAATCTCGAAACAATTTCGAATGAGAAAATGTTCGAAACAGCCGGTTTTTCGATTTGCTGATTTGGATTTCAGATTTGTTTTGAATTTCGGATTTCGGATTTGACGCGATGAAAATCGCGCTCATCGGCCTGCCGCAGGTCGGAAAAAAAACTGTTTTCTCTCTACTCACGGGAGTGGCGCTCGATCACCTTCTCGGCCGCGCTGCTGAATACCACGTTGGCGCCGTCAGGGTCGCTGATCCGCGCGTGGACAAGCTCTCGGCGATGTACCAGCCGAAAAAGACCAAGTACGCTGAGATTGAGTGCACGCTGGCCCCAGCGCCACCTCACGAACCGAAGCCCCGCGAACAGTGGCTCAATAAACTCAAAGATGTGGACGCGCTTTGCCATGTGGTTCGAGCATTCGAGGATCCTGCGGTTTTTCACGCCGCCGGTTCCGTCGATCCGCTTCGGGACATCGACGCGATGAACCTCGAATTGACCGTCAGCGATCTCAGTCTCATTGAGACGCGCCTCAACCGCATTGCGCAGGACCAAAAACGAAAGTTCGAACAAGAACGTGCCGACGAAACCGCTTTGCTGGAGAAACTAAAGCCACATCTGGAATCCGGCAAATCGCTGCGCGCCTATCCCTGGCACGAGGGCGAGGAGAAACGTGTTCGTTCCCTGCAGTTTCTCACGCTGAAGGGATTGGTTACTGCGCTGAATTGTGGTGAGTCCAATTATCCGAATCCGGGTCTCGTTCAGAAGGTTAGCGGACTCGCTTGCGACCTCTGTGCCAAACTCGAACTCGAAGTCGCTCAAATCGACGATTCCAAAGAACGCGCCGAATTTCTCTCTGCACTCGGAATACAGGAACCAGCGATCCACGTCTTGACGCGCCTGCTTTACAAGGCGTTGGGTTATATCTCGTTCTTCACCACCGGCGAAGACGAAGTCCGCGCCTGGACCATCCGCCACGGCGCGACCGCCGTCGATGCCGCCCACGCGATTCATTCCGATCTGGCTCGCGGGTTCATCCGCGCCGAGGTAATGAAGTATCCCGATCTCGCTAGCGCGGGCGATACCGGCCACCATGCTGAAGTTCACCTCAAAGAAACGGGCAAACTTCTTCTCAAGGGCAAAGACTACATCGTTGAGGATGGCGACATCGTCCACATCCGCCACAGCGGGTAGGGGTGCGATTAAAACTGAGGGGCAGAGAAAGGCCATAACCCTCACCGTGACCCCCCTCTCCCTTGGACAACAAGGGAGAGGGGATCGCCTCGCCGCCATTGTGGGGGAGAGGCCGGCAGCGTCGCCCACTGTGTGCGGTCGGGGAGGAAATCTGACTGGCGGCGGCAAAGTCCCGCTGGCCAAGGGCGGATGATCGGCGTTCATCGGCGTTCATTGGAGCTTGCGGTGCGGCTGCTTTTCGAAGACGATGTCGAGGCGATTTTGGAGTGGCTAAACAAGCCGTGAAAGGTGAGGTACTGCGATGCAGATTGTATCAGTCATCATTCTTGCATTTTTGCCGATCGCGTGTGGGGCCGCGGGGCTCGATTGGACGATCCATGATCTCCGTTGGGTCTATGGAGATGAGGTTGGCACCAATTCGGATGGGAGTGTAGCTTTCGAGTTGAAAGATCGGCTCTACGTGAAGGCGTGGTTTGACGAAAGTGCAACGGTTCGAAGGATCGAGTTCACCGCTGCCGGGGGCCATGATTTCGGAGCAGTGGAAATAATGCGAACATTGGATTCGATTGATCACAGCGGCTGGCGCGCGGGCAGCCCTCTTTCCGATGATAGTACAGACTGGATATCGAATGACGGGGCTTACTCTGGCGTGAGCCGGTTAGGGGTTTTGATTGTGACGAAGCAGGGGAAAGCGGCTTCATCGGCGATTAAAAAGACTTCTTCTGATGGATTGGACCGGACTGCACCCGTGAATCATGCAGAGGACGGAGGACTTGGCAGGACAAAGGATATCACCCTGAGTTCTGGTCGAGTGCTCCACAACGCGAACGTCATTCGGCATGATGCTGCGACATTGACGATTCGCCATGACACAGGAATCGAAAGGATCGACTTCTCGCAACTTCCTGAGAGTTTGCAGAAAGAGTATGGCTACAATGAGTTCGCGGCGGCGCAGTTTCGAGTTGAAGAGCAATCGCGAGAGAACGCCGAGCAGTACCGGCGCGAACAAACGTCCGCGGGGGAGGCTTCAGCCGCGGCGGCAGCAAGCAGTGCGTCAGGGAAGGTGCGGACGGCAAGCAATAGCGATTGCATCTTGGTGAAGGATAGTTCCTGGAAGCAGGTTGAGCAGAATGATGCTTACGCGAGCTATTCGGTGATGATGGCGGTCCAAAATAGTTGCAGTTCAGCGATAAAGGTACGCATTGAGCTTCAGGGTGTCGATAAGGAGGGATTTGAGGTCGATGGCGAGACCGTCCGTGATCTCATACCGGGTTCATCAGTGCGATCAGTCTCCGATAAGTTCATGGTGGGAAATCAGGTTGCCGGCCAATTGGTGCAGTGGAAGATCAAATCGATCGAAGTTATGGAGTAATTCGTTCGCCCTGGCTGCCGCGGAAACTTCCCAAAGAGGGATGGTCGGCGCCCAAACTCGGGACGCTGATATTTCACCCGTCCACATTTGGCCGGATTGTGATCTGGCGCAAGGCACGGTTAGTGAGCTGCGCCGCTGATGTTCGAGAAAACCCTTGCGCTCGAGAATTCAGCCGGCGTATGAATTTGTCCGTTCACCCCGTTAGGGTCATTCTGTGGCCGTGCAATCGGTTTGTCTGCGCAATTGGAGGGCGAGTGAATATGGAAGAGTCGATTGAGTTCACACTCAATGGCAAATCCACCAAGCTAACCGTCGATCCCGAACGGAAACTGCTGTGGGTTCTGCGCACGAACTTGGGATTAACCGGCACCAAGTACGGCTGCGGCGAGAGTTTCTGTGGCGCCTGTACCGTCCTTGTGGACAACGAGGCGGTCCGCTCCTGTCAGACCACCATCAAATCGGTTCGAGGCAAGGAGGTGGTCACCATCGAAGGGCTGTCGAAAAAGGGCGCGCTGCATCCGTTGCAGAAGGCCTTTGCGGAACACGACGCGCTTCAGTGCGGCTACTGCACACCAGGCATGATCCTGAACGCTTATGCTTTCTTGCGGAAGAATCCCCGGCCTTCTACCTCCCAGATTATCGATGCGATGGACGACAACCTTTGCCGTTGCGGGGCGCACGCCCGAATCCTGCAAGCCATCGCGGCGGCGGCAAACGAAATGCATGGAGCAATCTGACATGAGTACCGATTCGTATCTCGAACTCGATTTTCAGGACGAAAGCTCCAGGTTCAATATGGACCGGCGCGATTTCATCAAGATTGCCGGCAGTGGAATCATCCTCTTGTTTTCCATCGGCGATCTTTCTCTGTTGGCGCAAGAAGTTCGCACGCGCGGACCGCGCCACAGTCTCCCCACAGATTTCAACGCCTTCCTGCGAATCGGCGAAGACGGACGCATCGCGTGTTACACCGGCAAGATTGAAATGGGGCAGGGAGTCATCACTTCGCTGGCGCAGGAATTGGCAGACGAACTGGATGCTCCGCTGGACTCCGTGGATATGGTCATGGGAGACACAGAGCTCTGCCCATGGGACGCGGGGACATTTGGATCCTTAACTACGCGGGCCTTTGGGCCAGCACTCCGAGCGGCCGGCGCGGAAGCGCGCCAGGTGCTCTTGGAACTCGCGTCAGAAAAGCTCAAGGCGCCGACGGACAAACTGGTCACCGAGAACGGCTTCGTGTGCATTACCGGCAAACGCGCTCAACGGATTTCCTACGCAGAATTGACCAAAGGAAAACGCATCGAGCGGCACGCCACCGGCAAAGCAGCAGTCAAGAAGCCCGCCGAATTCAAGATCATGACGAAACCACTGACGCACCGCGATGCTGCTGAGAAAGTGTCCGGAAAGGCGAAATACGCTGGGGACATTCAGCTTCCCGATATGCTGTACGCGAGAATCCTGCGACCACCGTCGCACGATGCCAAGCTGATTGATGTCGATCTCTCGGAGGCCAGGCAAATGAAGGATGTTCAGGTCATCAAAGAAGGGGATTTCATCGCTGTCCTGCATCGCCATCCAGATGTGGCAGAAGCTGCTCTCTCGAAAATCAAAGCCAGATTTGACAAGCCGCAGTCGGATCTCAACGACACGAATATCTTCGATTACCTACTGAAAAATGCCCCCGAAGGCCGGACGGTGGCGCAGGATGGTGATCTCCAAAAGGGCGAAAGCGAATCGAAGATCATTGTCGAGGAGACTTACTTGGATGGTTATAAAGCCCACGCGCCTATGGAGCCGCACACCGCTGTGGTCAAGATCGACGGCGATAAAGCTACCGTTTGGGCTTCCACGCAAACACCGTTCAATGCTCAGCAGGAGGTCGCGAGGGAACTCGGGTTGCCGTCCGCCAACGTGCGGGTTATGCCAGTCTTCGTTGGCGGCGGCTTTGGTGGGAAGACTCGAAACTTGCAGATTGTGGAAGCCGCGCGCCTCGCGAAGCTGGCCGGAAAACCGGTGCAGATGGCTTGGACGCGGGCGGAGGAATTCTTTTACGATTCGTTTCGACCGGCGGCCGTGGTCAAGATCAAATCCGGCGTTACGGACAAGGCTCGTATCGGCTTCTGGGATTACCGGGTTTACTTTGCCGGCGAGCGCGGTGCTAAGGAGTTTTATGACGTTCCCAATCACAGCACTGTGGCCTACGGGGCCGGCTTTGGTGGTGGTCCCAGTCCGCACCCGTTTGCGACCGGGGCTTGGCGTGCGCCGGGGAACAACACCAATACTTTTGCCCGGGAATCTCACATCGACATTATGGCCGCGAAGGCTGGACTCGACCCGTTGGCGTTTCGGCTGCAGAACCTGACCGATCCAAAAATGCGTCGGGTTTTGAAGGCCGCTGCCGAACAATTCGATTGGCAGCCCGCCCGGTCGCCGAGCGGCAAAGGCCGTGGGATTGCCTGCGGAATCGACGCGGGTACTTATGTGGCAGCGATCGCCGCCGCCGAAGTGGACAAGGAGACCGGCGAGGTCAAGGTGAAACACGTCGCTTGCGCCCAAGACATGGGGCTGGCGATTAATCCCGAGGGAGCCAGGATTCAGATGGAAGGTTGCATTACCATGGGGCTGGGTTATGCGTTGAAGGAAAATATCCGTTTCAAAGGCAAAGAGATTTTCGATCTCAATTTCGACACTTACGAGATTCCGCGGTTTTCCTGGGTGCCGAAGATTGAGACCATCCTCATCGACGACAAGGAAGCAGATTCACAAGGCGGCGGAGAGCCGGCCATCATTACGATGGGGGGCGCAGTTGCCAACGCGATCTTCGATGCGGTGGGAGTCAGATTATTTCAACTGCCGCTGACTTCGGAAGCAATCAGAAATGCTTTGAATAAAGACGGCCATAGTTGAGAGGTGTCGAGTACCGCACTTTGGAACTCAACTCGGGTTGCGCTTCGGAAATAGCATCATGGCCAACAGGATTCCCGCCAAAAATCCGCCCACGTGGGCGACATTGTCGATGCGTGGTTCCAGCCACCCGATGGAAAGATCCACCGACACCATCAATAGGAGAAAAAGTAACAAGCGTCGTCGCAGCGTATGATAGATGGGCGACTGTAATCGCCAGACGGCCACGGCGAACGCGCCGATCACGCTGAAAATTCCGCCGCTGGCGCCGACAGCGATGTCGTAGCGCGCCATGGACGCGCTGGCTAGGTTGCCGAGAGCCCCTCCGAGTAGAAATATCAATAGAAAGCGCCAACGGCCGACCGTCTTTTCCACGACCGAGCCAAAAAGCCACAAACCGGTTCCATTCATTGCGAGATGCAGCAGGTTCGCGTGCAGAAACAGCGCAGTGAACGCCCGCCACCATTCGTGCTGTTTGATTGTTGCGGCACTGTTGCCCGCCCATAGCCAGAATTTTTCCTGCAAACTGCCGTGCAGAGACAAATTGCCGGCCAGATACACTGCGGCAAAAAGCACCAGTAGCGTGAGAGTGGCAACCTCGGGCTTCCCGAAGTGCATCAAGGCACGCCAGTCCGCCGTTTCGTCTTCTGCCAGCCGCAATAATTCCTGGCCGTGTGCATAGCCCGGCTGCTGCGCAGCGTACGATGACGGCAATTCTCCCGACTCCGCGCGCTGCAAATGTTCTGCGATGGCTTCGCGCCAGATCACGTCGCGGAAAGACGTCATTTCGAGTGCCTGCTTCAGTCGGCGGACCGCTTCCGCCCGCGCCGCGCGCGCCATGGCGCAACGTCCTTGCCAATAGGCGGCAAAGCGTTTGAAACGGCGCGACCGTCGGACGTATTCACGCCGTTGCAACAATTGTTCGAGACCGTCGGTGTCGCCGGCCAGAGCTGTCACCGCCACACGCGTACCCCACAATGAATTCTGTTTGGCACCCACCATCCGCGGCGAGAGCGCCACCAATTGCAGGCTGCGCAACGCCCGTTCGACCTGCCCCAGTTCGGCTGTGGCCCGTGCTGCGAACAGCCGCGCCTGTGCGGCCTGGCCCAGCGTGCCCCATTCGAGCACCCCTGTGTAGAACCATAAGGCGCGTTCCCATTCTCGGAGTTGGATCAATAACGACAGTTCCCAGATCCGCAGCATCCCGTACACCGTCACAGGCAGTGGCTGTTTGGCCAAATCCTCCAGCAACGCCAATCCCTTCTCAGCCTGCGTCTGCCCGACGAAATTGAGAGCGTCGCCGTAACGTCGGTAAAGCCGTCCGAGCCTTCCCCAAGCAAGTCTTCCGGCCATTTTGCTGAATCGCGCAGCCCGGTGCCATCGGCCCCGCAATTCGGCTGAGGAAGCCAACGAGAGCATGAGCGGCGGACCGACAATGAAAACTCCAAATAACGTCCATGCAATTACCACCCATGCAGGATCGTCGCTGAAATATAGTGCCCCACAGCAGGCAAGAAGCGTCACGAAGAGTTGGGAGATTTGCGCGGCATACCAACTCCAGCCGCGCCGCAGCAACGGCACAAGCTGCAGAAGAACGATAAACAGAATCGGATAAACAAAGAATCGTTGGGTCATGGGGCAAGGGTTAAAACCGAAAAATCGCTGACGAAGTTAAAAGCAGAGTTGAGGCTAGAATCATCTTTCCACGGTTCTATCGGTTATAACGGTTCTTACGGCACGATCAGCGCCTCATCACCGATCTCCAATAAATCGTACAACCGCTCGATTTGTTCCAAGCTCATGGCAACGCAACCATGCGTCCAGCTCACGTTTGGGCATGGCCCGTGCAAACCGATCTCTCCGCCCAGCGCGGTTTTCCACGGCGGACACATTTTTTGATTCACCGCCTCAACAATCTCATCGTGCTCGGCCTGCGTAATCAGTTTATCCCGTAAGCCGCGCTCAGCATCTTCGATATTCGGGTAACTCAATCCGAGAAAGCGATGATACTGGCTGTCCGGGTTCTTGTGGCAGATGTAAAATTCGCCTTCTGGGGTCGCCAGGTCTCCCTCGCGCTGTTTGTCGCCGGAATTTCTGCCGAGCACCACCGGGAACCGGAGCACTTCTTCCTCGCCATCGAAAAGAATGAGGGTCTTGATGTGTTTGGTAATGACCACCCGGAGCGGGCCCATATTTATCCCGGCTCCATTTGCGGCGCCAACCTGTCGATCTTCGCGGCGAGAGAGAAATCGTTTTCAGTGATGCCACCCGCACTGTGCGTCGTCAGCTTGATTTTGACACGCTTGTACCTGTAAATCTCAACGTCAGGATGGTGATCCATTGCATTCGCTATCGGCGCAATCTGCGAAACGAAGCGGGTCGCACCGGTAAAGCTGTTGAGAACGAATTCTCTCATGATCGCATTACCCGTGTGCCGCCACCCCTTCAACTTCGCGAGTCGTTGCGCAATCTGCTTGTCCGAGAGTTTTACCACTTTCGCCATTATGCGGCCTCCTGGGTAACTGTAGCAGAGTTTATCGAGGTTTCCGTAATAATTCCAAGCTCGCAGGCGTTGACTTTCATGGAGGCGGTCCCTATATTGAGCCGAAAGAAGACAAAGTCACTCCGATTTAACCATGCAGATCACACGAGCAGGCGAGTACGCGATTATTGGGCTTTCCTATTTGGCCAAACAGCCCGAGAACCGTATCGTCATGATCGACGAGATCAGCGAGACCGAAGGCATTCCCAAGAGCTTCCTGGCAAAGATCTTCCAGTCCCTAGCCAAGACCGGCATCGTACGCTCCAATCGGGGAGCAGGTGGCGGCTTTAGTCTCGCGAGATCCGCCAAGGAGATCACGCTGTTACAGGTTCTGCAATGTGTCGAGGGCGTTTTCGCGCTGCAGAAATGTGTGTCCGAGGATCCGGAGTGCGTGGTGTCCACAACGCGTATCAGCAATTGCACGTTATGCGCCGTGTTCGGCGAAGCGCAAAACCGCGTCAACGAAGTGTTTGCTCGTACCACTTTGGCCGACCTCCTCAATCCAAAATCGGCAGCGGAGCAAAGCGTGAAGACGCCCGCTCCTGTGAACTGAAGCGTCATGGCTCGCAAAGTGGAACATGCTCTGACGGAAGAACAAGTGCGTGAAGCGCTGAAAGCTGTAAAATTCCCCGGTTTCAGTCGCGACATCGTGAGCTTCGGGATCGTCAAATCCATCAGTATCACGGAGAATAACGATGTCAGCTTGGCGCTACACGTGACGACGCGCGATCCGGCTGTTCCCAACCAAATCCGGCAGGACGTCGAATCTGCAGTCAAAAAATGCGACGGCATTGGACGTGTCAACGTCGAAATGACTTCGCAACCGGCGCCGCAGCAAGGCCCGATGCCCATGGCCGGATCAGGGATTGCCTCTGCACAACCGCAGATTGACGGCGTCAAACACATTGTTGCGGTCGGCAGTGGCAAAGGAGGCGTCGGCAAATCCACCGTGGCGGTCAACCTTGCTTGTGCGCTCACCAAGTTGGGCCGGAAGATCGGCGTGATGGATGCGGATATTTACGGGCCCAGCGTGCCGAAAATGATGGGCGCGGTCGGGCGGCCGACGATTTCCGATGACAAGCTGGACCCGGTGGAGAATTTCGGACTCAAGATGATGAGCATGGCCTTACTGCTGGAGGGCAATTCTCCGGTCATCTGGCGCGGTCCGATGATCATGAAGGCCATCCAGCAGTTTAGCCTTGCCGTGAATTGGGGCGAACTTGACGTTTTGATTGTGGACCTGCCGCCGGGTACGGGCGACGCCCAGCTTTCCCTGGCGCAAACCATCGCGCTCGACGGCGGAATCATCGTCACTACTCCGCAGGACGTGGCGCTGGAAGTCGCGCGCCGCGGTATCGCCATGTTTGAGAAGGTCAACGTGAAAATCCTCGGGATTATCGAAAACATGAGCTATTACGTCTGTCCTCATTGCGGGGAGCGCGACGATGTTTTTGGCCACGGCGGCGGCAAGCAGGAAGCCGAACGGATGGAAGTTCCGTTTCTCGGTGAGATCCCGTTGTTCGCGGAAATCCGGATTTGCGGCGATAAAGGCTTGCCCATCGTTGTGGCCGAACCAAACAGCGAACCGACCAGGGCATTTCTGCATTGTGGCGAAACGATTTTGCGCCAGCTTGAAAAATAGCGATTCGCCGTGACTCTCACTGACCAACAGGTCCTCGCCAAACTGCGGGAATGCTGCGACCCCGAAATTCCCTGCAATATCGTGGATCTCGGTCTTGTTTACGATTTGCGGCTGCAACCCTCCGAAGGCTCAAGCGATACGCGAATCGACGTAAAAATGACGCTTACCTTGCCGGGGTGTCCACTCGCGGGGCAAATCTCGTCGCAAGTGCAACGCAAACTCCTCGAACTGCCGGGTGTGGGGGAAGCCAACGTCGAGATCGTCTTTGATCCGCCGTGGAACCTCGCCCGTGTCTCGGCGGATGGAAAGCGAATTCTAGGGCTTCCGTAAGCTGAATCTGCACTTTTTTATCGCGTACGCGGCATCTCGTCCCTACGCTATGGAAATCTCATGAAACTGACCTTTTTCGGCGCGACGCGGACGGTAACGGGTTCAAAGTATCTCCTGCAGGCCAACGGCAAAAACATCCTGATCGAATGCGGTATGTACCAGGGGCATCGGGCGGACTGGTTGGAACGCAACAGCCACTTGCCGTTCGACTCCGCCAGTATCGACGCGTTGCTTCTCAGTCACGCACATATTGACCACAGCGGCATCATCCCTGTGCTTGGGAGAAGCGGATTCCGGGGCCCGATTCATTGCACGAATGCCACTGCGGACCTTTGTAGCGTGATGCTGATGGACAGCGCCCACATACAAGAACAGGACGCCTTGTTCATCACCAAGAAGCACGTGAAGAAAGGTCTCCCGCCCGCCGAACCATTGTATACGCAAGCCGATACAGAGGCTGTTCTCGGACAATTCCGGCAGGTTGGCTCCTACAACCAGGCAACTGTGATCGCGGATGGCGTGACCGCCACGTGGCTCGACGCCGGTCACATGCTCGGTTCGGCGATGATCGTCATCGACATCGAGGAGGGCGGGCGCAAGGTCCGCCTCGCCTTCAGCGGCGATCTGGGCCGCGGCAACAACGACATTCTGCGCAACCCCGATCATCCGCGCGACGCCGATTATCTCCTAGTCGAGAGCACGTACGGCAACCGCGTGCATGAGCCGCTGACTGACGTCAACGACCGCGTCTGCAGCATCATCAACCGCGCCGTCGAGCGCAACGGCAAGATCATCATCCCGGCGTTTTCTGTCGGGCGCACTCAGCAACTGCTGTACACCCTTTACGAACTTACGCAGAACCGTTGCATTCCAACGTTGCCGGTGTACGTAGACAGTCCGTTGTCCTTGCAGGCGACGGAGGTGTTCAAGCGGCACCCTGAGTCCTTCAACAAGAAATTCCACGATATCATGCTGAACGGTCACAACCCGTTCAGCATGTCCAACATCAACTTCGTCGGCAGCGTCGAGGAATCGAAGGCGATCAACGAGTTCAAGAAGCCGTGCATCATCATCAGCGCCTCCGGCATGGCGGAGGCGGGCCGCGTTCGCCATCACATCAAGAACAACATTGAAGATGACCGCAACACGATCCTCATCGTCGGCTGGTGCGCACCACACACGCTCGGTGCCCATCTGGCCACGGGCCACAAAGAAGTGAACATCTTCGGCGAGCCCTACCGTGTGCGGGCCAATGTCGAGACCATCAACGCCTTCTCGGGTCACGCGGATAAAAACGAACTGCGCAACTGGGCGGAGCAAGTGACCGGCCCGTTGCGCAGCATCTTCGTGATTCACGGTGAAGAAGAAGCCGCGCTTCCGTTCGCCGACACCTTGCGCAGCATTCATCCACAAGCCAATGTGCTGGTGCCCGAGTTTTCAACGGCTGCGGATTTGTAGGCCAACCATCCCGGCTGGCGGCTTGGTCACGTTCCCTGCAAAAAGAAAAACCCCGCCTATCAAGCGGGGCTCTTCTGAATCTATGGTCGGTAGAGCTTACAGGCTCTCTTTGAGACCCTGACCGGCGCTGAAGCGCACGGTCTTGGAGGCCTTGATCTGAATGGCTTCGCCGGTCTTGGGGTTACGCCCCATACGGGCCGCGCGCTTGCTCACGCGAAACGTGCCGAAGCCGACGATTTGCACCTGCCCCCCGGTTTGCACGCCACGACGGATCGAACGCAGCACCGCATCCAGCGCCCGTTCCGCCGCCGCTTTACTCGTTTCTTTCCCCATCTCCTTCTGCACAACGTCAACCAACTGCGCTTTATTCATATCTCCTCCTGAAATGAATCGGCCTTATGGCCATTGTTTTCCTGCATCTGCGACCACCCATCTTCAATTTTGTGCCACAGTCAGCAGCCTGCGTCAATCAAATTCAGCCGTGCACCACGACTGACGCGACCACCTCGCACGAAAGAAGGACGGTAAATCCTCTGTTGAAATGCCAACGTCCTGTGCGTATAAGTGGCAACGACGAGCATGAAGCCGACTGATCTACGTGGCATTTTGCACTACATCCCGCAGTTTAGGGATCGGGTATTCCTGATCGCGGTCGACGGAGCAATCGTCGCCGACGATAATTTCGGGAATCTGTTGCTCGATTTGGCAGTGTTGCGCAGCCTGAACATCCACATCGTTTTGGTGCACGGCGCGGGCCACCAGATCAAGCTGTTATCAGAACGTCTGCAGGAACCGATCTCCAATCACGACGGCACCGGCGTGACGGATGCCGCCACCTTGAGCATCGCCATCACCGCCGCCACAAACGTCACCCATGAGATTCTCGAAGGTTTGAAGCTTAATGATATCCGCGCCGCGCAGACCAACGCCATTGAAGCCGTACCTCTCGGCATTTTGAAGAGCGTCGATTACCAGCATACCGGCAGGGTCCATCAAGTGGATGTCGAGTTGTTGCAGACCTTGCTCGACAAAGGCATCGTGCCCGTCGTCCCGCCGTTGGGATTCGATGGCAACGGGCATACCTACCGCTTGAACTCCGATGCTGTCGCCGTTGAGGTCGCACGAGCACTCGGGGCGGTAAAACTCATGTTCATTGGCACGGTTAATGGCTTGGAATTCGACGGAAAATTCCTCAACCAGATTTCTGTGATGGAACTGGAAACGGCGCTGAAGAACTCCGGTGACAAGATGCCGTCCGCGGTCCTCTCCAAAGCGCAGCATGCCTTGCGCGCCTGCCAGGGCGGGGTCGCTCGCGTCCACATCATCAACGGCCAGGTCGATGAAGGCTTGCTGGCGGAAGTGTTTTCCAACGAAGGCATTGGCACGCTGATCTATGCCAACGAATACCAGGCCATTCGCAAGGCGATGCGCAAGGACATCCGCCATATCATGGCGCTCATCAAGCCGTCCATTCAGGGTGACCAAATTGTCAAACGTACGCGCAGCAACATCGAGAAACACATCAACGAGTATTATGTCTTCGAGATCGACAACAACATCGTCGGGCTGGTTGCCTTGCATCCATATGTCGAACAGAAGAAAGCGGAGCTTGCGAGTTTGGCAATCAGTCCTGCTCACGAACGCCGAGGCATAGGCACCAAACTGGCGTTGTTTGTCGAAAACCTCGCGCGGGAACAAGGCTTTGAGAGGATTTTCTGTCTTTCGACGCAGGCATTCACGTTTTTCCAGCACAAACTTGGTTACGCGGAAGGCACGCCCGAAGACCTGCCGTCTGCGCGGCGTGAGAAGTACGAACAAAGCGGTCGCAACTCGAAAGTGCTAATTAAGGAGCTAACCTCTGTGCCCGCGTCCTCCACCGTTTCCGCTCGCGAGCCGGTGTTCTCACCGTCGGCAAGCTAAGCGTCAGGGACGGAACGATACGCGGGTGCGTCCGGCGGTGCCCACGCTGGAGCCGACGACCACGGGTGGTTTAGAACCCGATTCGGCAGATAATCCCTTCACTTGTTCAACAGTGACTTTCTCCACGAGCTGATTCCATTCACTGAGAATCTGCTGTTGGGACGTCTCCAGCCGCGCCAGCAGTACCAGGTCACGGTTGACTTCGTTAAGGCGGGATGCGATGCGGTTACTGATTTCGGTACGCTGCGTCTGAATCTCTTTAAGCTGGCCCGACAGGACCGCGAGACGTTTTTGCGGCGGAGGTTCGGCGCTTCGCGGTTCAGAGGCGCCGGGTTTCTCTTCCCGCGGTGGATGCACTTGCGCCATTGGCGGAGGCGGTGCTTCTTTACCCTGCTTGGGGGGCACGATTACGCTCGTTTGGCACTGCGGACAAGCGATAATCAGGCCTTCCGCTCCTTCATCCACAACTAGGCTTTTACCGCACGATGGACACTCGAAGAAAATATCGCTGGAGGAAAGCACAATCTCTTGAGTTTTCTCTTTCTGACGGTCTGCACTCATGACTGCTTCATTTGTTATCATTGCCCCGCAAGCGGAGCTTTGCAAGCCCGAACATCTTTGTTAACGTTGATAGCTGTGCCTCCGAAGCGCCCGCATGTGAGGGTCGGCTGCTGTGGTTTCGCGACAGCACAGGAGAAGTATTTCCAGGTTTTCTCTTGCGTCGAGATCGACTCCAGCTTTTACCAACTCCCGCGGCTGGAAACGGCGGAACGCTGGCGGGCTGCGGCCCCGGCAGAATTCGAATTTACGATGAAAGCCTGGCAGGTCATCACCCATCGGGCCACCAGCCCCACCTACAAACGTACGCGCCTCGACCCCCGGGATCGCGAATACTGCGGCCATTTCGGGTTCAATCCGACGATCCGTTGGGCCTGGGACGAAACATTCGCTGTGGCCAAAGCGCTCGACGCGAAACTGGTTCTGTTCCAGTGTCCAGCCAGCTTCCGGCCGACGAAGGAGAACGTTGCCAACCTGCGTCGATTTTTCGAGCGGGCCAAGCGTGGCAGGTTCAACATGGGTTGGGAACCGCGCGGGGAATGGGATGCGGAGTTGATCATTTCGCTGTGCAAAGAATTGGATCTTGTTCCGGTGGTCAATCCGTTGAACAGCACACCAATTCCCGTAGGCAAGATTCGCTATTTCCGACTGCACGGAACCACTGGACCACATCACCACTTTCGGGACGACGAATTCCGCCAGCTAAAGCAGGCATGTAATGAACGGTTGCCGACCTACTGCATGTTTAATAACGTAGCCATGGTCATGGACGGCCTGCGGTTCAAGAAACTGCTGGAATAAGGGGCCCCCGTGGGTTGCTGGAGCGATGGAGCAGGGGATTCCATTCCTTCAACATCCGATCCTCCCTCAGCTCGTTTTCTCCTCCCCAAAATCAAACGCCGTGAATACTCGAAGATGCGTGGTCGGGTCGCGCCATGCATCCGGCGGCAGCCCGGCCTTCCAGCAAACGGCCTCGAACGTCTTCGCGGCGTCCCAACCTTCTTCTTGGGCCACCTTTGGCAAGAGCAGCGCGTGACGCAATCCGCGCTGCACGATGATGCCTTGCTGTAACGGATCGAACAATTCGGGACGAGGCAAATCCACCGGCGGATTGAGGATGGAAATCTCAATCGTGATCTCCGGCAGTTCTTCCGGGACCACCGGTGGAAACCGTGGGTCCTCCAACGCGGACGCAACGGCTGCCTCCAGCGCGTTGGTCCACAAAGGTTGCCCGAAATCCATTTTGCCGATGCAACCGCGAAGTGCGCCTTTCTTCTTCAGCGTCACAAAGACGCCGTTCGGCGCGCGCAGGCGGACCGTGAGATCGGATTCCGGGATTTCGGCCGGCGACTGCCCGCCCACAGCGGCTTCGATTGTCGCCCGCACCCAGCGCAACAAGGTGCGCTGCTCTTCCAAATTGACCGGTGGCTCGCCCATCTGAAACGCGTCCATCATACGCCGAAACGTGCCAAAGGCAATTCTGCGAACGGGTTAAGGCCCTAAGTCCTCAAAAAGCTGCAGACCTTGCTGCGTCGCCGCATCCGGCAGGAAATCGACGGCCGCATCTTTCATCTCTTCCAACGTCATCGGAATCTGCTTGCATGTGGCGCGGGCGCAAACGGTACCCGTTTCATTGCGCAACTCCGCAGACGACTCCCAAAGTCGGCCCCGATCCAGTTTCAGACGCGCGACGACCGTCAGTTTCTGGCCCACGCTGATTTTGCTCACGAAACGCACGTTGAGTTCGGCCGCCAAACAAAAACGTTTGGTGGTCGAAGCGGCCGCCCAGAACATCGCTTCGTCCAACACTGTGGCCAGGATTCCACCGTGGACGATCCCTCGGAATCCCGCGTGTTGTGGCTGCGGTGTGAAATCGGCCCGAACCTCGTCGCCTTCACGGCAGAATCGCAGGCGAAGCCCGTGTGGGTTATACGCGCCGCAGACGAAACAGTCCCGGGTATAAGGAAGCTGGAGTTTACTCATTTTATAACGACCCTCAAAAGACGGCCCGTCAGATAAATGAACAGCCAGGCCGGCAATGCAAAAATCAGTACCGATGCCAGCGAGGGCCAGTTCCACCGAATCATTCCCACCTGCATCGGGTAGAGCGTAATCAGGAAGTACCCGGAAAAGCGTGTGTGGCCTAGTGCCTGGCACAAAGTGCGGTCCTTTTTGCGCAGGCCGAGCACGATGGTGAAAATGCCGAGCCCAACCGCCGCTGCGGCTACAACCCACGCCAATGCGGTGCGCTGCTTTGTATCCCCCAGATAGGCAAAAAAGCCAAGGTTTGACAGATGCATCGCCCAAGTTACGCCAGCCCACAACGTTACGAATCCGTTGGCGACGGCGTGTCCGAAAGAGATTTTGCTCTTGTAGAACTCGCCGAGCAACAGCGACACGTATAAAGGCACCAAGCCCAACCATACCGCACCGAAATCACGAAATGGCGCAGCGAGCAAATCGACGAGCTTCACCAAATAAAACCCCAGTGGCACGAACGGCACCTCCTTGCGCAGTTCATATCAAATTTCGTCCGGCTTGGCTACTGATTGCTTCTTCGCTATACTGCTGATGTGATCTTGGAAATCGTCAAATACGGACACGCGGCCCTGCGCGAAAAGGGCGCAAGAATCAAACAGGTCACGCCCGAGATTCGTCAGTTCGCCGCCGACATGATCGAAACCATGTACGCTGCCGATGGTGTCGGACTCGCTGCCCAGCAGGTGGCCCGTCCCCTCATGCTTACTGTTATCGATATTTCCTCCAGCGAACATCCCGGCGAGATGTTCATCGAGCGACACCCGCAAGAGATCAAGAAGCGCATGCCGCTCGTTCTCGTCAACCCTCAAATCAGCCAGGCCGAAGGCGAGCAGGTGGGGCCGGAAGGTTGTCTGAGCATCCCCGAGGTCAATGCTGACATCCGGCGCGCGGCACGGATTCACGTGCGAGCCCAAACGCTTGACGGCACCGAAATCGCTTTTGATTGCACGGGCCTGCTGGCGCGCGCCGCACAACATGAGGTGGACCATCTCAATGGCATCCTGTTCACGGACCGCATGGACACGGCAACCCGTGCCAGTTTCGCGGGCAAGCTCAAGAAACTACAGAAAGAAACTCTGAGCCAGCTTGCGAAGAGAACGAAGCCGGGACGCAGTTTGGTGAGCATGTGAACCCGCCGCCGCCGCCGATCTTGGCGAGGCCCGAAACCCCCCTGAGCTTCCCGCGCATGGTCGTTGCCCTTTGTTCCAGTTTCCGGAGTTACCGGCAGGTTCGAGATTTGGCCGTCAGCACCTCCCTGAAACATCTGATTGTGCTCCTGTCGCTGCTCTCCCTGATCTTGCTGATCAGCTTTGTCCCATGGGTTCTGGGCCGCAGCGACGCGTTTGCCCATTGGGTGGATCAACATTTGCCCCGGTTTTCCATCCACGAAGGCAAGGTGACAAGCAGCGCGCCGCAACCGTACTATGCGAGCGATGGCGATTTCCTGTTCATCCTCGATACCACCGGGAAGATCACCGGGCCGGATCCAAAAGCAGTCCAGGGAATCCTGTTTACGGCTGACAGCTTCGTCGTCTGGCTCAAAACAACCAACGCGCCGGAGGGGATCGTTCAAAGCCAGCGTCAGAGTTTGCGCGGCTTTCCGGATGGCGTGGTCAACGGCGATTATTTCCGCAAACTGGTTCGGACTTTCCTGTGGGTGGGGCTGCCGCTGGCGTTGGTGGTGCTGATCCTCTTGGCGCTGCTCAGCACCCTCCTACAGGCGTACCTGTTTTCGATCGTTGCTTCTTTCATGGAACGCTCGATGCCGTCGCCATTGCGCTTGCAGCAATTGCTCAACATCTCCATCCACGCCGTGACCCCCGCCGCCATCATTGTGACGGCGTACATGGCCATGCGGCTGCACGATCTTAACCTCTGGCTGATCTACCTCGTCGCCTACGGAATATTTCTCATCGGCGCCACGAACGCTTGCCGAGACAAACAACAGTTCGACATCGAACACTGAACACTGAACGTCGAAGTGCAGGAGTTTCAGAGCTCGGCGTCTGAAATTCAACGTTCAAAGTTCGATTCGTTTACACCGAGAAGCTTTCGCCACACGAACACGTGGCTGTGGCATTCGGGTTATGAATCTTGAACCCGCCGCCAATCATTGCGTCCTTGAAATCGATTTCCGACCCGCTCACGTACAACACGCTTTTCACATCCACCAGCACCCGCACGCCGGCCGAATCGATCAGAATATCCTTGGCGGTGGGCGGATTCTTCTCAAAGTCCATCTTGTACTCCAACCCCGCGCAACCGCCCCCGACGATCTTCACGCGTAACGCGCCATCGGCGACGCCATCGCGCTGCATGAGCTGCTTCACTTTCCGTCCGGCCGCCTCGGTCAGCTTGATCAGCTTCTCCGAGCCAGTTCGTGGACCTGTTTGCGAAGGAGTGGGTGTCGTCACGTTGGTATATTAACCGCGAATGAAGGCGAATTCACGTGAATCATTCGTGTAGATCGGAAGCCGGCTTTTGCGGTCCTCCATCGCACGACCCGTTTGGAAACCCGACGATTGAACGTTCTATTGTGCGGCTGCTAGAGTAGGAGCGTGACCGTTCGGAAATACTTCCAGTTCGTTCGTTTCGAGCACACCGTATTTGCCCTGCCGTTTGCATTGGCCGCGATGGCGGTGGCGGCGCGGGAGACGCACGGCTGGCCGGGAGCGCGGACGTTTCTGCTGATTCTGGCGGCGATGGTGTGCGCGCGAACGGCAGCGATGGGATTCAACCGGATTGTGGATCGGAAACTCGACGCACTGAATCCGCGAACGGCGGGAAGGCATTTGCCGAAGGGGCACATTTCGGTGATCGGTGCTGGGTGGTTGGTGATTGGGGCGGCAGTCGGACTCGTGGTCGTGACGTGGTTCATCAATTGGATCTGTTTTGTGCTCTCGCCGGTGGCACTCGCAGTCATCTTCTTCTACTCATTCACGAAACGCTTCACGGATTTCTCGCATTTCTTCCTCGGATTGTCGTTGGGGCTGGCGCCGATCGGCGCTTGGCTGGCAGTGCGCGGGCAGTTTGATTGGCCGCCGGTGGTGCTGGCGGTGGCGGTGGTTTTCTGGTTGGTCGGGTTCGACATTATCTACGCCACACAGGATTTTGAGTCGGACAGGATCCACGGATTACGTTCGCTGCCGGTGCGCTGGGGTATCCCAGCAGCCTTGCATGCGGCACAAGCAGCGCACGGCGTGATGGTATTGGATCTTCTGGGATTCGGGTTGATTTCGCGCATGTGGGTGCCATACTATTTCGGGCTGTCGATTATTGCCGCGTGTCTGATCGTGCAGCATGTGGTGGCGAGAAAACGCGATCCCGTGAGCTTGAACCTGGCGTTTTTTCGGATGAATGCCATCATCAGCGTGGTGTTTTTGGTGGCGGTCGTGGCGGATGTGATAACGGCGAATTGAACCACAGAGAACACAGAGGATGCCGAACAAACTCTTAGCTCGATCTGCACTACGTGACATATTTGAGAAGGTGGAAGCGGGACAGCGCATCAACGAAGAGGACTGCCTGCGGTTGTTCCGGTGCCACGATCTCGCGGCCATTGGCGCGCTGGCAAACCTCGTCCGGGAGCGCAAGCACGGCAACGTCGCCTACTACATCCTGAATCGCCACATCAACTACTCGAACATCTGCATTCTCGACTGTGATTTCTGTTCGTTTTATCGGCGGCGGCGCGATACGGGTGCGTACGAATACAATCTCCCGCAGATGATTGAGAAAGCGCAGGAAGCACTCAAACTCGGTATCACCGAGATTCATATCGTCGGTGGACTGCATCCGTCGTTCAAGTGGGACTACTATGTCGCGATGCTGCGGGAGTTGAAGAAGCTGGATCCGCATCTCCATTTGAAAGCCTTTACAGCGATTGAGATCCTGCATTTGTCGTGGGTGGGCAAACGCAGCGTGCCGGAAACATTGGCGGCGTTGCGCGAAGCCGGGCTTGGTTCGCTCACGGGTGGTGGCGCGGAAATTTTTGACCCCGAAGTCCGCGATGTGATTTGCCACGCGAAAGAGACGGCCGAAGAATGGCTCGACGTGCATCGTACCTGGCACAAGATGGGTGGGCGTTCCACTTGCACGATGCTGATTGGCCACGTCGAGAAGGACCATCACCGGGTCGATCACCTCCGCCGATTGCGCGAATTGCAGGACGAGACCGGTGGATTCATCGCATTTTTGCCGCTGGCCTTTCATCCTGAGAACAACAAGCTTTCGCATCTAAGTGGCCCGAGCGGGTACGATTTGCTGAAGACGTTGGCGATTTCGCGCATCTACCTTGACAACATTGAACATATCAAGGCGTACTGGATATTAATGGGTATGAAGTTGGCCCAAGTGTCTTTAAGCTATGGTGTGGATGATCTTGATGGTACGGTGATCGAGGAGAAAATTTACCACATGGCCGGTGCCAGGACCCCTCAGCAGATGGCCCGCGAAGAATTGGTGCGGGCGATTCGCGAAGCGGGACGCGAGCCGGTGCAGCGGGACAGTTTGTACAGGGCGGTGACTGGGAGCGAAGAGCCAGGAGGGCGGCGCCCAACGACCGCAACCGAGACGGTCGCGCCACCAAACATTGCCCGGACACCAATCACCGACCACGAGTTCGCCGGCGCGAGCAGCGAAGGAGGCGTGGCATGAGCGGCGCGGCGGCTTGGCGCATCGGGAGCGTCCCTTACCTGAACGCGCGGCCGCTGATTTATGGAATGGAGGATCAGGTGACGCTTTGCACGCCGGCGCGGTTGGCCGACCTGATGTACCGCAATCAATTCGACGTCGGCCTGATGCCGGTGGCCGAAGTGTTGTTGCACGATCAATATGACATTCTCGACGGCATCGCCATCGCCGCCCGCGGACCGGTCGCCAGCGTGTTTCTGGCGCATCGGGAGCCGATTGAAAAACTGAAGCGGATTGCGGTGGATCCGGCGTCGCGGACGTCGGTGCTGTTATTACGCGTCCTGTTGAAAATCGGCTACCACATCGAGCCGGAGTTTTATCCGCGACCGAGCGGCGCGAAATTGAGCGAGCACGAGGCGATGATGTTGATCGGCGACGACGCGATTTGGTACGTCACCCGAAATGGCACACCGCGCGTTTGGGACTTGGGCGAGGCGTGGATGGATCTAACCGGGTTGCCCTTTGTGTTTGCGGTGTGGGCGCTGCAGCGGAAGTCAGTGGCGAGGACCTCGCTTCCCCAAATGTTGAGGAAAGCCAAAGCCGACGGGCTTGCGCACATTGAGCAGATTGTGCAAGATGCAACGGAAGCCACCCCAGAATTCCTGCGGGACTATTACTCGAAGCACGTCTGGTACGATTTGGGAGAACCAGAGAAGCGGGGGCTCGCGAGATTTCAGCAGTACGTCAAGGAATTGGGATTGGTCGGGAAAACGCATGATTTGCGATACGTCAGTTGAAACAGCGCGGACACAGGCAGGGACGCCTGTGCCACCAGCAGTCGAAGTAATTGAGGAGAAGGTGCTCAGTGGCGAGCGGATTGCTTCCGAGGAGGCCTTGCGGCTGGGAAGGGCTCTGAGCTTGCCGGAGTTGGGGGCGCTGGCGGATGCCGTCCGCGAACGTAAACACCCCGAGCGCGGGGTTACCTACATCATCGACCGCAATATCAACTACACAAACATCTGCAATGTCTACTGCACATTTTGCGCCTTCATGCGCGAAGAGCGTGATGACGACTCCTACGTGCTCACACCTGAGCAGGTGGGCGAGAAAATCAGGGAACTTGTCGCGATCGGCGGCGTGCAGATCCTGATGCAGGGTGGTCACCACCCGAAGTTGGGCATCGACTATTACCTGAATTTACTCCACCACATTCGCGCAAATTTCCCACAGGTGAACATCCATGGTTTTTCGCCTCCCGAGTTCAATCATTTTTCGGAAGTGTTCAAGATGCCGGTCGAAGAGGTGATCCGGCGGTTCAAGGAAGCCGGCTTGGGCTCGATTCCCGGCGGCGGCGGAGAGATCCTGGTGGACCGCGTGCGCAAACGAATCGCACCCTTGAAGTGCACGAGTGACGAATGGCTGCGGGTCATGGAGATTGCGCACGGCCTGGGATTGAGATCGTCGGCGACGATGATGTTCGGGCATGTCGAGACGCTGGAGGACCGGATCGAACATCTGGCACGGCTGCGCGAATTGCAGGATCGTACTCACGGGTTCACAGCCTTCATTTGCTGGACGTTTCAAGCGGAGCACACGCGGTTGAAGGTTCCACCGGTTGGTTCCCATGAGTACCTGCGAATGCAAGCGCTGGCGCGGATCTTTTTGGATAATTTTGAGAACGTGCAGTCCAGTTGGGTGACCCAAGGGCCGCAAATCGGGCAGATCGCGCTCAAATTCGGGGCGAACGATTTTGGCAGCGTGATGATGGAAGAAAACGTCGTATCGCAAGCCGGGGCTACGTTTCGCATCAACGAGGAAACGATACGGCGCCTGATCTGCGAACTCGGTTATGAGCCGCACCGGCGCAACAACTGGTATCAATTGCTGAATTAGAAGGAGACAGCCACATCATGGAAAGGATCAACGCCCTTCTGCTGTTCGGTGCCCCTGGCAGTGGCAAGGGAACGCAGGGAAAGATGTTAGGGACGTTGCCGGGTTACGTACACATTTCTTCGGGCGACATGTTTCGCGCGCTCGACCGCAACAGCGAATTGGGCAAGATTTTCACGGAGTACTCCACCAAGGGTTTGCTCGTGCCAGACGACTTCACAGTCCGCTTGTGGAGCGATCACATGGCCAAACTGGTGGCCTCGGGTAAGGTGCATCCCGGTTCCGATATCGTGATACTGGATGGGATTCCACGGAACGTGAATCAAGCGAAGATGCTCGATCCGCATATTACCGTGAGAAAACTGATATGTCTTCGAGCGGTTCACAACCGCGAGGAGATGGTTCGTCGCCTCAAAGCCCGCGCGTTGAAGGATAATCGACGCGATGATGCCGATGAAACCACCATCCGTCGCCGATTGGACGTATACGACAAGGAATCGCGGCCGGTGTTGGCCTATTATCCGAAGGAGGTTCGTGTCGATATCGATGGCCTGCAAACGCCCGTCGAAGTAGCGCACGATATTCTGGCTGCGCTCTTGGGCCGCTTTCAGGAAATACGTCCGGTTCCCACGCCTCCCCCGGCGGCCGTCGCGAAGAGCTGAATTTCATTCTGGGAGCCGACCAACACTCGGCGCGGGGTCAGGGAGACAGCTTACCGGCGTGCAGCAGCGCCAGGAGCAACGCGCCCATGCCCAGGCGGTAGATGATGAAGATCCAGGTGGTGTGCTTCCTGAGATAACCCAGCAAAAACGCCACGGCCGCATAACCGACAACCAACGCGACCAGCCCGGCGACGAGCACGTTGAGCACCTCGGCACTGGATGTAAAATGCACTTTGCGGAGTTCAAACACGCCCGCCGCAAACACGGCCGGTATCGATATCAAGAACGAAAACCGCGCAGCAGTGTCTCGTTTCATGCCGAGAAACAACCCACCGGTAATGGTGGAGCCAGACCGTGACGCACCCGGCACCAGCGCCAGCGCCTGCCAAAAGCCGACCACGATCGCATCGCGCCAGCCAAGTTCGAGAAGCTCGCGTAGCGGCTGGTTGCGTTGTTTGCGGCAGCGTTCGGTCCATTCGGCGACCGCCAAGACGACGCCGAGGGCGATGAGGGCCCAAGCGATGATCGGCATTGTGCGCCAGTGCTGTTCGATCCGTTTGTGAAACAGCACGCCGAACACGCCAATGGGAATCGTGGCGACAATGAGCATCCAGCCAAGTCTGCCCTCTGGTGTGCGCGCTCCCTGCAAGGCCCCACGGGTGATGGGCACGAAATCCTTCCAGAAGTAGACGACCACCGAGACATACGCGATGAGTTGCACGACCGCGGAGAATGCGGCGCCCGGATCTTCCCAACCGCAAAACGCGGAAACCAACCGCATGTGCGCGATGCTGCTGATCGGAAGAAATTCAGTCAGTCCCTGAACGATGCCCAGAACGATGGCGTGCCAAAGCGTCATGCGGGATTATGATGCCGCAATCAACTGAATCGGGCGAATGTTTTCTGCAGCAGTTCGAGCGGCGGGGCGTTGCCAGCGCGCTTCTGGGAAGCTTCAATCAATCCGGCCTCCAACGCGTTCTTGGTCGGCCGCTGGACCTGATAAAACACGCCGAAGTAACCTGGGAAGGGCGCCATGGCCAGCTTGTAGGCCGCCAATTCATCGGTTACATCGTGGTCGGCGGGAACCAAATTGAAGACACCGCCTTTGCGCGGGTTGGCCGCGTCGAACGCGCCGGGATAAAATTCAGTACACTCGCTCAGGCATTCAATAACCGAAAACCCGTCGTGCGCCATGGCTTTCTCCATCATTTCCATCACGTGGTTCGGCAGATGCGAGTGCGAACGGGCCACGAATGTCGCCCCATTCGCAATGAGTTTCTTCATCGGGTTGACTGGCTGGTCAATCGCACCGGTCGTGTCGGTCTTCGATTTGAATCCGACTGGCGAAGTGGGCGAAGTCTGTTTCTTGGTCAAGCCATACACGTAGTTGTCCATGACGACGTAGGTCATCTTGATGTTCTTGCGGGCGGCATGATCGAGATGGTTGCCGCCGATGGAATACGCGTCGCCGTCACCGCCGAACACGAATACGTGCAGGTCGGGCCGCGCGAGTGACACGCCCGAGCCGAACGCCGCCGCGCGTCCGTGGAGGAAATGCACACCGTAAGCATTGACGAAATACGGGAACCGCGAGGAACAGCCGATACCGGCAATGCTGGTGATCTTCTCGTGCGGCACCTGTAGTTTCTCCATCATCTTGAAATAGATGGAAAGAACGCTGAAATCCCCGCAGCCGGGGCACCACGTCGGGTGGTCAGCCACCAATTCCTTCTTCGAGTACTTCTTGCGATCGGTCAGTTTGATTTCGTTTGATTCAACTTTCTTTGCTTCAGCAATCATAAATGTTTCCTTCGAAGTCAGGCGGAAGCCAACGCCGGCTCGGCCGGCACGTTTTGCAGTTTTTGCTTCATTCCGTTCAAAATCTCACGCACTTTGAAGGGCAGTCCGTCGGTCTTGTTGATCCCGCGAATCTTGTCATTGCAGAACCGCGCCCGCAGCAGACCGGCAAGCTGGCCAAAACCGTAAAGTCCTTCGTCATTCAGCTCGACGACGAAAATGTGGTTGAACCCGTCCAAAATTTCACCGATGCCCGGCTGGAGTGGCTGAATGTAGCGGATGTTCAACGCGCTCACGCTTTCGCCGTCCGCCCGCGCCCGGTCCACGGCCTCGCGAATCGGGCCTTGGGAAGACCCCCAGCCAATCAGCAAGACGTTGCCTTCTCTGGCGCCGTACGTTTCCGCCTTCGGCAAACGCGAAGCCAACACCTGGAGTTTGCGGCGACGCTTGGCAGTCATCATGACGTGATTGGCCGGACGACTGGCGGGATGTCCCGCTTCGTCGTGTTCCAAACCGGTGACAACGGGATACTTGCCATCCACCATGGGCGTTCCGGGGGAGGCATGGTGCGCAATGCCGTCCGCTGTGTTTTCATACGGTTTATAGTCTGGACCGCGCGGCGAAAAGTCCACGCTGAGATTCTGAGTTATCTTCGCGAGATCCGGCATCTCCCAGGTCTCAAACCGGGTCCCCAGCGCTTGGTCGGTCAAAACAATCGCTGGACAGCTATATTCACGTGCCAATTTTGCTGCTTCAATCGTCGTGTAAAAACAGTCCTCAACCGAGCCAGGCGCCAGCACAATGCGCGGCGCATCGCCGTGGCCGCCGAAACAGGCGATATTCAGGTCGCTCTGCTCGACTTTCGTCGGCAGTCCGGTGCTGGGGCCGCCTCGTTGCACGTCGATGATTACCAGCGGCATCTCGGCCATCACCGCCCAACCGAGCGCTTCGGTTTTCAAGGAGAGACCGGGCCCGGAGGTTCCGGTCAGTGAAAGATGACCGGCATAAGAGGCGCCGCAAGCCATGGCGATGGCTGCCAACTCATCCTCGGCTTGCACGAAAATGCCGCCGTACTTCGGCAATTCCGCCCGCAGGATTTCCATGACACTGGACCACGGTGTAATTGGATAACCTGCGCCGAAACGAACGCCGGCCACCAACGCGCCGTAGGCAACCGCTTGATTGCCATCGGTGACGACTTGTTTGCGGGCCGCCTTGTTGGCCGGTGCTTCAAATTGAAATGTGTCCGTCAGCTTGCCGATGTCGTAGCCGTAGCCGGCGTTGAAAGCGCCGAGCACGTTGCGAACGACGTCTTCGCCTTTGCCCTTGTAATAACCCTGCAACATCGTCTCAAGCTTCGGCACATCTAGGTCGAACATGCGAGCCAGCAAACCGAGCACAAACATGTTCTTGCCTTTGTCCTTGGCTGTGCCGCCGATCGCCTCGACCGTTTGACCGGTGATGGGCACGCCAACAGAACGATACCGTTTTTGATTCAGGTCGGGTTGCACATTGTCGGTGTCGTAGATCAGAATGCCGCCATCGCGCAAAGTGTTGATGTGGTCGTTGTAGGAATGCTGGTAAAATGCGACGAGAATGTCGACATCGTCTCCCGCGCTCAACACTTCGCCCGTGCCGAGACGAACCTGGTAAATGCTGGGGCCGCCGGAAATGGTGGCGGGGATGGTCATGTACGTCATCACGTCCTTGTCTGTGCGTCCGGCCAGACGGGCCAGAAAACCGCCAATTGCTTGAATACCGTCCTGTGAGTTTCCTGCCAGCCGAATAACTGCGTCCTGAATCCTGCGGGCACGTTGCGGTTGTTGGCCGTCTGACGGCGCAGACGAACCAGCCACTTTTTGATCAATCATTTTCTTGTCCTTAACTGCACCTGAGGGGTTGTTCCCGAGTATGCGACACTTCCCTAGAATATTAACAGAGCATCCCCGACTGTCAATCACGAGGCTTGTTGCATCAAGTCAAAATGACACCGTGTTCGTTGTTGTGTTTGGTTGTCGTTGTTAGTCGTTTCCCGCCGCCCCCTTTGGGGGGTGAAGGGGGCGGCGCGGTTAGTCAGGCGGCCAATTTCAGGATTGGTTTCAGTCGTTTCTCCAAAGAGGCTG
>DATIZX010000084.1:0-44346 GCA_035516795.1 Verrucomicrobiia bacterium
GCACCCAGTCACACGCCGACGCCGCTTGGCGTCGAGCCGTGGAAACCTGGTTACAACAAAACGAGATCATCATGATCTCTGAACCCAAAAGCGTTACCCAGTTTCCATGAAAACTGGTCTCATAAATAGGTTGTCCGCACACTGCAATACTTCGGACATCCTACGGGACTGGCGTCAGATCGCTCGCGAGGCGGTGATGACCCCGATGGCGATGGGCAGAACAATCTTGCGGAGTTTCTTGCAGGTACCGACCCGACAAATTCAGGAAGCGTGCTTCGCATTACCGCTTTGCAGCGAATTGGCGCGGACGTTCGCGTCGGTTTCACGTCTGTCAGTGGGAAATATTATCGCCTTGATCGGGCTGACTCTGTAGGCGGCGAATGGACAACCATCGTCGATAACATTCCTGGCAACGATGGCATTCAACAGGCAACCGACATTGGCGGTGCAAACCGTAGCAGCGCGTTTTACCGGGTGCGCCTGAACGAGTCCCCCAACCCTGTGCTGGCCGACAGCGACGGCGACGGCATCCCCGATTTCTGGATGATGCAGCATTTCGATCACTCGACTGGTCAAGTAGCGGATAAGTCGCGTGCCGAAGATGATGCGGATGGGGATGGCATGTCGAATTGGGAAGAGTTCTTGGCCGGCACCAATCCTACGGACGGTGCATCAGCGTTCCGCGTTCTTTCAATCACGCGCGAGAACGACGACCTGCGCGTGACTTGGTTGACGGCAGGCGGTCGTACGAACGCAGTGCAAGCAGCTTCAGGCCCCTCTGGCAGTTACTCCGATCTCAGTTCCAATATCGTCATTGCCGGCGTGAGCGACACTACGACCAATTATCTCGACCTTGGTGCAGTGACGAACTCGCCCGGTCGGTTTTATCGGATTAGGCTCGTGCCATAAAGGCAAGCAAGTCTGCGATAGCCATTCAAAGACTTGGCCTTTGCCGCTTCGGCTTTCCCTTCTGCCCCCCGCCGCCGCCCGCAAAGCTCCGAGACTTTGTCTGGCACTGGCTATCCGATTCGGTGGCAATGTCGCCCCGACTAACTTCGTCGGGGCCACATCGCTTCCCAAGATTGCCACGTCCTTTCTCGCAAACCATTATTGGCGCTTTCGGTAGGACAGAACACGGCGACTCTACCCGTGCGGGCCGCCAAAGACATTGTGGTTTTTCGCTCCGGCCCGCTTCGCTATGCTGCGCTGCAAAACCCCAAAGACTTTGGCCTTGGCCTCTGCTATCAAACTCCGCTCCGATGTCGCCGCTGCGAGCCGTCGCTTCTCGCGGCCACATCGCTGCCCAAAGTCGTTGATCCGTATGCGGCTGAATATATGAAAGCGCGCCTCCGGGCGGAGCAATGTCCGCCTCGCGCTTATAATCGCACTGGTTGGGTAACCAGAACAGAGGCACGCATGAGAGAGTATATCAGTTTTGACAGTCACAAGTACTACACCGTGATGGAACGAGAAGATATCCAAACGCAGGTGGCTCGCCAACGACGCATCGAGCATGCGCCCGACGCGATCCGCGCCGCCCTGCGTGGCTGCGAAGCCGACACGCCGGTGGCTGTCGAAGCCACGGGCAACTGGTATTGGATCGTCAGCGAGATCGAGCAGGCGGGTCTGCGCCCGTTGCTGGTGCACCCGCGCAAGGCCAAGCTGATGATGGGCATGATCAACAAGACCGACAAGCTCGATGTCCACGGCCTGAATCGGCTGCAGCGCAACGGCACGTTGCCGACGGTGTGGATCCCCTCCGCCGATCTGCGCGATCTGCGCGAGTTAACCCGCACCCGCCTGATGCTGAGCGCGCAGCGCACACGCTTGAAGAACCGTCTGACGGCTACGCTGGCCAAGTACGGCCGCCAGCACAGCGAGTTCACCGACGCCTATGGGCCGCGAGCCCGTACGGAATTGCGCCAGCGCCTGGAAGTGTTGCCGACGCAGACCCGCTTTGTCAGCGAGCTGTTGTTGCAGCTATTGGACTTCGTCCAGCAGCAGATCCAGACCATCGAGCAGCGACTCCAAGAGTTGGTGCAGATCACGCCCGAGATGCAGTTGCTGCAGACGCTGCCCGGCATCGGTGTCATCTTGGCTGCCACCATCGCGCTGGAACTCGGCCAGATCGACCGCTTTGCCAGCGCGGCGCATCTGGCCAGTTACGCCGGCACCACCCCGCGGGTCCATGCCAGCGGGGACAAAACCCGTTTCGGAGCGCTGCGTACCGATATCAGCCAATACCTAAAGTGGGCCTTTGCCGAAGCGGGCAACAGCGTGGCGCTGTATCATCAGCGCCGCCCCCAACGCCATGTCAGCCAGTTGTATCGGCGCGTGCGGCTGCGCAAGGGCCATGGCAAAGCCATTGGCGCCGTCGCCCGCCACCTGGCCGAGGCGACGTTCTACGTGTGGAGTCGGCGGGAAGCGTATCGCGAGCTGACAGGAGGTCGATCCAAGGCAGTGTAAGCGCGACTCCCTTATGAGCCGCCCCGGCGGACTCGACGGCTGAATGCGACACACTGCTGGAACAAATCCATGCCCCAGTGAGGGCGAAGAGATGACTGGGAACGACCCGAAGAACAAACAGCGAGAGGTGTTGACAAAGCGCGCTTTCAGAGATGACGGAGCACGTATGTTGAGGTCGGTGTTACGTAAACTTCTACTGAATACCCGAAGTCTCGAACATAACCCCAACCTCCCATCACCCGGAATCGCGCAGGAATAAACTTGACTTAAGCGGCCTGTCGGAGCGTAATCTGCGTTCGGAGAAGCCAAGACGCTTCGACTCAGGGCGGGCGTACCATCCGTCGGAGAACCTGCGAGAATCCGAATCGTACGCCAAATTGACCCCGAAAGTTCACCCCGAAGTTTTTCGGGGCAAGTTCGGGGCTGGGTCACTCCCCGCATCGTCGAATAGTCGTAATTGGCGCGCGCCGGATGCTAGGTGACCATCCGGCAGTTGTTCGGGTCGCAACTCGGCCGGGTGCTGGTATTGGAGCCAGCATCACCGGAAACGCAGTGTCGTTTCGGGTGAGTGGATGCGAGACGAACAACAAAGTCTTTTGTCCGCCAACTTGAACCTAAGCTGGCAGGGGAGTTCTCATGCTTTCGTCGGCCTAGACCACCTAACCTCACCATATCCCGCTGCAAGCGAATTGTCCGCTGATGTTCCAAAGGGGGCACATTCATGAATTCTTCTCCTTCAGATAAACCGGAAATTGCGCGGATCACACGTCGACAGTTTTTGCTTTGGACAGGCGGCCTTGCCGGCACTGCGGCGGTGGTCGGTGTGACGGCGGCGTTGTTGCGGAGTCAATCGCGTGGTCACTCGTCGCCGACTTCGCAGAGCGTGCGCCTTCCCGAGTATCCTAGTCCCAATCCAGCATATCGGGCCTTGCCGACCACAGACGGTGGTATGATTCTGTGGACCAATACAGGGGTAGGGAAGTTCCTTGGCTATCGCTTCAACGCGGTTGGCCGCAGCGTGTGGCGGCTTTGCGATGGGACACACTCACTGGGCCAGATCGCTTCAGAGTACCAAGCGCGGACGGGTCGGGTCGAGACGGAAGCGCGCGAGTTTATTGCCAAGCTTTCGGAGTTGGGTGTGGCCGTGACAGGCGCATTCGTGGTCACGGCAGGGTCATTTCCGAAGGCACCGAAAGGGGCCAGTTACCACCAACGGATCAGCGCGTCCGATCCCAGCATCGGTGCCTAGATGCAACTGGTCAACCAGCATGATGTATTCGCCATCCCGCACCGGGACGGTTACCTTGTTTACGCTCCGCTGGCGGGCCGGGTAGTGTACGCCAACGCCAATTGCGTGGCGCAATTGCGCGGCTATCTCGAAACCGGTGAGCGGGATGCGGTGGATCCCCAGATCCGCACTCGCCTGGGTGGTCTCGATTGGCTCAACGTGGACCGGCGACCTGAGCCTCTTCCTTCGCAGCGGCCTTTTCGACCGACCTTTGTGACGCTGTTCCTAACCAACCGCTGCAACCTGCGCTGCACGTACTGCTATGCGCGAGCTGGCGAGTTCGATGGCTGCACTATGCCCACTGACGTTTGGCAAGCGGCGATTGATTTCGTCGTGGGTAACGCCTGCGAGGTCAGACGGCCCGTAGGGGTTGGTTTCCATGGTGGCGGCGAACCGACCCTCGCTTGGGACGCGCTGACGAGCGCGGTCGAGTACGCGCGCGAAGCCGTCGCACGCGAAAAAGTCAACGGACTCACCTTTGGGTTGGCCACCAATGGTGTGATGTCGAACGATCGCGCCGAGTATGTCGCGCGGACGTTTCGCACAGTGACTCTCTCGCTCGACGGCGATGCGGACCTGCAGAACCGCCAGCGACCGCGCCTGTGCGGCGGCGGTTCGTTCGATGCCGTAATGGCGTTCGTCGAGGTGCTGCGCCGTCACGGCACGGCGTTCGTGATCCGCTGCACGGTAACGGAGAACAACGTCTCACGCCTGGCAGAGTTGGTGGATTTTTACGTCGACCGCACCGGGTGCAAACTACTGCATTTTGAGCCAGTGTTTTTGAGCGGACGCTGCCGCAATATACCCTCTGCCGTCCCGCTTCCCAAGTTGTTTGCCGACAACTTCGTGGCGGCACTTGACCGGGCGGTGGCGCGCGGAGCGCGGGTGCGGTTCTCTGCGGCCCGTGTCATGGGTGCATTTGCCAGTTTCTGTGGGTGCTCACAGGACCCCTTCAACGTCACACATGAGGGCGACGTGACCGCTTGCTTTGAGGTCTGTCATGCTGCCGATCCATTGGCGAAGACATATCACTTTGGCCGCTTCGACTGCGAGACCGGCCATTTCGCCTTTGATCAGGAACGGCTGGCGCATCTGCGTTCGCTGACCGTACATAACAAGCCGCTGTGTGCCCGTTGCTTTGCAAAGTGGAATTGTGCGGGCGATTGCCCGGTCAAGGGGCTGCAGCCCTACGCAGCCGTTGACGGGGAGTCGCCGCGTTGCCGAATGATTCAGTCGATCACACGCGCCATGCTGGAACGGGCGCTGGAGCCGGGAACATGCCGAGTGTTTTAGAAGACATCTTTCTAGTGCCCTTCAGGGACAACTTCGTGTTGCACGCGCCGCTGCACGGAGTAACGGGCTTCGTCAATCCAACGGTGGCAGCGGAATTGCGAGCGGGCTTGGCTTCGGGGGATTTAACCGGCCTATCACCTCAAGCGCGTCCCTTGGGCGAGTCCTTGCGGCGGGCGAATCCGATCCGACCGGGAGAGCGCACCGGACCATTCTCACCAGCCTACGTGAGTCTACTGCCCACCAACGATTGCAACATGCGCTGTCTCTACTGTGCGCCTGGTGCCGGATCGCTTGACTGTTCGTACATGAGCCCGGAGGTTTGTGAGGCGGCATTGCGCTTTCAGGCAGCGGTGGTCCGGCGTGACGAACGGAAGCACCTGATGGTTTATTACTTTGGCGGCGAACCCTTCGTTGCCTGGAAGCTGGTGCAGTTTGCAGATGTGCTGGGCCGAGAGTTGGCGGCGGAGTTGGGAGTGCCTTTCCGCTCTGCCTGCACCACCAATGCGTTCATGTCAGAGACGCATGCACGCTGGGTGGCGCAACATTTGTCTTTCGCGCTGGTGTCCATGGATGGCCCGGCCGACATGCACGATTTCTACCGGCCTACGCGCTCTGGCAAAGGGACTCATGAGGTCGTCGCTCGCAATGTGCGGATCTTCAGGGATAAAGGCCTGCCGTTTGCCCTGCGTTGCAGCGTGGATGAGCATACCGTTAAGCGATTGCCGGAGGTGGTAGAGTATTTCTGCCGTGAGTTTCAGCCCACGAAGATCAATCTTGAACCTTTGATCGAACATGGGCGCTGCCTGGAGACGGGGTTGAGAAGTCCAGCGCCGGCAGAGTTTGTCAGTGGGGTGGTGGCTGCAGGGCGCGTCGCGCGGCTCTGGGGCGTCGAGTTGAAGCTCACCACGGCCCAGACCGAGCGACTGGCACAGTCTAACTGCATGGTTGCGGAGGATAACTTCGTCGTCGCCCCAGATGGTTTGGTTTCGGCGTGCTATGGCGCCAACCATCGCGGGTCGCTCCAAGCGCCAGACTACGCGATTGGCGAGGTGGATGTGGCGGAAAAGGCGGTTCGCATAGATCCGGCCAAGCTCGCTCGGGTGCGCTCCTACGGCGTGGCCAATATCCCGCGGTGCCGGCGGTGCTTCGCCAAGTGGCATTGCTCGGGCGGCTGTCGTTTATTTCACACGCCGCCATCCTGCAACGCGCCGCCGAACCAGTTGTGTCGCGTTACGCAGACGCTGACGCTCTGGCGGATTCTGATGCAGTTGAGA
The DNA here is from genome assembly GCA_035516795.1 of Verrucomicrobiia bacterium. Classification (GTDB taxonomy): domain Bacteria; phylum Verrucomicrobiota; class Verrucomicrobiia; order Palsa-1439; family Palsa-1439; genus DATJBF01. The sequence goes on from DATIZX010000084.1 coordinate 6,322, forward strand.
TTATTCGAAGAGGCCGATCGCGTCCGGCTAAACGGAGATCTCCATGAATCTTCCTGACGCCCCCAAATGCTTGGTGTTTCCTGACGGCGACGATTGGATTGTGTATGCGCCGGTCTCGCATTTGGTGCTGCGCAGCAACGAAGCGGGCGCACAAAGGTTTCGAGGATTTGTGGATGTCGGCTCGAACCTCGGTGAGCCGTCGGCGCCACCAGAACCATCACGCGACGAACTAGGGTTTCCACCCACCAACGTCACCATTATGACCAGTAACATGTGCGGGCAGCGTTGCGTTTACTGCTACGGCACGCCCGCGCATGCCAACCGCTCGGTACTGAATCAGGAGTTTTGCCGCGTCGCGCTGGAACTTATGGCGACGCGCGCCCGGGAGGCGCGCCAGCCTGTGCGGGCGTTCTTTCACGGGGTCGGAGAGCCGACATTCGCTTGGACATGTTTCCAAGAGTGCGTCGGTATTGTGCGGGAGACCGGCGATCGTTCCGGTGTGCCTACGTTCCTCCGTCTCTGCTCAGGTGGACAGATCAGCGACCAACAGGCCGAGTGGATCGCCGAACACTTCGACGAAGTAAACGTGTCGCTGGACGGCCCGCGCGACATCCAGAACCGGCAACGTCCCCGGCAGGACGGACGCGACTCGTTCGACGGCCCGTTACGGCTGGCGCGCGCAGTGGTGAAACGCGGCAAGAAACTTTGCATGAAGACGACGGTTACGGAACTCACGGTCCACCGCACAGGCGAGATTGTGGAGTTTGTTGCACGAGAGATCGGGCGAGTACGACTGGACTTGTGCATGATGTTTCAGACGCCTTGGGTGGATACAGACGCCGCGCAACCACCCCTTTGGCAGCAGTATGTCGCAGAATTTGGCAAGGCCCTGGACCTAGGCGCCCGCCTCGGTGTGAAAGTGCGCCACCCCACCATTTCGTTTGAATCACTGTGCTCGGGATACAGCTTCAATGTAGCGACACACTTCTGCCTCGCTCCGCCGAATATCGTCACTTCGTTTTTCGATGTACCCGAAGAAGGTGCTGGCACCCCCAGCGCGGGCGCCTACGGGTGGTATGACGCCGCGACTCGCACGCTTCATTTCGATCACGACAAACGCCGTCGCTTGGAAGAGCAACAGGCACTCTCCGAGTGCCGTTGTTGCGCTTGCGGACCTGCTTGTTTGGGCGCTGCTGGCGTGAAGGGTCGCGTGCCACGCGAAGTCACGGTACTCGGCCCGGTATGCCAAGCGCGCATCGGTGTGTTGAAAGAATTGCTCCGCCGCGTCGTACCCAAGCGGGGCGCACTCTTGGAGGTTGGTGTATGAGCGACGAACAGAAAAAAATCCCTGATCACACTTTGCAGAATGCCGACATCAAAGCGCAGAACGAGCCGCCGATGGTATTTGCTGTCTCCGACCTGCGCGCCTACGTGAAGCCGGACTTGGCCGAGGAACTCGGTTCACCCGCAGGTGGTCTTGCCACATGCGGCACCGAGGTGGTGTGCGCCTGCGTGCCCGTCGAAACGTGCGCGTGCAACACGGTCTCGTACAACTCGGGTGGATCCAGCTGTCCATCAAACTGTTCGTGCGTCGGAAACACGTGCGTCGGCCTGTACTGGTTTCCTTACTGAGGGACTATGAAACACAGCCTGCACGCGTGCATGTGGTGCCTTTGCCTCTTGGTTGTAGTTGCGCATTCGGCCGAAGCCGCCCCCTACGACGAAGTCCTTGCCGGTAATGATGACTACCTGGCCGGCAACTACGCGGGCGCCGAGGCGCATTACGCCGCCGCAATCGTTTCCTCTAACTGGCCTATGGCGTATAACAATCGCGGCCTTGCTCGCATCCACCTCGCCAGCTTTGCCGGGGCGGACGCGGATTTTGACACCGCCAAGAGCCTAGACGCCGCTTACCTGTCCCCTTACGTAAACAAGGGCAAATCCTTGGCTGCCCAGAAACGGTTCGCTGACGCGGTGGCGGAACTACAGGCTGGAATCGCCCTCAGCACCAACAACGCCGCCCTGCTCTACAACCTCGGCTGGGTTTATGACGAGCAAGGTCAGTATGCCCTTGCGATCACCAATTACACTGCCGCGTTGAATCTGGACGCGAACTACTATCGGGCGCAGATGGCACGCGGTATCGCCTATGCTAAACTCGGGGCCACAACGAACGCCATCGCTGATTTCTACGCCACCATCGATAGTGTCGGTGCCAGCAATGACTTTCTTGCTGCCGTCGCGGCGTACAACCTACAACTGTTGCGTGGGCCGGGCGTCAGCTTTGCCAGCGGCCAAGCGGCCACTAATTACATTAACGGAGTGTTTGAATACAGCACAGAGCAATACAGCGCGGCGCTTTCTGATCTTGCTTTTGCCCGCAGTAATGAGACGGACGTTGCCGATATCCCGTGGCTTTCCTACTGGTGCTATCTGAGGACTGGGCAGACGAACGCGGCGGTTTCGGCCCTCAGCCAAGCGAATTCCTTGTTGAACCCACTCTTGGTTTCCAGTCTCAGCGTGCCTTCAACGATATACATTGACGGCGTAAAGCGCGGTTCAACCCCAACGGTGCTACGTCTTTTCTCCAGTCAGTTCGACATATCATTGCGCGGGTCTGACGGCACGCAGATGGTCGAATGGGTAGGCGTCACTTACACCGACGGAACCCCGGGGGGCACGAACAGCATGCGCCTCAATCCGGTGGCAGTGACGAACTACACGACTTTCGGCCCAGTTGTGGATACCGACCGCGATTGGCTGGCCGACAGTTGGGAGGTGAAGTGGTTCGGGGGTCTTGGGTACGGCCCCCAAGATGATCCAAACCATGTCGGGCTAATCAATCTCTATAAGTACTGGTTCTCCTGTAACCCAACTGTTGTTGATACCGATGGTGACGGCGTCTCCGACTACGACGAAGTGTGCATCTACGGCACGGACCCAGCCCGATCCAACAACTTCTATTACGTCAATGACTCTTCGACAAACAACGATGTCTGGTGTACGGCGCCCGGCGACGATGCGAATACGGGAACTGATCCCGCGCATCCGAAGGCAAGCGTGCAAGCGGTGCTGAACACCTACACCTTGCAGCCGGGAGACACGGTGCTAATCGACACCGGGACGTACAACCTGACGAACAACATTACGGTGGGGTCGACGGTCGGCGGATCAAGCGAAGCTCTGGTGGTATTCCAAGCGTCGCCGTACGGGGTGATGATCAATCGGGGCAACACCGAGTCGGGCAATTACGTCTGGGAGATCGATGCCGACTACGTCAAGTTGACCACGGCGACAAGTACGAAGTACCCCGCCCTGTCCCAGAGTTGGATGAAACTGACAGGCGGGTCTCTTGGTGTCTATCTTGTGGCGAACAACTGCCTGTTGAGCCGGATTGATGCGTCCAACAATGCCAGTGTCGGCATTGAGGTTGGAAACTGGCTCGGAGGCAACTATGCCGGCAGCGTCGTTGAGAACTGTTTGGCCCACGACGGAACCTATGGGATCTACTTGGGGTACACGACGCACGACCTTGTGGTGCGCAACTGTACTCTTCAGGGCAGTACCGCTGCATTGTACGTCTACTACTCCAGCAACGATACCATCCAGAACAACATATTCCTTACTCAGGGTTCGGGTCATTACGGGATTGGCTGGGAGGGGTCATTTAATGAAACCAGTGACTACAACCTGTTTCACGTGACAGATGGTGCGGCTATGGGCAAGGACCACGGCGGGAACCTGTACCTCACGTTGGGTGCTTGGCGCAAGTTGACTGGCACCGACAGTCACAGTCTGGTTGGTGACCCATTGTTTGTGAATGCGGCGGGTGGCGACTACCACCTGCAAAGCACGGCGGGCAGCTATCACGGCGGGGCGTGGACAGCAGATTCGACGAACAGTTGCGGGATCGACACCGCCTACGGCGACACGGGCAGCGAGCCATCACCAAACGCGACTCCGCTGCACGCAGTCAATGAGGGGGCGCGCAACATGGGGGCCTATGGCGGTACCGAACAGGCGTCGAAGACGCCGCCAGGACGACTGCTGTGGTTGTACGAGCCGGTCGGTGGCGAGAACTTCTTGGACACCAACACGCCGGTAATGGTGCGCTGGACTTGGGTGGGCACCGGCTGGCAGGCGGGCGACACGCTGCAATTGGCGTCTTCGTCCGACGGAGGCGGCTCCTTCAGCGCGATTCCGGGCGCGGGTGCGGTGGGGGTGTCGGACGGAACGTACTCGTGGAACATCGGCGGGTACACTTCTGGTTCGCTATATCGGTTGAAGCTGACCAGCAACCAGTCCCCGACGGTTTTTGACCAGAGTCTCGCCAACTATCGCGTCGGGGCAGGGATTATTTACTACGTCAACGATGGTTCGACGACCAACGACGAGTGGTGCACGGCACCGGGCAATGATGCCAACACTGGCACCACGCCGGCCGATCCGAAAGCGACTATGCAATCCGTGCTCGACACGTACGATTTGGAACCGGGCGACACTGTTCGGATTGATACCGGCACCTATAATTTGACCAACGACATCACGGTGAGCGGTGCCCATAGCGGTTTGACTAATGCACCCGTGAGCTTTGTTGCGTCGCCGTACGGGGTGACGATCAATCGGGGCGACACGGGATCGAGCAGCTACGGGTGGGATATCAGCGCCAGTTACGTGAACCTCACCACGGCTACGAGTACGAAGTATCCGACGCTGCCGCAGAGTTGGATGAAGGTCACGGGCGGTGGGGACGGAGTTCATGCTTCGGGCAGTGATGTTCTTCTGAGTCGGATCGACGCCTGCAGCAATCGCTACAATGCGATCTATGTGAGTGGTGCGCGCAGCACCGTTCGAAACTGTTTGGCGCGGGAAAGTACAGACAGTGAGTCAGGGGCGGGGATTTACATCTACTGGACTACGTATGCCACGGTGGAAAACTGCACAGTGATTGGGAATGGCGTATACGGCGTGTGGATGTACCCATACTACGGTGCTTTGAACAACGTCATCCGCAACTGTACGATCATCGCGGATGGTACTGGCGACTACGCCGTATACGTCAATGGAAGCGGGCAACCAGACTCGGATTACAACCTGCTGATCGCGACGAACGGGGCGGCGGTGGGATATTCCGCCGGTGCCCGGGCGACGCTGGCCGCCTGGCGGACGGCGACTGGGCAGGACAGCCACAGCTTCAGTCTCGACCCGTTGTTCGTAGATGCGGGAAGCGATGACTATCACCTGCAAAGCACGGCGGGTAGTTACCACGGAGGGGCGTGGACCCCAGATTCAGCGACCAGTTGCGGCATCGACACCGGCTACGGCGATGCGGGCAGTGAACCGGCACCCAACAGCACGCCGTTCCATGCCGCCAACGAGGGGCAGCGAAACATGGGGGCGTATGGCGGAACCGAGCAGGCGTCGAAGACACCGGCAGGACGACTGCTGTGGTTGTACGCGCCTGTGGGTGGAGAGGCATGGTGGAGCACGAATACGATTGCCTGGCAAGCAGTAGGACTGTCTTGGGGAAGCAACGATACAGTCCGCTTGGAGTATTCAGGCAACGGCGGAGGCTCTTGGACAATCATCCCGGGTGCCTCGGCGCTGTCTTGCCAGTCGGGTTATTTCCTGTGGGATACGACGCTGGTACCATCAGGAGCCAAGTATCTTGTCCGGGCATCCTGCAACCAGGATGGCACGGTAACCGTCAGCAATAACACTGTGTTCAGTCTTGTGAAAGATGCAGCGTTGAGCTTCGACGGTGGTGATCAGGTTGTAATTAGCACGACCGGTTCACTCAGTGGAACGTTTACTCTGGAGATGTGGGCTAAGCCAATGAACCCCACAGCGATTCTGGGATTGATCGGATCCCGCAGTCCAAGTGACGGTAGCTTCGATCTAAAACTCCAGTCCGGGAATCAAATTCACGCTGACATCGGCGACGGGAGTTCTTGGATAACCACGGCAGCAGATGCCGCTTTCACGTACACCGTCGGCACTTGGTATCACATCGGTTGTGTGGTCACCCCGACGAACTACGCCATCCTAGTGAATGGGCAGGTCGTGGGAGGCGGTAGTTACAGCGTGAGCACACCGCTCCTGTTTGACGCTAACCACCAGTTGAAGATCGGCTATACAGGCTATTGGGGAGAATTCATGATCGGCTTAATTGACGAAGTGCGTATATGGAATTATGCGCGCACTGAGGACGAGATTCGTTCCACAATGTATCGTTCACTCACAGGTAATGAAGTTGGCTTGGTCGGTTATTGGAACTTTAACGAATCAGCCGAGAGTCAGACGGTCTTCGATAGAACCCCCAACGGCAGCAACGGACAACTCGGATCATCTATGGGGGTGGACTCGGACGATCCCACGCGTGTTGGACAGGACATCTTCACGGCTAGGGGAACGCCGATCTCGTGGCTCAGGAACTATGGATTGACCAATGACACATTCGATGTCGAGGAACTGAAAGATGTGGATGGCGACGGCAAGGCTGCCTGGGAGGAATACCTCTCCGGCACCGATCCAACAAACTCGGCCAGTGTCCTCCGCATTACAGCCATTGAACAAATCGGCGCGAATATTCGAGTAAGTTTCACTTCTGTCAGCGAAAAATACTACTGCCTTGAGCGTTGCGACTTCATCGGCGGTGCGTGGACCACCGCCGTGGATAATATCCCCGGAAACGACGGCATCCAACAGGTAACGGATGTAGGTGGAGCAAACCGACCGACAAGTTTCTATCGAGTGAGACTCAGCCAGTTAAGTGGTCCGCCGCCGGAGGACAGCGATGGCGATGGCATCCCCGATTGGTGGATGCAACTTTACTTCGGTCATCCCACAGGGTTGGAGTTAGACCACTCTCGGGCCGAGGACGATCCCGACGGGGACGGCATGTCCAATCTTCATGAGTATTGGGCTGGCACTAACCCCACGAACAGCGCATCGGCCTTCCGCATCACCTCGGTTGTGCAGGAAGGTGATGACATCCGGGTGACTTGGAACACAGGCGGCGGCACGACCAACGTGGTGGAGGCCACATCGAATCTCAGCGGCAGTTACTCAAACCTCAGCGCGAATATCCTCATCTCAGGTGGCGGGGACGCGACGACCAACTACCTCGACAGCGGCGGCACGACGAACGCACCCGTCCGGTTCTACCGCGTACGGCTGGTGCCGTAGCCCGACCCCATAGGCCATTCAAAGACTTGGCCTTTGCCGCGCCGGCTTTGCCCCGCCGCCCGCAAAGCGCCAAGACTTTGTTCTGGCATTGGCTATCCAATTCGCTGGCGATGTCGCCCCGACTAACTCCGTCGGGGCCACAGCGCTTGCTCAAATCTGACCGTCCGCTTTCACATCGCATCCGCGAACTGGTTTCGTTGTCACCGGGACCGCAGCCATCCGCGCGGGCAGCCAAAGACTTCGTGCCTTTTCGCTTCGGCACAAACGGCGGTGCTCCGCTGCAAAACCCCAAAGACTTTGGCTTTGCGGGTGGCGATCCGATGCCGCCTCGATGTCGCCGCTGCGAGCCGTGGTTTCTCGCGGCCACATCGGACACGACCGGTCCCTCTAGTTGGTGCTTGACATATCAAGCACGCATTGTATTGTAAGCGCCGTGAATAACGAACTGAAACTCGCAACGATGTTGAGGGATGCCCGGAACAACCTCGGACTCACGCTGCGTGAGGTCGAGGCCAAAGCCGGAGTATCTAACGCCTACCTGAGTCAGTTGGAGGGTGGGAAAATCAAGCACCCGTCTCCCCAAGTTCTTCACAGGCTATGTGAACTGTATGACTGCCCATATTCGGTGGCAATGGAACTGGCGGGCTACCCCATACCAGCCGCCAGTAAATCTCCAGCTAAAGCTCGATTTGCAGCCCGCCTCGGCAACACCACGATGCAGGAGGAGGAAGCCTTGCTGGAATACCTTCAGTTCCTGCGGTCACGCAAACGGTGATATGCGCCATGATTTGGTCGTTCTCCAAGAACAGGGTTTTCAGGAAGTGCCAGCGTCAGTGGTTTTACAAGGCCTGTTGCGCATCGGCGCAAGCAAGAGACCCTGTTCGACACGAGGCTTACTTGCTCTCAAAACTTCAATCGGTGTCCGCATGGCGAGGACAGATTGTGGACAGTATCGTTGAGACAGTGCTAGCTCCGGCTTTGAACCGAGGGGAGCGACCATTACTGAACGACGTATTGAACGAGGCGCGCGTATTATTTGATGCCCAACTTGCCTTTGGCCGTCAGCATCGCCTTCGCGAACCGGGACTGAATTTAACCAACGCAGGAACAGCGTTCGCTGCATTTTACGCAGTCGAGTATGGGGGGAGTGTTTCTGACGAAGAGGTTAGACTGGCATGGGAGGATGTGGAAACCGCGTTTAGAAATCTCTACGGAATGTCCGAGTTCAAACAACTGTTGCGCAATAGCACCTACTGCGCTGCTCAACGCGCGCTTTTGTTCGACCATTCCGGTGCAAAAGTACGTGCAGTGCCCGATTTAATCGCCTTCTTCGCGGACCGCCCTCCACTCATCGTAGACTGGAAGGTTCATACGTTCGGCGTCCACGACTATCGCGACCAATTGGTCACCTATGCCATCGCACTCACACGCGCGAAGCCCCACCGCGACTTTCCTGCTGACATAGCGCGTTGGCGAGAGACGGACATTGAGTTGTTGGAGGTTCAACTTCTGCGTGGATTTGTTCGTCATCATGTAATCGAAGAGGCCGATGTCGAAGCAACCGATCATCGCATTGCACAGGGGATTCTCGCCATGCAGCTTGCGTGCGACGGGAAGGACGCGAACGAACTACGCCCCGATGATTTTCCGTCTGCTTGGGATCCGAAGACCTGCCAAACGTGCACGTTCCGCAAAATCTGTTGGAGTTCACTATCATGAATACACTTGAAACCAACGTTTACCGCATCGAAAGCCTCACCGACCTCTCGGCACGTTACCGCCTTTACCGTGTGCGAGGGCTTTCGCCGGAACAAGACGAGTATTATCGCAATCTGAACATCCTCGTGACGCAACTCGCTCGCGCGCTGAGGTCACCAGTGAGCTTCATCGAACGCGATGGTTCTCCGTGGATCGCCGTCCGCGAAGGCGACGCAGAACCAGCCGCACAGCACATGCTCGTGCGGCGTGCCGTTTATCTTGACCGGAGTGACGAAACGTTACCCCTGAACTTCGCCAATCTTGACGCGGTAACACAGCCCATCGCGATCCGGTTCCTACAGTTCTCAGTTCAAACCGCCCTACGAAAGCACCATCATCTCTGGCAACCGAACAGCGGTGGTGCCTATTTTGAGAAGAGTGCTGCGAAAGTACAGAACGGTATCGGTCTCCACGACGGATTCCTAGTGCGGGCGATGGCGTTGGAGAGTGGCAGTATCGGACTTTGCGTCGATGTTCGGCATAAATACGTCTCTGTTCAGCCATTGCCAGCGAGAATGGACCGACGCGATTTCCACCGCTACAAGATGAGCCATGCCATCTTCCATTTCGGCCACGAATGGTTCGAGGTAAGGCTGACCGATTGGGAAGAACTGACCGTGCAGGAATACGTGTTCTCGGACAACGGCCACCAGGTGAACTTACTCGAATACCTCCAAGAGCGGTCGGCAAAGCCTCTTCCACCGGAATTAGTGCAACTTCCAAAGGACAGTTGCGTTGTCCACTACTTCAACAGTCGAGGGGAGAACCGCGCAGCGCCGGCTACCCTCTGCCATCAAGTTTTTGAAACTTCGGATCCACGCGTTCGGCGAGGGCACGGCCGGACACTCCTTCCACCACATGTCCGGCGCATCGCAATTGGGGAGTTTGTGAACGCACAACTCAACAAGCTCGTGATGGGAGGTATCTCTGTTCGCCTCGCTGCACAGCCCGTCGTGGTGCCCCCAAAAATGTTCCAAGTCCCCGATCTGAAATTCGGCGGCGACAAGATTCTATCCCTGAAGGGGACACCCGGAGCCCAGCAGACCACGCTAGAAGACCTCGGGAAGACGCGCCCCGCACTCCTTCTCAACAAGGCGGTAGGACTTTTCATCTCGGACCCATTTCAGCGGCAGTTTTTCTTTATGCCAGAAACTATCCGGCAGAGTTGGGGGCCGCAGTTTCTTGCAGACCTATGCAAGAAAGTCGATGCGCTTTATCCGCAACAAGTACCCTACGCACCCGAAGTGATCACCTATGATGATCGGAAGGGACGCACTTTCGTTGAACAGGGTTTAGCCCTTATGGAATCAGCTTCGCACCGTGGCGTTCGAGTGGGTTTTGCGGTGGTGATGATCCACGAACCAGCGGACCGCAAGCAACGGCACCAAGATGAACTCGCTGCCTATGCCATTCGTTCACTTCGGAAGAAATGCGATGTCACTGCCGCTGTGATTCACACGACCGTCGGGTCTGAATGTTACGAATTCCGAACTAATGGCGGGCAGATGATTTACGTTGCACGCAGCGATAAGCGGGGCAAGCTGGATGGCTACATGCGCAATGTCGCGCTGAACAAGGTGCTTCTGACGAACGAAAAATGGCCCTTTGTGCTAGCCGACCCGATGCACGCGGACTTGACCATTGGCGTGGACGTGAAGGCAAATTACGCGGGGTTCACGACTGTTGGGCGAGGCGGCGCCTTTATCGAGACACACGGGATGGAGTGCAGACAGAAGGAACAGCTTCATACTGATGAGTTTCAAAAACTGACTATTGATGCGGTACGGAGCTACAGCAATCGCACCGGCGAACTGGCTCGCGCCATCAGCATGCACCGCGATGGTCGTATGTTCGAGTCCGAAATCCGCGGGGCCAAGGCTGCGATAGACGCTCTCATAGCTGACGGCTACGTAGCGCCCAACGTCACGTTTACTTGCCTTGAAATCGGCAAGTCGAGCTTTACCTCACTACGGCTATTTGACGTTATGAGCAACGGGCACGAACGTCCAATCATAAGGAATCCACAGGTTGGAGCGTATTATCTCCCGAATGATCAAGAGGGTTATCTCTGTGCAACCGGACGCGCGTTCCCGCGCGATGGCACCGTCTATCCGTTGCACGTGAAAAAGCTATTCGGCCCTCTTCCCATCGAGCAGTGTCTAGAGGACGTTTACCGTCTGACCACCCTGACCTGGTCACGACCGGAGGACTGCACCCGCTACCCCATCACCATCAAACTCAATGACCGTCGACTGTTCGAAGACGCAGGTGAATTCGATCAACACGAGATCGAACTCCGCGAAGAGGAGGTTAAAGCATGAGCGAAACCGGAATCTATGCTGGCAGCTACCAACACGTCCGCAATTATGCACGTTCTGTGGATCGGCTTCTTCTGGACCTTAACTCGGGTACAAGCCCGACCGAAGAAGCTGTAGCACCGGTGGTTTCTCTCCTCGAAGCCATGCAGGACGAAAAGACCGCCGCTCCCTCTATTCAGCTTTTGGAGATTAGGTGGAAGCAACGCGCGAGCATACCAGCATCGCGACTGGCCGAAATTGTTTCTGAACTGCGGACGCAGCAAATTAGCCCCCGCACGCTCGACGACCTTGAAGACTTGGCGAGCCTGCTTGACCAAGAGAGAGCCGACATGCGTTTGAAGTTGCGCGGCGTATGATGCTGGACGATTATCTCGCCGGTTCCGTCGGGCAGTTACTTGAGCGTGCCCGCCATCTACAAGGCGCAATCTCGAAGCAATTTGAGCCAGAGTTTCGCGCGTTGGCGCTGACGTGCCGGAATCACGTTAACTCGCTAATCCCAGATTTGCAGAATCTTCTCACAGACCCTCGCTACAAAAAGCCCAAAACCCAAGGGATTCGTCTGCGCGCCTACAAACTTCTTGTGGATGAGTTGGATTTTATTGAGTGCGTCGGCTTCGCAGCGCTCGACCGTATTAACCCGGAAGATACGCTCATGACTCGGCTTGTCGCCGACATCGCAGAGGAGTTGATGTATCCGCTCATTCCTCCGGTGGTGTCCTGCCAATCGCATTTTTCCTCCTACTTCCACGCATTTCCCGCTCTCAACCTATTGCGCGTTCCTCTGAAGGAGGGGCACTTTCTTCTGCACCTCCCGGACCTCTATCACGAGCTTGGACACTTCATTCTCACCGAGCAGAATAACCCGGTTGTCGAACCGTTCCTGAAAGCTCACACTTCTGCCGCGACCACAGCGCGAGGGCACATGGCCGCGCTACTTTCCAAACCGACCAGAGGTCCGAAGACCACTCAGCAACATTTGCTCGCTTGGACAACGTGTTGGATGGGGGCGTGGGCCACGGAAATCCTCTGTGATCTTTTCGGCGCATTTGCCGTCGGCCCGGCCTATGGCTGGGGTCATCTTCACCTTTGTGCCAAACGCGGAGGCGATCCCTTTCTCGTAGAAACATCGCCTGATTCATCTCATCCGCCGGACGAAGCGCGGATGTTTGTGATGCTCGAAGCATTGGTTCTCCTCGGCTATCATAAGGACGCTACAGCGATTGAAGCGCACTGGCGCGATCTCCACTCCTTCGGAGGCTACAAGTCCAACGCCGACTATCAATTGTGCTTTCCGAATAACGTACTCAAACGCTTCGTCGAAGAAGCCTTCGCCGGTTACCAAGCGATGAACTGCCGCTGCTCCGCACCGAATTCCGGCTGTCGCGTTCATGACTTGTTGAATGAAGCGTGGAAGCAGTTTTGGGTGGCCCCTGCTAATTACTCGGCTTGGGAGCAACGCAAACAGTCAGACCTGTTCCCCAAAGCCTAATGCAAGCTGTTTCAGCGTTTGGTTTCCCACTAAGAAAGCCATCCAAAGACTTGGCCTTCGCCGCGTCGGCCTTTCCCCTCGCCCCGGAGCCGCCGCCCGCAAAGCGCCAAGACTTTGTTCTGGCGTGGGCTACCTGATTCGCTGGCGATGTCGCCCCGACTAACTCCGTCGGGGCCGCATCGCTTCCGAAGATTCCCGCGCCCTTTGTCGCAAACCATTACTGGCGCTTTCGGAAGGACGGAACACGGCGAGACTATCCGTGCGGGCCGCCAAAGACATTGTGGTTTTTCGCTCCGGCCCGCTTCGCTCTGCTGCGCTGTAAAACCCCAAAGACTTTGGCCTTGGCCTCTGCTATCAAGCTGCACTTGCGATGTCGCCGCTGCGAGCCGTCGCTTCTCGCGGCCACATCGCTTTCCTGAAATCGCAATTCCGCTGCGCATTCGAACTCCATTGGCGTCAGTAAAGGCGAGGCATACACCTTGCAGCGTCGACTGCTCATGAACACCCTGAATTGTGCAATAGAATGGTTTCTCGATCACTGTGCCAACCACCGAAAGCTCAGCCGCCATACCCTGAAGGCGTATAAACAAGATCTTTCGCGTTTTGCCGCATTTGCAGGAGAGGCGTCTGGTGATGTTCCAATTGCCGCCGTCGATAAGAATCTCATCCAGCGATGGCTCGGAACTATGACGGCAGCAAAACCGCGCACGGTCCGCCGCCGTTTAGCGACCGTAAAATCCATGTTTGCCTGCTTGGAGCGGTACGGAAACTTGGTCAACAATCCGCTGGCGGGGATGCGGAGCGAGGTGAAAACCGGAATCAGCCTTCCGAAAACTCTGGCCCGTACCACAATCAAATCGCTTCTCCGATCCACTCGCCGCAAGTCTTCCGCCGCAGACCGGATTTCTGCAACAAACAGAATTCGTAACACGGCACTGGTGGAACTGTTGTTTGCTTCTGGAATGCGGGTGAGCGAGGTGATGTCCCTGAACATTTCGGACCTCGATATGGAGCGGCTCGTGATTTCAGTGCACGGCAAAGGCAATCGCGAACGCGAAATACCTATTGTCTGCGACGCCGTCCAGGAAGCATTGGCTGATCACATCGACCGGCGGCGCCGTCAATGTGCCAAAGAGGACGATCCATTGTTCGTGAACCTGCGCGGTTCCCGACTCTCCGACCAATCCATCCGCGCAATATTGGGCCGACACGGCAAACAGATTGGAGCGGGGCGCGTGACACCACACATGTTACGCCATACCGTTGCTACCCTGCTCTTGGAGGATGGGGTGGACTTGAGGCACATCCAGCGTCTCCTCGGACACAGTTCCATCACCACAACCACGATTTACGTCCAGGTCAGTGAGCGGAGCCAGCGACAGGTTCTCTCGCGACGGCACCCGCGAAATAGGATGAAGTTCTAATCTACACAAGGTCGGACTTCGCTACAGCGTGTGGGTGGGCGATTCGCTTTCGGGTGGAATATCCCCACGGAAAGCGTTGCAGAATTGAACCGCACTTGCCATTATCAGGGATAACTGAGAATTATCTAGTACCGTTGCGTATGCCTGTCTAGGCGAGAGGCAAATGGAGAATCACGCGGAGGCGATTGCGGTTTTAGAATCGGCATTCTTGGAAGCCGAAAAGGGTTCCGGTGGTACCGTCCTGATACGAGGAGAGAGTGGCATCGGCAAGACGTTCCTGATTAAGCAGTTTTCGTCTTCACATGAGGACGACTGCTTTCTCGTGAAGACCAGGGGACTACCGGCTGCCCAACCCGCACTTTCGTCGATCTACGAATCCCTCTTCGATCTTGCCTCGAAGAAACACGTTAGCAGGTCGATGTACGTTTCGCTGTTGAGTCGTTACAGCAAACTCCTGCCGGGATTCGGTCAGTATATTGTCCCCTTGGTTGGATTACTCAAAGCTGATGCGCTTCAAGAGGTCATCGCAAGATCTGGCGTGGCGTTTGGGACGTCGCCCGCCGCGCATGTGGTAAGGTTCGTCCAAGAGCTAGCGGGGAAGCGCACTGTCCTATGGGTTGTTGATGATGCTCAGTGGGTGGATTCTGAAAGCTGGTCATGTGTGGTCCACATTGTCAACAAAGCGAGAGCATTAGGTTGGTGTATTGTGTTGGGTTTCAATGATAAGACCGAGCAGTGGCAACCTGAGGGCTTCGACATTGAGCTTGCATCAAGCTATTGGCAGCAGCATTCCGATGAACTCTCCTGGACTGGTGTCGAGGCCAAGAGATGGACAGTTGAGGCTCTTCCGTCGCTATGCGCCGAGATACTTGGGAAGCCTTGTGCGTTAAGCCCAGTAGAAATCCAACAACTGCATGACTACACCTCTGGCATCCCTCTTTACGTAGCGTCGGCTCTGGACGTTCTTAAGAACGACGGTAGACTCACAATAAGTGGCGAGGTGTGGAAGGCGGGCTCTGAATGGCGCGACTTGGACATTCATCAGCCAATTCGCGAAGCGCTTGAAAGACGTTTGAAAGCAGCGTATAGCGCCGTACCCAACAGCAGGGAATCACTGGAAGTCGCTAGCGTTATAGGGCAGATCTTCAACGATGACACGATAGACAGCGTGTTGGCTGCAGGGAACTGCTATAAGCAATTATGCGAGATTGAACAACGCTTTCGAATCATCGAGTACATCGTTGCGCACAGGTACTGGACTTTCGATCATAATCTGATCCGCGAATCAATCTATCGATCCCTAGGGCACCGAGCAAAACGCATCCATCTCCAACTGGCAAAGATCCTCGAGGCAAGCGAAGACGCAAATGTTCTGACCATTGCATTCCACTATGAACAAGCGGGGGAATACGAGCAGGCGGTGCGGTTCAAGCTTCGTGAAGCCGAACGCTTGCTAGGTGGAGGCCTCTTTCTGCCTGCACTTTCGGTCGTTGATCATGTTCGCGGGCTCATCTCGGCATACAAGGTTCGCCTCCCTAGCGATTTATCGACGGCAGTCGACACAGTTCATGGCCGTCTGCTCTTTCACACGCGGCAGTATCAAGAAGCTTTGAATCTGTTCGCATCGCTTCTACAGGGCGCGAAAGCACTTCCCGAGGAGGCCCTCTTCCATCGCTGGGTGGGGCGCTGTCTATTGAAGCTTCACAGCCCGGACGATTTTCGGCAGAGCGTCAAGCATCTGCAGAAGGCAACAGCGCTTTACAAAGAAATGGCGGATCTATCCGCTGAAGGAGACACCCACACGGACTTAGTGGTCGCCCATGCACATCTGAACCAATTTGACCGTGCTGAGCAATCCTTCAAGGACGCCGAAGCTTGCTTCGATCGCGCCGGGGACCAACTCGGTATGGCCCGCCTGCAAAGGCGAAACGTAATCTTTATGGAAAGCGTGGTAGCGGCGCCAATCCTCGAGAGACTTGCACATAGCTTTGAGGAATGGGGCGTTCCCCATGAAGTGGTGATGTCTCTAAACAATGCCGCCACGGAGTATCTTTACTTGGGGGAGTACGACAAGGCCGCTGAACTACTATCTCGTGCCATGCGCGCATCTGTCGACATCGGTGACTTCGGCATTGCGTATCTCTACTGCAACCTCGCCGTCACCTCTATCGTCCGCGGTAGGCACGAACAGGCTCGAGAGTGCATCCGCCAAGCGCGCATAGGGCGACTTCGGACTGTCGAAGAACTCATCCTCGATACAGCGGATGGCGTCTTGGTGGCAGTGACATCTGGCTTTGGGGCGGGGAAGGCCATCTTCGCGAGGATCCTCACGATTGCGGATACCACTGGTGAGCAGGTGTACGTCATGCCGACGAAAATCAACTTGGCAACATGCCTCCGTGGGATGGGGCTCGTGCCCGAAGCCGTGGAAGTGTTGGAGTCCCTCAAACCGAGAGAAGAGAATACATTTTCATCCTATAATAACCGAAAATGGTTCCGACTGCTCGCTGCTTGCTACTCCCAACTGGGTCAAGAATCGGAAAGGGAGAAATTCGAGGCAGCCTTTGCTTGGTGCGATCTTGAGAAACCGCCTTCGTCCTATTACGAGTATCCGTTTGCGTTGATTGATATGCAGTTCTGGAGCGATTGACCTCAAAGGAGGTTGGTGGCCGGTTAATCTCCTGACAACACGGGTTCACGGGCCATTGCCGTCCGTACGATCTCTCCTATTACCTCTCGGTAGCAGGAGATGCTTTGCATCGCGGCAGCGGCAAACGAGGATTCGCTGTCAAGATCAGGATGAGTCGAGACTTCCATGCAGAAAGGCGCTCCGTTCTCGTCGAGTCGAAAGTCGCATCGGGAGTAATCTCTAAGTCCGAAGAGTTCATGAACTCTTACGGCACACTCCATCGCCTCCACCACGGCAGGGCCAAAGGTGGGCATATAGTAGGTGATCGTGTCCCCGATAGCGTCCAGACGAGTCTGCAGTGATCCCGAAATCCTCTTGCCATTCTTCAGCACTCCCGCACAACCAAGTGCCTTGGTATCAGGGCGGTTACCTAATACTGCTACGCTCCATTCCTCGCCGCCAATGAATTCCTCTACGACTGCAGCTTGATGGAACCGCTCGTGTACATGGCGCACCCGCCTCTTGACAGCCTCCGAATCTCCACAGACAGCATCTTCATCAATTCCCAGAGAATCCGATTCGTGATTCGGCTTCACGATAACGGGCAGTCGAAAGTGGGCGAGTCCTTCTCCGTTAGGATACTGCCCCTCGTACGCCAAGATGCTGTTGGGGACGCGTATGCCGAATCCGGCAAGCAGTCTGTTCGCATGGTACTTGTGCCTTGCGAGGGTCATGCCATAGGCCGTCGATCCCAAAAGGGGCAAATTGTAAAGTTGGCAGACTGCGGGAACGGCGATCTTGCGTTCGAGACCGCGGAAACCAATAGACTTGTTAAACAGCAGCGAACATCGTTGGCGGATGTCAGCACTCCTCTCTAACAAACCTTGTGGGCCATCTATGATTTCGACCCCAAAGCCAAGTTCTTTCAGTGTCCTCGCTATCTGATTGACTTCTTGGGGCTTCGGGAACTCGCTGATGCGATCTTCAGACTTGTTCTGGTCAGTCCCGAAATACGGGTTCCCAGTGATCTCGTAGACGAGGCCGATGACTTTACCTTGCATCAAGCTCTCCTCCCCACCTCAGCCCTCAATACCGTATACGGCCACCCGTCAAACCTGAAGCAATCGATGTGGCAGAAGCCTGCGTCCTTAAGCATCCTCACAAAGTCATCTGCTGTGAGAAGGGCGTAGCTTACGCTGAAATGTAGGCGATCCTGATGGGGGTCAGCTGCCGCTATTTCGTAATCGACGATTTGGCGATCGGAAGTGTAGCTACACCGATCCGTCACCTGCCACTTGCGATTCACGGCATCGATATTGCCGAGTACACGTGCACAACCCCGCGGTCGTTCGCGCTCCCGCAGGCACCCCGTTGAACTCCTTCGCCAGTTCCGGACGTCGAAAACGAGGTGCCCGCCCACCTGCAAGAGGCTGAAAAAGCGCGTGAGAATGGTGGGGAGCTTGGCGCCCTCCGCATGGGGTAGAGACAGGCTGAGTAGATAGACCAGACGGAAGTGCTTGCTGACATCAAATGATTGGAGGTCGACTTCTTCCCAGCGGCGCCGCACGAGCCGGATCCGAGGGTTTAACTGCTTTGCCCGTCTCAGCATGCCTCGTGAGGCATCCATGCCGCATATGTTGGTGAAGCCTCGCCGGCGGAGATGACCAAGTGCGTCTCCTGTCCCACAGGCGGCGTCAAGGATTGACGACTTGGCCGAAATACCCAATGCCTGGATTAGCTGATCTAGCATTCGTTCTTCGGCGGCAAGATGGCCGGTTGCCGCAATCAACTCTCGGTAGAACAAAGAGAAGTTGTCATATGTGTCCTGCGTCCCGTCCGTCTGGTTCTGATGCATGCATGCCCCCTCAGTGACGCTGGATAATTCTCAGTTATCCCTACTTCGGGAGGTCGGCTCGCAGTTCAGGGAGGGACGACGGCGGACATCTCCGCGCTCGGGCCGTTGCGGCCCCATTGAAGTTGCGTTGTTGACCCGGCTCAGATACAGGCAAAGGAAGGTTTCCACGACTGTGTCCCGCGCCAACTCAGGATCTGTGAGACTTCACCCCGCTATCATCTTGGTGGCGTGATAGTTGCTATTTACGGTGCCACAATGCGGAAGCCCATCTTCAGCGCTATAAACCGTTGCGTGTGGCATCTTCTCTTCGCCACGAGCTTGGCGTTCGCCGGCACAGTCCGGGCCGACACCGAGTCAATCGATCTCAAGGCTATCGCCAAGAAGGCGCGACCGGCGGTGATGTTGCTCGTTGTCTCCGACGCGAGCGGGAAAGAGATCGCCACCGGCACCGGCTTCCTTGTCTCCAGCGACGGCAAACTCATTACCAACCATCACGTCATCGAGGGTGCGTCTAGTGCAGTCGCCAAAGCGGAGAATGGCAGCCTGTTCCCTGTCGAAGGTGTTTTGGCCGACGATCCGAAGAACGACCTTGTTTTGCTGAAAATCAAGGGGAAGGGCTTGCCGTTCCTGACGCTCGGTGAAAGCGACAAGATCGAAGTCGGCACCCGCATCGCCGTCATCGGCAGCCCGTTCGGTTTGGAGGGAACGCTCTCGGAGGGGATTGTCTCGGCGGTGCGTGAATTGATGGGCGACGCCAAAGTACTTCAAGTTACCGCTGCCATCTCGCCGGGTTCCAGCGGCTCACCGGTGATCAACGCGAAAGGAGACGTTGTCGGCATTGCTTCTGCCGTGCTACGGGGTGGACAGGCGCTCAACTTTGCCGAGCCAGCGGACTGCGGCATCCCATTGATAGCAAAAGTTAAACCATCCTCCTTGCCGCGACCCCTCAACCAGCCACCCAACGCGGCCAGCGAGGATGCCATTTTCTCGGACCCGGATTGGCGTGCGGTATGTGCTGCTGAGGCGGACGGCGACTACCTCGAGAACCTCAAGCGTTCTAGACTGTTGGTCGGCCGGTATCCCGATAACGCCAACGCGTGGTGGGTGCTGGGCTGTTCTTTTGGGTATCTGAACTTCAATGACGACGCGATTGCGGCCTATCGGCATGCGATCAAGATCAAGCCGGACTTCGCCGAGGCGTGGAACAACTTAGGTGGGGCATATGATAAGTCCGGGCGGGGCGACGACGCGATTGCTAGCTTCCGGCAAGCCATCAAGATCGAGCCGGACTGCCCCAAGGCATGGTTCAACCTCGGTTTCTGTTATCGGGAGCAGGGCAAGTACGACGACGCGGTCACCGCCTTACGCCAAGCAATTAAACAGAAACCGGATGATCCACACGCGTGGTCTCTCCTCGGTGAGGTTTATAAGACGCAGGACAAGTACGACGATGCTGTCGCAGCGTACCGCCAAGCAATGAAACTGAAACCTGACGATGCTAGCGTTTGGTGCTGTCTGGGCGTGTCCTTCATGCTTCAAGACAAGCACGACGACGCTATCGCGGCCTTGCGCCAAGCAATAAGACTGAAACCGGATTATCCAGAGGCTTGGTGCTCGCTCGGCTTGACGTACGGAAATCAGGGCAAGTTCGATGACGCCGTCACAGCCCTCCGCCAAGCGACCGCGCTAAAGCCGGATGATCCAGATGCGTGGTGCGCCCTCGCCTTGGTATATGGGAGTCAGAGCAAGTTCGGTGATGCTGTCGCAGCCTCTCTCGAAGCCATCAAACTGAAGCCAGACGGTCCAGACGCTTGGTTCAACCTGGGCGTGGCTTACGCAGGGCAGGGCAACCGATCTGCGGCACTCGACGCTCTCGATCATCTTCGCAAGCTCGATCCGTCATCGGCGGAGAAGCTGGCTGACCTTCTATCGCGTACAGCCCATGATCAAGTAATCCAACAGGAGCCGGACTCCCCAGTTGCTTGGTACAATCGAGGTGTGGATTGCGTGAACCAAGGCAAGTACGACGAGGCCATCGCGGCCTTTCGCCAAACACTTAAACTGAAACCGGATTCTCCAGAAGCTTGGAACAACATGGGGGCGACTTACGAAAGACAAGGCAAGTATGATGACGCTATCGCGGCTTACCGCGAAGCGATCCGTCTCAGCCCGGATCTTTACACAGCTTGGTATAACCTCGGTGCAGTTTATGGGCATCAGGGCCAACATGAGTTGGCAATCACCGCCAACCGCCAAGCAGTCAAAATCAAGCCGGATGAACCAGAAGCTTGGTACAACCTCGGTGTGGGCCATTCACACTTAGCCAACAACGCCGAAGCGGCCGTGGCTTTCCGCCAAGCACTCAAACTGAAACCTGATTATCGTGACGCTTGGTACGCTATCGGCGTATGCTATGTGGCGCAGGGCAAGCGGCCAGAGGCGCTCGACGCTCTCGATCATCTGCGCAAGCTCGATCCATCACGGGCCACCGAGTTGGCTGACCTTCTGTCGGGCAAATGAATTCGAATGGATTCTATTTTGCGCCATCATGGAAGGACGAACTTAGGAGCACGCTTGCGATATGAGTCCTCATCGCCGGCGATTGACGAAACGTAGAATCGCGCTGATCCAAATGGAGCGGAGCGTGAAACTCTTGGAGACAGGCGACAGCATTTCGGCTTTAACTCTTGCCGGAGCGGCTGATGAAATCTTAGGGCGCATCGTTGCTCGGAAGGGAAAGGTCCCTCGTGTGGAACGAAACGCTGCCTATCTCGGTTCGATTTATGAATACTTCGGCAAGCCACGCCCCTCTAAAAAGGAACTGATTGCGATCGAGAACAGAATCCGTAATGAACTGAAACATCAAGACGATGGCAGAAATGTGAAGGTCGAGGGCGATTTCCGATCTGCGGCTGAAGAAATGTTGTTGCGATGCATGTTCAACCATTTCGACGCTTTTGGATGTTATCCGAAAAGCAGGATGCTACGCGGTTGGTTTGAGGACATGACCCTATGAAGGTGTCCACGCTTGTCGAACGTTTGATGCCAAGGCGGATATGAAACTGCTCGTAGACTCTTGCGTCTTCATTGATGCATTCGATCCTCAGTCTTCAAACCACGTGGAATCGCTCGCTGTGTTGGAAGATCTCCACCGTTGCGACATCCTCATCACGATGCCCGCTCACGCATGGTTCGAGGTTCAATGCACATTACAGAGGCTCATCGCAGACAAGCGCTTCGTCGGCCCAACCATACAAGGTCAGATGAACTATCCCGTCGAGTTGATTCACATTGACGAGCCGTTCATCAAGAAGTACGCGATGACTGACATTCCGTACATCAAGGCTAGTGACCACATATTCGTTGCCATCGCAAGGGTCAATGGCTACCCACTAGTCACCAGCGACTCGAAGATGGCAGAGGTTTCCAAACAGTGCGGCGTCCGGGTGTTCAGTCCAACGGAGTTTTCCAATGAACTCGTGAAGGGCACCTAGCCGCAGCCAATCTTCGAGGACGGCTTGGCGGTAGAGAATGGTTTGCGCGAATCGCCTTTGAATTATACGGCTCGCTGTGCGCCGTCAAGGTAGTGCAAACGACAGCCTCCACCCTGACCGTGCTCGCTCCGCCCGCGGCTTTGGCTTCTAAGACTTCACGCGGGAGCTGCTTCACGCCCACAGCCGACTACTGATTCTGTTCCCACACGGGAACAGATCCACAGGCGATTCATGGCTAACTCGGTCCCTAGCAGAGCGCCCTCAACCGAGGGGAAACACAGCATGGGCGATTCAACCAATGGCTCTCAAACGGTCAAAGGGAGGGCAACAGCATCAACTCGATTTGTTCTCGGGCAACGGGAAATCACATGAGTACGCTGACTCAATACGGCTTCATGGCGGAACAACTCTGGCGGGAGCACCGTCCGCAAATGGTGGCGGAAATGGAGCGGACGGGCACGCTCCAGCAGATGTTGCTAGAGGCCGAGACCCAGACCAAGGACGAAATGGACACGATGCGCCGGCAACTGATCCAACAGGGGCTGAAACCACAACAGGCCCACGACCGCGCTTGGGAGATCGTCAGGGAGAAGTACATTCTCCTGCCGCCGGAGAGCGATTAGGCCCGCCGCGCAACTTCGCCAACTACCGGATTACTGACCGTGACCGCCTTGGCGAGGGGTCGCTCAAACAGAAGTTCCGCGCCAACGTCGAGGCGATCAAACTTCTGCGCCGCCTCGAATCCGAGAAGCGCCTCGCCTCTGACGACGAGAAGGCGGTCCTCGTCCGGTACGTCGGTTGGGGCGGGCTGCCGCAGGTGTTCGATGTCAACTCGCGCGAGTGGTTCAAGGAGCAGGTTGAACTGTCCGAGCTTCTGACAGACGAGGAACACACCTCCGCGCGCGCGTCCACCCTCAACGCGCATTACACGTCGACAGTTGTCATTCGCGGCATGTATGCCGCCCTTCGCCGCTACGGTTTTAAATACGGGCGGATTCTGGAGCCGGCGTTGGGGCTTGGTCATTTCGTCGGCTTGATGCCCGACGAGATGCACGCACACTCAACCATTACCGGTGTCGAGATTGATCTTCTGACCGCCCGGCTCGCCAAGGCGCTGTATCCCGATGCCGACATTCGCCACCAGCCCTTCGAGGAAGCAAAGCTGGCTGACGGCTTCTACGACGTGGCGATCTCCAACATACCGTTTGGCGATTATCAGCCATTCGACCCTCGCTTCAACGTCTTCAAGTTTCCCATCCACGACTACTTTTTCGCCGCTGCGGTGGAGAAAGTGCGGCCGGGCGGACTGATTCTGTTCATCACTTCCAAGGGCACGCTCGACAAGGAGGATTCGACACTGCGCGAATACCTGGCCCAACGGGCCAACCTCGTCGGCGCGATTCGGCTTCCAAACGATGCTTTCAGGCGCAACGCCAACACTGAGGTCACGACCGACATCGTGATGTTGCGCAAACTGAATCCCGGCGAAACACCATCCGGTCCGGCGTGGAAGGAAACCGCCGAACACATCGACGCCAAGGGCGAGACCATCTACATCAACGAGTATTTCGTCGAACGCCCGCACATGATGCTCGGCACGATGGAGTTGTCCGGGCGCATGTACCGTGACAACGAACCGACCCTCGCCAGCGATGGCCGCGATCTGGCCGAGGCCCTTCAGGAAGCGGTTGGCAACCTGCCGCAAAACATCTACCGAGCACAGAAGCGTGCAGTCGCGCCGCGAACGCTCGACCAAACTTTCCCCGCCCCGGACCACGTCAAGCCGAACGCTTTCGTGATGGTTCACGACGACGTTGCCGTCCGCGTTGGCGATTCGTTGAAGACGTTGCCGGGGCTCCCGGCGGAGACCAAGGTGCGAATCCGACGGCTGATTCGGGTGCGTGATGCCGTGCGTGAATGTCTCCGCAGCCAACTCGACGGCAGCAGTGAAGCCGACATTGTCGCCGCGCGGGAATTGCTCAACCAAGCCTACGACTCGTTTGTCGCGCGGTTCGGTCCAATCTCCGGTCGCGCCAACACACGCGCGTTCGACGGCGATCCCGATTTGCCGCTGTTGTTGTCGCTGGAGGTGTACGACGAGGAAACGAAGCGGGCGACGAAGACAGCCATCTTCCGCGAACGAACGATCCACCATCAGAAGCCGGTCGAGTCGGTTGAAACACCGAAAGAGGCGCTCGTTGTCTCACTGAACGAGAAAGGCTGCGTTGACTTGGAGCACATGAGCGCCCTGCTGTGCCGATCAGCGGAAGAGTTTCTGCCTGAACTGCGCGGTGCGATCTTTCTGAATCCCCAGACCAGCGATTGGGAAACCGAAGACCAGTACCTGTCCGGTAACGTCCGCGAGAAGTTGGAGGTTGCGGAGGCGGCGAGTCTCACCGATCCACGATTCAAGGAGAACGTCGAGGCGCTGAAGGCAGTTCAGCCGGAGGATTTGGCGGCGACTCAGATTGATGTGCGCTTGGGTTCGTCGTGGATTCCGGCAGAGGACATCGAGAAGTTTTGCTTGGAGTTGATCGCCGCGACGGGCATCGAAGTCAGCCACTCGCACGCCATCGGCACATGGGTTGTTACCGGCGACTACTTCGCCAGACGCACAGTTGCGAACACAACCGAATGGGGAACTGACCGCGCCGGCGCGCTCGACCTGATTCAAGACGCGCTGAACCTCCGCACGCCGACCATTTACGACAAAGAGCCGGATTCAGACAAATTCATCGTGAACGCCGAGGCCACCGAGGGCGCGCGCGAAAAGCAGGAGAAGATCAAGGAGAGGTTCAAAGAATGGATCTGGCAAGACGACGCGCGCCGCGAACGGCTCGTCCGCAAATACAACGACGAGTTCAATAACGTCCGACTCCGGACATTCAGCGGCGACCACCTGACGCTACCGGGCGCGAGCCAAGTCATCACGCTTGGGGCGCACCAGAAGGCCGGTGTCTGGCGAATCTTGCAGACGCCCAACACACTCCTTGGGCATATCGTCGGTGCCGGTAAGACGTACACGATGGTTGCGGCTGGCATGGAGTTACGGCGGTTGGGGCTGGCGCAGAAGCCGTTGTTTGTCGTGCCCAACCACATGCTGGGCCAGTTCTCGTCGGAACTGCTGACGTTGTACCCCGGTGCAAACATCCTCGTGGCTGGCAAGGAGGATTTCGAGGCGACCAAACGCCGGCAGTTGATGAGCCGCATCGCTACGGGCAATTGGGACGCGGTGATCGTGACGCACTCAGGATTCGAGAGGATTCCCGTCTCCGAAGAAACGAAGAAGGAGTTCTTCCGGGAGCAACTTCACGATTTGGAAATGGCCATCCGCGAGCAGCGGGCCGGCAAGAATGATCGGCGGATTGTCAAAGACCTCGAACGCGCGAAGAAACGGTTGGAGACTCGGCTCAAACTACTGCTGGCCGAAGAGAAGAAGGACAACACGCTGACGTTCGAGGAACTGGGCGTGGACCGGTTATTCATTGATGAGGCGCAGTATTTCAAGAACCTGTTCTACGTCAGCAAGATGACCCGCATCGCTGGGTTGCCACAAACGGCTTCCGAGCGAGCCTTCGATTTGTTCCTCAAAACCCGGTACATCCAACGGATGAACGGCGGCGGTGGCGTGGTGTTCGCAACCGGCACGCCGATTTCCAACAGCATGGCTGAGATGTTCACCATGCAGCGGTATCTGCAAATGGCCGCGCTGACGAAGCTGCGGGTACATCACTTCGATTCATGGGCAGCGACGTTTGGTGAACCGGTGACGGCGATGGAGTTGGCCCCGGACGGCGCGGGCTACCGGCTGAATACCCGGTTCGCGCGGTTCGTGAACGTTCCCGAGTTGATGCAGCAGTTCCGGCAGGTCGCCGACATCCACACCGCGCAGACGTTGAAGCTGCCCACCCCTGCGCTACGGAACGGGAAGGCGACGATAATCCGAGCCCCGTCGACTCCAGAGCTGAAGACCCTCGTTTCCAGCCTGGCGGAGAGAGCGGAAAAGTTGCGCAAAGGACGGGTCGATCCTCGCGTCGACAACATGCTCAAGATCACCACCGAGGGCCGCAAGGCCGCGTTGGATTTGCGGCTGCTCGATGCCGGTGCGCGCGATCATCCTGAGAGCAAAGCCAATCTCGCGGTTCACGAAGTCTCGCGCATCTGGCAAGAAACCAAGGCCGAGCGGCTGACACAGCTCGTATTCTGTGATTTGTCCACGCCCAAGGACGCCGGGTTTTCGGTGTATGACGACGTAAAAGCCAAACTGGTTATCGCCGGCGTCTCCGCCAATGAGATCGCCTTCATTCAAGATTACGACAGCGACGCAGCCAAGCTCACTTTCTTCAAAGATGTGCGCGCCGGCAAAGTCCGCATTCTGATGGGCAGCACGCAGAAGATGGGTTCAGGGACGAATGTGCAGGAGCGGTTGGTTGCGCTCCATCATCTCGACGCACCATGGCGGCCCGCTGACGTGGAACAGCGCGAAGGGAGAATCCTGCGGCAGGGCAATCGCAACACGGAGGTGCAAATCTACCGGTACGTCGCCGAAGGCAGTTTCGACGCATACATGTGGCAGACGCTCGAAACGAAAGCCAAGTTTATCCATCAGGTAATGACCGGCCGCAACGACCTGCGTCACATCGAGGACATCGACGGCGCAGCACTGACGTACGCCGAGGTCAAGGCGATTGCGTCCGGGAATCCGCTGGTCATCGAGAAAGCTCACATCGACGCCGAGTTGGGCCGCCTCAGCCGATTGCGCGCCCAGCACCATGAGACGCAGTACCGGATTCGCAACACGATCCGACGAACCCACGAGGAAATCGAGGTTTTCACCAGCCGGATTGAGAATCTCCACAAGGACATCGCGGCCAGACAACCGACACAAGGCGACGCGTTCAAAGTTCGCATCGAGGGGACGGAATACACCGACCGCGGAATCGCTGGAGAGTTGATCAATCGTCGGGCGCAGCAACTCCGGGGTTCTGGCAATGAGTACAAGATCGGTGAGCTTGGTGGGTTTGCGGTCCTGCTCCGTGCCAGCGCGTTGGAGCACACCGAACTCGTCCTCAAGGGCGCGAACCTGTACTCGGCGAGTATTTCTGACAGCGCCCACGGCACAATGCGCTCGTTGGAGCACGCGGTACACGTCCTCGACGAGCGGCTGGTTCAGACCGAGAAGGACATTGCCGAATGCCGGAAGCGAATGGTGGAACTGGAAGCAAAGGTCGGCGAGCCATTCGAGCACGAGACGAAGCTGAAGAGCCTGGCACAGCGCCAGGAAGAGATTGTGAAGGCGCTGGACCTGACGCGGAGTCAGGCATCCAACAAACTCGACGCCACGTCAGCTTCTGACGGCGAGGAGGCGGTTGCAGAGAAGACGAATTGGGCGGTGCGTCGCCGAACCCGCGGATCCCATGCGGTGAGCGTCGGTTAGCGTGGCGAAGGACACAATCATGATGGCAAACAAAGAGGATAAGGCGAGCACTGACACACCAACAGAAGTCGAGGCTCTGCCGGAATCGCAGATCGCCGACGAGCGATTCCTCACCATTCAAGACGTGTGCAACCGGCTGAACGTGAGTCGGACCACGGTCTGGCGGTTGATGCACGAGCATGGATTACGCGTCATTCACGTGGGTGGAATCAGGCGCATCCGGGAGCACGACTTGGTGGTCTGGCTTGAGCGGCATTGCACGACCGGCAACGGC
The DNA here is from genome assembly GCA_035516795.1 of Verrucomicrobiia bacterium. Classification (GTDB taxonomy): domain Bacteria; phylum Verrucomicrobiota; class Verrucomicrobiia; order Palsa-1439; family Palsa-1439; genus DATJBF01. Next base: position 34,188 of record DATIZX010000084.1, read on the forward strand.
AAACAGTGATGAGGCTAGCCGACATGTTGAAGTGGAAGGATGCGAATAAAAAGGATGAACGGCGCTTTCAGCGGATCGGATGCAATCTCTATCGACGTAGCGGCCTCATCTATTGCCGCGTGTGGGTGGAGGGAAAGCGGACATTTCGTTGCACGGGTTCGGACGACCCGGCGACGGCTCGGAAAATCCTAAAGGGGTGGGAAAACGATCTCATCTTGCAGGAGCACGGGATTGAGACGCGCGCGATGGTCTTGGAGCGGAATCGGCTGAGTGTCGGTCAGGTTCTGAAAGAGTATGAGGACGCAGAATTCCCTGATCGCAAAATGCGCTCAAAGACCGCCGCCACGGTCGAGCAGGAACGAAAGAACCTGCCGAGATTGGCGGCGTTCTTTAGCGAGAAGGCGGCCATCAGCTTGACCCTGAAGGACTGCGACACCTACCGTCACTGGCGCGCCAAAGGTGGCTACACATGGAAGCACGGCGAGGTAACGCGGCACAGCCGGGCAGGCACCCGGATTGTTGACATCGAATTACAGACCCTTGCCAACGCACTGGCTTTGTCCGTGAGGCGCGGGAAGCTGAAACTCAACCCATTGGCAGGCCGGCCACGTTACCACTCCGAGGAAGATACCCGCCACTGTCGCGAGACCGCGCCGACATCGCAGCAGTTGGAGGTGATCGAGGCGGAACTGCGGCAGCGTTCTCGCATTGTGGAGGCCGATTGCATCATGTTTCTGGCCTTTTCCGGGCTGCGGGTGCGCGAGGCGCTGCCGTTGAAGTGGGAGGCAGTGAATTGGGCAGAGGGCATCATTCACGTCCGACGCGAGAAGCGGGGCATCAATCCTTTCGTGCCAATCCTGCCGGAGATGGATCAACTGCTGAAGCAGATGCAGACGCGCGTGCGCAGTCATCTGTTATTTCCATCAGTGCTGGACGCCAACAAGCCGCTGGCTTACCCGACACTGGCAGTAGTATTGAAGCGGCTCTGTCGTTCACAGGAAATGCGCTACGTAACTCTTCATGGGTTGCGCAGTTTCTTCGTGACGCAATGTCGCGAGTCTGGATTGCCCGACACCGAGATTGCAGCGCTCATCGGTGACAAGAGTGGCCCCGCGATTATCGCCCGAACCTATGGTGATGTGCGCCCCGATCATTTGCTGAAACAGGCCAAGCGTGTGCGACTCTTGATCCGAGAAAAGAGGCCAACCTATGGTTCTAAAATGGTCACGGGCGCGTTAGGAGTTTGATGGGGCGTGTTAGGAGTTTGATGAAATGGATACCACACGTGGATACCACTTGTTCTCCGGATTTCGGGTTGTTTCCAAATTTGCTTATGATTGCCGCACGCCCGGAAGTCATTGAAATCAAATACGTTCCCTGTAAACTTGGCTAAAACGCGAAACATTGAAAAACCCATTCCGTCAGGCTGCAAAACTCCTAACGTGAGTTCGATTCTCACACCCGCCTCCAATTCTAACTGCGTGTGCAGCAACGAGGTTGGAGCCGAGTGGTCCAGAACGGACACCAAAACGGACACCAGTTTTCCTACTCCGTGAGAATCCGGCGTAACGGGCGTTAACTCGCCCACTACTCGCTGACAAAAGAGAGTCGGCCTCGGGTATCGTCGCGGTTGCGTGAAAGGAAACGTGAAAACACGCTACCGTTTGATTCGTCGGGGCAGCCGCGGCGGGGCCTTCTACTGCGTCGATTCGGAAACCGGCAAACGCTCCAGCCTGGGCGCGGTGACAGAAGATGAGGCACGCCAGATCGTCGAGGCCAAGAACCAGGCCCGGCGTCAACCGCAACTGAATCTGCACATCGCTCGGGCCTACCTGGTCGGAACTGATTCTGGCATTGCCACTCGAACGTGGCAGGACGCGCTCAATACAATCATTGAATCGAAGCTTGGCTCAACGCAGAGACGGTGGCGGTGCGCTGCGAAAGAGAAGGCCTTGGACGGCATACGTCACCGGGTAATCATGGAGACGCGGGCCGAGCATTTGCTGGCGTGTCTCAAGGCCGGCACCGTCAGCACGAATCTCCACCTGCGGATGCTCCACAACTTCTGTCTCTCGATGAGCTGGCTGCCTTGGCCGCTGATCCCGAAACGCCAGTGGCCGGCGTTGCGGTTCAAGGAGAAGCGGGCCATCACGGCGGAGGAACACGCGCGAATCGTTGCCCGTGAGCAAAACCCGGAGCGGAAGGCATTCTACGAAATGGCGTGGCATTTGGGGGCATCGCAGTCGGACCTGGCCTCTCTTAACGCGGAGAATATCGACTGGGAGCAGCGGGTGATTTCCTTTGCGCGAATGAAGACGGGGTCCATCGCCCTGTTAAGGTTTGGGGAGGAAGCGGCAAGCGTGCTGCATCGGCTGCCAGCCACAGGCCCACTATTTCCGTATATGCGGAGCGTTCGAAGTGGTGACAGGGCGACGGAATTCAAACAGCGCTGCGAAGGTCTCGGCATCAAGGGCGTCACGCTGCATTCGTACCGTTACGCTTGGGCGGAACGGGCCAAGGTCGCTGGCTACCCCGAACGCTTTGCCCAAGAGTCTTTGGGTCACAACAGCAAGGCCGTCCATCGGGCCTACGCACGCAAGGCGCAAGTGCTATTGCCGGCCTTGGAGGACTACGAGCGCGAGCAACGAGGGAAGGTTGTGGCGTTTGCTAGTGTGGCGCATTGTGTTGCCGTTGGGGTATCATGAGGCAATGAGTTCGGGAAAAGGTCAGATGATTGTTCCGCCGTTTGCCGGGGTGAGTCTGGTTGAATATCGGGACCGCGTTGAACTGACTCCGGCATATTGGGTGCGGGAGTTTGTTGGTCTCGGGAAGTGCAAGGGAAAGGACGTGCTTTGTCAGCCTGAGGATGATTCGTACACTATCTTCGATGAGTTCCTCCAGGACAAAGATGTATGGGTGGTCGTCGGTTGGGAACAGTGTGAAGACGGACGGGAAGAACCGACGTTGATGAACGTGGTGCATGGCACGGAAGCAGAAGCGCAGAAGGCCTATCAGGGAATGATCGACTTCTGCAATATGAGTAAGGCGGAACTGGAGGAAATTGGGAAGTGCTTCAAGCAGACCGAGGAAGACTTGGCTTACATCAGGAATCGTTTTCCCGAGTCACCCCCTGACCCGAAGATAACTGGGGCGACTGAGAAAGAACGACGTGAGCAGATTGAAAAACGTGATCTCTACCAAGCGCGATTGAAGGTCCTGGCTGGAATGGCCCCGAAGACCGTCACGCTAATGCAGCAAGCGTACGAAGCGGAAGAGCCGCAGAAGCGGGAAAAACTGGAGCGAGAGGCGGTTCAAGCCTATTTTGCAGAGTTGTCACTGGACTGGCGTGAGGACGAGGTTTTGGCATGGCAGCGGAGTAATCCTGTGGGGACAAAGTGGATGTGCGAATTCGCGCGGGTTTTGAGTGAGCCGCAGCGCGAACTTGACCCCATCAATCACGAGTTGGCGCTGAATTGGATTCGCAGGGGCTACAACCTGATGACGGCGGAAGAACTTTCGGACGCCATTCTAATCATGGCGGGCGAACGGGTGTCGCCGGAGACGCTGAAGAAGCGACGGGAGCGGCTTGGCCTGACGAGCAAGCGCCCACCTGGGCCGCGGCCCAAGTCTGAGCAGTAGTCCATAGTTCGGGACAAGGTCGCCAGGTGAGTTGTCCCGATCTCCTGACAGGTGTAGCACGCGCAATTAATCTGCGCGCGTGAGAAGAAACCCAATCGAACGCAAGCCAAGCTCGGGGCTGCAAGACAGCACGCGCATTTTGTTCGGTTCTCTCGCCTCTGCCCGTGTGTCCACCGTGGATAGAGAAATCAACGGACTAATCGTCGTGATCACCGACGGCGAAGGATGTGGCGCTCCCGTCGCGTAGCAAGCCAAAGGAAACCAGTGAAACAGAGCATGGCAGTTGAACAGTTCTTGGCGGGCCGTCGTGTGGTCATTGCCAGGTTTGTGGCGCATCGCCACAAGGAAGTTCAGAACAAGAGCAAGAAGGCCGTCGGTGTTGTGAACCTTTACGAAGTTCAATGCGCCGATGGGAAGGCGCCCACTGTCCAGGTGTGGTGTCCGCGCAGTGTCCAGACGATAGAACAAGCGGTCGCCCAGTGCCCCTGCCAATTCGAAGAGGGGCAATGGCTCGTGGTCGAGTTCGATCTGATGGAGCGGAACCAGTTCGACGCCAAAAATGGCGTCATGATCCGCGCAAGTTCGGTGCTGCCCTTGGAGTAGTCGTATCGTGGCCACACTGACGGCCCCGAGGGTGGTTTGGCGGGGATGCGGGCGCAAGCCCGCGCCCCGCCAACCATCCTTGTCCGAGAGGTGTGTCTAGAGGTTGGTAAGCAGTAGGCCAGAATGAACAGTGCCCGAAAATTTGAACCAGGCGAGCGATTGAAGGTCGCGCAACTTCAAGTCGAGATGGGCGATTGGGTGCATTCGCTGGCACCGTGGCAGGTGATCTCGCACATGACGTTCGCTTGGGAAGCGTCGATCTGGTCCGCGCAGCGCTGCTACGAAAAATTCATGAAACGGGAGCTATGGGGGGTGTCGTACTTCTACGCGCTGGAACAGAATCCGAGTCGGGATGGGTACCACGTGCACGCACTGTGGTGCGATTGTCAGAGCAAATCGCGTCGGGAGATTTGGAGGGAATGGTTCTCGCGGTACGGTCGGGCGCGGATCGAGCCGGTCAATAGCCGGGATGATGTGGCGGATTACTGCGCGAAGTACGTCACCAAAGAGGGCTCCTGGTGGAACGTGAAATTGTTCAGCCACCGGCGGGAGCAAGATTCAACGGGGTTCAAGCTGTCGAGCGATTGATATGCGGGAAGATCAACATCGGTTCTTGTCATTGCTGGGGCGGCTTCCCGCTCGCCTGACGGCGGAACAAGTGGCTTGGGTGATCAACTGTCAACCGCACGATATTCCTGTTCTCGTATCGGCGCGTTTGTTGAAACCGTTGGGGAACCCGCTACCGAATAGTGTGAAGTATTTCGCGACAAGAGAGCTGGTGGAGCTGATGGAAGACCGTGCCTGGTTGGCGAAAGTCACGAATGCGATCACGGAATACTGGCAGCACAAGAATCGGCAGCGACGGTGCCGAAGCGTGGTTGAAGCGCAAGCTGCTGGAGCCGCGTAAGCGATTGGGGAACTCCTGCTGACGGGGGTGGGGCTGGCGAAGCCCAGCTGCTCAAGGCTTCCGGGACCTAAGTGCTGCCCGTGCTTTCGGGAATTGCCGTTCCAAAGAGTTCGTAATGCCACCAAACTTCGGGAGCTGGAATCCATTCGTTCTGCTGCCAATGTGCGATATCACGATATAAAACGCTGGCGACCTTAGATGCACATGCCGAAAGTGATTTCAGCCCGTTGTAGAGTTCAAATAAGACTTCTTCGCGCGGGCTATTAGTAATGATGGACTGAAAACGTTGACGGTGCTTTCGGGACGCTTTGTTTGGCCCATGCATTATTAGCGCACCATAGAGAAATGCGTCCATGAGATCGCGGAGCGGGAGATCTCGGTAAAAGATGCAACCGCCCGCTAGCGTGGAATTGAAAGTAGTCAATTCGTTCCTTATCCAGACTACTTTTTGAGTATCCCCTGCATGGTTTGCATAAATGTCACAGGCTTGTGACATGAGTTTGTCCTCGGCGTAAAGCTGACGGAAGTAAACTGCTGCGTATACGAACGCTTCCGTTGAAGCGAATTCAGATTTGAGGACTTTACCGCCTTGAACGGTGAACGTGCATGGCGACTTTGCCCAGGTGCTTCTGCTGATTTGTCCGCTCACCTGGATGAAATGGGCTACAATATCCGATTTCTTCTGGGTCCAATCCTGGCGCTTAATGAACGCAGACGGTGGGAGGCGGAGAACGGTTCCCAAGTCACCCTTCACTATGGCGGGCACGCTGGGCATTTCATCCACGTGCTCTGGCGAAGCCCGCAAGTTGAATTGTTAAGGTTCCCGGCAAGCGGCGCGCCGACCGGGCTTTGAACGGCTCCGCGTTTCCGCGCGCGTGCGGGTTCGCTGGGTAGCTGGGAGGCGTTCGCGATCCGGCGTATGTCTTCATACGACGGGACGGTTCTGCTCAATCTGCCAGTCGCACATTACGAGTGCTTCTACAATTTGAACGGCATCTCCGGGCCTGAGCTGTCGAGATATTTGGCTCTCTATATGTTGTTTCAATAGAGGATTGTCCTTGCAGGCATCCAGAAGTTCGCCGCCTGTCGCGAGTCTAACGTTGGTTATCTTGAGAAGAGTTTTGTTGCCCTTTTCGTCCTCGGTTCCCTGAACGCCAATCACGTCGGTGGGCTTCAAATAGTCGTATTTCTTATCTGCGTCGTAGAGTGTGATCCCGTCCGCGTTGTGCTTGAGAGCTGCGCGCGTTCTGTGATCTACCGTAACGAACTTGTCCTTATATATCGTTCCGAAGGTCGGCTTTGGAAAGTTCTCCGGAAAGATTTTGACGCGTTTGAACCCTTCGAGTGATTCGTGTTGGCGTTCATTTATCTCAAGATACTGGACGAAGCCCGAGAAGGGGCCGCGCTGGTTATGAAAGTCAACAAACAGGTGCGGGCAGTCGTATTCAGTGTCCCCTTTATCGTCGATGAAAGCTATTGAGTCGAAGCTAACAAAACCGTTGCAGACGAAGGTAGCCCTCTTGGTGCGCGGGAGGTGCTCCCAAAAGCCCTGAACAGCGATCTTCAGCTCTTGCTCTTGCGTGTCAATGACGAAGCGTCTCCGATCGGGGCCTTGAACGGGCATGATGTTATTCACCGCTTTGGTGAAATCCCATTCGGCCTTAGGCTTGTCAATGTATGCGTAGTGCCTCGCGACAGAAACAATTAGGCCGAGGGGATGGAACGCCACGGCGGAGTGCTCTTTCCATCGAGGCCGTTTTTCAAAGTCTTTGTACTCATCCTCGTATGGATAGTGGGCATCCTGCAGGTCCCGTAGCAGCACGGATTGATGACTCGGGTCGTCGCCTAGAACTCGTCGCAGCTTGTTTTTGACGTTAACTGCTGCGCGAATCTCAGTTGTCCGTGAACGCCGGCGACTCGTGAGTGAAATACCGAAGAACGCGAAGAGAATATGATCGTTCTTTGGCTGACAGAGCATGTCTTCGAGCTCACCAGCCCCCCAGAGGTAGAACTCCATCACGCCGCGGTTTCTAAGCTCCCCTCGAAACGTGTCGTGCGCGGCTTTGGAGAAATGCGCTGGCGCAGCAAGGACGTAGCCGTAAGGCGGGCTATCGGGATTCACTGCCTCGCTAACAATGGCTTCCACCCTTTTGGGACCAAGCTCCTTCTCCCGTTTGCATTGAATCATCCATAAATTGCCCTCCATCGGGTGAGGCGCGTCCTCCTGAGTGTCTTCATCGTCCGGCGTAGTTGATGGTGGGAGGACTTCGTAGGCGCGTATGTCGAACCCATCATCCGCACCACCTCGTCCTGTCGATTCAATTGATTGCCATTGTTTGAAGTCGTAGGCGAGCTGACGGATGAGATCCTCGAAGCGATGGGGATCGAGGTCCTCGAAGTGAATCGGACCGAGTGTGCGAGTGACGTGCGGCTTCGCCATGGGCTACGACGTTGGTCGAACGCCTCCTAATGTTGCCCATTAGCCGCGGGCACAGCCCGGCGGCTGCATGGGCGGGTTATGCTCTTTTCCTCCTTCGGCGCCTCAGGGTGCCCGCTTCGACCACTTTGAGTAAATCGCTTGCCACTGCGATGCGTCCGAACGCTGTGACGAAGTCCATGTCCACATCCCTATGCGAGCAAGGGTTCTTGTAGTACCCAAATGCCCCTGCTACGTAGTTGCTGAAGGACTCGCGCTCCGCCCTTGGAAGGCGGGTATCGGTCAGGGGCCCATCGTCCGGATGAAAGGCCCGGCGGAGAAGCGCCAGTCCGACCTCATCTGCCGGCGCCTTGATGCGCTCTCGTATAGTCGTTTCGAGGACCTTGAACGCCTGCAAAACGGCGCTCTCGAAGTGGCCTTGATTCAGCAAGGGGAAGGCCTTCTTTATTATTCGTGGGTGTACGTACACTTCCGGCACTACAGCGTACTCGCGGACGACTCGCCGGAACTCGCGCTCGAGGAAGCGGAAACCAGTCTTGGTAGGATAGAAGGCGTCCTCGCCATCTTCGTCATAGCCACGCTGGAACTGGCGGATGTCCATGTGTGTCTCTGGGCTTGCCTTGTATTTCACGCGCGTGAAACGAACGGGCCGGTAGCCGCCAGGATTCACCTCCCCGACGAGCTGTCGGTACTCGATCTTAGCTTCGATCTCACTCTTCATCGGTTACGGCTGCTTCGGCGTAACAGTAGTATTCGGCCATACTCGGGCGGTGCTTTGCGCTGGAAAATGAGCCACGTTCATGGCGTAAGCCTAGGACTGGGCTGTCGCTGCGTCAATTTGAATCGCAACAGGTTACGGTGATAACCGAGTATTCGTAAGAAGGTGAATCCTGCGTTCTGTCGCTGGAAATATCGTTCCGGCAAAATGCATAGTCAGTTGGGTTTTGGAAAGTGATATTTGGGCAGGCGCAGTTGGTCGGCCTGGGCGAAATGCGCGAGGCGTAGAGAAAGGGATTGGGGGTGAGCGGAGTCCCGGCGCGTGGAGCCTAGGACGATCCATCTGCGAAGCGGTTTGGGTGGCGGAAAGGTTAAAGGAAAACTGGGGCGGCAGCCGCCCGAGTGTTCCTGATCTGCGGACACGGGATGGACACCAAAACGGACACCAAACGAGTTAGAAAAGGTATGGTTGGGTAAAGTCGATTATGCTTGATTCGCCAATGAAATCAGGCATTCTGTCCTTGCAATCGCGGCGGAAAACGGCCGATTCTCACACCCGCCTCCAATTCTAACTGCCAATTCGTTGTCGTCTTCTCCTTCCTTGGCAGGAACGCGACGCCCCGCGTCCGAATTGGCCCCGACGCAGCGCTGTCTTACCGGCTTGGGCGTTTGCCGGCTCGGCTGACGGCAGAGCAAGCTGCCTGGCTGTTGAATTGCCAGCCGCATGATGTTCCTGTTCTCGTGTCGGCGCGGTTGTTGAAGCCATTGGGAAATCCGACGGCCAACAGCGTGAAGTGTTTTGCCACGGCGGAACTGTTGGAGATCGTGGAAGACCGGAGTTGGTTGGCGAAGCCCAGAAAGGATTTGCAATGTTGTACAAAGTAAACTAGTGTACGGAGTCAGACAGATGGTTGATCTGCAGGTGATGCGGTTCATTGAAACGTCGGTGTTCACACGTCGGCTGGTGACGATTGCGGATGATGAGGCGTACGGGAAGCTGCAACTGGAGCTGGCAGCGAATCCGGCTAAGGGAAGGATGATTCAAGGCACTGGCGGGCTGCGGAAGGTCCGGATGGCGGCACGTGGCAAGGGCAAGTCCGGCGGGCACGGGTCATCTACCTGCACCTGGAACAGCACGGGGTGATCTACCTTGTTTATGTGTATGAGAAGGGCGAAGTGGACGACCTCAGCCGAGCGGAAAAGAGGGAATTGAAAGCGATCGCGGAGGCAATCAAAGCGGCGTATCGAGCATGAAGAAGAAGGATTTTGCAGAACTGAAGGGCAGTCTTGCGGAAGCCCTCGCGCATGTGCGGGGCAAGGTGACCCTCAAGACTCGTGACATTCCGTTGCCTGCACCGGTGGCTGAGATCAAACCGGCTGACATCGTGCGGATACGTCAGCGATTGAATGCCAGTCAGGGTGTGTTTGCCCGGATGCTGAACGTCTCCCGGCACACCGAAATCAGCTGGGAGACCGGGCGGCGCAAGCCTTCCGGGGCGGCGTTGCGACTACTGCAAATCGTCGAAGTCGAGCCAGACATTTTGCCGCGCGTGAGGGGCAAGTCTTAGACGAAGGGTGGGCGTAGCACTTGCACAGTCCTTTGGGCAAAGATCTATTTGTGGGAACAAAGGACAACCGGAAAGGCAATGCGGTCTTGTTTTGCGATCAGCGCACCCGGGGCCAGCGTGCTTGCGACGAATCGATTAAAAGGCAGGACTAGAAGCCATCTCATAAATGGTTGCAAGTTGTTGTGATATACTGCCTCCAACAAGGAGGCGTGATGGCGAATGGGGACTTGACCGACGAGCAATGGCTTGTCGTGGACGAGATTTTGCCACCAGACCGTGTCCGGCCTG
>DATIZX010000085.1:0-31547 GCA_035516795.1 Verrucomicrobiia bacterium
TTTGCTTAGTTTGGTGCGTATGGGCGTAGATTTGGAGATATTTCCGGCGACAGCGCGGGCGGCGGTGGATGAGTTATTCATTCTTTCGCAACCTGCTCATGTGCAAAAGGCTGCCGCGAGAAAGTTGACCGCCGAAGAGCGCGACACATGGCGGGCGGATTTGATCCGTGCACAAGTGGCGAATATCGCCAAACCCAATTTGGGGGATCGGCCACAATTGGACAGTGGTTCCGCCGAGTCAGAATGAGAGGACGGTGATGGAAATGAACAACTTCACACCGCGAGCGCAACAGGTGCTCGCCTTAGCCCGGAAAGAGGCGGACCGCTTCAATCACAATTACGTTGGCACAGAACATTTGTTGCTCGGCCTGATCAAACTCGGCCAGGGCGTTGCCGTGAATGTGCTTCAGAAGATGGGCCTCGACCTCGAAACCGTCCGCATGGAAGTCGAAAAGCAGATCGGCACTGGTCCGGAGACCAAAATGGTCGGCAATATTCCGTATACGCCACGGGTGAAGAAGGTTTTGGCGCTAGCGCAAAAGGAAGCGAAACAACTGAATCACAATTATGTGGGCACCGAACACATCCTCCTCGGTTTGCTTCGTGAAGGTGAAGGGGCTGCTGCGCGCATTCTCAAGTCGCTCGACGTGGATATCGAACGCTGCCGCAACGAGATTCTGAAGGAACTCGATCCCAATTTCACGCCCAGTGAGGGCGGTGTCGAAGAGGGCGAAGCTTCCAGCAGCAGCAAGAAGGATTTGAAGACGCCCGCGTTGCGGATGTTCGGGCGCGATCTGACCGAGTTGGCCCGCAAGAACGAGCTTGATCCGGTCGTGGGCCGGCAGAACGAAATCGAGCGTGTGATCCAGATCCTATGCCGTCGCACGAAGAACAACCCGGTTTTGTTGGGCGAAGCTGGCGTCGGCAAGACCGCGATCGTCGAAGGTCTCGCCCAGGAAATCGCCAAAGGCAATGTGCCGGAAATTCTTCGTGAAAAGCGTGTCGTGACCCTCGACCTGGCATTGATGGTCGCCGGCACGAAATATCGTGGCCAGTTTGAAGAGCGCATCAAGGCCGTCATGGACGAGATCAAACGCTCGAAAAACGTCATCTTGTTCGTGGACGAATTGCACACGATTGTCGGTGCGGGTTCCGCCGAAGGCGCCATGGACGCGAGCAACATCATCAAGCCCGCGCTCTCCCGGGGCGAATTGCAGGTCGTTGGCGCGACGACGATGAACGAATACCGGAAGTACATCGAGAAGGACGCGGCGCTGGAACGCCGGTTCCAAACCATCATTGTGGAGCCGCCGAATGTCGACCAGACCGTCGAGATTTTGAAGGGACTTCGACCGAAGTACGAGGAGCATCACCGGGCCAAGTTTTCCGATGAAGCGTTGCAGGCAGCATCCCGTCTGTCGGACCGGTACATCACGGGCCGGTTTTTGCCCGACAAAGCGATTGACGTTGTCGATGAAGCCGGTGCTCGCGCCCGCATCCAGTCGATGACGCGTCCGACGGACATTCAGGATTCGGAGCACGAAATCGAAAAGATCAAGGAAGAAAAGGAAGCCGCGATCAAGGCGCAGGATTTCGAACTCGCCGCCAGCCTGCGCGACAAGGAAAAGCACGCGCGCGAGAAACTGGAGCAGACACTGGCCGAGTGGCGTCAGGCGCGCGACGAGAAACAAATCGTCATCACCGAAGATGACATCATGCAGATCGTCGCCAAGTGGACCGGTATTCCGCTCAATCGAATGGAGCAGAAAGATGCTGAGAAACTGCTCCAAATGGAAGGTGAACTCCGCAAGACGGTGATCGGGCAGGACGAAGCGGTCACGGCGATTAGCAAGGCGTTGCGGCGCAGTCGAGCCGACCTGAAAGATCCGAATCGTCCCATTGGCTCGTTCGTATTCCTCGGCCCGACGGGCGTCGGCAAGACTTTGATGGCCCGGGCCTTGGCGGAGTTCATGTTTGGCGATCAAGAGGCGTTGATTCAGCTCGATATGAGCGAATACATGGAGAAGTTCAACGTCTCGCGTCTGGTGGGATCACCGCCAGGATATGTCGGTTACGAAGAGGGCGGACAGTTGACGGAGCGCGTGCGGCGGCGTCCCTACTCGGTGGTTTTGTTCGACGAAATCGAGAAGGCGCATCCGGATGTCATGAACATGTTGCTCCAGATTCTGGAGGATGGACACCTGACGGATTCGCTTGGACGCAAAGTGGACTTTCGCAATTGCGTGGTCATCATGACTTCAAATATCGGGGCCGACATGATTCGCAAGGCGGCCGGGCTTGGTTTTGCGCCATTGAAGGAAGAGCATTCCTACGAGGAGATGAAGAGCAAGCTGCTTGACGAATCCAAGCGGGCGTTCAAACCCGAGTTCATGAACCGGCTTGATGACATCATCGTCTTTCGCAACCTGACCAAAGCCGACATGGGCGAGATCGTTCATTTGGAAGTCGAGAAGGTCAAGAGTCGCCTCAAGTACAAGGACGTCGAGATTGCGCTTGCGCCGGCGGCGACTAATTTCCTCATCGACAAGGGCTACGATCCGCATTTCGGCGCGCGGCCTTTGCGCCGGGCCGTCGAAAAATATCTGCAGGACCCACTGGCCGAGGAAATTCTGCGCGGCAACTTCAAGCCCAACGAGACCATCGAAGTCACAGTCGCCGATGACAAGTTGGTCTTCAATCAACTCGCTGCCAGCGCGAACTAAAAGCGTCACCGTTTCACCCCAAGGGGCGACCAAGGAGGCCGCCCCTTTTGTTTCTCTTGGGGCAAACGCCAACGGTCCGTATGTGTGAGGGCTTGCAAGGGCAAGCATCCTTCCTTATGCTGCGCACAAGATGACGGCAGCGCTTTCGAAACTGCGGGATTACGTTCTGGGGCAGCTTCATCAACTCGGATCGATGCTGCTGCTCTTTCTCGACATTACCAAAACAGCTTTCACAAAGCGCCCGCGGTGGCAGGAGACCATCGAACAGGCGTACAAGATTGGCTGGCAATCTCAGGCGGTGGTCGTCGTTACCGGTGCTTTCACAGGCATGGTCTTCGCCGTGCAGACGTATCTCCAGTTTCACAAGGTCAAGATGGACACAGCGGTCGGGCCGGTCGTGAGCGTGGCGATGACCCGGGAACTGGCGCCGGTGCTGACGGCGTTGATGGTGGCCGGACGCGTCGGGGCTGCGATTGCGGCGGAATTGGGCACGATGAAGGTTACCGAGCAACTCGACGCCCTGCGGTCCATGGGAACGGCGCCGGTCGATTATTTGGCTGTGCCACGTTTCGTTGCGCTGGTACTCGCTTTGCCTCTGCTGACGGCCGAAGCGATGTTTTTCGGCATCTTCAGTGGCTATCTGGTTGGGGTCCACATGTGCGGAATCGACAAAGCCTATTTCTTGAGCAACATGTACAAATTCACAGCCGCTTCAGATGTCATCAGCGGTTTGGTCAAATCCGTCTTCTTCGCCATGTTTATTGCGCTCATCGCCAGCTACAAGGGGTTCAATGCGAATGAAGGTGCCGAAGGGGTCGGACGCGCCACAACGGAGGCTGTGGTTGTATCGTCTTTGACCATCCTGATTGCGAATTTCTTCATTGCCGTTGTCTTCAGCAAAATCATCCCTGTATGATTCAAATCCAAGATCTCCGGAAATCTTTCAACGGCACACAGGTTCTGTGCGGCGTCGATTTTGAAATCCAGGACAGTGAAACCGTTGTGATTATTGGCCGCAGTGGCGGCGGCAAGAGCGTTTTGCTGAAGCATCTCTGCGGCTTGCTGCAGCCGGATGCCGGCCGTGTGATTGTGGACGGCGTCGATATTGAACCACTTTCCGAAGGAGCGATGACGCCGATTCGGAAGAGATTTGGCGTGCTGTTTCAAGGCGCGGCTCTGTTTGATTCGATGACCGTGTTTGAAAACGTGGCGTTTCCGCTCCGCGAGGAACGCAAGTTCAGCGAAGAGGAAATTGCCAGTCGTGTCGAGCAGGCCTTGAACATTGTGGATCTGGCGAAGGCAAAAGACAAGAAGCCGGCCGAACTCAGCGGGGGAATGAAGAAGCGGGCGGCTCTGGCGCGGGCCGTCGTGGCGCAACCCAAATACGTGCTTTACGACGAGCCGACCACCGGCCTCGATCCGGTATTGGCTGACAACATCAACCATTTGGTTTTGCGGATGCGCGACCACTTTCACGTTACCAGCATTGCGGTCACGCACGACATGGTCAGTGCGTACAAAATTGCCGACCGCATCGCAATGTTGCATGAAGGCAGGATTCATGCGGTTGGCACGCCTGCCGAGATTCAGGCGACGACCGATCCAGTCGTGCGACAATTCATTACGGGAACGGGGGAAATTCAACAGGAGGTGCGACGTGGCGCAGAGACGATCCGTTGAAATCAAAGTCGGCATTTTTGTCGCGGTCTGTTTGGTGTTGATGGCGTGGCTCATCTGGAAGTTTGGCAAATACGAGCCGCTGAGCCATAACACCTACGAAATCACCGTCGTCTTTTCCAACGTCGGCGGGATCGTGAAGGATGCCGCCGTGCTCTACGGCGGTATCAAGGTCGGCAGCGTGCGCGAAATAACCCTGGATCAGCAGGGTCTGCTCAAAGTCCACGTCAAACTGGCGATCTTCAACGGGGTCAAAATCCGATCCGACGCCAAGTTCGTCATCAATCAGTCGGGTCTGTTGGGCGACCGCTACGTCGATGTGATTCCGCAAAGTGGGACCGCGCCCTTCCTGGAACCCGGCGCCCTGGTGCAAGGGTCTTCGAGCGTGGATCTCACCGAGGCAATCCGTGGTGTCGTGGGCGTGTTGCATCAGGCGGCCGGCACCATCGAGCGCGTGGACAAGGCCATTCAGCGCATCGACGAGACGGTTTTGAGTCGCGAGAGCCTGGAGCATCTTGAAGCGGCTCTGGCCAATATTGACGCCACCAGCAGCAACGCGGTCGGGCTGACATCGAGTTTGCGGTCCGTCGTTGAAGACAGCCGAGGCAAGGTGGACAATGCTTTGACCAAATTCTCCGCTGCGGCTGATAATTTTGACCGGACGACCAAGGACGCTGATACAGTTGTCAAGAACGTCAATCACCTGGTGACTGACAATCAAGAGGATATCCGTACTGCAGTAAAGAATCTGGCCGAGAGCACGGCGCGGCTTCAAGACATTCTGGCTCGACTGGAAAAGGGCGAGGGAACCGCCGGCAAACTTCTGGTCGATCCGACGTTACATGACGAAATTGTTCACCTCGTACAAAACTGGCGAAAATACGGGCTCCTGTACAAGGAGGGAAACCGTCCGCCATCCACAGAATCTCAGGAACGGCGGCACGGCTCTCGATGGCAGCCGGCCCGGCCTGCTCAAGGACAAAGCGGAACCATTCTTTTCGGGACCGACGAAACGAAATCCGCTAAGTAACCTCGTTCAAGCCACTTAGACGACCTTCCTGGCCTCGAACCTGCTCTCCTTTTGCGCTGGGAGGAAAGATTCTACAAATATGACTTTGCTCGTATTGAGACTCGGCTTCTTGATTCTGTGTGTGCTTGGGAGCTGGTCCATTTCGCAACTGCACGATGAGTGGGCGCAACATCCCATCCTTGCCGTGATCATCGGTTTGGTCGGCGGCGGTGCATTCATCGGCGTTGATAAGGCCCTCAAAGGCTTTTCGCTCCGTGGACTGTCGGCCGCGACGTTCGGACTATTCATCGGATTCATGGTCAGCTACTTCATCGGCAATTCGGTGCTGTTCAAGTTCATCGACGATGAACCGAAGTTGATCGCCCAAATCGTGATGTATGTGGTTTGTGCCTATCTCGGCATGGTGATCGCGTTGCGCGGCAAGGACGAATTCAATCTCGTCATTCCCTACGTCAAGTTCATGAAGGAGAACAAACCCGACCGACTTGTTTTGCTGGACACAAATATCATCATTGACGGGCGGATCCAGGAAGTGTGCGCCACCGGTTTCCTCGATGCCGTTTTGGTTGTGCCCCGCTTCGTCCTCGAGGAGCTGCAGTACATTGCCGATGCCGGGGACGAAGTGAAACGGGTGCGTGGTCGCCGCGGTCTCGAGGTCCTGAAGACCTTGCAGCAGAATCCGCGCGTCGAGATCAAAATCCACGACAATGCCTTGCCGAACATCAAGGAAGTGGATGCCAAGCTTGTTCAACTGGCTCAAATGCTTCCGGCTGAGATTCTGACGAACGATTACAATCTGAATCGCATCGCGGAGCTCCAGCACGTGAGGGTACTCAACTTCAATGAGCTGGCCAAATCCTTGCGGCCGGTCGTGCTTCCCGGCGAGAAACTCACGGTCCGCCTGGTCAAGGAAGGACGCGAGCCGCAACAGGCCGTGGCATACTTGGATGACGGCACGATGATTGTCGTCAGCCGTGGCCGTCGCTACGTTGGCCAGGAAGTGGAAGTCACGGTCAGCAGCGTGCTCCAAACCGCTGCGGGGCGCATGGCCTTCGCTGAGATCCCGAATGGGAATGGGGAGTCCCAGCTCCAAACGACCGCCGATGAGCGTGGCAGAGCCGCAATGGTTTCAGGGTAAACCTTGCTCCGGTCAATTGAGTTCTGCTAGTCTGCCGGCATGGTTACAGCTATCGTGCTGGCCGGCGGTCGCTCCACGCGCATGGGCGGCGGCCCCAACAAGCAGTTCATCGAACTTCTCGGCAAACCGCTCGTGTATTACTCGCTGGCGGCGTTCGAGCAATGCTCGATGATCGATGCCATCGTGCTCGTGCGCCGACCGGATTGCGCACGACAAGCGGACTGCATCGTGCACGATTTCGATTTCAAGAAGGTCACCGCCTTCGCGGATGGTGGCGTCGAACGTCAAAACTCTGTTTGGATTGGTTTGGAGAAATGCGATCTGGCCACCGAGATCGTGGCTGTCCACGACGGCGCCCGCCCGTTGGTCACACCGGCGCTGATTGAATCGACTGTCGCCACCGCGCGTTCGTTCGGTGCCGGTATCGCCGCGACGAAGGTCGTGGATACGATCAAGGAAGCTAACGAAGACAAGACGGTGATCCAGACGGTTGACCGCACGAAGCTCTGGGCCGTCCAAACGCCCCAGACGGTTCGCTTTCAACTTCTCCGAGCGGCGTACGCGAAAGTGTTTGAGAAGAAACTCGTTGTCACCGATGAAGCCGCCGCGGTTCAATTGCTGGGGTACCGGGTCGATCTGGTTGAGACGCCGTTCTTGAATTTGAAGATCACCACCCCTGCAGACTTGACGATGGCTGAGGCGTTGCTCCGGCAGCGAATGTGATGGTATTCTTCCACGCCTTATGAATCGCGTTGGCATTGGAATCGACGTTCATCGTTTCGCCGCAGGCCGCAAGTGCATCATTGGCGGCGTGGAAATTCCCCATACGCATGGACTCGAAGGCCACAGCGATGCGGACGTGCTGGCGCATGCGATTGCCGACGCCTTGCTCGGCGCGGCGGCACTCGGCGATATCGGCAAGTTTTATCCGCCGACCGATGCAAAGTGGAAGAACATGGACAGCATGGTGATCGTGCGCGAATGCGCTGAGCGCGTGAAAAAAGCCGGCGGTCGCATCAACAACATTGACGCTGCGGTAATCGCAGAGTCACCGAAACTCTCGCCCCATATCCTGAAGATGCAGGAAGTTCTCGCGAAACATTTGGGCGTCGCGCCTTCACAAGTCGGCATCAAAGCCACGACGAGCGAGTTGATGGGGTTCACTGGCCGCAAAGAAGGCATCGTCGCCATCGCCATTGCCAGCGTGGAGATGTAATTGGCCATGGCCTTGCAGCTCTTCAACACCTTGACGCGCCGCACAGAGGAGTTCGTTCCACTAAATCCACCGCACGTCGGCATGTATACCTGCGGACCGACCGTTTGGAACTACGCCCACATCGGAAACCTCCGCGCATTTCTGTCCCAAGATCTCTTGCGTCGTTACCTCGAATACAAAGGCTACGACGTGAAACACGTGATGAATATCACGGACGTCGAGGACAAGATCATTCGTAGCGTCCGCGAATCCGGCAAATCGCTGCGCGAGATGACGGATTTCTATACGCAGGAATTTTTCCGTGACCTCGACGCGTTGAATATCAAACGCGCCCACGTCACACCGCGGGCCACCGATACCATCCCTGACATGATCAAACTGATCGAAACTTTGATCGCGAAGAAGCACGCGTATGTGGCCGAAGACGGCTCCGTGTACTTCTCGATCAAATCGTTCAAGGACTACGGGAAACTCGCACATCTGGATTTTGATAACCTGCAGTTCGGCGTTCGTGTCCAGCACGACGAATACGACAAGGAGCACGTCGCCGATTTCGCATTGTGGAAAGCGTGGGACGAAGACGATGGCGATGTGAAATGGGATTCGCCGTGGGGGCCGGGGCGCCCCGGCTGGCACATCGAATGTAGTGTCATGAGCATGAAACACCTCGGCGAGACGTTCGACATCCATTGCGGCGGTGAAGACCTGATCTTTCCGCATCACGAGGATGAGATCGCTCAAAGCGAGGCGGCGACCGGTAAACCCTTCGCACGTTTCTGGTTCCACAACGCTCATTTGTTGGTCGAAGGCAAGAAAATGAGCAAGTCGCTCGGCAACTTCTACACCTTGCGCGACCTGCTGCAAAAGGGTTGGAGCGGCCGCGAAATCCGCTACGCGTTGATCAGTGCACATTACCGCGAACAACTGAATTTCACGTTCGACGGTCTGCAGGCTGCCCGCTCAGCTTTGCAGCGGATAGACGGTTTTTTGCTGAAGTTGCAGGAGATAGCGCAATCCGCTTCGCCAAATGATTTCGACAAACCTCTTAAAGCCGGCCTCCAGTTTCTAAACGCCATGGATGACGACTTGAACATTAGTGGAGCGCTTGGGGTTCTCTTCGATTTCATCCGGTTCGTCCACAAAGAGATCACCGCAGGTTGTCTTCGCCCATCGGAAGCGGGCGCTATCCTTGAAGAGTGGGAAGAGATCGACAAAATGCTTGGCTTGGGCATGCCGGCCAAGTCGACTATCCCTGCTGAAGTGCAGGCACTCGTGGAAGAACGCCAAGCTGCGCGCAAAGCGAAGAATTTCAAACGCTCTGACGAAATCCGCGATCAGCTTGCCAAACTGGGCTGGACAATCGAAGACACACCGCAGGGTTCGCGCGCCAAGCGAACCTGAACTGTAATGGTTCCCGCCCTGGCGGAGAAACGAGACCGAGAAGACGATCATGCGTATCAATTCTCTGCGGTGTTGGAGATGGACATGGGTCGCATTCATGGTTGTTGCGACATCAGTACCCTATTTGGTGAATTATCTCCTCACGCCGCGAGGCTTTCATTACACTTGGATCGTTCCGCCTTTCCCACAGGATTCGCTGGGCTACCAGGCTTGGTCCGAGCAGGCGGCACGCGGAAGTCTACTGTTTAAAATCAAATATACGGCGATACCTCATTCGCCGTTTCTGTTCCATCCGCTATTCTTGGCCTGTGGTTTGATCAGTTCGCTGCTGGGCTGTGAAATCGGAGTAGTTCACTTCTTCGTGAAGGCTGTGGGGGTGGTCTTATTCTTCTGGGTCTTCTTCTGGTATATCGACTATTTGCAGTTGAATCGACTGCAGTCGATCATTGCAACGATTCTGGTGGGAGTCTCGTCGGGATGCGGCTGGCTCACTCTAAAACTCGGGTTCGTGCCGGATTCGATTTTCTCCGGGCCAATCGACCTCAATATACCCGAGTCCAATACCTTCTGGTCGCTCCTGTGGAACCCGTTATTTCCGTACTCCCTCGCGTTGCTCGTGCTTTCGATTTTTCTCGTGGATCGGGGCACACGGCAGGCCAGGAATCGCGATCTGTGGTTGAGTGGTTTTTGCATTGGGCTGATGGCTCTCATTCACCCCTACCTGGTTCCTTTACTGTTGGCCGTCGGGATCCTTGTCATAGCAATCCGACACAGAAGAAGAGCGACGGTTTATCTGCTTCGTTTTCTCGCGCCCACAATTCCGTTCGCGCTTTGGACGTTCGCTGCGGTGGCGCTTAACCCTGTTGCTGCAATGCATAGTCTGAGCGGGAGAATGGAAAGTCCGAGCCCGCTATCGTACGTGCTCGGTCTGGGAATTCCACTCCTCCCGACTCTGGGCGGCTTGCTGGGGCATGGCCGCAAACTGATTTCAAGCTATTGGCAGCTCTTGCTCTGGGTGGCGGTCTCCGTTGTGTTCACATTCCTGCCATTTTGGTTTCAAAGGAAATTCATCTTTGGCATTCACGTCCCGCTATGTATTCTGGCTGCGGTCGTGGTCGATTGGAGCCTGGCCAGGATTTCCGGAAAGCGAATGCGGCAGTGGGTCTTGGCCGGTTCTGCGATTCTCCTCCTGCCTTTGCTGGTGTCGACACAGTTGTTCTTGTTCGCGGCCCATCGAAGAATCGTAAGGCAAAATGTGGATGGCGTTTATTATGTCGGCACCGACATGCTAAACGCCCTGACTTTTCTAAAGCACGACAGCAATCCCGACGACATCGTCTTCGCGACTTATTCGACCAGCCAACTCATTCCAGCTTTCTCTGGAAACACTGTGGTGTGGGGACACTGGGCCATGTCCGTGGATTTCGATCGACGAACCGAATGGGTCAGCAACATTTTTGATCCGCAATCAGATTGCGATCCAGCGAAGCGAAGCCGCGAGTTTTGGGGCGCTGGCATCAAGTTTATCCTGGCGGATGGCGAACTCAAGCAATGGATCGGCAAAATGCACCCCGCATGGCTCACGAAGGGAACCGACAAGGTTTTTCAGAACACCGCGGTCACCATCTATCGGAAACGAGACAACGGCAAGTCCCTTTCTTCCGTGCCGAGCGCGCAGGTTGACAAGGCTGCTCGATTATGATGAGTTAGTGGCGCCCGCGAGGGGATTGACCAGTATGATCGAGGAATTCAAAGAGAAAGTGGTTAGCCTGCGCGAACGCCATCAGGCGTTGCGGAGGTATCTTTGACGTCGACAAACAACGCGCCCGTCTCATCGATTTAGAGAATATCATAGCCGGCCCCGATTTCTGGGCCGATCAGAACAAAGCCCGCGCCATCCTCGATGAATCGACCGGCATTCGCCGCAAGCTCGATACACTTACCGCCATGGAGCGCAAGATTTCCGATGCGGAGGTACTCATTGAACTTGGCGAAACCGAGGAAGGCATCGCCGCCGAAGTCAATGAGGCCGAGCAGAAATTCAATCAGTTCGAACTCGAAAATCTCCTTGGGGAAGAGCACGACAAATCCAATGCGTTCGTCAGCATTCATGCTGGTGCGGGCGGCACGGAGAGTTGCGATTGGGCCGATATGCTATTGCGGATGTATCGGCGCTGGTGCGACGTGCGTGGATTCAAGAACGAGATCATGGACATCCAGCCCGGCGATGAAGCCGGTGTCAAGAGCGTGACGATGTTCGTGACGGGCGATTATGCCTTCGGCTACCTGAAGGCCGAACGCGGTGTGCACCGGCTCGTCCGCATCTCCCCGTTCGATTCCAATAAGCGTCGGCACACTTCATTCGCTTCGGTGGACGTGATTGCCGAGATTCAAGATGCGGACGTCGAGCTGAAGATGGAAGACGTGCGGGTGGACACGTTTCGTTCCGGTGGCAAAGGTGGCCAGAATGTCAACAAGCTGGAGACCGCCATCCGCATGACCCACGAGCCGACCGGGATTGTTGTCCAGTGCCAGAGCGAACGCAGCCAGCATCAGAATCGCGAGTTGGCGCTGAAGGTTCTCAAGTCGCGCCTGTACGAGAAACAACAGGATGAGAAACGCGCGGCGATGGAGAAGTATTACGGGGAAAAAGGCGACATTGCTTTTGGCAATCAGATTCGCAGTTACGTGTTTCAGCCGTACCAAATGGTGAAGGATTTGCGCACCGGCCATCAGACCAGCGATGTGCAAGGCGTGATGAACGGCGACCTCGACGGTTTCATCGGCGCCTGGCTCAAAGCCGGTAAACCACGGCAGAGAAAACAGGGCGTAACGGATGAGGAGTGAAGAGCATACAGGTCTTGGAAATGCCGAGCGACAATTACAGTGAGATGACACTTGACGGGCTAATCCACGAACTAGTGCGCATTAGCCCGGAATGGGATCGACAAGCGGCGGACGCAAAGGCAGATGTAGACGACGCTTCCAGGCTTCACCAGATTGCAATGCACATGGTTGACCGTCTGCTTTGGAAGCCGGGACACTTGGTGTTCATCCCAAGCGTCACTCAGTGCAAAGAAGCTGAGCTGAGAATCGATCAAGTCTGGCGCGATGAGATCCAACACGATGAAGAATTATGGCAAAAGGTTCTTTACGGAGTTGAGATTGACGACGTTGGCTATCATGGAGTCGGTAGCGACATTGCTTTTGTCTATGCAGAAAGATTACGGCGTTGGAAGCCTATCGTGATTTCGGTCAACCCGCCCACTGAAATTAGGAGGTATTTCGAAGAATCAGTCGCGGCCTGGCTACGAGGATTAGATTGCGCTGCGATCATCTTGTGTTGGGCTGTGGTCGAAACGCTCATGAAGAAAGCGTTGTTGAGGATAGATGGGGCGTTGGTATTCGATCGCCACGATGGCCGGGAATGCAACGCTGCAAGACTCATTAATAACGCTCGCGCTGCTGAACTTCTCTCTCCTCAAGAGGCCGAAGCTGCACATCACGTCAGAGAATTGCGAAATAATGCCGTGCATCAACTCCAAGACGTTGACGCTGGGTCATCATTTCGAGGCATAATTGAGACAAAACAACTAGTGGAGCGATTGTTAACTTAATCGTGAACATCCTCGACAAAATCGTTGCTGAGAAGAGGCAGGAGGTTTCCAGCCTGCGGTCGCAAGCCGCCAAGCTGAGGAAATCTGCTGCGGACCGCACCGATTTTCGCGACTTTGCCGGTGCGCTGCGCGAAGGCTCGGCCTCCATGACGACCGATTCTCGGCGCGGCCACCACGGAGCGTGGCCCTCCAAACGACCGGCTCTGATTGCCGAGATCAAAAAGGCATCGCCGTCGGCGGGGCTCATTGCGCCGAACTTCGACCCGATTCGAATTGCCCGGGATTACGAGGCCGCCGGTGCGGCGGCGCTATCGGTGTTGACGGATGAGAAGTTCTTTCTAGGGCGCGTCGAATATCTGCATTTGATCCGCGACGCGGTGAAGTTGCCATTGCTCCGCAAAGACTTCATCATCGATGAGTTGCAGATTTACGAGTCCGTCGCCTGCGGGGCGGACGCGATCCTGCTGATCGTCGCGATTCTCGACGACGCGCAACTCAAAGGCTTTCGTGAATTGGCCGAGCAGATGCGTTTGGCAGCATTGGTTGAGGTCCACAACGAGCAAGAATTGGATCGAGCACTGGCTACCGGGGCTGCCATCATCGGCATTAACAACCGTGATCTGAAGGATTTTTCAGTTAGTTTGGCGACAACGGAGAAGCTGGCGGCCCGGCTCAAGTGTGGTATGTGCGACAAGCGCACACTGGTCGCCGAGAGCGGCATTAACGTGCGCGCTGATGTCGAGCGCGTGGCGAAAGCGGGCGTGGATGCGATTTTGGTGGGCGAATCGCTCATGCGGAGTGGAGAGATTGGAGCAAAGGTGAAAGAATTGTTGGCGAAATGAAAGCTCACGCAAAGGCGCGAAGACGCAAAGATATTCTTGGCGCACTTGGCGGCTTTGCGTGAGAATTAATAATGCCTGTCAAAATCAAAATTTGCGGTATTACCAACCTCGACGATGCAGAACTTGCAGTTGGTCTGGGCGCGGACGCTTTGGGATTCACCTTCTATCCGAAAAGTCCCCGGTCCATCAAAGTGACAGACGCAGCCAACATCTGCAACGCGTTGCCGCCGTTTGTGGCGAAGGTGGGTGTGTTCGTGAACGAATTGGAATACGAAATCGAGAAGGCATTGAACGACTGTCTCCTCAATGTCCTGCAGTTTCATGGCGATGAGCCGCCCGGGTTTTGCCAGAAGTTCGCCGCCAAGTCGATCAAGGCCATCCGGGTGCGCGACGAGGAATCGTTGCGCGCGGCAACCGAGTACGATGTTGACGCTTTCTTGTTGGATACCTACACTGATGAATCGCGAGGCGGCACAGGCCGAACGTTTGACTGGTCGCTGGCGGTCAGCGCCAAAGAGATTTTGTCCGCTCCGATTATTCTGTCGGGTGGCTTAACTACAGCCAACGTGCAGGAGGCAATTCGCAAGGTGCGACCGTATGCGGTGGACGTGGCCAGCGGTGTGGAACGCGAACCCGGCAGAAAAGACCCGGAAAAGCTGCGAAGGTTTATTGAATTGTGCAAAAGCAATTGACATCTGTTCCCGACAAGCGCGGCCATTTCGGGCCGTACGGCGGGATATTTGTGCCGGAAACCTTGATGGAGCCATTGCATGAACTCGCTCGGGCATACGACAAAGCGCGGCGCGACAAACGGTTCCGTCAGGAGTTGGACTACTATCTGCGAGAGTATTGCGGACGCCCTACGCCGTTATATTTCGCCGAGCGGATGACACGCGACCTCGGGGGCCCCCGGATTTATCTCAAGCGCGAAGATTTGCTGCACACCGGTGCGCACAAGATCAACAATACCATGGGTCAAATCCTGCTCGCCAGGCGCATGGGCAAGCGTCGCATCATTGCGGAGACGGGCGCGGGCCAGCACGGCGTGGCGACGGCAACGGTAGCAGCCATGTTCGGTCTGGATTGCGTCGTGTACATGGGCGAAGTGGACATGCAGCGGCAGGCGTTGAATGTTTATCGAATGCGATTGCTTGGCGCGGACGTGCGACCGGTCACCGCCGGGCAGCGTACGCTGAAGGAAGCCATCAACGAGGCGATGCGTGACTGGGTCACCAACGTGCGCACCACGCATTACATCTTGGGCAGCGTTCTCGGCGCGCATCCGTATCCCATGATGGTGCGTGATTTTCAGAGCATCATCGGACGGGAAGCACGCCGGCAAATTCTGGAACGGGAAGAACGTCTACCCGATGTATTGGTGGCATGCGTCGGTGGCGGCAGCAATTCCATTGGGCTGTTTTATGCGTTCCTGCGCGACAAGAATGTGCGCATGATCGGCGTGGAGGGCGGCGGACGAGGCATCAAGCCCGGCCAACACGCGGCGCGGTTTCAGAAAGGCGGCTCGCTCGGAGTGTTGCAGGGGACGCGCACATTCGTGCTGCAGGATGAGGAGGGGCAGATCATGTTGACCCATTCCGTGTCGGCCGGTCTGGATTATGCCGCGGTCGGGCCGGAACATAGCTACTTGCGCGATCTCAAACGCATCGAATATACCTATGCGACCGACGCCGAAGCGTTGGAAGCCTTTCAATACTGTTCGCAAACGGAAGGAATTATTCCCGCGCTTGAGTCGGCACATGCAGTTACGTACGTCATGAAACAAGCGAAGAATATCGGCAAGAGTAAGATGGTCATCATCAATATGAGCGGTCGCGGCGACAAGGATGTGACACAAGCAGCCAAAATGTTGAGGCTGGAGCACTGATATGCGGAGCATGACCGGATATGGCCGCGGGGAGTGTGCCAAGGAAGGGTTCAAGTTCACCGTCGAACTGAATTCCATCAATCGCAAGCAAAGTGATGTTTCCATCAACCTACCGAAGGAATTGGTCGAACTGGAACCGCGTATTCGCGACGAGATCAATGCGCATCTTTCGCGTGGTCGGATCAACGTTGTCGTTGCCTACCATCGCAGCGCAGGGAAGGCCGAGGAATCCGTAGAGCTCGACACGGCGTTAGCCAAGGCGTATTACCGCGCGATTCAGAAACTTCACAAGGAATTGAAGATGGTCAACGGATCTCTGACGCTGGAAACGATTCTCCGTGCGCCAGGTGTGATGAAGCTGGCCGAAACCGCCGTCGATGTGGAGGCGGTCTGGCCGAGCGTAGAGGCGGCGTTGCGCAAAGCCATTGCCGGCCTGGTCCGGATGCGCGAAAAGGAAGGAAAGTTCCTGGCGAACGATCTGGGCGGGCGACTGGGCTTACTTGAGTCGGGTTTGGAGTTGATCCGCAAGTCTGCCCCCGAGATCGTCAAACGTTACCGCGAACAATTGCATGCACGCGTCAAGGAAGCGGGACTGGCGATTCCCGTCGACGACGAGCGGTTGCTGAAGGAGGTCGTGTTTTTTGCCGACCGGTGTGACATTTCGGAGGAAGTGACGCGGCTGGCGAGCCATCTCAAGCAGTTTCGTGATTGTCTGAAGTCGCATGAGCCGGTGGGGCGTACGCTGGATTTTCTCGCCCAGGAAATGGGACGGGAAATCAACACCATCGGATCGAAAGCGAACGCCGCGGAAATTTCCCAGCAGGTGGTGAAGATGAAGGCGGAATTGGAAAAGATCCGCGAGCAGGTTCAGAACATCGAATAGAAAACGATCCATGGGTAATGGTTGATGGAGCAGCAATCGCGTACCGGCCTGATTATCGTCGTTTCGGCGCCTTCGGGCGGCGGGAAGAGTTCGCTGTGCCAACGGTTGTTGAATTGGTCTGCGAATCTTGTGTATTCCGTGTCCTGCACGACGCGTGCCCCGCGGGGCGGCGAACAACATGGGCACGATTACTTTTTTCTTACCACCGGGGAGTTTGAGAAAAGGACCGCGGCTGGCGAATTCTTGGAACACGCCCTGTATAACGGGAACTATTACGGTACGCCGCGTCAATTCGTCGAAGAACAAGTGGGTGCGGGGCGCGATGTCCTGTTGGACATCGAGGTGCAAGGCGCGGCACAGGTCGTGAAAAGCGTGCGCGGCGGAGAAACGTTCGCGTTTCGCAATTCGCTGGTAACGATTTTCTTGATGCCGCCGTCCCTGGAATTGCTGGAACGGCGGCTGCGCCGGCGAGGAACCGACAGCGCCGAGGTCATCCGCAAACGCCTGGCGTTGGCGGAACAGGAAATGGAGCACTGGCGCGAATATGATTATGTGATTGTGAGCGGGAAACTCGACGACGATTTTGAGCAGGGGAAGGCCATTGTCATTGCCGAGAAATGCCGCACGGCACGCGTTCCGAAAGGCGGTAAACCATGGCAGCAAAGCGAACTCTCCTTTTAGGCGTCACCGGCTCGATTGCCGCGTACAAGGCCGGGGACATGGCAAGCAAACTCAAAAAGCTTGGCCACAAAGTGTTTTGCATCATGACGCAGGATGCGACGCATTTCATCACGCCGCTCACCCTGCAAACACTCTCGCAACATCCGGTGACGCTTGATCTGTTTGAGGCCGGGGAAGGCGATTGGCGTCCCAGTCATTTGCAGTTGGCCGATACCGCCGACATGCTCGTCATATCGCCCGCCACGGCCAACGTGATTGCCAAGCTGGCGCATGGAATTGCCGATGACGCGTTGAGCACGATCGCGCTCGCCTTGCGGCCGGAGGCGAAGGTGCTGATTGCGCCGGCGATGAATGGCAAAATGTGGTTACATCCTGCGACGCAGGCCAACGTAAAACTCCTACAATCGCGCGGCGTCGAATTCATCGGACCGGACCAGGGAATGTTGGCGTGCGGGTATGAAGGGATTGGCCGGCTGTGGGATGTCGATCAGATTGTCGAGAGAATCCAAAAGATACTGCAGTAAAGAAGAGACGGTGGGAGCGGCCTCCGCGCCACGACCGGTCACGACAGGACATGTTGCTCCCACGAATTATGAAGACCGACTCACTTCGTTTCCTGATCACGGCCGGGCCGACACGGGAGTTCATTGATCCGGTTCGATATATCTCGAATAGATCATCGGGAAAAATGGGGTACGCGATTGCGGCGGCGGCGCGCGCCATTTCGCCCCACGTCACGCTGATCAGCGGGCCGACCGCGCTCAAGCAGCCGCCGGGCATTGAGTTTGTTTCGATCACAACCGCGCAAGAGATGGCGGAGGCGGTTTGGAGCCGTTTCGACAGCGCGGACATTTGCATTATGGCTGCGGCCATCTGCGATTTTCGTCCTAAGAAGACGGCAGCGCGGAAGTTAAAGAAGAGCACGTTTGCCGGCACGCTCGCGTTGGAGGCGACCCCCGATATCCTTGCTGAACTGGGTCGCCGCAAAGCGAGACAGGTGCTCATCGGGTTCGCCATTGAGACAGAAGACATGGAAGCTCACGCGCAACAGAAGCTTGCGGCGAAGGGCTTGGATTTCATCGTGGCCAATGACGCGCAGGCATTCGACTCGGAGACCAATCGAGTGACCTTGATCACCAATAGCGGAAAGATAGAAAGGCTTTCCGAAATGCCGAAGAGCGCCGTGGCGAAAATGATTGTAGAACGCGCGCTGCAGTTGGCTACAATGTAGGCGCACCCTTTACGGGTGCGTCTGAACGCAGGCTAAAGCCTGCGGCTACAGTATTTATCCCTCTCGCGGCTTCTCCAGTAAGCGAGCGCGAATTTTCTGAAAGCGGTTGTCTTTGCGAAGATTGTCGAGGTCGGGATCTTCGTTCAGCCAACGTTCGTCATCGTAACCCCGTTTCAGGGCTTCGGTCAGCGCCGCCAGCGCTTCATCGACTCGTTTCAATAGCGAATAGCTGCAGGCCAGGTTGTAGAAAACGAGCGGGTTATCGGGACAAAGCTTGGCAAGCCGTCGGTCAATTTCGAGGCCTTTCTCCCATTGACCGGTTTCCGTGTACGCGTCCCCGAGGATCTGTAGCACTTCCACGAAATCGGGATCGCGTCGGGCAATTCCTTCAAAAAACTTGACCTCAAACAACAGGCTTTCCTGTTTGGCAGATTTGCCGTGTGGCGGCTTCTTTTCCCTGATCGGCAACATGGCGATCGTCCCTCTAACTTGTTACTCTTGCTCTGCGCGGTTGGGGCGCAAATCATTAATTACCATACCAGATAACAACTTCGGATAAAAGTCCGTACTTTTTTGCGGCATTCGCGAGCGCGCATCCGCAATGGCTTTCACATCCTCAACGCGCGTCGGCTTCAGAAAGAACGCGAGCTGGGCCTGTTTCGTCTGCACCAACTCCGCAGCCTTTTCCGCCTCGCGCCAGTAACTGACGTTCGCTTCTTCCCGAAGGCGAACCTCGTCAATCCCCAGCAACGCTTCCAGAATGCCAACGTGCAAGATCGCCACATCCAAAGTGTCCCACAACGGCGGCTTGCCTTTGAAGAGCGGACGCAACGCATCGAGATTCTTGGGCCGCAACAACGCGAACCCGATCGCGTCGTGCAATCCAATCGAATATTTCCTGCCCGTCATTACAGCCAATGTCTTTTCCAACGTCGGCTGCGGTTCGACTGCAAAATCCTTGGCCAACTGCACGCGAAATCGTTTCGCATCGAATCCTTCGAGATTCGCCACCGTGCGATGCGTCGGCAGCACGACCAGGCCGGGATCGCTCATGTCCACCAGTGTCGCCATCACGAACTCAGAGGGTGCATTGAGGTCCGGCTTGGTTGCCGCCGCCCGACATTCATCCCGGAAGGCCAACGCTGTTTCATACCGGTGATGCCCGTCCGCGATATAGAATTTCAAATCGCTCAACGCATCTTGCGTCGCTCTGACTGCTGCGGGTTCGCTAATCTCCCAGAGCTTGTTGACGACGCCGTAGTCATCTGTTGCTTTGATTGTCGCGTCTCCGTTGCCTTTTGTCGCCTTTCCAAGAATCTGCGTCACACTCTGCTTCGGTTTCGGATACAGCATGAAAATCTGGCCTTGTTGCGAGCCGCACGCCCGCAGCAGCGCGATTCGGTCAGCCTTTGGCTTCGACAACGTGTGCTCGTGCGGCAACACCACGCCTTCATCCCAGCGATGCAATCGCACCCGCGCAATCAACGCCTTCCTGGTCGCCCGTTCTGGTGGCGCGAGCGTCTCGCTTGCGGTCGGCAGGGTGAACGCCTGTTCCAGATAGTAGAGCGCAGGTTTAGTGGATTGCCGCAAGATGCCGTCGCGCAACCAGGTCTGGTACAAGTCACGGGCGCGGGTGTACTTGTTGGTGGTCTCCGAATCGCCGGGCTGCTCCTTGCCCAGTTCTATTTGTACGAGGTTGTACGGCGACATCTTTAGATATCGCTCGCGCATTTCCGGCGTGATCTTGTCGTAAGGTTGCGTCAGGACATCGCCCGGCTTGACTCGTTGCGTGTTGTAGAGGACTCCTCGGAAAGGTTGTATCTCGGCCATGTGTATCCCGTTTTGCGTGCGATATTAAGGATTGCCGAGCCGGGCGTCAAGTGCCACGCAGATGATCCAAGAAGGCGCGAAGCGCATTCCGATACGTCTCGGCGCTGACGGCGAACGCGTCGTTGTGGTCGCCGTGGAGTTCGACGAGTTGTTTGGGCTCCTTGGCGGCGGCAAGGAGACGTTGCGCGTGGCGGATGTTGAAAAATTCATCTTCCCGGCTGTGGAACATGAGCAGCGGTGCGTTGATGCGGCCAATTTTGCTCAGCGTGTCGTACTTGTTCCTCACCAGCCAACGCACCGGCAGAAACGGGAACATCTTCTGGCCGACATCGCCGATGGACGTGAACGCTTCTTCGATGATGACGCCGCCCACAGGATGTTTGGTTGCGAGATCCACGGCAATGGCTGAGCCCAAAGACTCGCCGTACACCACAACCGCCGAGGGATTGCCGCGAGACGACATCGCGGCGCCTCGGGCTGCTAGTGCAGCCCTCGGCTCGCCCGCCACTCGTTTCGTGACATATTCGTAAGCCGCCTCAGCGTCGCGGTAGGTACCGATTTCGTTCGGTGAGCCTTCGCTGCGTCCGTATCCCCGGTAATCAATAATGAAGATGTCTGCGCCCAAACCCGCAAGGATTTGCAGCTTGTCCAGACGATGGGAGATGTTGCCGGCGTTGCCGTGAAAAAAGAGGACGGTGACGGGGGATTTTGTAGTAGCCGCCGTCCCGGCGGCCACGGATAAAGCACCTGAGACGGGCGCTACCACAGCATGGACGCCATGGACAAGCCAGCCGTTGATCTTCACGCCATCGGACGCGACGAGCGTAACATCGTCGTAGTTCAGGCCAATTTGGTCGGGCGTGGCCTCCAAGTCGCGATCGGGATAGTAGAGCATGTGTGGTTCGCGCCAACGCAGAAACAAAAGGATGGCAGCGAACGCGGTGAACAACAGGAGCAGATCAAACATCATGCGTCGCTTCCCCATAAAAAGTGACAAGCCCATCAAGCATTTGTAACGTTGAAGACATTTTCCAGTCAATCCAGCAGCGCAACTCTGTCCGACCGAAGGTCCCACATTTGACGATACCTACCACCGCTGAAATACCGATCTTTAATTCGGTTCAAATCGAATTTGTAACTCGTGAGAATCTGTTCTACTTTTCCTGCGGTATGCTGGGGTCACATGAATCGAGAGTGGGCGGGCCGTTCCAGCGGTTCTCGAGTTCGTGTCGGGATCTGATGGCGCGTGTCGGTTCGGTCGTCCAGTTGATTATCTGGGTCAATGTCATCGTCTTCTTCATTCAGCTTATTTGTAACGCGGCGCACTTCCCTTACTTCGACGAATTCCTGGCGCTTAGCGGTGACGGGATTCGGCATGGCTTTATCTGGCAGCCGATCACCTATATGTTTTTGCATGGCGGTATCTGGCACATCCTGATCAATCTGTTTATCCTCTGGTTTTTTGGCCGCGAGGTCGAGTATTTCATTGGGCCAAGATCTTTCACGCGGCTGTATTTCGGAGCGGGATTGGCGGGGGCGGCGCTGTGGTTGGCGTTCAACTTCCATTCGCCCGCCTCTGTAATTGGCGCATCCGCGGCGGTCCTCGGCTGTGTCATTGCGTTCGCCACCTTGTTTCCCAACCGCGACATCACGTTATTGGTTTTCTTCGTTTTGCCGGTCACGATGAAGGCGAAGTATCTCGCGCTGATCGCCATCGCTCTCGACGTTTTCCCCTTGTTGGAGAGAACCGATACCGGCGTAGCGCATATCGCCCACATTGGCGGCGCGGCGCTCGGGTATCTCTACATCAAACAACTCGGCTACGGTCAGACGCCGCGCTGGCTGCTCTGGCTGCAGGACATCTCGGCCCGGCTGAAGCCGCGCCGCCGCCCGCCGCCGCGCGACCTCTCGCCGGAGGAATACATGCGTGAACAGGTGGACCCGATTCTCGACAAGATCGCCCGCGAAGGCATGCACAGTTTGACCCGGCACGAGCGGAAGATTCTTGAATCTGCGAAGGATTTGATGCAGAAGCAGCAGCGGTGAACCCGCATGCTGCGTTCGCGCCAGAAAAGACTGGTGGCTAAAACCACGCCGGTATCCCGAAAGTCCGCGACCCGTGCGTCGTCGCTTTCGAGGCTGATCGGCAAACGCCCGCTTTCGCGGCCAGCCACTCACGCCCTCCTTCGCCACCACGGCTTTCGCGATGCGCCCCGCGTCGCCGCGGCGATTCGGCATCTTTACGAGGACGAAATTCAGCGCCGCAATCTCGCCAGGGTTTTCCCGCATCTCATGCACACCTGTGAGAAATCGGCCGACGCCGATCGGGCCCTGGTCAACTTTGCCCGGCTCGTCGCCGCCTTGCCGAATTCCAACATTTTCTATCATTATCTGCAGGAATCGCCGGACCGGCTGGAGTTGCTGATCAAAGTGTTCGCGCACTCGCAGGCGCTGGCGGACACGCTCACGCGCAACGCGGCGCACCTCCATTTCCTCATTGCACCGCAAACCCTGGAACAACCCCGTGAAAAAACCTGGCTCGCCGCCGAATTGACACGGCTGCTGCTGCCCATTCGCATCCCGACACAAAAATACGACGCCATCCGCCGATTTCGCCGACGCGAAACGCTCCGCATTGGCGCCCGCGATCTCATCGGCCGTGCCTCCGTCGAAGAGACCACAATGGAATTATCGAATCTCGCCGACGTGTGTTTGCAGGCGGTTTTCGAGATCGCGCGGGAAGTTGTTTGTCGTCAATTGAAAATCGCGAGAGCGCCGTTCACGACTCGAGCGGATTCTGAATTGTCCGTCGAGAATCCTGTTCGGATAGGCGTTCCTGCACCCACGGA
This sequence comes from Verrucomicrobiia bacterium, assembly GCA_035516795.1. Classification (GTDB taxonomy): domain Bacteria; phylum Verrucomicrobiota; class Verrucomicrobiia; order Palsa-1439; family Palsa-1439; genus DATJBF01. The sequence continues at coordinate 23,004 of DATIZX010000085.1, forward strand.
CCGCTTCGCCATCATCGGCATGGGCAAACTGGGGGGACAGGAACTGAATTACTCAAGCGACGTGGACGTGATTTTCGTTTATGGTGAGGAAGGACAGGTCACGCCGACGATTACCAACCACCAATTCTTCACCAAACTGGCCGAGGAAATCATCCGGGCGGTTGGGGCCGCCAGTGCGGAAGGCAACATCTTTCGCATCGATCTGCGGCTGCGTCCCGAAGGTGCGACCGGGCCGCTCGTTCGCTCGCTGGAAAGCTTCGAAAATTATTACGCCGAATTTGGCGAGACGTGGGAACGAATGGCCTTGATCAAGGCCCGCTGCGTCGCCGGTGATGCCGCGCTCGGGGCCGAATTCGTCCAAATGGTTCAGCCGTTCGTGTACGCTCGGCACGCCGCCGCCAACGTGATCCAGCAAATGGCGGCCCTGAAGAAGCGGATCGAGAACGAAATCGTTCGCGAAGACCGGTTGACGCGTCACGTCAAACTCGGCATCGGCGGCATTCGCGAGATCGAATTCATCGTGCAATCATTTCAGGTGCTGCGTGGCGCCCGGCTGGTGTCGTTGCGCGAACGGAGTACGCTGCGGACCCTGTCCTTGCTGGGGAAGACCGGGATCCTGACGGAAGCAGAGGTGACGGCCTTAGCAGACGCCTATCGCTTTCTCCGCAACGTCGAGCACCGGCTGCAAATGGAGATGGAACTGCAAACCCATACCATTCCCGACGAAGAACACGCGTTGTATCGTCTCGCGCGCAGTCTCGGTTTCCTCACCGTCGAAAGCTTCTTCGAGGGGGAGCAGGCGCACACGGCGGCTGTCCGAAAGATTTACGAATCCGTGCTGGCGGGTGCGGGCACTGGTACCGTTGCGGAAACCGCCGAAACGTTGCTGGCGACGGACAAATTGCCCGAAGTGCTGACAAAAGCGGGTTTCGCGGACGTGCCCGCCGCAATGAAAGTGGTGGAGAACCTATGGCAGGGACCGGGATTCGGTCATCTGTCGGCGCGCACGAAGGAATTGTTCGTGCAACTGTTCCCGACGTTGCTGGACTGGGCGCACCACCTGGCCGACCCCGACGCGGCGCTGGCGCGGTTTGACAAGTTCGTGGCCGCGTACGGTTCCCGTGGACTATTGTTCGAGATTTTCGCGAATCATCCGAAACTGGTCGAGATGCTGATGCGACTGGGAGATGCGAGCCGCTACCTGAGCGATGTGCTCGCACGTCAGCCCGAATTGTTCGACGCGATTGGACGGGGCGTAGCCCTGAGCGATCCGAAGAACCTCGCCCGGATGCAGGAAGAATTACGTGCAGCGCAGGAGGACAACCCGGAGCCAATGGACGGCGCAAGGCACTGGAAACAGTCGGAAATGCTGCGGATCGGCATCGAGGACATCATGGGATTGGTGGATCTCGAACACATCCATACGGAGGTCACTGCGTTGGCTGAGACCTGCCTCCGTTTTGCCGTGGAACGGAGCCGGGGCGACTCACGGTTCCCGTTTGCGGTGATCGGGATGGGCAAGTTCGGCGGACAGGAACTCGGGTACGGGGCGGACCTCGACGTATTGTTTGTTACCGGACACGGCGCGAACGCCGGCGATCCGGTCCAGGCTGGCAAACTGGCAACCAGCGTGATTGATTTCATGAGTCGCCAGACCAGCGCGGGAACGTTGTTCGCCATGGATGCCCGGCTGCGACCCGACGGCGCGAAAGGGCCGCTGGCGAGCTCGCTGGAAGCACACCGGGACTATTATGTAAAACGGGCGGAGTTTTGGGAACGTCAAGCGTTGATCAAGGCGCGGTTCGTGGCCGGCGATGCGAAACTCGGCAAGGAGTTTTTGCAGACGGTGCATGGTTTTGTATATGGGAAGGCGCTGACGCCGGATGAATTGAAAGAGATGCGCCAGATGCGCCACCGCATCGAGACCGAACGCGGCGACCAGAAACATGTCGAACTCGAATTCAAAACCGGACCGGGCGGATTGGTGGACGTGGAATTTTTGGTCCAGAAGCTGCAATTGCAGCATGGACCCACGCATCCGCAACTACGCACGGCCCACACGCTCGCGGCGTTGAACCGGCTCACCGTATTGGGATTCATCGACGAAGAACAGACGGCGAGCTTGCGCCGTCACTACACGTTCCTGCGTCGCATCGAATCGACTTTGCGTCGCATGGAGAACACAAGTGTGTCGAAGCTGCCCGTTGCCGCGCGAGAACAGGAACAGTTGTCGAAGCGCCTTGGTTTTGCGCTGGCTGAGGATTTCCTCGATGCCTACCGTCATGCGACCAAACGAATCCGAGAAATCTATGAGCAGGTGCTGAATTCGTAGCGCGCTGCTTGCGAATTGACATCCAACACCAACGTGCCATCATAAAGTTGCCATGAAAGTACTGCTTCTATTCATTGGCTGGTGCATTCTCCTTGTGCTCTGGTGGCCGTTGGCGGTCCTCGCGTTAATCCTCATGCCGCTCGTCTGGTTGATTTCACTCCCCCTGCGGCTCATCGGAATCGTTATCGAAGCCGCGTGCGCCCTGATTCGCGCACTCCTATTCCTGCCTGCTCGGTTGCTCGGATGGCGCGTGAGATAACTGCCTGACAACACCTCCACGGGAGTTTTCGCCCGCTAATAATGCGAATCCGTGCGAATAACCCGCACTTTCGTCCTGCGATTGACACTCACCATCTGCGGTGGTAAAAGCCGGCTCCACAAGGAGGTAGTTGGCCGGTCGCATTCTGCGACTGGTATCGTGAGCGGTTAGAAGTTCAGACGCGGCGTCTCCTCTTCTCGCGCTCGCCGTCTACCGACATTTTCAAGGAGGCAGTTATGGACGGTCTTCGGGTTCTTCGGAACACACAAGTTGTGATCCTCGGTGTGTGCATTGCCACGGCAACCATTGTTTCCAGCGTCATTCTCTCCCAAGGTTTCATCCACGTGATGGAAATGACCCGGCAGCAAATCACGGTCACCGGTTCAGCAAACAAACAGATCGATAGCGATTATGTCGTGTGGCGCGGCAGTTTCTCCATCCGCGATGCGGATCTTGCCACGGGCTACAAACAACTCAGCGCCGACCTCGATAAGGTAAAGGAATATTTAACCTCCAAGGGAGTCAAAGAAGACGAATTGACCATCTCCCAGATTACCATCGAGCAACTCTACAAGAAGGACGAGCACGGCAACGACACGAATGAGTTTATGGATAACCGTCTCACGCAGTTGGTGGAGGTTCGTTCGGAAGACGTGGCCAAGGTCACGCAGATTTCCCGGGAGATTACGGAGTTGATCAATCAAGGCGTTCAGTTCAATTCGGGCGCTCCGGATTACTTCTATCGCCAACTGGATGGATTGAAAGTGGAGATGCTGGCGCGGGCTACCGAGAATGCCAAGCAGCGGGCAGAGAACATGGCGCGGGCGACCGGCAACAAGATCGGCGCCATTCGGTCGGCCCGCATGGGCGTCTTCCAGATTACTCCCAGCACGTCCACCGAAGTTTCGGATATGGGAATCAACGACACGAGTTCGCCCGACAAGAAAGTCACCGCCGTGGTCACCGCCAGCTTCGCGATCGAGTGATTGGTTGCGTTTTACCGCAGAAAGGCAGAGACCGCCGAGTTTCTTGATGAGGCGGTCATTCAGCCAACCGGCGGCGGTGGTTGCGATTGGACGAACTGGCCTTTGGCGCGATTCCGGCGACGGGCGAAGAAGTAAACAATGGCCCCGATCCAGTTGAGAAGTATCACGACGAGCAGCCAGACAATTTTGTCGTTGCCGGGCGGTTCGTTCTGAGCACAGTCGACGATCATCCAGATCCAGAACGCGAATAGGAGCACGCCCATGATGCAGGCTCCACCCATGAACGAAAAATAAAAAAGTGTGAGGGCTTTAATCGCTGGGGCAGTCTCCATAAAACCAATTTGTACCGCGGAAGCGATGAGGAAAGCAAGGGCGGAAAGAGGGGGGTGCTAACAACGTGAACTTCGAACGTTGAACTTTCGACATCCAACTTTGAACGATAACCAGCAGGGAAAACAGTCCGTCTCTCCGCGTACTCTGCGTCTCTGTGGTGAAGGAGCCGGGCCTTACGGCAGAATGACGTGAAAGTCGTCCAGCGACTGGTCGGTCGTGCCCCGGCGGCGCCAATGGAACGGCGGCTTCTTACTTTCCACCGACCCGATGGATTGGTTGCCGAGAATGCCGAAAGCAATTCCACGGTTATCCGTCTCGACGCTTCGCAGGCTCACGCTGCCAACTTCCGGAGCGGCGATTACGCTGTTGACAAACCCGTTGGTGTGCGATGCCACCGTGACGTGCTTGAGCCGCAAATCCGCGACGAATGTGCCACCGACGAGCGGCGCATTGGGATCGGTCGGGACGAACCCGACATAAATACTCGAATCGATGATCTGAGCGGCCGTCAGCGAATTGAGGTTGCAGTTGACGATGTCGATGCTGGCGTTGCTGATCGCACCGGACGCTGTGAATTCGCCGAGCGCTGGAGCGCCGGAGCCAACGCCATCGCCGGTCAGTTCGATTTGACCATTGAAATCACCAGCCAGACCGTTGCGCTTATCCCCGTCGATCGATACCGACTGGATACTCGGTGCGGTAATGGACACATCGCCGATGCGCGCAGCCTGTAAAGAAACGATTCGGCAGGTCGTCGTGATCGCGGCGCCGTCCTCGATATTGTGGGCAAGGATGCTGGTCTGATTGGTGGCGTTGCCGCCGAGGACGATGGAGGCGCCATTGAGGACATCGTGAATACGGACGTGCGCAACGAGTCCGGCGAATTGGATGCCGTTACCGGTGAGATCGACATGCTTGGCATTGATCTTCCGCAGGCCGCCGTCGCCGCTAAGCCCGCCAATCTGGACAAAAGCGTTTCCGTTGGTGCCCTTCTTCACTTCAACTGCAAATACGCTGCCGCTGTCGGTGGCGGAGAAGACGATGTTCGACGGAAGATTGCCCGGCGGAACAGCCATTGTGCCGCCCCCTTGAAGTCGGAGCCTGGCGACCGCACCGTCGGCATTCGTGAAGGTGACGGTCTGTGGGTGGTCGTTCACAATGGTGACGATGGCGGTGTCCTGTGTCCCCAGCGTGCCGCCGATGGCACTGCTTAAGGTAACGAAGACGGTTTTGTTGCTCTGGAACGTATTGAATTTGGTTAAATGAAAGACAACGTTCGCCGCTTCGGTTCCGGGGGGAAACTCCAAGGTGCCGCTGACCCCCCGGTAATCGACGCCGTTGACTGCGGTACCATCGCTGGTGGCGAAATTCACGCTGGCGCCGGCCGCGCTCGAACCGAAGCGGATGACAGGCAGCTTGGCTTTACCGAGGTGTTCGTGAAAATTGTAAGTGGGCTGGCTGAACTGGAGGACGGTAGGTCCGGTCGCGATGATGGTGAGCACGGCATTGCTCGGTGAACCAAGAACCATGCCGTTTGGATTCGAGAGCTTGAGGTTGACCGTCTGATTGGTGCTCAGCGGATTGCCGGGCAGGAGGGGGACGTCGACGGTAGTGGTAGAAACGCCCTTGGTGAACGTGACCGTCCCGGAGGTCGAGGTGTAGTCCACGCCGGCTTTGGCTGAGCCATCGCTGGTGCCAAAGAACACCGTGGCCGTCGTATTGGTGCCACCGGTACGGTTGATTGTGATTACAGCGTTGCTTTCGCCCTGATTCACTGTGAATGCCGACTGGGCGAATTGCACGATTTGCGAGGAGGTATTGACGATGCTGAGAACGGCGTTCGATGGAAACCCGAGAGACGTGGTTAAGGACGGCGTGGGATTGGAGAGAACCAGGTTGACGGTCTGGGTGGATTGCGCGACGCCGTTGTTGAGAAGTGGAACGGTGAAGGTGTTGCTGAATACGCCGACCGCGAACGCGAGCGTGCCGTTGGTGGCAACGTAGTCGACGCCCGCGATTGCCGTACCATTCGAGGTCGCGAAATCGACGGTGACCGGCGTGAACGGCACGCCGGTGAGGAGGACGTTGATGACCGCATTGCTTTGCTTGACGGTAGCAGTGTAGGACGACTGGCTGAAAGAAAAGACGCCGGTTTGCGCGTGGGCCCGGCCCGGGAATGCCGTAAGAGTCAGGCAAATGAAAAGCGAAAACACTTCGATGAATTTCGCTGCAGAGAGGTGTTGCGCAAGGCTCGATCTAACCATGCGCGCTGAAACGACACATGACGCCGATGCGAATCGCATGCCTGCCTTGTAGCACCACCGCGGGCGCAATTCAACTGGGACGTGAGACAGGAACGCGAAGCTCAGGCTTCGGTGACAAGGTACGGGATGTTGACTTGATGGACGCGGCTGGGGTTGAGCAAGCCTTTCAGCAGAATGCGCAAGGTGTGATAGTTCTTCACGTTCAGGTAATGGCCCGCCGCATCGCCCGCCAACGGTTTGACGCCGACCACCTTGTGCGTCGCGGTATCGAACTTCGCTTCCAGCACGCCGTCGTTGAAGACGCCGGTGTGTTTGGACTCGTCCACGGTCAGGGAGCATACCTGGCCCTCGATCCGGCCGACGATCTCCTTCGTCCCATTCTGCCGCGTGATGTAAAACCCGTCGCGATGCGGATTGTCGAGCCACGTCTGTCGGTCTTGGAAGAAACTCGGTTTCTGGATGAACGGTCCGCCGTACTCGGGGCAGAACGTGTCGCAGTTGCCGCACTCATTGCACCAGTCGGCAAAATTGGCGATCTGATGTTTCTTTTCGACCTTCAACATGCCGCGGTCGGCCGGCTGGAGTTTGCCGTCAGTCCACGTGTAGTTGTCGAACTCGATCTCGAATGGCTCGATTTCATAAAAGAAGTTCGCATCGTTGGGGCAAACCGGGATGCATTTGTCGCAACTGATGCAGTCGCAGAGCCACAGTTTGGAATCGATGCGCTTCGGGACGACCTTGTTCTTCTCGTAGGAGTAACGTTCATCGACCACGGTGCGCGCGACGATCGGGCCGATGTTCAAGTAGCCGGCATAGTTGACTGCCGCCTCGCGCCCCGCACCCCGCGACTGCTCAAGCGCGGCCTGTTCATTGCCTTCGCGTTTGAGGATGAAGTCATCGATGTTGGTGACGTCCAGCCGCTTCATAGCCTGTTCGAGATGCTTCAGGTACTCGTGGAGCCGACCGTAACCGCCGACCTTCAGGAGGTCGGAGCAGGTCGTAATCGGCACGAACCCGCAGGCGACGCAATTGGTGAAATTGTGTTTGTCCACCGCCGCCGAAAAGCTGATCGGACAATCAGGACCATAGGCTTGTCGCCATTTCTCGACCAGGCGCAGCGTGACGACGTGTAGAGGTGCGCCACTGAGATACATGACCTCGTCCTTCGGGAAGAAGGAGCGATGGTTGATCACTTCCAGGGTATTGCTGAATTTCGCGCCAAACCCCAAGCCGAGCTTCTTCGCGGTCGCCGAGAGCCGCCGCACCATGTCGATGCCCTCGTCAAACTTCAGGCCGGCGTCAATGGCTTTCTGATTGACCTGAATGTCGGGGTAACCGAGCCGGTCGTAGAGTAGATGGTTGATCTCTTCCAGGCCGAGCATGGTCGGGTTCATCTTGACCGTGACGTGCATGCCGGCCTCGGTCAGCAGAAAATGACAAATCCTTTCGATCTCGTGCGGCGGGCAATTGTGGAAGGTCGAGAGCGTAACGGTATTGCTGATCTCGGTTGGGTAGGGGAGATCGCGATATTGTTTCCAGCGGTCGGGAATTTCCTGACGGAGTTTGTCGACATACCGACTTGCGTCGCGCAGATCGGCGATAAACTCTCGAATCCGTTTGCTGGAGATGCCGGCGAGGTCATAGCCGAGGCTGAAATCGTAAATGGTCGACGTCTTGTCGAACGGGCTCGGCTCAATTTGGATGAGATTGCTCGCCTTGAGCATCTCGACCAACATCATGCCGGCGACATATTCGTGGATTGATTCATTGAGCCGCAGTTCCTGCGAAAACTCGATGTTGTAACCGACGTTGGTCATGTCGATGCACGGGCGGTTGATGACCAATTCGTCGTTGATCTGGACAGTCTTGAGTTCGAGGATGCGCGATCCGGCAATCCAACTCAGCACGAGGTTCTGCGCCAACTGCGTTTGCGGGCCGGCCGCTGGACCCACCGGCGTTGCGGCTTTCCGCCCATGAAACGTCACGCTCGTGTCGAGCGTCGGGTCGGGCCGATACATCTTCTTGAACGGCAGGTCGAAGATGGTCTGCTGCCGCTCCGGCTCGAGAAACATTCGGGTGACGAGGTCCCGAAATGGTGCTGGATGTAGATCTGCCATGAACTAAAAATGCCGCCGACAAACATTACGATTTTATGCGGCGAGGTTCTAGTGGAAAGTTGGAGGGCCGTTGTAGCCGCGGCGCTCTGCCGCCTTGACCCCTCGGCCTCTCCCGGAGTCGAGTGCGACCGCTGAAAGATGAGTCGTACAGTAGGCCGCCTCTGTGAGGCGGCGCTCGCGTGCACAGAATGCCACGCCGACTCGCAGAGTCGGCCTACAATGGCTGCGCCCCACATTGCCAAAATGTCGGATT
>DATIZX010000086.1:0-8956 GCA_035516795.1 Verrucomicrobiia bacterium
GCCCGCACCCAGATCGTGTACAACGGCCGAAACTGGGTGCCGATGTCCATCTACGGCACCACCGCGGCGTTTCTCGAGGTACGGGATTGGCCAGTCGCTGAAGGCCACGCGTTCACGGAACGCGACGTGCGCAATTCCAGCAAAGTGTGCTTGCTTGGACAAACCGAGGTCCGGGAACTCTTCGGTGGCCAGCCACCCCTCGGCAAGGAAATCCGCATTCAAAATGTTTCCTTCAAAGTGGTCGGCGTGTTGCAAACCAAGGGAGCCAATATGATGGGGATGGACCAGGACGACATCGTGATTGCGCCCTGGACGACGATCAAATATCGCGTGAGCGGGACGACGTTGGGCAATGTCAATCAAAGCAGCGAGGCCTCGAGCGCGGGATCGGTCAACACTCTCAGCGACATTTATCCCGGTCAAGAGAGCCTTTACCCGGTGCCGTCCGCCACGCAACAAGCTGACACGCCGCAGCCCGTGCGGTTCACCAATGTGGACCAAATCCTCTGCTCCGCCCGTTCCTCCGCTCAGATCCCTGCCGCCGTTCAGCAAATGACCACGTTGCTGCGAGAACGGCATCACATCCGGCCCGGCCAGCCCGACGATTTTACGGTTCGCGATATGGCGGAGATGACCAAGGCCATGACCTCCGCGACCACGTTGATGACCAAGTTGCTGTTGGCAGTGGCCATGATCTCCCTGCTCGTCGGCGGCGTGGGCATCATGAATATCATGCTGGTATCGGTCACCGAACGCACACGCGAGATCGGCCTGCGAATGGCTGTCGGGGCGGAACCCGGTGATATCCTCCGACAATTCCTGACGGAAGCCGTGGTGCTGTGCCTGATCGGTGGGGCAATGGGCATCCTGGTCGGACGCGGCAGTTCGTTTTTGGTGCGTCTGGTTTTGCGGTGGCCGACTGCAATTTCTGTTGGTGCCATCATTGCGGCGGTTGTGGTCTCCGCCACGGTCGGCATCATTTTTGGCTATTACCCGGCGTGGAAAGCATCCCGGCTCGATCCGATTGAGGCCCTGCGTTATGAATAAAGTTGGTGCATTTGCTCTGACACTCGCACTTCTCTGCGGCTGCGCAGTGGGTCCCGATTTCCATTCACCTAAAACAGTCATGCCCGGCACTTGGGCCGGCATCTCGGAAAAGTCGTCAGAGCAACCTTCGGTGGCCACAACGCGGCCCGCGGCGGTCGCAACATGGTGGCAGAACTTTAACGACCCGAAACTGACCGCATTGGTGGAAGAAGCGATCAAAACCAATCTCGATTTGCGCTTGGCTGAATCTCGGCTGCGTCAGGCTCGATTTACCCGCAGTGTGATTGCCGGTGGACTGTGGCCATCGGTAAACGCCTCTGGAAGCTATACGCGCTCCAAAGTGGGAAACGCTCCGTCGCAAGATTTGTTTGAGACCGGGCTCGATGCATTGTGGGAACTGGACATCTTCGGCGGCACGCGGCGAAACGTCGAGTCGGCCACGGCCAACATCCACGCGGCACAAGAGGACCTGAGGGATGTTCAGGTCAGCATCGCCGCTGAAGTTGCGCTCGATTATATCCAGCTTCGTGGTTTCCAACAGCAGATTGCGATCGCGCAAGATAATCTCCAGGCCCAACGTCACACGGGCGAAATCACTCGTCAGCGCTTCAATGCCGGCTTCGTCAGCTCGCTGGACGTGGCGAATGCCGATGCCCAGGTCGCAACGACCGAATCCGCGGTGCCGGTGCTGGAAACTTCCGCGCAGCAAACCATTTATGCCTTGAGCGTTTTGTTGGCCCTACCACCGGCGGAACTGTTGAAAGATCTCTGGGAAACCAAGCCGTTGCCTGTGATGCCTCCCGAGATTCCTGTCGGGCTTCCGTCCGACCTCTTGCGGCGCCGTCCGGATATCCGCCGCGCCGAGGCGCAACTGCACGCCGCGACCGCCCAAATCGGTGTCGCCGCGGCGGATCTGTTCCCTCAATTTTCACTCGTCGGCTCGTTGAGCTGGCAAGCCGACACTCTGGCAAAACTTTACACAGGCGCGGCCCGGACGTGGTCGGTGGGGCCATCGGTCAACTGGCCGATTTTCCAAGGGGGCAGCATCATTGCCAACGTTCACGTGCAACAGGCTCTCCGCGACCAGGCGTATCTCACCTACCAGAAGACCGTGCTGACTGCACTGCAGGACGTGGAGAACGCGTTGATCGCCTACGCCAAGGAATGGGAACACCGCAAATCGCTCGACGACGCAGTCACCGCCAACCGTAAGGCCGTTGAAGTCTCAATGCAGTTGTACAGTGAAGGCCAGACAGATTTCCTGAATGTCCTCCAAGCGCAAGGCGCGCTGTATAGTTCTGAAAACGCTTTTGTTCAGAGCAACAGCAACCTCGGCCAGGATTTGGTCGCCTTGTACAAGGCCCTTGGCGGAGGCTGGGAAACCCAACCCGCCGGTAAGTAACAGGAAGAACGCCACTCGAGATCTCAGCGCTCTTGGTCTGGCCGGAGCGTCAGAAATCGTCTAGGATTCGCTCACAGCATCATGATTTCCAAATCTCGTGTTCTCCGTGAGATCGTTGAGGAACTGAACCGCGCGCTGGAAACGCTCGCCGGTGCCGCCCGCGCCATGCATGCCGACGCTTCCGACGAACAGAACAAGGCCGAAGACAAATATGATACGCGCGGACTCGAAACCGCCTACCTCGCCAGTTCCCAATCGCGTCAGGCCACGGAAGTCGAGCAGGCGCTGGCACAATACCAATCACTCAAGCTGCAGAAATTCACGGACAAATCACCAATCGATCTCACTGCGTTGGTCGAACTCGAATCACAGGGTCACCGCACCTTTTACTTTCTCGGACCGAAAAGCGGGGGTACGGAGATCAACATCGGTGGTGACGAAATCCTCGTTATCACTCCCGAATCACCCCTGGGGCGCGAACTCGTCGGCAAGAAAGTCGGTGATCGCATTCAGCTTCAGACCCGCGGCCCGGCACAACAATTCCGTATCACCTCAGTCCGGTAACTTCTTATCGGTACTAGTCCACGCGAATGATAGTACCCATGTTGTGGGACTGGTCCGGCGCGATGGTGAAGGCGTTCTCCCGGACGTTGCAGGTTTCGATGCACAGCATGAAAGGCCATTCGTCGTCACCGAAATCAGGCATCGCCTTGGCCTTGGCAGTCCACGGGTTCCACACCACGGTGGCGTCCGAGCCGATTTTCTCGACAACCAACCGACGCTGCCAGCCGGGGTCGTTGACGATGCACGTGGAACGTGTGTTTAGATAAATCCGATCAGTCTCAGCTGTAATCCGAATCGGTGCCGCGCCTTCGATTTCCGTGTGGGGTGTCGCGACGCGATCCGAGTAGGTTGTTCCCGCCAAACCTTCGATCTGTACCTGTCGCACGTCGCTTACCGCCAAATAGCTGTGCAGCGCTTCTTCGATGCGTAACGGCTGGCGGGAGGCGTTTCGCACGCAAATCCAAGCCCAGCGATTCGCCAACGCTCACTGTGTAATTCACTTCGAATTCTCCTTCCCATTCCGCGAGTGTGGACGGACTGGATACGAGACGGAAAGATACCGCGACCGTGCCATTGTCGGAATCTTCTGCGCCGGTAAGCTCCCAATTCACTAAACGGGCAAATCCGTGCATTGGACCTGGTCGTCCGTCCTGTCGCGCACCAAACCATGGGAAGGAAATCGGTACTCCGCCACGAATCGGCTTTCCGGCTTCTAACGAACTCTTGCTGCTCATGAACAATACCGGTTTCTGTCCGCGCGGCTGAAACTGTGTCACGTGTGCTCCGTGCAGATAAATCTCCGCCTCCGCCAACGGCGTGTTGACCGCCACGCGACGCAATCCGCCTTGTCCCGCGTCTATTCGAACCGTATCTGGAAGCTTCATGGCCGCATTTACTCACAATGCCAACTCGCCGCCAAGGATGAATCCTGGCGATCTGTGTAGCCGCAGGCGTTACGCCTGCGATGAATAACGAACGCGCACCCGTAAAGGGTGCGACTACAAAGGCGCGTCCGCCGCTACAAGCACTAGTCCAACGCGCTCAAACGTTCCGCGGCTTGCTCCCAATCCACGTTCACGCGCGCGAGGTCTTCGACCACCGCGCTCAGCTCGCGATTGATGGCGACGGCGCGACCGGGTTTTTGATAGGTCTCGGTTTTTTCCAGTTCGGCGGTAAATTCCTTCTGCAACTGCTCGAGACGGGCGATTTCCTTTTCGAGTTCGCGCACGGCATGTTGCTGGGTAACTCGTTCACGCGAACGCGCCTGGCGAGCTTCAGCTTCCATCCGTTTTTGGTCGCGTCGATTCGTGCGCGAACTGTCATCGACAGCGGGCGTCGCTGGTTTGTGTGCGCCGGCGGTGAGTGCTGATTGCGCAGACAACGCAGCCGATTTATCGAGGTAATATTGATAGTCACCGTGGTAAAGCGTGAGTTTGCCGGCGTCGACGTGAAGGACTAGGCGTGCGAGTTTGCGAATGAAATACACATCGTGGCTGATAAAAATCAACGTGCCTTCGTAATGTTCCAGCGCATGGATCAACGCGTCGATGCTCGCCATGTCCAGGTGCGTCGTCGGTTCGTCCATCAGCAACAGATTCGGCGGATCCAGCAGCAATTTCACCAATGCCAGACGACTCTTCTCCCCGCCGCTCAGCACGCTGATCGATTTGAACACGTCGTCGCCGCGAAACAGGAATGAACCAAGCACAGTGCGAACCATTTCCTCGGACAATCGTTGGGGAGTGTCGAGCGCTTCCTCCACTACGGTGCGGTCGGCCTGCAACATTTCCACGCGATACTGAGCGTAATAACCGACTCTCACGTTTAGGCCCAGTTCGCGTGTGCCGGATTGGACTGGCAATACGCCCGCCAGAAGTTTCAACAGCGTGGACTTGCCGGCGCCGTTCGGACCGACCAGTACGATGCGCTGGCCGCGTTCGACCTCGAAGTTCATGCCGCGATACACAACGGTCTCGCCGTACGCATGATGAATATCCTTGAGCCTGATGACGCGCAGGCCGCTGCGCGCGGGTTGCGGGAAGCGGAACTTGATCGTCTTCGCTTCGTTCACGGGCGCTTCGATCTTGTCCATGCGCTCGATCTGTTTGAGTTTCGCCTGCGCCTGCGAGGCTTTGCTGGCCTTCGCGCGGAACCGGTCAGCGAACTCCTGCAACCGCTGGATATCGCGTTGTTGGTTTTTGTAGGCCGCCAGATGTTGCTCCGCCTGCGCCGCGCGCTGGACAAGGTAATCATCGTAGTTACCGCGATACCGCAGCAACCGGCTCTGACGGATGTCCACAATGCTGCCGACCAGTAGGTTCAGGAACTCACGGTCGTGCGAGGTCAACACGATCGCGCCGGGATACGTTTTCAAATATTCCTGGAACCACCGCAACGCGTCGAGATCGAGATGGTTGGTCGGCTCGTCGAGCAATAGCAGGTCGGGCTCTTGCACGAGCAACCGCGCCAGATACGCCCGCATCACCCAGCCGCCGCTCATCGCCTTCAACGGACGATTGAAATCGCGCTCGCGAAATGCCAGACCGGCCAGCATCTTCTTGGCTTTCGGCGCGAGCTGCTGCCCAAGAAATTCGGCGGTTTGGGCCGGGATGGCGGTCGCCAACTCCAACACTGTCTCCTCGCCAACAGGAGCCGTTTCCTGCGGCAAATGGCCGAGCGTCGTATTGCGCTCGATGTTCACCTCCCCGGTGTCCGCCGTGTCGTTGCCGAGAATGAGCGAGAATAGAGTGGACTTCCCTGCCCCATTCGGCCCGACCAACCCGATTCGGTCGCCGCGATTCACCTGCAACGCCGCGTCTTCAAACAAAACACGCGCCCCAAACGCCTTGGTCATTCCAGAAATCGTCAACATGCGAGGTCGCAGGGTACGGGCTGGAGCCACACCCGGCAAGGTGGAAATCTGCGCTGAGTGAACCAAAGAATCACTCAACACGTGGAGCAACGCTGAGTATTCACATTGACCTTGAGCTGTTACGGTTTCATGCTGCTCGTGACTCATGAGTCTGACCAATCCGCAGGTTCGCAAACTGAAGGCGCTGGCGCAGCGGCTTGAGCCTGTCGTGTACGTCGGCAAAGCGGGCGTGACCGACGAATTGCTGGTCAGCCTCGAGCAGGCTTTGAGCAGTCACGAACTCATCAAGATCAAGTTCACCGCATTCAAAGAGGAGAAGAAATCTCTCGCTGCCGATATCGCAGCCCGGTCACGCAGCGAGTTGGTCTGGATTATCGGCCACGTGGCGGTGTTGTATCGTGAACACGCCGATCCGGCCAAGCGGAAGGTGTTGGTGTAGCCACGCCGCTCTGTCGGCGTGCGGCTGAAAACCGCGCGCTTCAGGCAGACCCGGCGACGGAGCGCCGCGGCTACAACGGCGCGGGATAGACTCTGGATTGAATTTGCCGTCGTTGTTTCGAGTTTCGTGCTTCGGATTTCCCGCTTATAGTTCCCACTCGCATGTCTTCACGAAAGATCATTGTGGTGGGCGGCGGCGCGGCGGGATTCTTCGCAGCAATTACTTGCGCCGAAGCGTTGCCGGGCGCCGAAGTTATCATTCTGGAAAGGGGACCGGAGTTTCTTTCCAAAGTGAGAATCTCTGGCGGTGGACGCTGCAACGTCACGCATGCCTGTTTCGACCCGCGAGACTTTACCACGAGATTTCCCCGTGGCGAACAGGAGTTGATCGGTCCGTTTCAACGATTCGGGGCCAAGGAAACCGTTGACTGGTTCAAACGCCGGGGCGTCAAACTCAACGCGGAATGCGATGGACGAATGTTCCCGCTGAGCAACACCTCTCAGACAATCATTGATTGCCTCGTTGGCGCGGCCAAAACAGCCGGCGTGAAATTGCGGACGAAATGCGGAGTCGAATCCATCGTTGCATATTGTAGGCCGCTTCTGCGAAGCGGTGGACCGAATCAAGAACTCGCCGACTCGCAGAGTCGGCCTACAACTAATCTGGACAGAAGAACGGGCTTCGATTTGACGCTTTCCGATGACGAGACGTTGTCCTGTGACCGGCTGTTGTTGGCCACCGGTGGCTGCCGCACGGCTGTCGCGGGAGACTTGGCGGTTTCACTTGGACATACGTTGGAGCCGCCCGTGCCATCATTATTCACGTTTCATTTGGAAACACCATGGCTGCACGAACTGGCTGGGGTTTCGGTCGAATCGGTGGACGCATCGGTGCCAGGCACAAAGTTGCAGAAACGAGGCGCGTTGCTTGTCACGCACACGGGTTTGAGCGGCCCGGTAATTCTGCGTCTCTCCGCGTGGGGTGCGCGGGAATTGCACGAGCGTGACTACAAATTTCCGTTGCGTCTGTCTTGGCTGCCAAAACTTGGTCAGGAAGAGATTGCGACGGAACTTCAGTGGCGTCGCAGTCAGCAACCCGCGCGGCTGGTGGTGAATACGCCGATCCCGCCGTTGCCGGCCCGGTTGTGGGAACAGTTGGTCATCGCTGCGGGTGTGCGGCGGGACACGCGTTGGGCCGCGATCACGCGCTCGGCCCAACACACTCTCCTCCAGCATTTGATCGGCACGGAGTTCCAGGTGACCGGGAAGAGCCTGAACAAGGAGGAGTTTGTCACCTGCGGTGGCGTGCGGTTGAGCGAGGTGAATTTCCGGACCATGCAAAGCCGACTCTGCCCCGGCCTCTATTTCGCTGGCGAACTGCTCGACATTGATGGCGTTACCGGCGGCTTCAATTTCCAATCCGCCTGGACCACCGGCTGGATTGCCGGCGGCGCCATGGCCGCGTAGTTTCAACCGAGAAGCATGACGACGGAAGATTCCATGAACAAAACGACTCGCCCGTTGTTGGAATGGCTGTTGGAGAAACATCCCGACACGCCCAAGAAGCGGGCCAAACAGTGGATCGCCGCTGGACGTGTAAGTGTTGAAGGCGTCATCATCCGCAAACCCAATCAACCGATCTCAGGTTCACCAGCCACCATTGAATTGCTCGACCGACACGCCACGGCGTTGGATTGCGGGCCGAACGGATGGCAAATTCATCCACGGGTCAACCTGCTCTACCTCGACGCGGCGCTCGCCATCGTCAACAAAGGTCCGGGCCTGCTCTCCGTTTCGGCGGAACCAGACGATCTGTCTGCGCTCAGCATTCTCGCCGATTTCTTGGCAGGCAAACTCCGCGCTCGTGACCGCGGTGTTGCGGGGCGTTCTTTGCCACCGGCATATCGTCGGTTGGAACCGCTACCGGTGCATCGACTCGACCAATACACCAGTGGTGTGTTTTGCATGGCGATGAACCCGGAGGCGCGGCAGCGGCTCATTGACCAATTGAAGGTGCACACGATGCAAAGGCAATACGTCGCCTACGTCGAAAGCCGCCCCGCACAGTCAAAGGGCACTTGGCGGAACTGGCTGAAATCCAGCGAAGACGAACTCCGTCAATTTGTCGTTTCCGCTGCCGAAGCCAAGACGACCACAGCCGAAGTTGCCGAAGCGATCACACATTACGAAGTGATTGCAGAGTTTGCAGTGCCCGGCACCAAGTTGGTCGTAACGAAGCTGCGACTACGGTTGGAGACCGGACGCAAACATCAGATTCGCGCGCAAGCCGCTCACGCTGGTCTGCCGTTGTTGGGCGACCGCACTTATCACCCGAAATATCACGGAGACGTGCCGAGACCGCCGCGCATCGATTTCCCGCGTCAAGCCTTGCACGCCGAGGTCTTGAGTCTCGAACATCCCGACAAACCCGGCACACGAATGAGTTGGACTGCCGCGCTGCCGAAAGATTTACAGGAACTTGAGGCCGGTCTGCGCAGCAACCGGCGGTGAGGCGCTTGCTCGATGGACTGGTCATAGCAATCTACAACATGTGCCACTTCCCGTTTTCGTCCCACCAAAACACTGACCCACCACTCCGCACTCGGTCGCGAGGGCAATCCATGAAAAAGACC
>DATIZX010000087.1:0-10014 GCA_035516795.1 Verrucomicrobiia bacterium
ATTGCTGGTGCAATCATTCGGCGGCGCTCTGTTCACCAATGGACGATGTACGTTCAACTCACCTGAGTCGGTGGCCGCGTTGCAGTTCTATCGGGATCTCGTGGCGCGCGGCATCGCACCGACCACCGCTTCGATGGGCGAGGTGGAAGCCTTCGACGGGGTGAACCTGTTTCGGGATGGGAAGATTCCGGTTCTCGTCGGGCGCACGTACATGCTGACCGAGTTCGATCACATTTCTGACTTTCACTGGAATGTGGCCCCGGTGCCCAAAGGAAAGGGGCGCTGGTCGCGGCTATCGGTCGGTGGCAATTGCGTATGGACCGGAACAAAGCATCCGCAGGAAGCCCGCGAGTTTGTCCGATTCTATTCGACCGAAGGTGCCAAACTCGCCGCGCAAAGCCGCAATGCGATCCCGGCGTTGAAAGCCGCTGCCGAATCCGCACAATTTCCGCCCGCGATGATGCAGGCACTCACGTATTCCCGTCTGGACAATCCGTGGAGCTACACGTTCTGGGATGAGTTCAACCAGAAAGCCTTCTTCGAGATAACGGATGCCGTCGCGTTGGGACAGACGACGCCCGCTGACGGAGCCCGGTCGATTGAAACACTTGGGAACAGTCTGCTGTCCGCGCGTTGATCCTGAGTTCGTTCGGGACTGATTTTTTCCTCGCAACGCGCGCGGCGCATCCCGTATCTTGCCCGCGCTATGCGAATTCTTTCAGGCATTCAACCGAGCGGCAAGTTGCACATTGGCAACTACTTCGGCATGATGCACCCGGCTCTTGAGCTGGCGCAAAAGAGCGAAGCGTTCTATTTCATCGCGGATTATCACGCGCTGACTTCGATCACGGATGCCAGCGAACTGCGTCAGAACGTGCTCGATGTGGCGCTCGATTTTCTGGCGTGTGGCCTAGATCCGTCTCGCACGGTTTTCTATCGGCAAAGCGACGTGCCGCAGGTGACGGAACTGGCGTGGATTCTTTCGTGCGTGACACCCATGCCGATGCTGGAGAACTGCGTCAGCTACAAGGACAAGATCGCGCAAGGATTGCGGCCGAATCACGGATTGTTTGCGTACCCGGTATTGCAGGCCGCGGACATCTTGATCGTACAGTCGGATCTCGTGCCAGTGGGCAGAGACCAGAAGCAGCATATCGAGATCACCCGTGACATCGCCGGCGCATTCAACCGGCAGTATGGCGAAGTATTTCGCATTCCCGACGCCAGCATTCGCGCCGAGGTGGCGGTGATGCCGGGAATCGATGGCCGCAAAATGTCGAAGAGCTACGACAACACTCTCGAGATTTTTGGCGACGAAAAGGCGACCCGTAAGAAAATCATGAGCATTGTCACGGATTCACAACCCGTCGAAGCGCCAAAGAAGGATTTGGACAAGAACATTCCGCTCCAGCTTTTCAAGGTGGTCGCGTCGGTGGACAAGGCGCAGGCAATGGAGGCGAAACTTACCGCGGGCGGTTATGGTTACGGGGAAGCGAAGAAAGAATTGGCGAACGTGTTACTGGAATACTTTGCGCCGATGCGAAAGAAGCGCGCGGAATTGGTGAACAATCTCGATTACGTTCACGAGGTTTTGCGCAAAGGGGCCGAGTGCGCCAATGCCGTGGCCGATGAAACAATGCAACAAGTGAGACAGGCCGTAGGACTTCGATGAGCACGACCTTGCTCCAGCGCGTAGCCGAGAAGGTCGGCACGCCATTCTGGATTTGCAACCTGAAGGTCTTGCGCCAACAGATTGCCGACATTCGCCAGCTCACTCGTGGCTCGGGATTGCGGGCGCGTTATGCCATGAAGGCGTGGCCGGCGACCCGGATCCTGAAGGAGATGCTGGCCAACGATATTTGGATCGACGCGGTGTCCGGGAACGAAATCCTACGGGCCCGCCGCGCCGGTTTCGCGGGTTCATCAATTCTGTACACCAGCGACGTGTTTCGTGACGGCGCGGCAACGGTCTTGCGAGAGCAAGGCGTGATGCCGAATGTTGGCTCACCGGCGATGTTGGGTGGGTTGCAGGCGGCAGGATACTCCGGCCCCATCGGATTGCGGATCAATCCGGGTTTCGGTCACGGCCACGTCGACGCGTGCGACACGGGCGGGCCGAGTTCGAAGCATGGCATCTGGTTCAGCAACGTCGGCGAGGTGGCCATGCAAGCCAAGAAATTGGGCCTGACGGTCGTGATGTTGCACGCACACATTGGCAGCGGACCTGAGTTTGGGGAGTTTCTTGAGAATATGCGTCGGTTGGCGACGATGTTCGCCGGGTTCGTTCCGAAATTTCCGGGTGTCAGGGTGGTCAGTTTCGGCGGCGGCATTCCGTTCAATTACCGTGACCCGGGCGACCAGCCGTCGCTGGAGCCGCTGCGAATGTTATTGCTGGAGTGGCGCGCGAACTTTTGCAGACTTGCCGGGCGTGACGTGCGGTTGGAGATCGAGCCGGGGCGCTATCTCGTCGCACCGGCGGCGACGTTGGTCGCGCGCGTGACGGACGTCAAACAGACACAGACCAACGAGAAGGGCAGTGGCAGAACCTTTGTGATGGTCGATGCCGGGTTCACTGATCTGCTGCGGCCGGCGCTGTACGGATCGGTCCATCGCATCACGGTCGCGGGTCGTGATGGTCGCGGTGGGCTGGCCCAGGTAGTGGTGGCGGGGCCGTTGTGCGAGCCGGGCGATGTGTTCACGCGCGACGGAGAGGGGCTGTTGGCGCCGCTCCAATTACCGTTACCGCAGGCCGGCGATTTGTTGTTGCTGCACGACGCGGGGGCCTACGGGTACGCGATGAGTTCGAATTACAACTCGCTGGGGCGCGCGCCCCAACTGATGTTGGAAGAGGATAATTCGGTTGCCTTATTCTCACGGCGGGAGACAGTCGACGATTTACTGCGCCCGGAGACGGACGAGAAGATTCTCTGAATGGAAGCCGATTACAAAGTCAAACTGGAGGTGTTCGAGGGACCGCTCGACCTGTTGCTCTATCTCATCAAGAAGGAGGAGGTGGACATCTATGACATCCCGATCGAGCGGATCACGAACCAGTACATGGAATACCTGACGCTGATGCAAATGCTCAATTTAGAGGTAGCCGGCGAGTTCCTGGTGATGGCGGCGACGCTGATGTACATCAAGAGCCGAATGCTGCTGCCCGCCGATCAGCAAGTGACCGATAGCGAGTCGGAGGAAGGCGAGGATCCGCGCTGGGAATTGATTCGCCAGCTTGTCGAGTACAAGAAGTTCAAGGATGCCGCGGCGCAACTCGCCCAGCGCGAGGAGGAACAGGCCAACCTCTTTCCGCGTCGCGCCCCGGAAACCGGAATCGAAGTGGACAAGGACATACCGCTGGCTGAGGTCAGCATTTTCGACCTCATCAATGCCTTCAACGAAGTCCTTAAGAAAGCCAGCGGACGAGACGATTTCCGGGAAATCGTCGAAGAAAAATTCACGGTGAGCGACAAAATCGAGGAAATCCTCTATACTCTGCGCGATCGGACACAAATCGTGTTCAGCGAGCTGTTTGCGCGCGCCACCTCGCGTACGGAGATTGTCGTGCTGTTTTTGGCGTTGTTGGAGTTGATTCGCCTGAAACGGCTAAAGGTGCGGCAGGAAGAAGCTTTTGGAGAAATCCAGGTACTGAAGGTGGCATAGCGGAGCAGGGGTCTGGCCTGTTCGAACAAAAGACAAATGACACTGGAACTGAAGAAGATTTTGGAAGCGCTGCTGTTCTCGGCGGAACGCCCGCTCGCGCCGAAAGAGATCCGCACGATTCTCGCCGAGGCGACGGACGAAGAAACCCCCGGTATGACGGAACCATTTCGCAACGTTCGCGAAGCACAAATCGTCGCGGTCTTGGAGGAATTGAAGGTCGAATACGACACCCAGCAGCGGAGTTACCAAATTATCGAGATTGCCGGTGGTTGGCGCTTGGTGAGCCGACCCGAGTACGCGCCGTGGCTGAAGAAACTCCTTGATGAGGCCCGGCCGCACCGGTTGTCACCGCCGTCCCTGGAAACCCTGTCGATCATTGCCTTGCGCCAGCCGATTTCGCGTGCCGACATCGCGGCGATCCGCGGCGTGGAAGTGGATGGAGTGATCAAGACGTTGCTGGAACGCGACCTGATCACTATTACCGGCAAGAGCGACGCGCCGGGCCGCCCGATGTTGTACGGCACGACGCAGAAATTCCTTGAACACTTCGGATTGCGCAGTCTTGACGACATGCCGAAGGCGGCCGAACTGAGACTGCAAGCCGCTGCGTTGAAGACCGCCGAAGACAAACAAGCAGGTGTAGTAGCCGCCGTCCCGGCGGCAGAGAAGAAGGAAACGTCCGGGACGGACGTCACTACAACGGCCGATGAAGGACAAGCTCCAACAACTCCGCAGCAAGATTGACGAGATCGACACGAAACTGGTGCGGTTGTTGAACGAACGCACCAAGCTGGTGTTGGACATCGGCAAGATCAAGCAGGCTTCCGGCGAGGAGATTTACGCGCCCGACCGTGAGGACGCGGTGCTGCGCCGGATTGTGGAGAAAGGCAACGGACCGTTGCCGGCCGACTCGCTGCGATCAATTTATCGCGAAGTCATGTCGGCTTCGTTGGCGCTGGAGAAGCCGTTGGTAATCGCCTATCTCGGACCCGAAGCCACTTATTCGCATATGGCGGTGATTAAGAAGTTCGGGTCGAGCCTCAAGTACGAGCCGTTGCCGAGCATCACCGACGTATTCACCGAAGTCTCGAAAGGCCGCGCCGACTACGGTGTCGTGCCCATCGAGAATTCGACCGAAGGCGCCGTCACGCACACCTACGACATGTTCGTAGAAAGCGAACTAAAAATCTGCGCGCAGATCGTCCTTCAGATTCGGCACAACCTGATGGCCGCTTGTCCGCGGGATCGAATCAAGAAACTGTACTCGATCCCGCAGGTATTGGCCCAATGCCGGCAATGGTTGCAGGTAAATCTGCCACAGGTCGAGATCATCGAGACTTCCAGCAGCACCCGCGCGGCGCAGATTGCCAAGACCGAGCCGAACGCGGCCGCCCTGGCCAGTTCGCTGGCCGCGGAAATGTACGGATTGACGATTCACGACGAGAACATTCAGGACTCCAGCGAGAACGTTACGCGGTTTCTCGTCATCGGCCGCAAATATCCCCCGCGCACCGGCAACGACAAAACCTCGCTGATGTACGCCGTCCAGGACCGGGTCGGCGCGTTGCACGACTGCATCGCGTCATTCAAGAAGTACAAGATCAACATGACCAAGATCGAGTCGCGCCCCAGTCGGAAAAAGGCTTGGGAGTACTATTTCTTTGTCGATATAGGCGGGCATTGCGATGACCCGCGCGTGAAGAAAGCGCTGGCCGAACTTGCCAAACACACCATGTTCGTGAAGATCCTCGGCAGTTATCCAAACGTCAACGGCTAGGACGACCGCCTAGAGTCACTGACCGGGTAAACGGGAAAAGCAATCTCGACGGCTTTCATATTCCTCCCCGTTTTATACCCCAGTTCCAATGGAGCGGCAAAGCGCCAGCAAGCTGGCGCACTCCAAAGACAGCCTAATGTGCCGATTTACCGTTTTGGAGTGCGCCGACTGGTCGGCGCTTTGCTGTTTCGACCGTTGCCAAGAGCCATTTTGCAGAACTTAACTTATCAACGTACCGGAACCGCCTTCCCATCTTCATCGATGGCCACATACACGATTTCAGCCTGCGTCACGCGGACATCCTCGTGCGGTGGTGTCATCCGCTTCGCGTCGACAGTTACGCGCACGGTGATCGACGTAGTGCCGACCTTGATCGTTTCCGTAAAGAAGCTGACCAAATCCCCGACAAAGACCGGCGCGATGAACTTGACCTCGTGCATGGCGACGGTGACGAACTTGCGGGAGGAATGCCGACGCGCCTCCACCACTCCCGCCAGGTCGAGATAGTTCAGAATGACGCCACCAAAAATCGTCCCGAAGGCATTGGTGTCCTTCGGCATCATCACCACACGAATCGCCGGCTGTAGTTCGCCTTGGTTTGGCATGGCAAGATTATACTCTTTCAAGACGATAACGACGAGAATTTGAAGTTACGTGCGATTAGAGCATATCCACGCACCACAAAAGAGATGCGCCGCCGTCTACTTCTCGGCACATCTGCATCTTCAAGGAAAACAGACAACTGCTGCCTTCCTGTTGAAAGGGCCGTCGCATTTTGAGCCTATGAACTTAAACCACTTAGGCAAGAATAATGACCAGATTGTTCGCCTGTCGCATGAACCTGCGCAAGTACTGATCGTGCAACATTGCCATGATATACTACCGTCTGTACGTGAAACACTTCGGGCGTTTGCAGTGCAGCCTTCAAGACCACGCAGATATTGTCTAATTGATGGCCGTGAATCGCTTCGGCTGCTTCACGCCTATGGCCTCTTCGAGAAAGCTCTAGAGCTAAGTCGTCGCTAAAGGAAGTTGGGTTGCGGCGTTAGGCGCAAATGTCCAGACTGCGGGCATTCGGTTCAAGAGCGTGCAACAGCGTGCCTCAATGCGCTCACCACCGGCAGAACCAGCCGAAGGATGCCCAGGCTTGGAACCATTTCTGAACAGCGACGGGTTTGGCTCGCTCAGCTTTGGCGCAGGCTTTGTCCAACGTCGCACCTCGTTGCAGCGCGCGAAGAGCTTCAAATTGTTCCTGCGTGAGTGGTTTGTAATAGACAGACAGATTCATCCGGTGCACGGCGATGTAGAGCGGTCGCGGTTTCAGCCGGCGGAAGTTGAGACGGGCGGCGCGTTTGTGGCTGAGTTCGACGGCGTTGCTGGCTTCGGCGCGCAACCCATCGCTACCTTTCTTCGCGGCGATGAGCAGGTCGTCCACGGGATAACTCACGTCGAGCAACGTGATGTACGGCTGGAACCCGAGCCGGACTTTTGCCGGATCTTTTCCGAGCAGATCGTCCACGTCGATGACCGGTTTCGTGGCTTCGTCGAACGCGACGATGTGCGCCCATTCCAACCGGGCCATGTCCAACGCCAGTTCCGCATGTGGTGCGGTCCATTTCGGTTCTTCGCGCAGGAATTTCTCGAGATGGCAACCGAGATTGCGGAGCGAGAATGATTCGGACGGATACCGGGCGAGATAAGCTTTGGCCAACCGGCCAAATTTCCGGTCGCCAAGGATGGCGCGCAGGCCGGGATAATCGTCGTAGAAACAATCGACGAGCCGGAACCAGTATTGTTTGTTGTAGATTTCGAGCCGTTCGAACGACGTGAGCCGGTCGTTGGGTTTGATGAATGTGTTGGCCGTCGTGCGCGAGGTCGGTTGCATCCGCCAGCGTGGCGCCAGCGGACGCATGATGGCACCGGCGACGGCACGCTGGATTTCCGCAAGCGGAGCACCCTTGCTGCCTGTAGCCACACCGTTGCCGCAAACGACTGCGGCGTCTCGTCTGGCCCGGCTTACGGGTGCGTCTTTCCCCCGCAGGCTAAGCCGAGTCCGCGAGACGCCATCAGCAGATGGCAACCCTGCGGCTACAGTTTTGTTACGCCGGCGCGAGTTCGCGGATGAAACGGTTGGCTTTGAGCGCTTCATGATGGACTTCGTCGAATGACGGAATATGCGCATCCCATTCCAGCAACGTCGCGGTCGGGCCGACGAGTTGGATGGCACGCGCGTACAGTTTCCAAACGGGATCGATGACCGGATGGTCATGGGTGTCGAGAATGTACTTGCGGTATTTGGAGTGGCCGGCAATGTGGAACTGGGCGACGCGGTGGTGCGGGATATTGTTGACGTAGTCGTACGGATTGAAATTGTGGTTCATCGCGGAAACGTAAATATTGTTCACGTCGAGCAGAATGCCGCAGTCGGCCTTTTCAACAACTTCGGTGAGGAATTCCCACTCGGTCATCTCGGAAACGTGAAACTCAGCGTAGCTGCTAACGTTCTCGACGACGACGGGGACTTCCAGAAAATCGCGCGCCTCGCGAATTTTTCGCGCGGTGATTTCCGCCGCCTCGCGGGTGTACGGCATTGGCAACAGATCGTGCGTGAAGCGGCCATCAACGCTGCCCCAGCACAGGTGATCGGAGAGCCATGGCGTTTTCGTGCGCTTGACGAGGGACTTCAACCGTTTCAGATGTTCGCGGTTCAGCTTGTCGGCGGAACCGAAATATGCCGCGACGCCGTGCTGCACGACCCGGTACTGCTCGAGAATCTGGTCGAGGACGTACAACGGTCGTCCGCCATCGACCATGAAATTCTCCGAGATGATCTCGAACCAATCGACCACCGGCTTCTTCGAGAGGATGTGCTGGTAATGCGGGACGCGCAGGCCGATCCCGATGCCGTAATCAGTGAAGTTGTTGAATGGATTGGCAGGCATGCGGAAGCCGACCTTAACTATTCCCGGAAGAATTGTGGGGCGCGAATCCCTGTCGTCTAGGGTTCGCGCCGTACCGTTTGTTTCTGGCCCCGGCGGCGGGCAACCTAAACGACAGGCATGCCCGCCCTACAACAGATTGGAAAGCATCGGCTGCGATCATTTGATTTGGACTGCACGCATCAGGGGCGAGGAGCCACCTCGCCCCTGCGCGTATCCTCGGAACTGTTTATTTGCTCGGCTCGCTGGTGTTGCAGCCGCCCTTGCCTTTGCACGAGTTCTGGCCCTTGCAGCCGTTGTCGCCGGACTTGCAGCCGCCCTGACCCTTACAGCTATTCTTCCCCTTGCAGTCGTGCTTGCCCTTGTCACCGGTGTCGTCCATCTGGCCCCAACGATTCGACAAGGTTGTGACCTTCGTGCTTGTCGTGGGCTGGCTGGCATACGTCCGTGCCGCTGCGCCGGTCATCAAACCGACCATGGCGGCACCTGCGACCAATACGCTTGTTGTTCTCTTCACTGCGACTCCTCCTGGGTTTGGTTTGTTTGGGGTCATGTTCCCGTCACGCCAAAACAGGACCGACCCATCTCACGCTCATTGTAGGATGCACGTCATAGCGAACTTGTTTCAATCTCAGGATATCGCCAACTTCTCGCCACCGCCGCAAAGCTAATCCACAGCCCAACTGAACGCAAATTGAATTGCAGCCGCGAGCCCGCTCGCGGCCAGCGCTGTAGCCGCCCCGCTCTGTCGGGGCGTATCCCGACACGGCGGCAGAGCGCCGTGGCTACAACTTTCCGTCGCACGCCATCACCCTTTCTTCTTACCTCGCATCTTCGCTACCAGCGCATCCAGCGAAAACGTGCCGGGACCAAAAATCAGCACAATAACCACCGCCAACATGAACAAGAACGGGGTCGCAGACAGAAAGCCGTCGGGATTGCTGAAGATATGCTGAACCTTGTCGAAATCAGCGGTCAGATAGGCCACGATCAAAACGACGAGCAGAGGCACGGTGGCGATGCGTGAACCCAGCCCGAGCAACAGGAGGAGTCCGCAAGTACACTCCACACTCCCGGTCAGCGCTGCGTTGAATTTGGGGAACGGGATATGCAAATTGGCGAAGAACCCGGCGACCTTGTCGAGGTGCGTCAGCTTGCCCTTGCCGGTCAGAAAAAACTGCCAGCCCCAGTAGAGCCGGATGATCAGGAGGAATGGTGATTGGAGACTGGAGATTAGTTTAACGTACAATCGGTACAGTTTGCTCATGGTTCCACTCATGCCGATTCTCCGGATAATTGGATCTGCGACGCTGCGACGAGAGCATAATGCTCCGTGAGCCGCACAGTATGAGATGCTCACCCGTAGAGATCGGGTTCAAAAGTTGTAGCGGCTACCCGCTATTTCAGTCCGAGCTTGGCCTTCACTTCGTTGGTCGTGTAGGTGGCTTTGCCTTCGTTGACGGCCCGGGCCTCCAACAGATCAAGATAATCGTGCAAATCCTCCATCTCGTCGCGCATCTTGCGGATTTGCTTGAGAACCCGGGTCTGCTGCTTCTGAAACTTTGCCGTTGCCGGTATCATAAACGTTATCCACGGCATTCATTGACCACGAATGAACGCGAATTAACACGAATTTTA
>DATIZX010000088.1:0-104830 GCA_035516795.1 Verrucomicrobiia bacterium
AAATGAAAAATGCCACGCCGAGAATGATCCCGCCCAAGCTCAGGAAGATCGCCTTCTTGCGATGACCGATGAACCGCAACGCAATGTACAGCGGAGAAGGCATGGCTGCTAAAGCTGAAACCCGAATATCGAAACTCGAAACTCGAAACCCACTTGCGGCCCGAGGAATCTTGAGAAGGGTCTCTGTCGTTCTTGCACACTGCTCCTGAAGCAAATCAGAGATTCTTCGCTTCGCTCAGAATGACAATGATTGCTTGCGTTGGTGGAAAGCTCGGTCGTTCGAATTTGTTTCGGATTTCGCACTTCGTATTTCGGGTTTCGAATTTCCCTTGAGGTCACATATTGATCGTAATTGCACGAACGCGTTGGCCCGGCTTGAACAAATCCTGATCCGCCACCACTACTTCTTCGCCTTCCTTCAAGCCTTCGAGCACCTCGGCCTTTTCGAGATTGCGGAAGCCGATCTTCACGGCGCGCGGTTTGATGATGCCATTCTTCACCACCAGCACGCGGTCGGCGAGGACCGCCCGCGACGGGATAATCAATGCGTTTTCGCGTTTGCCAGCGATGATGTTCATTTCGCCCGTCATGCCCGACATGAGATTGGGCGGCGCCTTGTCGAGGCTCAGCATGACGGTGTATCGCTGATTGTTCGCCGTGGGCAAAACCTGATCCACCGTGGCCGAGAAATCCTGATTGGCATATGAATAAAGCCGCACCGCAGCTTTCATTCTCGGCGCGACCTGCCCGACGTCTTCCTCGTTGATCTGCCCTTCCAGGAACATCGAATGGGTGGCCACCACAAACGGCGTGCTGCCGTCGGCAATAAATTCGCCATTGACGCAGTTGATCGAACTCAAATAACCAGTCAATGGCGACGTGAGGAAGCAGCGCGCTTTGCGGTCCTGCAACACGCCCGCTTGTTCACGGGCGATCGCCACCACCCGGTCCAGTTCCACCTGCTCCGCTCGCACTCGTTCCCGCAACGTTTCCACGTCATTTCGCGTCCGCTCCAGGTCGCTGGCCGGCACGTTCTGCATTTGCGCCAGCTTCTCCATGCGCGCGAGCAACGCTTCCTGCGTGTTCAACTGCGGCTGGCTGGGCGGCCCAAGCTGCTGCCGCTCGACCGCCGCTTTCAGTTCGCTTTCCGCTTTCGCAATCTCGCGGTCCAGGTCCTCATTGACGATGGTCGCCAGCAAATCGCCCTGCTTGACGTCGAGGCCGACGACGGCATTCGAGGCAACCGCCTCGGAAAAACGAACGATGCCGCTGCTCCGCGCCCGAACGTTGATGGTCAACGTCGCCTGCACCTTGACCGTACCGTACACCGATGAAATGGCCGTCCCGCGCTGGGCCACATAAACCTCCGCCACCGGGCGCGACGCCCACAGTGCGTAGAGGGTTACGGCGGTCGCCGAAACAATCAGTGCTGCCACAATGACATTGCGTTTCATCATGAAAACCGCGAGCGATACTAATCACGCTCGTGCAGCATGACAAGCGTGGTCATCAGGCATGAGCAAGAGTGTGAATCTTTGCAGCAAATTGTAGGGCAACCGCTCCGGTTGCTGTCCAACGAGGGCGGCAGGCGAGGCGCCTGCCCTACAAAATTCATCAGATACTGCTGGCCACGACTCTCCGCAGTACCAACGCCGCGTCACGGCGGCGTCAGCGTTGGGCGGCGGTTGTTTCCGTCTTGTATTCCAGATATCGCCCGGTCACACGATCCAGGTCGGCCCGTGCGAGTTCATGTGAGTAGGTGGCATCCAGCACGCCGGCACGGACGGAAAGCAGGTTGCTCTGCGCCTTGAGAAAATCGAATTGTGTGGCTTGTCCGAGGGTCACCTGGGCTTCAATGAGCTTCAGATTTTCTTCGGCGGCTTCAGCCGACTTGGCGAGCGCATCCCGACGCGCGTTTGCAGCTTGCAACGCGGCTTCGACGGTCGCCAGTTCACGGGGAATGTCTTGCTTCAGATTGTGCAGGGCGATCTCGTATTGTTGACGGGAAGCTTCGATGCGCCGGCTGGCGCCCGTGACCTGTCCGTTGTCGATCACCTGCCAACTCATCGCAACGCCGGCTCGCACCTCCGATAAACGCGTATCGCGTCCGGGCACGATGTCGGTTTGTTTGCTCAAAGCCTTGTTCTCCGGGATGTACAATGCCGACGCGGTGAGCGACACCAGTGGAAAGTAACCTGCCTGAACGGTCCGTCTGTCGTCTCGCGCGGCGTCGCTGAGTGCCTGTAATAATTTCAGGTCGGCCCGATGCTCCATCGCGTACGCGGTTTCTCGCGATAGATTCAACTCCACGTTTTCATACTGTAATTCGCCGACGGGTTTGGGCAGCCGCACCTGGCGTTTTGTCCCGTCTGATTCCGCTAACTCGCGCCCGCTCAACTCCGCCAGCCGCGTCAAAGTTGCGAAATAATCGCCGCGCAAATTCGTCAGGTCACGTTCGAGGTTCAGCTTTTGAATCTTGGCCCATTTCAGCGAGGCTTCATTGCCCGTGCCCACATCGAGCCGTTGTTGCTCGCTGTCCACATTCGCTTGCAACCGTTGCCCGATTTCCGCGTACAAGGCAATCAAGTCGCGCTGGTACAGCGCCCGCAGGAACGTGGACCGCGCCTCGTGCAATCGCTCCGTCACTTCACGATTGAGGTTCTGCTGCGCCACGATGACCTCCAGCTTGCCGCGATCCAGTGATGGCGGAATCCCCACGTCGATCAACGGCTGTGAAAACTGCGCCGTCAGGGTGCTGAACGGTCCGAGCGAGCCGTACAACGATCCCTGTCGCAAGCCGCCAGTCACCTGTCCCGACAGTTGCGGCAATGCTCTCGACCAAAACACGAGTTTCGTGCCCGTGGCCCGTTCGACGTCTGCCCGCAACCGCTGGATATCCGGATTCTGCGCGAACGTCTGCGCCAGACAATCCGCCATCGTCATCGGATAGCTTTGCGATTGCTGCTCGATCTGCGCCATGACGGGAAGAGTCGTGAAGAACGCCAGGAGAAGCATTGTAGCCGCAGGCTTTAGCCTGCGCGCGGAAGGCGCACCCGTTAAGGGTGCGGCTACTGTTCGGAAGCGATCTTGCGAGCCGGCCGTTTTCATTTTCCGCCCGCCGCCTTCATCCGCTCGTCCGTGATCTGGAAATCGCTGCCCATGGCGCGCTGCAATCGCGCGAGCGCTGCATGATAATCAAAGCGTGCCGACAACTCCGCCGTTTGTGCGCGAGTCAAATCGAGTTGGCTCTGCAAGAGTTCAAGCTGACCGATCAATCCCAGCCCGAAGCTCGCCGTGGCCAGCTTCAACGAGTCGTTGGCCAGTTGGACGTTGGTGGTTTGGGTCTGGATGTTCTCCTCAGCCTTTTGCAGGTCGCGATACGAGCGCAACACTTCGGCCTCGATCGTGCGATGGACTGCGTCGTAGGCAGTTTCGGCGGCACTGAGCCGGGCCCGCGTGGCGTTCATGCGTCCTTTGGTGGCCAGCCCGTCGAACAAGTGCCAGCTCACCTGC
Source organism: Verrucomicrobiia bacterium (assembly GCA_035516795.1). Classification (GTDB taxonomy): domain Bacteria; phylum Verrucomicrobiota; class Verrucomicrobiia; order Palsa-1439; family Palsa-1439; genus DATJBF01. Next base: position 3,514 of record DATIZX010000088.1, read on the forward strand.
ACGCCCGCCACGTAACCCTTGTAGTAATCGGCCGGCAGCGTGCGGTCCGGTTCGCTTACCACATCGTAACCGGCGAACAGATCGAGGTGGGGCAGCACTTCACTGCGGTCAACGATCAGTTGTTGCTTCTGAATCCGCGTCTCGTTTTCACGAGTGGTGAGTTCCGGCCGCTGGGTCAACGCGCGAGCAAGACAATCGTTCAAGTCCAAGGCTGTTTTTTCGTAGCGCAACTCGCCGGTAACATCGAATGGCACCTGATCTTTGTCGATGGAGTAGGGGATGGACAGCAATTCGCTCAGCCGTAGGTACGAATTGCGCAAGCGATTCTGTGAATCGACGAGGGCGGATTGCTCGAGCGCGAGATTCACTTCCGCCCGCAAAACATTGAGTTTTTGGCCTGTGCCTACCGCCAAGCGGTCGCGTTCGTTCTTGGCCTGCTCGTTGAGGAATTTGACCGCTTGTTCGTGGACTGCCACGTCGGATTTATTCCGCAAAATATCGTAGAACGCGATCCGCACGTCCAAGATTACCTGATCGACAGCGGCTTCGTAATCCGAGGTGCGCGACGACTTTTGCAGGCGGGCAATGCCCATTCGTCCGGCGATGGCTCCGCCGGCAAAGATCGTCTCGGTGAGCCGGACGTTGACGTTCCAGATCAAGCTCCGATTGTTGGCCGCTCCACCCAACGTGGCGTAATCGGTCTGGAGTTTTTCATAGTTGCCGTAGCTGGTGAGGCTCGGCAGAAATCCGGCGCGAGCCTCGACGATCGCGCCCGCCGCTTCTTCGAGCCGTTTCTTGGCGACCAACACGTCCGGGTTTTGACGCAAGGCGAGGTCGATGCATTGCGACAGCGTGTAGTGCGGCCGGGGATCGAATCCGACAACATTGGAATAAACGGGAGTTTGCGCATCGGCGCCGCTGGCGCCTCCCAGCGCAAGCAACAGCCCGAGAATTATCCTTCGCACCTCCAAAGCGCCGGAAGTTTTAAAGGAGAAGCGCGCCTTTGCCAAACAGTTTCCGTTCGAGTCCCCTGTGTATCCACGGATTCCACGGATTACGCGGATTACGTTTCACCGCCAGTGCACGCGAATGTTGTGGGGGGCCACGCTCCGTCGTGGCTGCATCTGAAATTGTGTTGTCAGTCCGGGCACATGCGGTAATCTAGGGCATGGTTAAACCTCTTCTGGATCAGCTCCGCGCCAAGGTGGAAACGGCAAGCGGCCTGCCGGCCAAGACAAAAACGGAACTCCTCAAGCTGGTGTCGGAATTGGAGAACCAAACGTCCGCCAGCAATCCCGCCAACGCCGCGTCGGATCCGCATGGAGTGGAGCGGTTGGTTGCGGCGGTTGAAGGTCTCGAAGCCTCGCATCCCGACATCACGAACATCGTCACTCGTCTTGCCGCAATGCTGGGTAACCTCGGCATCTGACGGTCGCTCGGATGGACGCACAGCAATTTCTCCCGCGAATTACGCGCACGATTGCGGCGGCGGTTTACAGCGCGAAATCACTCCGCAGGCCAAATGCCTTCGTGGTCGAAGCGGGTTTCGATCACTTGGTGGTTCACGCCAAAGCGTGGAGCGACCTTCTTCGCGATGAAGTTACGCATACCTTCAATTTCCCGCCAGCGGGGTTCCGCGCTCGCCAGATTCCTGGAAGCTTGGTCGTACTCGCTCAACAGAATGTCGCGTGGGACAAGAAACCTACCGGCGAATTCATTGGCCTGGTACTCCGCGCTGCCGTAAGGCGACGGAGCAATTGCCCAACGGCGAAATTCCCCCACCGATTCGAACATCTTCGCCGCAATTTCATCCTTATGCAGCACGAAATGTCCGAGTTCGTGCGCGAACGAGAATCGTAGGCGCTGTTCAATCCATTGAACGCCACGTTCCCAGGACATGTACGCTTCTTCATCGATGTAAAACCCACTCAAATCCGGCAATAGCGCCGCGTCGATGTGTTGTTCGGCAAGAAGATCGGGTAATGGGATGATATCCAGCTTCAGGACGATTTCTGCAATATAGATGACGTCAATGGGCGGGATATGATGTCCGCGCAGATCGGCGGAATCTCGAAACGAGTCGGCAGCGCGCCAGATATCTGCATCGTCTCTATATTTTACGCTTCCGCTCACCGGGTGAATGAATTTCCCTGATCTTCTGAATCAAATCGTCCAATTGTTTCTCAGTCAACTCGGCGCCACGCACAGTCCGAAATAAGACAGGTAACTTCTTCACCAATTCCTCGTCGGACATCACATGCTTCGGGATTTCGCCCCGCGCCACATCAGCCAAATCTATGAAGTTCTGCCATTCGGGCGTATCGGCCTTCAGGCCGAGCTGCTTCGCCCAGCGTTCCAACGTTTTTTTATCGCGGGGTGGGGGATTGATGTCGCGCTCGATCTTGCTCCAATTGCTCGGATCATGCCCGTGGTCGAGGCAGAACTGCCGGAGTGTTTTCTTCTGTGCAATGCGCAAATCCTTCACGAGGTTGCCAAAGCTCATATGACGGTTCCCTTTCTTTGTGGTTGACATTACACCACACTGTGGTAAAGAGTCAACCACGATACTGAATGCGAACTCATTTTCGAGTGGTTGAAGTGGATTCAATTAGCTAATCCCGGCTCATATGCTCAAACTTGCATCTAACCACGCCGACTATCTGCTTAGCCAACCAGAGTCAGGAATGGGCTATCAGTTAGTCGAGGTAACGTTTCGTTCTGACAAGCGACCAGAAGCAGTAATCTATGAAGCAAAAGGTGTTCAGGCAACAGTGCCAGTCGCCCGCACCCAACAGGCAGTCGTCTACAACGCAGAATTGCTATTGCTGGATCGCGAGCAGCCGCTACTCAAACAAGCAGCTTACGGAAGTCTACTTGAATCCGCCAAGAATTCGGCTGAATGGATAAGTGAGTTGCGTTTTCTTCCCGACGCGCGCCCGTCGCGCCAGACAGCGATGGCAATGGAGTCTTCTGGCAAGTATGGAAAAACGACAGGCCCGGCAAAAGATGCGCCACCGGAGAAAACCAAGGACGGAGAGGTGTTCAAGCGGTTTTCGGCATATTCGAATGACAGGCGCGTAACAGCAGACGGCGGTTTGTTACCGGGAACGTATGCAACCACCGAGGAGGATGCAAAGAACGTAAAGACCGGAAAGGAAGCCGTAGCCCGATATGCCTTGCCCAATCCAACACCTGCCTCCTACGTGTTTACAATTCGTCCACATACGGATACTGTAATTCAATATGGAATCGTGCAACCTGCGTACGGTCAGCTAGGCGGTGGCGTTGAAGTGATCTTCACGGTTGGTACGCAACGTAATACTGTAACTGGACCGCTCAAGATTCCTGACGAATAAGCATGAAAATCAAACTCGAACAGCAGTGGATCGAGAAACTGCTCGGATGGCCTGAATCGGGCATGGGTTATCAGCGCGTCGATCTAAGGTTGGCTGATGGGCGGGAAGTTAAAGATGTGCCGGTTTTCAATGCCGAAGAAGTCGAAGTCCCTGACGAATTTGCTGGGGTGAGTATTAAGGACATCCAACTGCACGCTGCCTGATCAGCCGATTCGCTTCTGTTGGGTCACGGCTTAACACGTCTCTTCTTGGTCTTTGCTGCCGCAACTAGCGGCGCCGTGAGTTGCTCGTAGAGCGCGAAGAGATATTCCACGCGTTGGCGGTCGCTGGTGAACGGCTCGGGCCGGTAACAGCGGTCAACGGCGCGGTCGAGTTCTTGATGTGCTTCCAGCAAGGCCTTCGGCATCGTCAACGGATCGTACAGGTCAGCTAGCGTCGCAGTCGGGAACTGCGCCCGTGCGTCCAACACTGCCTGCGCCGCAGCTTCCACTGCCGCCCGCTGCGTATCCCTTGTAACCGGCGGCCACGGGTAGTTGTTATAGACCAAATTCGTTGAATACCGGTAATCAGACTTGATCCTTCCGCAAACAGTCCTCACCCATGCCATGTGCATTTCAGAAGACAGGACGCCAAAATGAAAGAGCGAAGCACCCGGTACGGCTGAGCAACTGTTGTGGACAATATGATTCGGAGAGAAGTAGCCGAAGAGAACATACCTGCGAGTTTGGGATGTGTGCTGTGGGACTACCAGAAACCGCGACTTCGGCTGTCTGATTTCGGCGAAGAGGGCCGGCTGATTTGCCATCTCGCGTGTTGGTCCTTTCTTGCTCGCAAGTCGAAACTCACGAACTGCCTCAACACGTTGTTTGATGCCGGGAATCGCTCGGATATCTGCTGGCGATGCATCAACGAGCCACAGACACCAGCGCGGAATTGAGTGCAAATATTCTTCGGCGCACAGAAGCGGACGAATGTACCTTTTCGCCTCCGGGTTCTCTTTTAAGAACTCTGGTCTGTCTGCCTCTTCGACGATGAGGTGGCCGCCATCGGTTGGTTTGCTGCCGTAGCAGCAGTCCGGCACCTCACTGATAGTTTTGCCGCGAGATACGACTGCTGTGTCGGAGCCCTCAATAAGATAGGGGCTAATGTTCTTTGCATCAGTGACCAGCACTTTGTCGCCGTTATCGTGATAATCGTAAATTCGCTTGCCGGGTCGATCAAACGCTCCGAAGCCGATAATGACGACATGGACGTGCGCCTTGCCACGTGCTTCGCTCTCCCACGGAAATGTACGATGAGCAAAGTGAATCTTGGGATGGAAGCGTTGAAAAAGTGGCATCCACAGTGCGCCAACTTGTTCGCCTTGGGAAATCGAGTTTGTCGACACGAAGGCAACGCGAATCGGCGTGCCTTGAATGTATTCGGCAGCCTTGCGATACCACGCGGTGACATAATCAAGGAATCCCGAGCCGGGGGTCTTACCCCAAACAAGTTCCATGTCGATGCCTTGTTCACCGGTCATGAGGTGCTTCCCAACGAACGGTGGATTGCCGAGGATGAAGGAGCACTTGTCCGTTGGGATGACCTGTCGCCAGTCGAGACGGAGCGCGTTGCCGACTTGGATATCGGAAGCGCCAGGCGCAAGCGAAGATCTACGCCGATATCAAGGACATGTCCGCCGCAGAGCAAATTGACTATTTTCGACGGCGCGCTGAGTCGGGCGCTTTGGGCGAGTGGTGGAAGGGAGTGTCGAGCTTCACCGGCACCCCGCTTGCCGTGCAGGAGAAACCGTCCAAGAAGTACGGGAGGCAAATCTGCGGATCGCGAGTCGCGCGGGCGAGTTTGAAGTGCGAAGGCAGGAGGAGAAGATGACTCCCGACGGTTTGGCTTAACTTTCGCTTGTTTTGGCTCGTGTTCTCTGCAACTTCCGTTCTGAGAGCATGTTAAACTGCGTGGAACGTGATTCAGGCGTTTGCGGCAGCCTCTCAGAAATTTGCGGCAGTGTCCCAAGAATTCGCGGCAATCGCTCAGGAATTTGCGGCAACGTCCCAAGATTTCAAGGCGGTTGCTCAGGATTTCACGGCAGCCTCTCAAGAACTTGCGGCAATCGGTTAAGAAATCACGGCAACCTCCGGAGAATTCGCGGCAATCGGTTTGGGATTCGCGGCAGTCTCTCAGGATTTCGCGGCAAGGTCTCAGGATTCCGCGGGAGTCGGATCGAAGTTCGCGGGAACGGCCTCGGCGAAGCGGCGAACCCGCCCCTGTTTCCCCTCCGCAGAAGGGGAGCGGCCACGACGGAGCCCTGGTAGCCTTCGGCGCCGCCAGAGGCGGGTAAACGTGGCCCTCCGTGGTTGCGCCCCGGCTGAGCGGGGCGGCTGCAAGCGGCGGAGGGGAGCGAAGGAAAGAATCGGCGGTCGCGCCCTACCAACGACGTCGACGCGAAAAGAAATGCAACGCGGCTGCCGCTGTGCTATGCACCACACGATGTCATTCATTCAACGGAACGTGTTCGTGGTCGCCGCCGGCCTGCTGTGGGTGTTCCACATCCCGGCCCGCGCGGTCGAGCCGCCGACCGTCGACGAACTGCTCGGCTACCTGCACGTCGACAAAGCCGAGCACGCCAACCTCCTCAAAGGCAAAATCCTTTCGACCAACCTCGCGGAAGGTTCGCAGAAAGAGCTGGCAATTGGCATCGTCATGTTCGTGCCGGCGCCCGTGGAGAAGCTCGTCGAGTTTGTCCGTAGCGGCCGGTGGTTTACGAGCGACCGCGACATCATCGCCGTCGGTGAACTCAAGGAACCTGTTACCGCCGACAGTTTTCCGGGCGTGGCGGCGGGGCAGTCCAATTTGTCGGCGGCGGAAGCCCGGGCGCTCCGGTCGGGAGAATCGTTCCGGCAATTGATGCTCCACCGTTTCGAGGCGTACCGGCAGCGCGGCCTGGCCGGCATCGAGCCGTATGACCGGGGCGGCGGGAAAGTGGCGCGGCCGGGCGCGGAGTTGCAGGGAGCGTTGCAGGAATCGGAGTTGCTGGCGCGGTATTTCCCCGAGTTGTACCAAGCCCTGCAAACCTATCCGCGCGAACAGCCCGCGGACATTGGTCACCGGTATTTCTGGATCAACCAGAAGGTGGAGGGCCGTCCGACATTCATTCTCACCCACCGCATTGCGCTGGAACGCCCGGAAGGATCGTTCATGGCGGAGCGCGAGTTCTATGTCGGCCATTCCTACAATTCGCTGTTCCTGCTCGCTGGCTGCCTGCCGGTGGCAGGCGGATCGGTCGTCTTCTACTCCAATCACACGTTCACCGACCAGGTGGCCGGGTTTGGCAGCGGAATGCGCCACGCCATCGGTCGGAATCAGATGCGCGACGAGATCGTGAAGAACTTCGAACAGATCCGGGCGACGGTTACTCGTCAATAATTGCGGCGTCTGTTTTCTGGGACGGTCGCGGCGGGACGCGGCTACCACGAAGCATCTGAATGACAGGCACGACCATTCCACCCTTACGACGCCACGCAGGCTGAAGCCTGCGGCTACATCAGGCCACAGCGGGACGGGTAATGGGCGTCAGCTCTTCGTTTTGGGCACAGGTAGGAAGCGTTCGCAAAAGGGAAGGGGAACTTCGATGGGCGAGCCGACCGGGGTGAGTTTGCCAGTCGCACCGTCTACGCGGAAGACGACCGCGTTGTTGCTGTCGTGGTTGGTGCAGAGAATCCAACGGCCCGTCGGATCGAATGTGAAGTTGCGCGGCATCTTGCCTTGCGTAGAGACGTGTTCCACCGATGTCAGTTTGCCGGTCTTCTGATTGATGGCGAATACGGCGAGACTGTCATCGCCGCGGTTGGAAGCGTACAGGAATCGGCCATTGGGGTGAATCTGCAGTTCGGCCGCGGTATTCACGCCTTTATATCCCGACGGCAAGGTGGAGATGGTTTGGAATTCCTTCAGCATGCCTTTTTTGCCGTTCCAGTTGAACCCGGTCACGGTGCTGGCCATTTCGTTGATCAGGTACACCCAGCGACCGTTCGGATGAAACCTGACGTGACGCGGTCCCGAGCCCGGCTTGACCCTGACGAACGGCGGCTTGTTTGGCGTAAGCGAACCGTCCCTGTCGTCGAACCGGTAGACGTAGAGTTTGTCCGCACCGAGGTCGGCGCTGAGCGCAAAGCGGTTGCTGGGGTCGACGATGATCGAGTGGGCGTACGGACGGGTCTGACGCTGTGGATTCACGCTACGGCCGGTATGTTGGTTGTACGCGATACGGTCACCGAATGAGCCGTCGGGGTTGATCGCGGTGACGGTGACGTTGCCGCCCTGATAATTGGCGACGAGAGCGAAGCGGCCGGTCTTGTCGAGGCAGATGTAACTCGGATTGGCGCCGCCGGAGTCTTCGCGGTTCAACAAGGTGAGCTGGCCGGTTTTCGGATCGATGGCATAGGCGCTGATCCAACCTTCGCCACGCAGCGTATTGGTCGAGTTGCAGGTATAGAGATGGCGGCCATCGGGGGCGATCACGAAGTAAGCCGGCATCGTGTCCTCGATGAGGAACTTCGGCTCCGTCAACTTGCCGGTATCAGTATCAAAATGCGCGAGCGAAAATCCTTTGCCGGGACCTGACGCGTGCGTGCCGAAATAGACGTACATGTCGGCGGCGCGAGCCGACCATACGGCGAGGATAAGTCCGAGTGCCAGTGTGGTGAAGCGAGCGACGCGACGTGGTTTCGTGTTCATAGATTTTCCAAGCATACGTTACAAGCTTGCTGGCAAAGGGGCAACAGCGGATGAACGCAAATACTGTGGCGGCGCTTTGTGAGCGTCGACCGACGACGGACGCGCCGGAGCGCGTCCCTCCATGAGGAATAATCGGCGGTCGAACTCGACGGGAGGAGAGGCCAAGGGCTTGGGGGCGGCAAACCGCCCCTACAATAATTCGCGTATTCGTAGTCGAAGTTTGAGTTCAACGTCCGATGTTCATGTTGTTTTCTCACCTTTCCTCGTTCTTGACTGGCCAGCCGTGTTCCTCTAGCTTCGCGAGGAACAGAGGAGGGTGCGAGAGTTGTTCACACGGAAAACCAAACCCATCATTCAGCGGTGTGAGTCGGACACGAACACGAAGCTGCGGTTGAAGTACCAGCCATTCTACCGCGTGGCGGATTCAGCCGACGGCGTCAACATCGTGGTCGAGGGCCGGCCGATGGTGATGATGTCCAGCAACGAATATCTCGGCCTGACTCGTCATCCAAAGGTGTTGGCTGCGACCAAGCAGGCGCTCGATGAATGGGGCACCAGTTCCTGCGGTTCGCGGCTGGCCAATGGCAGCCGGGCGTATCACCTCGAATTGGAGGAAGCGCTGGCGGCATTTTTGGGGAAGGAAGGCTGCCACGTCTTCTCCGCCGGGTATCTCGCCTGCATCGCCAGCCTGAGTTCGTTGGTACAACGGGGCGACGCGTTGATTGTTGACCCGATCATCCACGCATCGCTTTGGGACGGGGCCTTGCTTAGCGGGGCAAAGATTGAACGGTTCGAGCACGAGGATATGGATTCGCTGGCGAAATTGCTCGAACATCTCGACCCGAAACAGGCGAAAGCCATCGCGGTGGACGGCGTGTATTCGATGGCTGGCCACCTCGCGTCGCTACCGAGGTTGTGCGACTTGGCGGACAAACAGGGCGCGGTGGTGGTGGTGGACGACGCGCACGGAATCGGCGTTCTCGGCCGAGACGGACGCGGTGTCTGCGATCATCTTGGCGTGACCGACCGCGTGGACCTGATTGCCGGGAGCTTCTCGAAATCATTGGCGAGCACGGGTGGGTTCGTGGCCGGGAGCAAGGCGTTGATCGAATACTTGCGGAGCAGTTCCCGACAGATCATTTTCAGCGCGGCGATCGGCCCGGCCGCTGCGGCCGGTACGTTGGCGGCACTACAGGTGATGCAGTCAGAACCGCAACACCGGGAACGGTTGTGGACGAATTGTCACCATCTCCTCGCCATCGTGAAGAGTCTGGGCCTCGATTACTGGGAAAGTCCAACGCCCGCGTTGCCGATTGTCATCGGCGACAAAGAGAAATGCTATTGGATGTGGAAGACGTTGTGGGACGAAGGATTCTTTACCGTGATGGCGTTTACCCCCGGCGTGCCGCCCGGCAAGGACCTGATTCGCGTAGCAGTCACCGCCTTGCATACGCGGGAGCAACTGGACCGTTTCGGTGAGGCGTTGAAGAAGGCGATGAAGAAAGCCGGTGTCGCGGGGAAGGGCGGGTAGCGAGCACATTGCACGGATTGATTGTAGGGCTCGCAGCCCGAAGGGTTGCCAGCCGCTGTTCGTCAATGTCTTCGGCGCGAAACCTTGCAGGCTTCGCGCCCTGCAACTCTCGGCGCGGTCAGGAGATCCGTGCCGAACACATTCAGATATCTCGGACGCGCCGAAGCGCGTCCCTCCAACAAATCGACGTCCTTATGCGCCCGGCCAGCACATCAAGCGCAGGATGGCATTGCCGAAGTAGAGGAGGTGGTCGCGGAGAGTCAAATTCCGGCGGACGAATGCGGCCCAACGCTCCAAAAGTATTTGTCTGTTTTTTTCCCCGAGATCGCGACGTGTCTCTGACGAACTGACGTAGTGGTAAATCACGCTGTCGGCGGCGACGTAATGCTTAAGGCCCGCCTGACCGAGGCGGAGGCACAAGTCGATATCTTCGCAGCCGTGGACAAAGCTTTCGTCGAATCCGTCTACCTCCTGAAAAACCGCTTTCCGTACGAGGCAGCAGGCGGCGGTCACCGCACGCCATTTCACGCAGCCGGTCAACGGTTTGAAGAAGAAATATTTCCCGAACGATTTATGGAGTCCGCCCGGCGAAAAGACGAAGCCCATGTGATCGTAGCGGCCGTTGCGCGGGTTGCGTTGCACGTTGCCGACGACGCCCGCGTCGGGATGATTTTGGAACACCGCCAACATGGGTTCGAGCCAGCCCGGCGTCAGGACGGTGTCATTATTCAGGAAACAGAGAAACTCCCCACGAGCCAGAGCGGCTGCGCGATTGTTGCTGGCAGAGTAACTTTGTTTGGTTTTATTGCGCAGAATGCGGTACGGAGCCGACAAACGGGCGAGAAATTCAGCGGTGCCATCCGTACTGCAGTCATCCACAATGATTGCTTCCCATGGATAGCCATGGACGGTTTGCTCCAGGCTCTTCAAGCAATCTCGCGTCAGATCGAGACAATTGAATACCGGAATGATGAAGCTAATCAACGGCTGTTCGGACGGCAGCACGCGCATCGTCCGGCGGAAGGCGTCCGCCAGGACAGCCGCATTCTTGTTCACGACAAAATTTTCTTCCACCCAGCGACGGCCGTTTTTACCGAGGCGTCGGCGCAACAGTTCGTCATTCGCAAGGCGTTTGACCGCGCCAGCCAGGGCGACAGGGTTGGCAACATCGACGACGAGACCGGACAGTTCATGCGTGACGGCTTCCGTGGCGCCTGGCAGCGGTCCGCAAATCACCGGCAATTGATGTGCGAAGGCTTCCGGAATCACGTTGGGCAAACCGTCCCGGTTTCCATTCTCATCGATAATGCCTGTATGCCAGAAGATGTCCGCCCAATGATAAGCTTGCTGCACTTCGTCGTGTGGTCGGGCGCCGCAGAGCGTGACGGCATCGGCCAGACCCAGCATCCTGATTTGAGATTGGAGATCACGTCGTAATTCTCCGCCGCCAATGATGCGGGCTTCGAACGGCACACCCCAGTGTTTCAGTTGCGCACAGGCGGCCAATTGATGGTGATGACTTTTGATGGCGGTGAGCCGTCCAACCGAAAGGATTCGAATCGGTCCCGCCTTGCGGACCTTGTTCGTCATTTCTGGCAAACGGTCCAATCCACGTCGGGCCAGGACGATTTTGGATTCCGTCACCCGTTCGCGCAGGTATTCGACGTTTGCGTGCGTGGTCGTATGCACAAAACTGGCGGCGCGCAGCTTCGCGTCCAAAAACTGGTCGCCGCCATGCTCATAAATGTCGTAAGCGTGCGCGCCGAAACTGAATGGCACGCCGCGCAATCGGCCCAAGATCGCCGCTGCGGTGGCCGGACTGGCGGCCCAGGCGCCGTGGACCATTCGAATGCGCGATTGCCGAAATTGTTTCGCCCGGCACACGGCAAAAATCACGGCCCAAAGATTCTTGAGGAAATCCGTTGTTGTAGCTGCGCTTCCTTGTAGGCCGCCTCTGCGAGGCGGCGCGATATTTGAGGGAATCGCCGACTCACAGAGTCGGCCTACAGACGGAGATGTGTTTTCATCAGGCGCGCCGCTACACCGCCAAACTCGCCAGCCGTCTCGGAGCAAAACTGGATCGCGCCAGAGTTCCCGCGGCAACGCAAAGAGAAGATTAAACGCGTTCCACCAACGGAAATAACGAACGCGAAGGCCGAAGCCCGCGGCTACAGTTTCATCAAAGGAGGCCACACGCCAAAGAGAGTGAACTTCGATCGATAAACCCTGCCGTATCAATTCCGCAATCTCGCGTTGAAGAAACGTCTGCGAGAAACTCGGATATTTCATGAGAATGTAGGCGACGGTCGGTTTGGACTCGTGCCGCGATGCCGCCGTGCGGAAGGCGTCCGCCAAGACAGCCACATTCTTGTTCACGAGAAAATTTCCTTCAACCCAGCGCCGGCCGTTCGCACCGAGGCGACGTCGCAGTGATTGATCGTCCGCGAGTCGTTTGACTGCTCCGGCCAAAGTGGCGCGGTCAGCGACATCCACAACCAGACCGGTGACGTCGTTCTTGACCGGTTCAATCGCCCCGGCAACTGGCCCACAAATCACCGGCAACTGATGCGCCATGGCTTCCGGGATCACGTTGGGCAGGCCGTCGCGGTTGCCATGTTTGTCAATGATACCGGTATGCCAGAAGATGTCCGCCCAACGGTAGGCTTGCTGCACTTCGTCGTGTGGTCGGGCGCCGCAGAGCGTGACTGCATCGGCCAGACCCAGCATCCTAACTTGAGATTGGAGATCACGTCGTAATTTGCCGTCGCCAATAATCCGCGCCTCGAATGCGACCCCCCAGCGTTTTAGCAGAGCGCAAGCATCGAGCTGATAGCAGTGACCCTTCTTCGGAACAAGTCGTCCGACCGAGAGAATCCGGATGGGTCCGGAAGGACGGGGACGGTCGGCGATTGACGGCAGGTGATCCAGTCCGCGCCGGGCCAGAACAACCCGCGCTTCGGGAACGCGTTGGCGCAGGTAGTCGGCATTGGCTTGGAAATTCGCCTGCACGAAGTTCGCACCGCGCAGTTTCGGTTCGAGAAACTGGTCGCCGCCGTGCTCGTAAACATCATAGCCGTCCGTGCCGACGCTGTACGGGATATCGCACAAGCGACTGAGAATCGCCGCCGCCGTTGCGGCACCGGTGGCCCACACGCCGTGCACAACGTCTGGGCGCCGCCGTCGGAATTCCCGTGCGCGGCAGATTGCGAACACCGCGCCCCAAAGATTGACGACGCAATTCCCGAATTCGACTGGCCGGTAACGGCGGAGCATCCGCCAAGCATCGCGCAGCAAAGTCGGGTCGCGTCGCAGTTCGCGTGGCAACGCAACCAGGAGTCGGAACGGTTCCCACCAGCGGAAGCAATGGATTGTCAGCTCGTCGAATTCAGGGAAAAGCGAGGCGCCCGGCGCAGAGGGCGCGGTGTCAAGACCGACGCGCCACAGTGAGTAAACTTCGACGCGCAGGCCCTGCCGCATCAATTCGGTGATCTCGCGTTTCAGAAAAGTTTGCGAGATAGCCGGGTAGAATTCGAAAATGTAGGCGACGGTTACGTCGTTCATGTCTGCAACTCCAGGCTGCGGACGGGCGAACCGCTTGTCTCCTTTACGACATCGCTTTTCCGAAAGGCTTTTGCCAGAAGCGCGGCGTTGCGGCTGATGCTGAAATTTTCTTCAACCCAGCCTCGGGCGTTCGCCCCGAGACGTTGGCGCAGTGGCTCATCCTCCGCCAACTGTTTGACGGCCCTCGCCAACGCCGTGTGGTCGGTAACCTCCACGACCAGGCCGGTGACTTCGTGGATGACGGCTTCGGTCGCGCCCGGTTCCCTTGACGAAATCACCGGCAAATGATGGGCGAACGCTTCGGGGATCACATTCGGTAGACCGTCGCGGTTGCCTTTGGCGTCGACGACGCCCGTGTGCCAGAGGATATCCGCCCACGCGAAAGATAGCTGTGCCTGTTCATGCGGCTGTCCGCCGCAAAGAGTCACGGCGTCGGCGACATTCAATTTGTTGATTTGGCGTTGCAGACTCTTGCGGAGTTCGCCGGTTCCCACGATCCGCGCTTCGAAGGGAACGCCCCATTGTTTGAGCAGGGCGCAGGCGGCGAGTTGATGAGCGTGGCCTTTCTTGGGAACAAGCCGCGCGACCGACAGAATATGAATAGGACCGGCAGCGCGGGTGCGCGGCTTGGAAGATGGCAGCCTGTCCAGTCCCTGGCGGGCGAAGAGAATGTTGGCTTGCGGGATCCGTTGCCGCAGATACGCAACGTTGGCTTGCGTTGTTGTATGGAGAAAACTGGCGGCGCGCAGCTTCGCGTTGAGGAACCAATCGCCGCCGTGTTCGTAGATGTCGTAAGCGTGGGCCCCGAAGCTGAATGGAATTCGGCAGAGCCGGCTGAGAATGGCTGCGGCTGTGGCCGGGCCTGACGCCCACGCTCCATGAACGTGATGCACGCCCGCTCGACGGAATTCCTCCGCGCGACAAACCGCAAAAATCGCCGCCCAGAGATTGACAAGAAAATTGACGAAGCCGGTCGGTCGGTGTTGTCGCAGCAGGTGCCAAGTATCCCGCAGCAAGGCCGGGTCACGCCGCAGTTCACGCGGCAGCGCGACGATCAACCCGAGCGCTTGCCACCAAGGGAAGTAGTTGACGTGCGGTAGGTGGCCAGCGAAGTTGCGCGGCCCTTGTGCGGGTGTGTGCAACAACGACCAGACCTTGACTGGTATTCCTTGCGCAACCAACTCCGCGATTTCCCGCTCGACGAAAGTCTGCGAGAGGGTCGGATGGATTTCCAGGATGTACGCGACGATCAACGTCTCTCCCTTGAATTTTTGCATGTAATCACAGCGCTCGCTGTGGCACAATCCCAAAGGATGCGAGTTTTGATTCTGACATCGAGCACGGGAGGAGGGCACAACATGCGGGCCCGGGCTTTCCAGGAATGGGCTCAGGCCAGCAATGATGGCGAGCGGTCCGTTTATATCGAGCGGCCTCTCGAACATTCGCACGAGTTCTACGCCTTTGGCGTCTGGCTATACAATCGGATCCAACGCTGGGCCCCCATTCTTCATCACGTTTATTTCAACTTCCTTGAAATTGTGCCGATCGTACGCACCTCCAAGCCTCTGGGCGCACACAAATACCGGCAGGTACTGGAAAAACTGCAGCCGGATGTGCTGGTCAGCGTGCATGACTCGCTCAACCACGTTTTCTTTGAATACGCGCGGGAGGTGCTTGGCCGGGAGAATGTGCGCTGCGTCACATACTGCGGTGAGTTGTCAGATGGGTACGGGTTCAGCCGGCACTGGGTGAACCCGGCGGCGGACCTCTTTATCGGCGCGGTACCGGAGACGTGTGAAGCGGCTGTGCGGTTGGGAATGCCGCGCGGGCAGACGCGCCTCGGCGGCTTTCTCCTGCGACGCTTCTTCTACGATGAAGGGTTGTCGAGCGAAACGGTACGGACGACCTTCTACGAAGACGTGCTCCAACTAGATCCCCGCGAGTTCACTTTGTTGCTCAGCGCCTCCAGTCGCGGCGCGCATAATCACGTTCGTTTTCTCGAAGCCTTGAAACAGAGCGGTCTTGACGTTCAGGTCGTGTTGCTGTGCGGGAAATTGCCGGTAGCCGCACGGGAAGTATCCGCTTGGGCCAAAGCGAATCCGGGAGCGAAAGTCCGACTTATGCCGCACAACAGCAACATCGGCCAGCTCATGCGCTCGGTTTCGGCCATCTGCGCGCGGCCGGGGACGGGCACAACCAGCGAAGCGATTGCCAGCGGCTGTCCGCTTTTGCTCAATTGCCTCGGCGGCATCATGCCGCAGGAACGGATCACGGTGAAGTTCTGTCAGAAGCACCACGTGGCACAGTTGATCCGCACGCCCGGCGAACTCGCCAAGACAGTTGCGGAATGGAGGAAACGGCCGGAGTTGCCTGGCGGGATTCGCCGGGCGATGAAACCGGCTTGTCCACCTTCGCATCCGCTCGACATCGTGCGGATGGTGACCGAAGTCAAAGACGGTAATATCGTCGCAGGCCGAATTCCAATAATCGAGGCGGCAAGAGCCGCGCAGCGAGAGGCGCAACGCGCGCTTGAAAAAAACCGCCAACTGTCACTCTGGCCGGCGGACGCGGATTCTCCATGACGCGCAAAATCGCTTTCGCGACCGCGACTGCCGGCGGCGCCGCAGCCATGTTGTGGCGCTGAGTTTCCCAAGCGGCGCGCATTCGTCGTTCGTCTTCGGTGTTCGCCGCGGCATTCACCTTTTTCGTCGCGTCGTGAAAGGCTGTATTGATATCACCGGGGCGAATCTCGACGACGCGGATGGGTGTGTTTGCCAATTCCACGCGGAGCCCCTGGGTCAGCACACTGAGTGCGGCTTTGGCGGCGCTGTACGGTGCCATAAACGGAACCGGCAAAACTGCGGCCAGCGAAGTGACATTGAGGATCGTACCACCACTGCGTTCGCGCATTTGCGGCAGGACAAGTCGGATCAACTCGGCCGGTGCTTCAACGAGAACCTGAAATTGTTCCTGCACGATTTCCCTTGATATCGCCTCGAGTGGACCGAATGCGCCCGCGCCGGCATTGTTGATCAGCACATCGAACGCGCCGGCTTCCTTGAGGGCCGCAGCAAAGCCGTTGCGGACGGAGTCGATTTGCATCAAATCCATTGGCACGGGATGGAAACCCGGGAAACCTGGCAGACGCTTGGGATCCCGTGATGTTCCCCAAACCTCGGACCCTCGCTCCGCAAGCAGGCGGGCGGTTTCCAGTCCAATGCCGGCGCTGGCGCCGGTGAGAAAGACGGTGCGGCGCGCCCGGCGGTCGCGCCCTACCATTTCAGGATGATTCGCCATTTTCCCAGCGACGCAGGGCGATGCTGACGTTGGTGCCACCGAAACCGCTCGAATTACTCAGTGCGATGCGCGGCGCGTCGGAAACCGGTTTGGTAACGATCGGGACGGTGGCGCATTCAGGATCGAGTTGGGTGACGTGGGCCGACACCGGCGTGAATCTTTCCTGCAGTGCCAGGACGCAGAACGCCGCCTCCATGGCACCCGCCAATGAGAGGCCGTGGCCGGTGAGGCTTTTCGTGCTGCTGACGTGCGGAAGCTTGCCCTTATGGAACAAGCTCTGAATGGCCCGGCATTCGCTGACGTCGCCAGCGGTTGTCGAAGTGGCATGAGCATTGATGTAATCGATTTCGTTCGGCTGCAGTTGCGCGTCGCACAGCGCTTCTTCCATGGCCCGTTTGAGTCCGTCGCCCGTGGGATCCGGTGCAATGACGTTGTAACCATCGGATGACTGCCCCCAGCCGAGGACCTCCGCTTCTATCACCGCACCCCGGTTGCGGGCGTGCTCCAATTCTTCAACAACGAGCACAGCGGCGCCGCCCGTGCCGACAAAGCCGTCGCGGCTGCTATCGAACGCGCAGGGTGACTTCGCAGGATCGGTTTGGAGGCTGAGCGCGCGAATACCGGCAAAGGGAAGGATGCTGAATTTATTACAGTCCTCGGCGCCGACGACAAAAACGGTGTCCTGCCGTCCGAGGCGGATCAGGTCGCAGGCGGCGCCAAGCGCGTGCGAGGAGGACGAACAGGCGCTGGAGAAACCGAGCGAGCCACCCTTGATTTTGAAGCACGACACCAGATTGATATAGAGGGAGCCGGGAATGGCGTTGATGATGCCCATGGGTTGGCAACGCGCCACGCCGCGAGTCAACATCGTGTGATAGTTTTCGTAGGCGAGCCACATCGACCCGCCCGAAGCGCACATCAGGCCGGTGCGCGGATTAGAAACCAGTTCGGGACCGAGTTGCGCTTCGGCGATGGCTTGTTGCATGGCACAGAAAGCGTAGAGCGAATTCGGCGCCATCGGCCGCAGTTGTTCGCGTGTGAGCCGGTATTCGGACGGATAACTCCAGTCTTCGAAATACGCTGTGGGAAACTGAAAGTTTTTGACAGTGCCAGCCAGCTTGATGGGGATGTCGCCGGAGGCGAATTCAGGAAAAACTTCGACACCGGTGAGACATTGTTGCAGGCTGCGAAGCACCTGCGCCCGGCTGTTGCCGATGCTGGTGATGAATCCCAAGCCCGTGACGACGACGCGCTTCATGTGTCAGATTTTGATTGTAGGCCGCTTCTGTGAAGCGGCGAAATCGTTGCAGAATCCGCCGACTCGCAGAGTCGGCCTGCAACGAAGATGCTTGAAGGCATATGGATTTTAGCTGGCCGGCTAGGACCCAGGGCTTCTCGACCCATTGGATCCCTCTGGGGGCGCGACGGCATCTGGGGTTTCGGCTGGCGGCGCGGCGTTGCCCGAAGGCTCGGTCGCAGTGGCAGGCTCTTCTGGCAGCAGTTGTTCGCCGAACGCGAGGACGAGCCGCTCGACTTTGGCAACGCGCTCCCCGTTGGCAGTTACCGCACCCTCGAAAATTGCCAACGGCTCGCGCAATTTCACCAGCTTTTGGCTGAACTCGAGTTTCTCGCCGGGCCGGGTCTTCCGATAAAAATGCGCGCCATCGAGCGAGGCGAAAAAGACGCGGTTGGATTTGATTTCCTTACCGAGCAGAATAGGGGCCTTTTCCAGCACCCACAGACAGGCCGCTTGGCCCATGGCTTCGAAGACGATCGAGGCCGGAAAGACCGGTTCGTCTCGGAAATGGCCTTCGAGAAACGACTCGGTTCCCTTGATCGTATAAGTGGCCTTGAGCGTTTCGCCGTTCAATTCAGCGTCGTCGAGGAACAGGAAGGGCGGTTGCTGCGGCAACACGAGGGCAATGTGTTCGCGGGTGTAACGCTTGCTGGAGACTTCTGTTTTGGCGCCCGTGATTTTGGCATGCAAGAAATTGTTGAGCTGCCTGAGCGTGCGGATTTCACGCAATTCCTCATTTTCGATGCGCAGCTTGAGGACCTCCTCGATCGCCAGCACAATTTCCAGCAGCGTCAACGAATCCAGTCCGAGGTCTTCGATCAGGCGGGTGTCCTGGCTCGCCTCAGCCAGTTTGATCGTGGCGGTGGCGGGCTGATAACGTTCCAGAATCCCGTACACGATCTGCGGGATCGCGTCGAGGTCACCCTGTTCACGGAAACGAATGGCGGCCTCAACCGTTTCGGGACGGCAACGGCGGAGGCCTTCTTTCAAGTCGGCCAAATCGTTTTCGGTGAGGGTTACGTTCATGAAAGGTTCGCCTGGCTAATCTCCCCGGCGGCACTCATACCAAAGGTGCACAGAAAGTGAAAGCGTTTTTTGGCGGTGGTGCAATTTGGGAATCGCAGCGGCGGCCCCGGAGCGCCACGAAAGCGGAATATACAACTGTTGCGACACACTCTTTAATGGGTTGTTCTGTAGCCGCAGGCTTCAGACTGCGCGGGCCAAGCGCACCCGTAAAGGGTGCGGCTACTCTTCAGTTGGAGCGTGTCATCGCGCCGACCCTCGTTTTTTCAATTCGGGTTGGCAGTGTCGGTTGGGCTGTCGATGGCCGTCGGTAGTACGAATTGTCTCCTTTTGCGGTTTGTTGAAACATTCTGGTTGCATTGAGAAAAGCTCTTTTGATACTTTGATGTCCACCAGCCAATTTTTATCTGTATAACAGTATGAAGGAGCTAGGAATGAAATCCTCTGGATGGCGATTTTGCGCACTTGTTGGTCTCATGTGCGTGGTGGGCCTGTTCCTTTCCCAGCGTGCCCCCCATGCCCAGCCCACGACGACTCCTACCACGAAAAGCAGAGTCATCATTTATCCCTCTGGAAACCAAAGCATTGCAGAGTTGAGAGACATGGGCATCAGCAATGCCGACAATTACGGCTCATACTGGGTTGCGACGGTATCTGACAGTCAATTCGAGGCGCTCAAAAAAGCCTACGGCGACCGGGTGACGAAAGCAAATGACTTGAATCGAATCTTCCTGAGCAGGATGACGATTGACACCGGCGTGGGCGAACCGTCAATTCCGCGCCAGCTTCGAGAGCAGACAAATGATAGCAGCAAGCGATTGCGGCTGGTTCAGTTCAAAGGCCCCATCAGGCCGGACTGGATCGGGCAGATGAAAGCCGCTGGGGACATTAGCATCGTATCGTATATTCCGAACGATGCGTACCTCATCTGGCTCGATTCCCAAGCTGAGCAGAAGCTTGCAGGTCTCATTGATCCCAAGGGCCCGGTCCAATGGATCGGAGCGTTTCATCCGTACTATAAAATCTCGCCGGAACTTGTATCGGCTTCTGGACCACAATCGATCAAGGTCCGCGTGAACGTGGTGGATCAACCACACGCCGAGAGCGAAGCGTACGGGTTCGGCGACGTCAGAGACTCGTTGAGGCGCGATGGCCAAGAGATCATTGAGATGAGTGTGCCGGCATCGAACCTGACACAAATCGCGCGCCTTCCGGATGTGTTTTGGATCGAGAAGGAGTGGCCGAAGCACATCTTGGATGAAGTGCAGGACTTGACGCTCGTCACACAGACCAATGAGCCTCCCTTATTTTCGCCCACGCCTCCGCCGCCTGTTTCCACTGGTATTCACTATTTGGACTGGCTAACCAATACGGTGGGCGGCGGAATGACCGCATTCCTCAATCCAAGCACCTACCCTGTAGTAGACATCGCCGACACGGGTCTGGATAATGGAACTGGCCGTCCATTTCACCCGGCGTTCTATTATTTGGGCAACACGAATTCTTTCGCTCGCATCGAGTATCTGCTGCCTCCTTGGCTTGCGGGTGACCCGGTAACTCAGTTGGGTTGCACCACTCGCATATCGGATGATGATTCGGCGGCGTTCAAACCCTTGGAAACGGCCGATCTCCTTGGACATGGAACGATGGTAGCGTCCATCTTGGCCGGGTACGATACCGGTACCAACATTGTCGGCAAGCCGAGTCTGGCGCTGCGAACCATTACTACAAATCGAACTGTGCATATCCCTGGAGCTGATGACCAAGGGAATGCTTTGGCTTGCCCCACATCAGGTACCGCCAACGTCACAATCTTTCTTGACACGGGAGTGACCGATGTTTGCTTTACCACGAGTCATACTTTCACAAACTTCACGGTTTCAGTAGGGGATACCAATTGCCCAATGGATTTTACGACGAACACTCTCTTCACTTCCGTTGTGGTCACCAATTTCAGCGAGATTAGGACCGACGCGGATGGATTTCAATACGGTATGGGTGTTTCCCCGTTTGGTCTCATTGGCATCAACCGTCTTTGGGGGACAATGGAATCATCGGTGTTTTCAATAGGTGTGGTAAACAACGTTGCTTGCCTCCCTACCTACCACGCGACGGCTATTTGCCTCAACGACTTCGTCACCCTGATGTCCGAGGCGTATATTGGTTTTGCCCGGATCGAAAACAACAGTTGGGCTGACGATATTAGCACTACGGGAGACAATGGGGGCCGTTACACTGCGGACTCGCAGACATTTGACATAGGCGTGCGTGACGCCGTTCGATCGGACCCCAACTCGGTCTCGCCCCTGAATCAGGAGATGATCGTGGTCTTTGCCTGTAATGCACTCTTGGGTGATGCGGGCAACCAAGGGAACGCAGGCGGTTTCGCCGATATGCGCGTGACCGCGCCGGCGACGGCCAAGAATGTCATCTCTGTCGGCTCGTCGGTAGTTCCACGGTTTGATTGTGGGAATGGCGGCAGTTCGCTCGACATGTATTCTAGATCTGCAGCCGGTCGGACCGTTGATGCACGGATCAAGCCTGACATTGTCGCGGCGGGCGCTGGGGTTGTCGGGGCATTCGATCAACTGGCGGAGGGCATCGATATAGGTCTGACCGGGTTGACTACCACGAACTGTGATGCCAAAAACCTCGTCCCGTTCGCGCCGTATATCATCAACAGCATTGATCCAACCTGTAACAGTACCCAGACTCTTTACACGGCTTTATATGTGTGCGCCGGGGGCGGGAGCAGCTATGCGGCGCCCGCGGTATCCGGGGGGATTCAACTTTTGTGGTGGTATTTTGAACATCGGCTGACCAATGAAGTGGGCAAGGCGCTGTCACAGCCGAGTCCGGCGATGGCGAAAGCCTATCTATGCAATTCGGCGCGATACTTGCCGATCACCAACCCGCAAACGGGGACCAGGGACACCCTGCCTTCCATTTTGCAGGGCATGGGCGAGTTGGATTTACAGCGGATGTTTGATGGGGTCTCGCGAGTTTTGCGCGATGAATCTTCCCCGCGTGCCCTTGACGTGCCATTGGTTCCCACCAATCGCGCACCCCAGCAAACCTACTTCACCCAGTCCGGCCAAAGCTATGAAGTGCAGGGTAAGATACTGACGAATGATACTCCATTTCGTGTGACGGTGGCTTGGGTCGATGCACCGGGTCCTGTTTTGGCTTCGAAGGAGTTGGTCAACGATCTGGATTTGTCGGTGACCATCGGGGGAGTATTGTACAAAGGCAACGTTTTTAGTGAAGATCATTCCGTTTTTGGAGGCGGGTTCGATACCAGGAATAATATGGAAAACGTTTTTCTCCCGAGCGGTGGGGCGGTCACCGCAGGAGCCCCTTATCAAGTGGTCGTGACAGCGAAGACGATTGCGGGTCTTGGGGTAACCAACGTTGGCCCGGCTACCGTGAATCAGGATTTTGCGCTGGTCGTGTATAACAGCGGCACGGGCGCGTTTGACGACCCATTGGCCACTTCGGATTCCCCGAATTTGCTGACCAATGACACTTGCCAATCGGCGATAGTCATTTCGAACATATTCTTCTCGTTCACAAACAATCTCACGAGCAGCACGTACAGCGATGTCCATCCCAGTCCTTCTGCTGGCACGGGCGGGATCGAGGAATTCTTCAAGTTGCCGGTGCCAAACGAGGGAACACCGATTTCAGTTAATTGTTCTGGCACGAATGCGGTGACCTCCATCTGGCGCGGGGACTGTGGCTCGCTGGAGGAAGTCATGTCGAGCGGTACGGTGCCGGCCTTACTCAATTTCACCGCCGATGGAAC
Source organism: Verrucomicrobiia bacterium (assembly GCA_035516795.1). Taxonomy (GTDB): domain Bacteria; phylum Verrucomicrobiota; class Verrucomicrobiia; order Palsa-1439; family Palsa-1439; genus DATJBF01. The sequence goes on from DATIZX010000088.1 coordinate 26,115, forward strand.
CAACGACTACTACGTCGTTGTGGATGGGTACAATGGTGGGGATGCCCTGGTTCAGTTGAATGTCAGCGTGGAATGTCCGACGATCACCCTTTCCCCTCTAAGTCTGCCCAACGGAAGCATTGGGCACCTTTACACCCAGACCGTCACCGCTACGAATGGCGTGCCCCCTTACAGGTTTGCTGTGACTAGCGTCCAGAAGCCTCCTCCGGGGGTGCTCTTGTCTGATGCGGGTGTGTTGTCCGGAAATCCCACCACCGCCGGAAGCTATCCCTTTACTGTAACCGCTACGGACGCGAATGGCTGCACCGGCGTAGCCACATATACGATTGTGATCACTTGTCCGACGATTTCGCTGCTTCCCGCTTCGCTCCCCGGCGCGACACTGGGCGTGCCCTATAGCCAATCGCTTTCTGCCTCTGGGGGCACGGCACCTTACGCGTTCACCGTCCTTACCGGAAGCGCGACGCTGGCTGGCGCGGGATTTTCGCTATCCAGTGCGGGTGTGTTATCCGGCACGCCAACACAAGCGGGCGTTTTAAATTTCACAATCGGCGTTACCGACGCACACGGTTGCACCGCCAGTCGGAACTATTCAATAATCGTGGGTTGCAGCGCCCTGACGATTCTGCCGCAAACATTGCCCAGTGCAGCAATTGCGGGGGCTTACGGCCAGACGCTTTCGGCAAGCGGTGGTGCCGGCAGCATCAACTTTGCGAAAACATCAGGTTCGCTGCCCCCCGGAGTCCTCCTGACCACTTCGGGGGTGATAACGGGGACGCCAACGGCGCTTGGTTCGTTCGGGTTTCAAGTGACGGCGACCGATGCCGCGAATTGCCAGGGATCACGCAATTTCGTTTTGAACGTCGGTTGTCCCTCTTTCGCGGTCACTCCGCTCCTCTTGCCTTCTGGGAGCGTGGGAGGCATGTACGACCAAGGGTTGACCGTCAGCGGAGGAACTGCACCATACACGATTACGCAAGTGGGTGGTTCCTTGCCGGCAGGATTAACGCTTTCCAGCACGGTTAGTGATACGGCCACGCTTTCGGGTATCCCAACCAGCGGGAGCAGTGTTTTCACGCTGAACGTCAAAGACGCCAACGGATGCCAAACCAATTTCGTTTTCACACTGATTCTCAATGACAGTTGCCCCAACATCACCATATCGCCGACCAATCTACCGGATGCGACGGCCGGCTTTGCGTACAGCCAGGTTTTGACTGCCACGAACGGGACGTCTCCTTACAAGTTCTCCATGTATAGCGGCGCCCTGCCTGCCGGGGTGACGCTTTCAACCGCCGGCGTCTTGTCCGGCACGCCGACGTCTGCCAGCAACGTGAGCTTTACCGTCGCGGCGATCGATGCGAGGGGCTGCGCCAGTTTGCAGGATTACAGTCTCACCGTCGGATGCAGCGCCATCACCATTTCACCGTCGACATTTGCGACCGGGACCGTGGGCGTGGCTTACAGTCAACAGCTCACGGCGACAGGTGGTTTCCCACCCTACGTCTTCGCCGTGACCAGCGGGAGTGATACACTGGCCGGCGACGGGCTATCGTTGTCCAGCGCGGGACTCGTGTCTGGAACCCCCACCAATGCCGGCACGTTGGCCTTTACGATCTCGGCGACGGATACAGTAGGTTGCGTCGAGGATCAACTTTGCTTCTTGCCGATAAATCCGGCAACCGATCTGGCGATCAGCGAAAGCATGGCGCCCGACCCGGGGATCGTGGGAAGCAATATCACTTACACGCTGGTGATCACGAACCTCACTTCGATCACCGCCACGAGTGTGACCGTTACGGACGTGTTGCCGTCGAGTGTGAATTTCGTGAGTTCTTCTTCCGGCTGTCCCGCCCCCGGTGGCGTGTTTGCCTGCAGTCTGGGTTCGCTGGCCGGCGGAACGGGTACGAACATTACCATTGTTGCTACCACCACCGTCGAAACGACCCTCGTCAATACAGCGAGAGTGTTCACCACCTTGTATGATTTCAACACCAGCAACAACACCGTGATTATAAGTAACGATGTGGAAGCGGCAGTGATCCTTGGCGCAGCAACTCAAATCGTCAGTGCCAACGCGGGGGCTGCAATTGTCAGGGTGGACCGTCTCGGTCAAACTGCGTACCCTGTAACGGTCCAGTATTCCACGGTCGCTGACACAGCGAAGGCTGGTGTGGACTATGTGGCCACGGCAGGCTGGATGACATTTGCTCCTGGGGATACGAGCCAGATCTTCACAGTGCCCCTTCTCAACAGTGGCGGAAAGAACCACAAGAAAACCAACAAGATGTTGCGAGTGATGTTGGACAAGGTTTCCGGTGCCAGTCTGGGTGAACCATCCCTGGCAACGTTGGAGATTGTCGGGCGGAAGCTGCAGGCCTTCGCTGACGCGGATGGCGATATTGTGACGGTTAGACTTTCCGGACCCGGGTCGATGGAGATCTCATTGTCCGGAGATTCCCGTGCCCCCATCAATGAAATCGAGCTTTTCGATACGACTGCCAAGAGCCAGCTCTCGATCACCGTCAGGCGCAAGCACCACGGCGACGGATATGTCAATGTCGGCAGCATTGTCGCTCATGGAAGCCTCAAGTGCATCAACGCCAAGAAGGCGAAAATTGCTCAAGGCGGAGTTGAGGTCAGTGGGACGCTGGGCTGGATCAGAATTAATGGAGAGAAGAAAACGAAGGTAGGAGGCGCCGTTGGCGTCGGAGCGGCGGGGCAATGAGTTGCCCAGTCCGCTTGAAGAATCGCTTCCGTCGCATGGGGCAATAGATTGGATTGGCGGAGGACTTCAATTACGGAGAACGATGGAGGAGCTTAGAATGAAAGTGGCGCGACGCTGCAACTGGATACTGCTGAGTGTCAGCCTTGGATTGTTGATGGCCGTTCCGGCGTTCGCCCAAACACCGGGCAAGCGGCTTCACAAAATGCTGATCCACCCGGGTCGAAACGATTCGATCGCGCAACTCGAAAGCAGTGGGATCACCAATGTGGAGAACTACGGCTCGTTTTGGCTCGTGCAGGCAAACGATGCACAGGAAGCCGCACTCAAGAAAGCTTTTGGCAGCCGCGCTTCTCAGGCTGATCAGTTCAACCGGATTGAGATGAGTTCCATTAGTTTGGACACCACTGAGCCTGAACCGGTCCTGCCGGATAACCTTCGCCAAACGAATCCAGTAGGAAAACGCCTGCGGCTCGTTCAGTTCCAAGGCCCGATTCAGCCGGAGTGGCTGGACCAACTCAAAGAAGGCGGCGCGGTGCAGGTGGTGAATTATGTTCCCAATAACGCCTATGTAGTTTGGCTGGATCAATCCGCTGAAGACAACCTCGCTAAGCTCATAGCCCCATCGGGCCCCATTCAGTGGATTGGCCCTTATCATCCCTACTACAAGATGCGGCCTGATCTCTTGAACGCCCCTACGAGTACGATCGAGGTGCAGATTGGGTTCGTGAACACCCCCGACAGCGATCAGACTCTGTTGGCGATCAATCGTTATGCCATTGGAGAACCCGGCCGGTCTAAGCTGACGGGGGCGCAAATTGTCACGAGGATCACAGTTACTCCAGTGAGTCTCGTTGGCATCGCGCAAATATCGGATGTGCTTTGGATCGAGCGCTGCGCACCATTGGAGTCGAAAGACGAAGTCCAGGACCTGATTTCGGCAGATCGCGTAAGCCAACCGCCCGGAAATGGACCCGTACCAGGCGTCGACGATTACTTGGATTTTCTAACAAACGTTGTCGGATTCAGCACAAATCCGGCGGAATATCCCATTCTTGATGTTGCCGATGAAGATGGGGAACAGGCTCTGAACTTCAACGATTTCTTTGAGTTTGGGAATCCGAGCAACACCACGCGTCTGGTAGGTTTTATCGGGTTGTGTGCTCCGGGCGCGACCTATTGCGTGACCCTTCCACACGCGCCATTCGTGATGTCCGTAGCATCAGGATATAACGACAGCAAGAGCGATCCTGTGAATTTGGATTCCAATGGATTCAGAAAGGGGCTCGGCATATCTCCATTTGGACGAATATCCAACATGGCTATTTTTAATCTTTCTGGCAGTGACTGTATCGTTTGTGTCCCCAACGCCAGTCATCCCTCGTTGCTGGACATTCCTCTTAACGAATACCAGGATTTCGGCGCTCGCATCTCCAATAACAGTTGGGGTCAATCGCCGGTCGCAGGTAATGGAGGCAATGTTGGTATTTATGATGGAGATTCTCTGGATTACGATATTGCTGTTCGGGATGCATTGGATTCCGGAAGCTCTGTTATCAACACCAACGGTCAGCCTTCGTTTTCGTTGGCACTGAATCAAGAGATGGTCACCATTTTTGCGGGAGGAAATGCCCAAGGGCTGGGAAGTGGCAATGGCGGATTTGGAGATATTATTATCACGCCTCCCGCCACTGCCAAGAACGTGATTAGCGTTGGGGCCAGTGAGAATGTTCGCAGTTTGGCCGATGCGACCAACTGCGTCCAGTTTCCGAGCGAAGCGGATAATTCCTTCGATATCAGCACATTTTCCTCCTTTGGGCCGACTCTTGATCAACGGTTTAAGCCGGAGATCGTCGCTCCCGGCTCTGGAATTTTCGGAGTCGACGGATTTGCCACCTTTTTCACTCTTGTCGGCACAAACCTCGTCCCCGCGACCGGGAATGCATATACCTGCGCCAGCGGCACCAGCTTTGCTGCTCCGGCAGTTTCCGCAGCCGCGCAATTGCTGTGGTGGTGGTTCGAGCACCGCCTTCAGGACGAGCAGGGGCAGAATTTGTTGCAACCCAGCCCAGCGATGGCCAAAGCTTACATATGCAATTCTGCCCGCTACCTCCCGCTCATCGATCCCAAATCGGGAGCCCTGGAATCATTGCCTTCAAAAGCCGAAGGAATGGGAGAACTGGACCTGGCGCGCATGTTTGACGGAGTGCCAAGATTGATTCGCGATGAGACGACAAGACGGGCCATTGATACCCCGTTGTCGACGACCAATCCGGTTCCTCAGCAGACGTTCTTCAGCCGCTCCGGACAGAGTTATGAGGTCAGCGGTGCCGTAGCGGATTCCACAAAGCCATTCCGCGTGACCGTGGCTTGGTTGGATGCTCCTGGTGACCCTACGGCATTCAAACAATTGGTGAATGATTTGAATCTGGAAGTGACCGTGGGCGGTCATACTTACTACGGGAACAGGTTTAACGGCCCGGACTCTCTACCGGATCCCGCGAGCCAAAATCTGTCTGCTGATGACATCAACAACGTGGAAAGCGTATTCTTGCCCGCAGGACAAGCTGGCCCGTGGAGCGTCGTGGTAACCGCAGAGAATATTGCGGGTGCTGGCGTGCCCAATATCGATACGCCCGTGGGCCAGGATTTTGCCCTGGTTGTTTACAATGCCTCCGATGCGCCGTCGGCGCGTTCAGATGTGCCCAATTTGTCGACCAACGATTCGTGCCAGACCGCGGCTCCCATCACGACCTTTCCGTTTGCATTCACCAATAATCTCACGAAAGCGGTCTATCACAACGTTCATCCCAGTCCTTCCGCCGCAATCGGTGGGGCGGAGGAATTCTTCCAGATTAACCGGCCAACTACGGGGACTCAGTTCACCATCGATACGGTCGGCAGTAGCTTTAATACAGTCTTGTCCGTTTGGCGCGTGTTGGTCGTGCCGCAGCCGGTTTATGTGAGCGGACCTTGCGGGGCCTTGATCGAAACAGTCTCCACTTTCTCGACCAATGTGAGTTCTCAATCCTCCGTTACATTCACCGCCGACGGTTCCAACACGTACTTTGTTGTGGTGGAACCACTGGATGATGGGCCGGGCGGTAATCTGGTGCTCAACGTCAGCGCGACCTCACAGGTTTCTCTCAGCGTGAGCAATCTCAACTTTGGCTCGCAAGTCGGTGGAACAACCAGCGTCGTGCAGACCGTTACGTTGACCAATTCATCTCCGGGGGGGATTAATGTTTCGGACATTGCCATTGAAGGCGACGATCCTTCCGATTTCCTGTTGGTCTCACAATCTTGCCGGGGCCATACCATCCCGTCAGGCGGCAGTTGTGCCATTGGTCTGGCGTTCACTCCGACTACGACCGGCTTGCGCACGGCGCGTCTGGTGGTGCGGGATGACGCTACCGGCAGCCCGCGGATCGCGCAGTTGAGCGGCACCGGCCTTCCACCGGCGCCGGTCGTTTGCCTGGGCGCAACGAGCCTTGATTTTGGCAGCCAGGGTGTGCCCTCGACCAGCACGGTGCAGAACGTGATGGTCACGAACTGTGGCACCACCAACCTGACGATCTCGGGAGTTGCGCTGATAGGGGCGAACGCCGGGAGCTTTCATATTGTCACCAACGCGTGCAGCACGCTCGCGGCGGGGGCCTCTTGTTCCATCGGCCTGATCTTCACCCCCACGGACGGCGGCCCGGTGGCGGCCACACTGGCGATCACCGATAATGCTGCGGGTAGTCCGCATTTGGTTTCATTGACCGGAACCGGAAGCATTGGCCAGCCGGATGCCAGAATCGGGAAAACACGCAATCTGAAAACGATGCGGGGGGGAGGCGTGCTCAACTCGACAGGTGTAGGACAGAGAATTGTGCGGAACCTCCAACGCGGAGGAAACCATGCGGCGAAGTTCTTCATCGCCGTGAAAAATAAGGGCACCAGTCCGGATCAATTCACGGTCGAAGGAACAGGCAGCAGCGCAGGCTTCACCGTCAGGTACTTCCTCGGCGCTGCGGCTCCGGTCGATATTACCTCAGCCGTGGAAGCCGGGACCCATGCGAGCGGCACTCTCGCGCCAACTGCCGTGACCAGCGACGCCACGATGATACGCGTCCAGATCTCGGCCGACAAAAACGTGCCCAGAGGAACAGCGAAACAGTTCACCATCAAATTCACATCGGTTGCCGATCCGACCAAGGTGGACGTTGTGATTGCCAAGGTGATCGTGAAATAGATGGGAACGCCCGTCGTATTTGTGGCACTAACGAAAAGTGAAAAGGGTTGGAATATGAGCAAATTACTCAAGAGCGAAGTCCTTGAGGCCGGCAGATATTGCCTTGTAACCTTGGCGATTGTTCTCAGCGCAATGCTTGGCGTCAACAAGGCCGCCGCGGATTGTGGATGCTTGGATCTCGTGCTGGTAGTCGACGATTCCGGCAGTATGGGGGGCGCTCAAAGCAACGTCAAAAGTGCCCTGCCGATGATCATATCATCCGCACAAGCGGCTTCCGGCAGCGATTTGAGAATCGCGATCGTTTCGTTTCCGAACGTCGCTGGCTCAACCAATGACGGAGTGACCGTGCGGCAGGCGTTTACGACGGATACGTCCCTGATCAACAACGCCGTGCAGGCGCTGACAGCGACCGGAGGAAATGGGGAACCCGAATCTTCCGACGCGGCTCTGCAATACGTGGTGACTGGCACCACGGACACGGGTTGCATCGTTTCGAATGCGCCGCTCGGATCGTTCCGTCCCGAATGCGCCAAGATTGCGGCCGTGTTCACCGACGCCCATCCCGGTGGCTGTGACGATACCTACACACCCGGTGTAGATGACGTGCATGCGGACTTGGTGGCGAAGGAAGCCGGCGCCGCTGGCATTCAGATAGCGTCGATTTATATCCCCACGTCTGGTGAGACTCCAGACATCAAGCAGATTATGGAGGACTACGCCACTCAGTCGGGGGGTACCTTCTTCGAAACGTCCAGCGACGGCACGGGTACGGGTCAGGCAATCGTGGACATCATCACTTCCCTCATAACTCCCTCGACGAATTCGGTCGGTGCCACCCGAAACGCGCGTTTCTGGTTCAAGCACGGGTATTCCCTTTCAGACTGCGCCTGCGCCACGCTGTTGAAAGCCATTCAGCTTAACGGTGGTGATATCGATCTGGGGTTCATCAGCTTGCCGACGCGCAACCGTAACGCCGATACTGTTACGGATTCGTATGACACATTGATGGAGGCACTGAGCTTTTACTGGCTAAAAACCAACAAATCGAAGCTCTGTGAAGCCCGCAAGCATCTGGCCGTGCAATTGATGGCGGCAATTGCCAACACCAAACTGCTTCATACCAATCCGTCCGATCAGACATATTTCAATGGCGTCACTACCGTCAATTTTCCGCCCGACCTGCTGCAACAGGCCCGTACAGCCGCAGGCACTGAGGACGTTCGCTCAATTAACACGTCGAAAGCCCTGCTGAGAAAATTCAACCGCAGCGGAGTTACCAATAATTTCCCGGTTGGGCTTGTGGAGTGTTCGGCCAAAAGGGGAACGCAATTGCGCGGGATTTCAGTTGATCCAACTACTCAAAGTACTTGTCCACAGTCAGGGAACACGTGCGCTTTTGCCGAATCGGTGGTTTTCCCGACGGGAAATCCGTTTGCGCGTGCGGTCTACTCGAGCAGCGCGAGCACGTTCGAAGCCGTCGATTCTGTCCCGAGCCCCACATGTGGTACGGGAGGACGGGATGCCGTGTGGCAGATCAAGCCGACGACCGTCGGGACGACTGGCAGGCATTTTACCGTCTCCACCGACGGCAGCAACTTCGACACCATGATTTCCATCTGGTCCGGCGACACGTGCAGCAATTTGACCCAAGTGGCTTGCACGAACGGTGTGATTGGCGTCGGTGGAGAGCAGCTCGGCTTTACCACTGACGGAACCAACACCTATCGGATTGTCGTGGAGGGGCCGACCGGCAACTACGGAGCAATCAAGATCAAGATTACCAGTCCGTAGGGTGCGGCATTCGGACGCCGTGCTAGGCGTTCATGAGCAGCGAGATGACTTTGGCGAATTTCTCGGCCCGGGCCGGCTCTCGGTCGGCATAAATGGCGTGCAGGTTGTTGCACATTCGCAGGACAATGATCCGGGGTGTCGCCGGCAACAAAAACGCCGGCTGAAAAGTCACCCCCAGCCGCGCGCAAAGCTCACGGCAATCTTCTTCGTCCAGTAGCGCTCCTTCGTGGAAGGTATCGATAAAGAACTCGGCCTCGGGGGCTTGCCATTTGAGGAGGAAATGAGCGGGCAGGCTGATGCCGATCAGCGGTAAACTCAGCCGCCGCGCCAAGAGCAGGTACAGAACGCACAAGCTGATGGGAATGCCCAGTCGGCGATCCAGCACCCGATTCAGATAGGAGTTATCATCGTCGTAGTAGTCTTGTTTGTTGCCGCTGAAGCCGAGTGTGTGAAACAGATAGCGATTACACACTTCAATCGTGCCGCGAGGGGTTTCCCGTCCGGTCAGCCGTTCGCGGAATTCTTTGGCCATCTGATCCAGCCGGACGCGGTAGGGCAGCTCATCCAGCTCCGGGTACCGGGTCTTGGCCAAAAGCCAGGCGGCCGTTTCCAAATCGAAGTGTTCGCCACCGGTCGCGCAGAAATGGTGAAACGCTTCCCATGCTTTGCGCCCTTGGATGGAACGCAGCATCTGCCGCGCATTCTGTTGGGCCGAAGGCTCACCGGCACTTTCCACAAACTCCAGCGCGGCAATCGCGTCGTTGCCCATTTCGCTCAATTTTTCCTCCAGCAACCGCAGGACGCGTGGATCGTCATCCGCCAGCAGTTTGGCGAGAGCTTTCCGTTCGGGATCACGTAGCGTCGGCATCGTCCAACCTCGGCTCTATAGTTCCGCAAACCGCCTCCAAATGCAAATCCGTTAAATATCGACTTTGGCGGGTGATGGCAACAGCGGATCTCCCGTTTTCATGAAATGGTTTGATGTGATTGTTGGCTGAGGATCCATTCCGTGGCTGCCGCGAGGTCGTCGGCCAGATGATCGGGCCTGGCTTCCGGGTTGGCGCGCGTTTCGCGTCCCGCGCCCGTCAGGACCAGGATGCTTTTGGCCCCGGCATTCTGACCCGCTTGAATGTCGCTCAGGCGATCACCAATCATAAAACAACGCGATAGATCCAGTCCGTATTCTCGGGCCGCGTCGAAGAGAAACTTGGGCTTGGGTTTGCGGCAGTCGCAATGATCTTCCGGATGGTGTGGACAAACATAGTAACGCTCGATACAAACGCCCGCTTCATCGAAGCGCTCGTTCAGGTGCGCATGAATGGACTCGACTGCCTCGTGCGTGAAATAGCCGCGTCCCACTCCGGATTGATTGGTGATGACGAAGAGGGCATAGCCTGCGTCTTGCAGCCGCTTCAGGGCGGAAAGCGCGTGGGGAATTAGCACCACTTGCTCGACTTTGCCGACATGACTGGCGTCCTTCATAATTGTGCCGTCCCGGTCAAGAAAAACGGCGCGGTTGCGGTGCTGATCGTGCATAAAGTGAATTTTAGCGGGGTGTTTGTGCTTCGCAAGGAGAGAGTGCCGTCTGAGGGCGCGTTCAAGAATGTACATGTGGTCAGCCCCGAAAGGCAGCATTTGGAGGAGGTCCGCCAGGAAAATCTCCGGCATGGTATTTGCGCAATCCATTGGACCGAGGCGTCTTGGAATCCAAGGAAACGCAATCCAAGCAGAACCGAATCATGGCAGATAAGGTGACGAGCGCGAGTGACGAAACCATAGCGGCCCGCGGATGGGTGGACCGTTGGGGGCTGCGCATTTGTAAATTGTTTCCGACGATTCGCTCGCGACTGATTGTGTTGGTTTTGCTCGGCGCCATTCCGTCATTAATCCTGGTGGTGGCCGCCAGCATCAGCTTTTACACTGCGGCGAGGAACCAGGCCCAACAAGCCACGTTGCAGGTCGCGCATTCCGTGTGCATGAATCAGGAACGGCAGATCGACGAAACGCGCCAACTCCTGCTTGCACTGTCGCGGTTGCCTGAAGTGCGGGGGGACAACCGGTCCGGATGTCAATCGCTGTTTTCCGATCTCAATGCGCAATATTCGGCTTATGCCAATTTTGGGGTCGCAGATCTTGATGGCAACGTCAGATGCAGCGCCGCACCGGCAAGCGAAAGCGTGAACATTAGTGATCGTGTTTATTTCCGACGTGCCATTCAATCTCAGGATTTTGCTGTGGGAGATTTTCAAGTGGGTCGGATCACGGGTCTGCCAGGAATCAATTGCGGCTATCCGATTTGGGATCAAACGGGACGGCTCAAAGGCGTCGTCTTCGCGTCGTTGAATTTGGACTGGATGAAGAGGCAGGTGCTGGTTGCGAACTTGCCTTCGGGGTCAGCCTTTACCGTATTGGACCGGAACGGCACCATCCTGGCCCGCTATCCGGATGAGGGGCAATGGGTCGGAAAACAAATGGCGGAGCTTCCAGACCTGCGCGCCGCGCTTCTCCAGGGCCAGCGCCTGACGGAAGCCAAGGGGATGGATGGCATACCGCGCCTGTACGCCATTGTTCCGATCTCACGGGGACGCGGATTTGTCACGACTGGAGTACCGCGCCGGGTGGTGTTTGCCGCCGCCCAACACGTTCTGCTCAAACATCTATGGATTGTCGCCGCACTGACGCTGTTCATCGTGGCGTTGACGGAAATCGCCGCCAGAATCTTCATTGTCCGCTGGGTAAATCCTTTGCTGCGGACGACGAAACGGCTGAGCGCCAACGATTTGACGGCTCGAGCCAGGGTGGCGGGAGGACCCCGCGAGCTAGAGGAATTGGCGCGGGGATTCGATCAAATGGCGGAATCGCTCCAACGCCGCGAGATGGATCAGAAGCGCACAGAAAATTCCCTCCGCGAAAGCGAAGAAATGTTCCGGTCTCTGAGTGCCAGTTCGCCACTCGGCATTTTTACAACCGATCTGGAGGGCCAATGGACCTATGTGAATCCGCGTTGCCGTCATCTCTTGGGCATCAATTTGACGGAGAGCCTTAGCAGCGGATGGTTGCAGCGAATTCACCCGGAAGACCGGGGGCGAGTTACGGAACAGTGGCTCGCCTTTATCCGCCGTGGCGGCGAGTTTCTCTTTGAATGCAGAATTGTGAAGCGCAATGGAGTGATTGGCCGCGTACAGATCCGTGTTGCCCCTGTCGTTTCCGAGCAGGGGGAAACGACGGGACGGGTGGGAACGGTAGAAGACATCACGGAGCGCAAACAGGCCGAGGAGGCGCTGGCACTGGAAAGATACTTGCTGGACACCCTGATGCAAAACGTTCCCGACAGCATTTATTTCAAAGACGCGAAGAGCCGCTTTTTACGGATTAACCGGACACATGCCACTCGGCTCGGGTTGGCTGAGCCGTCGCAGGTGGTCGGAAAAACCGACTTCGATTTTTCGGATCCCGAGCGTGCCCAGCAGACCTATCAGGACGAATCGGAAATCATCCGCACCGGGCGGGCCCTGGTCGATCAAGAGGAGAAGGAAACACGGCCGGATGGAAAGGAAACCTGGTTGTCCACCACCAAGGCCCCGCTTTACGATGAAGGAGGTAAGATCGTAGGCACTTTCGGCATTTCCCGCGATATCACGGCGCGTAAACATCTGGAGGAACAATTTCGCCAAGCGCAAAAAATGGAGGCGATTGGACGCCTGGCGGGAGGTGTGGCCCACGACTTTAACAACATCTTGACGGCGATCATTGGTTACAGCGATCTCGTTCATCGCAAGTTGGACGAACAGGACCCTTTGCGTTCGTTCGTCGCCGAGATCAGCAAAGCCGGCAACCGCGCCGCCGCGCTGACGCGACAGCTTCTGGCTTTCAGCCGTAAACAAATCTTACGACCTGTAATCGTGGATCTGAACACCTTGGTTACGGATTTGGAAAAAATGTTGCGACGGCTCATCGGCGAAGACGTGCAGTTGGAGACCCGGTGCAGTTCCAATCTCGGGAACGTCCAAGCCGATCCCGGGCAAATTGAGCAGGTCCTGGTGAATCTCTCGGTCAATGCCCGCGATGCCATGCCGAATGGCGGCAATCTGACCATTGCGACGGCTAAAATCACCTTGGACGACGAAACTGCTGGTCTGCATCCGGACATGAAACCGGGCGAGTACGTGATGCTGGAAGTGCGCGATACTGGAACGGGAATGACGGAAGAGGTCAGGGCGCACGCTTTCGAGCCGTTCTTCACCACGAAACAGCCGGGCAAGGGAACCGGTTTGGGCCTGGCCACTTGTTTCGGTATTATCAAGCAGAGTGGCGGCCATATCGATATCGAAACGGAATGGGGCCGAGGTACAACGTTTAAAATCTACCTGCCCCGGGTGGCCCAGCCCGCGGAATATCATCAGACAATCGTACGGCGGGAAACTCTGCCCAGCGGTTCCGAGACGGTTCTGTTGGTCGAAGACGAACCCAGTGTGCGAAAGATCGGTTGCACGGTACTGCGGAGCTTGGGCTACGATGTCATCGAGGCCACTTCCGGAGACGAGGCGATCCGTCTGGTTCAACACGGTCAGGTGAGATCCATCGATCTCCTGCTGACCGATGTGGTCATGCCGGAAATGAATGGCAGGGAATTGGCTGATCAGATTCTCATGAGCTTTCCGGAAGCCAGGATCCTGTTCATCTCAGGGTATGCGGCCGACGCGATTGGTCAGCATGGCGTCTCGGACGCAAACGTAAGCCTGCTCCTGAAGCCGTTTACTGCATCGGTTCTGGCAGCTAAGGTCCGCGAGGTGTTGGACAGCCAGCCCGCACCTGCTCTCCAGCGCTGAGAACGTTGCCGGCCAACCACCGCAAGGCCGGACCAAACTTCAGCGCGGCCAGCAGCCAATCGGCCGTCCGCTCGTGGTACATCAAACACCGCACCCACTGGTTTGTCCGCGCCCGCTTTCGATAGAGACGTGCCACCGCTGCGGCATAGGCGGCCTCCGGACACGGAGAAGTCGCCAGCGCCTCGACCGCCAATTCAGCCGTACGTAGCGCAAAGAAAATGCCCTGACCCGTGAATGGTTCCATGACGCGCAAGGCATCTCCCACCAGAAATACACCATTTCTGGCTGGCACGTTCATCGGGGTGCGTAACGGGAAAGCGCTATGCCACGGCTCCAGCGGCTCCGCGGTGATGCCGAGCGCGCGAAAATGTGGATTCCTCTCAACGGTTCTGGCAAACAGCGCCTGGCGATCGTGGTGGAATTGCGCGTTGTGCCGGCCCGTGATGATGCAAAGATTTGCGCGTTCGGCGTCAAGGCGCACCACTCCACAATAACCGCCTCGGAACAAGTGCAGTTGGACGTTGGAATCGAGAGCCTTGGAGGCCCGGAAATGCGATTGAAAAGCGACTGGTCCGCTCGTTCGATCGGATATTGATGCCAGACCTGAAGTGCGCGCCACGCCAGAGTGACGCCCGTCGGCGCCAATTAGCCCTCTTCGCGCAAGGTATCGCCCGGTACGGGTGACAACCTCATTGCCACAGGCGATTCCGTGGACTGTTTCGGACTCGAACACGGTCACGCCGCAATTGCGAGCGTGCTCCAGCAAACAATCATCGAACAAACTCCGGCGAATGGCGACCATGGCAGGAGAGGCGGGAACGGTCACGGACCTGTTTCTCGAAGTGGTGAAGACGGCACCGTCAACTCTTTGCTGCGGCAGAGCCCGGACTTTTTCAGCCGCGCCAAGGCGTTCCAGTACCGGCCAGCAATTGGGATTGATTACGTCACCGCATACTTTGCGACGCGGGAAACGGGCATGTTCGAAAAGCGCGACGCTCATCCCCAATTGCGCGCAGCAGGTGGCCGCAGTTGTTCCAGCGGGACCGCCACCGACCACAATAATGTCGAATTTATCCATACTGGCGGAGTACGAGGCTGGCATTGATGCCGCCAAAACCGAAGCTGTTGGAGAGGATGCAATCCGCGCGCGCAGGTCGCCCCTCATTTGCGACGTAATCGAGATCGCAATCGGGATCCGGATGCGCGAGGTTGAGCGTTGGCGGTAGGTAATCATGGGCGAACGCGAGGCAGCAAATCGCGGCTTCAATCGCTCCAGAGGCGCCCAAGGCATGGCCATGGAACGGTTTGGTGGAACTGATTGGAATCCGCCGGGCGCGTTCGCCGAAGACATTTTTGATGGCGAGCGTCTCGGCCTTATCGCCAAGAGGTGTGCCAGTAGCGTGCGCATTGATGTAATCGATACCTTCTGGACCGATCTGCGCGTCCGCCAACGCGTGTCGCATGCAACGGGCCGCGCACGATCCGTCGGGACGCGGCGCCAGCATGTGATAAGCATCGTTACTGCAGGCGTAGCCCAGGATTTCCCCATAGATGCAGGCGTTCCGACGGCGAGCATGTTCGAGTTCTTCAAGAATGAACATGGCAGCTCCTTCACCCATCACAAAGCCGTCGCGGTTCAGATCGAAGGGCCGGCAAGCGCAGGCCGGCGCATCGTTTTTCCTGCTCATCGCACGCAACACGTCAAACGCCCCGAAGGTCAAAGGCGCCAGCGGGGCTTCGGCCGCGCCGGCCACCATTGCCACCGCCTCTCCTTTTTGAATGAATCGAAAGGCTTCTCCCAAGGCAATCGTTCCCGAACCGCAGCTATTGGAATTCGTGCTGCCGGGGCCGGTAAATCCAAATTCAATCGCAATGTGAGAGCCGCCCGATCCGCCAAACACCAAAAACGCCAGCGCCGGGTTGACGGCGTCCATTCCCTGCCGCATGAACAATTCGTGTTGATGCTCGGCCAGCGCCACACCGCCCAGTGCCGAGCCGGTACAAACGCCGACTTGGGAATACGGTGGCTGGCCTTCAACAAGCGATGAGGATCCATTCCCCGAATCTTCGACGGCCATTTTGGCCGCCACGAGTGCAAACTGCGCAAAACGATCCAACCGTTTCACGCGTCGGGCCGGGAAATAAGCCAGCGGATCGAAGTCACTGACTTCTCCGGCGATCTGCGAACCGAACCCCGTCGCATCAAAACGCGTAATGCGGCGGATGCCCGATGTGCCACGGCGTATGCTGTCCCACAGCTTATCCTCGCCTGTGCCGGCGGCACTAATCACTCCCAGGCCTGTGATCACGACGCGATTCATGAGTTTGTGACCCGCTGGTTTGATAGGGCCATTCTGCCGGTGTTGAGCGAAGGAGAGGTCCGGCAATCGCCGCGTTCCAGGTATTCCTTGAAGCCGGCCAACGTCCGGGAAGCCACGGGATGGATAAAGTAACGGGCGATCAGTCCAGCGTACCAGCGATTCAACTCATGCGAAATACGCACGATCACGCCGTGTTCCGCCGGCGTGTAAGTCCATTTGACCTTCATCCCGCGTGTAAAAGCTTTCAAATGTTGGAAGTGTAGTTCGCGCGCAGCACTATCCACCTTGAATCGGGACGTCCATTGGATCGGCAGCCAACCGCGCCAGGCAGCCATTTGCACCAGAGATCCATCGTCTCCCTTTTCAAGAATGCGGACCCAGCGGTAGTGTGGCAGCACTCGTGGCCACAGGAGAAGATTGGCAGTCGTTTGGAAAATGTTCTCCAAGGGTGCGCGAATGATAATCTCGTTTTGGACCTGAACGTTCATTTGTGTCCGACGAGAGACATCCGAAAGAATGGGTGCTGGCGAATGGAGAAACCGCTCAGACCGGCACGCCCGGCCAGATCACGCAGTTCGGCGGGAGTAAAAGCCCGCTCACAAGACGCCGGGGCATCGAAGCGCGCGATGGGATTGCTGATGACGGTCTGCGCCATGATCTTGCTCAACGCGATTGCGATCCGATTTCTCCTAAGATCGTTGATAATGTAGCCGCCGCGCGCAATATCGTGGATCCGCCGCAGGATTGCAACCACCTCACCTTCAGAAAAATGGTGGAGAGTCAGGGAACAAAGTACGAAGTCAAAGCTGTTGGGCCGATACGGAAGATGGAGCAGGTCTGCTTGTTCCAGGCGAATTTCTGGCCAGCCGTCCACGTTCTCGCGGGCAATCTGGAGGATTTCTGGATTGCGGTCGACGCCGGTAAGCTGCACACCGCGGCGGTTGGTCTTGGCCCAGCGCGCGATGGCCCCGGGAACATCAGCGGCGCCGGTACCAAGATCGAGAATGGTCATGGGCTCCTTTTTCGCGAAAGTTGTCAGGTAACTCAAGGGAATGCGATAACCGCCCAGGTAATGGTTGATCTTTTCGAGAACGCGCAGGTCAGCCCGCAAGAGCGTCGCATCGTTGCCACGGCGATCCATCATTTCAGGAACGGCAGGATCGAACCGTCGTGGCGGCACGAGGAAACTCATGATGGCTGGAGAGCCAGAAACGCCAGCATGCGTCCGGTCTTGCCCTTTTCGGCCCGGTAGGAGAAGTAGCGGTCGAGATGACAAGCCGTGCAGATCCGCGGATTATGAATGTCGCGAACCCCACAGTCGTGAAGCTGCTGCTCGATCGCGCTCCAAAGATCCATTTCGTAATGGCACGGGCCGATGGAAGGACTGACGAAGGCGAGGCAATCGAGCGGTTGGGTGCCGAATGCACGTTGCATGGCGATGAGGGCATTGGCGGTCACATGGCCTTGCGTGCCTTTCTTGCCAGAGTGAATGAGGGCAATGGCCGGCGTGATCCGGTCCACAATGAAAACGGCGGCGCAATCCGCACAACGTACCACGAGGGGGAGGTTTGGCCGGCGTGTAATCAGCGCATCCACATCGTCTATCGACGAGGGGTAGGTAACGATGGCGACGGCATTGCCATGCGGTTGCCCGGCGATGACGAATTGAGAGAACCCCAGCGAATGGACCAGGCGTTGCTGAAATTCGTCCGACTTGGTGTCGTCCGTCGTCCGGAGAGTGAAAGCATGAACCACAAGCCCCAGTTCATCGAGCGGCGCGAAGGTTTCCAATTGCATGGGACTAATCGGCACCACGCACAGTCATGCCGGTCGCGCGTTCGAGGGCGGCGATGGCGACATTGTAATCGTAAAGTGCCTGTATTTCGTTGGAGCGTGCGTCCGTAAGCGCCGTCTGGGCGCTGAGGACATCGAGTTGCGTTCCCGTGCCCGCGCGAAAACGCGCCTCGGCCAGGCGCAGACTCTCCTCGGCTTCTTCCACCGTTTTCTTCTGCGCTTCGATCAATTCCAGGGTTTGGAGATAATCCGAATACGCCTGGCGGACCTCGAGTTCCACCTGGCGCCGCGTGTCGGCGTAATCGAGGTTGGCTTCTTGCAGGGTCGCTCGGGCCTGAGTCACGCGGCCGCGGGTCTGGAAGCCGTCAAAAATGGCCCAGTTCAACTGCGCGCCTACCGTCCAGCCTTCCCGGATGTCGCTGATCTCGTCGCTGAAACTGCTGTTGCGCCAGCCATAATCGGCGAACACCGTTCCTTCGGGCTTGTATCCCGCCGAAGCAACTTTCACGTTCGCCTCGGCAACGCCGATTTGCTGCTCGGCTTGCAGGAATTCGGGCCGGTGCGCGAGCGCCTGTTGCAGTGCCGTGGACAAAACCCAATTGTGATGAACGTAGGCCAATTCGCCTTTGAAATTGATGGACGTAAATGCGTTCGTCTGGTTCTGAGAATCGATGGCCAGAAGTTTGACGAGCGCTTGCTTGCTGAGTCGGAGATCGTTCTGCGCGCGGATCAAAGGCGGCCGGGCGTTTTCCAGTTCGACTTGCGCACGGAGGACGTTAAATCGGGGCACCGAACCCACATCGAAGCGGGACTGGGCGTCACGCAGTTGTTGTTCGAGAAGCGTGACGGACTGTTCCCGCACCTCAACTTGGGCCCGGTTCAAGAGGATTTGATAAAAATTGGTGCGCACGCTCAGAACGACGTCTGCTACCGCCTTCTGAAAACCGAGAGCTGCGATCCGATCGGTCAGCTTGGCGGCGCGCAAGGCGGCTCTGACTTTCCCACCGGAATATACCAACTGAGAAATCTCAACCTGGGCGCTCCAAGGGCGTTCCTGGTTGACGAAGATGCCACTGCTGGCGCCCGGAAAACTGTCAATGCCACTTCTCTGGATTTGTTCATACTGGCCCGAAGCATTGACTTGCGGGACGGCTTGGGCCCGCACTTCCACGATGACGCCGTGGGTGCGACGAATTTCCTCCTGCGCTTTGAGAATGGACGGATTCTGTTTCAGGGCCAGATCGAGGCAGTCCTGCAGTGTCAGGGTGCTGGGCAACGGCGGCGGGGAACTGGCGGCCGGAATTGACGAGACGGTTACCAGGAAACTGAGGGCTAGCAAATTGCAGAGAAGGCGATTCATAGTGTTGGACTCGTTGTGGTCTGGTTTGGAATCAGGTTCTGAAAAAGTCCGGCTGGACAATGATAGTTTTGTAGCGCAGCGTGCTGCATTTGTCTGGCGAGGTCAAACTGTTTCGCTTGCACGAAAATCTGGACGAGCCCCGAGGCGGCGGAACAGAGATGGTTGTGGACGATGGCGCAGTCGGCGTTGAGACGCAGCTCGTTCCCGTTCTTCACAACCGCGCAACCTTCGCGATCGATTTTGCCATAGATTTCGGCGAGTGCCGATAGAGCATCTTTGCGGTTGCCATCGATCAACAGGGCTTGCACCAGTGTGACAGCGGCTTCCTCCGGGTGATTTGTGGAAAGATATAGGGAGGCAATGTTCAGATAGAGATCGGTGGACGTGGGAGTGAGATGGCGCGCCATGGAATACGCATTCAGAGCGTCCTGAAATTGACCCAACCGGGTATAGGTCAGCGCCAGATTGGAATAGATTTCTTGGTTGCCAATGTCGGGAATCTGATTGGGTGCGCGACCCCGGGCAAGTTCCTTATTGCGGTTGTCCTCGTTGAAGGCATGGTCCGATACCACCGCCTCCTTGAGCGTCGCGATCGACTTTTCATACCAGGAACGGGCGGACTTTGGGTCGGTCGGCGCCAGCAGGTCCCCTTGAATCCGATAATAAGCTCCCAGGTGGAGATAAACGATGCTGGCCCGATAGAGCGGTTTGTTGGCAGGTATTTCCTCGATGATCGCACGCGCTTTTTGACCCTCTTCGATGATTCGACCGATGTCTGGAAAGGCGGGCGGATTCCGATCTTGATCTCGCTCGTAAAGGGCGTAAGCAAGGGATTTATGTGTCTTGAAACTGTCGGGACAGACCTGGACGGCTCTGGTCCAGAGTTCGACGTCATTTTCCCAGGCAGAATTCCGCCGGTACGACCGCATCCCGCAAGCAGTCACGATCAAAACCAAGACGACCCCGGCGACCAACTGTGGATTGGCCCGTTGCGATGGGTTGCCGGGAGAAAGTCGTGGAACGATCCATCGGCAAACGGCGTAGGTGGCGATGACGGCACATCCCGCAAAGCCGATGGACGGCAAATACATAAACCGTTCGGCCATGATGCTGCCAATAATGAAGACGAGGTTCGATGTGGGGAGGAAAGTCCCAAAGAATAAGAGGATGAAAAACGATAAAGGTTTGTTGCGGCGAAAATTGCGGACCGCCACCACGATTACGGCCACCACGCAAATCAGTGCCACCAGCGCCTTGAAATCTTCCCACCGGCCAAAGAATTGCCAGGTCACCTTTGGAATCTGGTTGAACGAATAATCGCACGACAAGTGCCGCGGCCAGAGCAACAGCCAGAAATACTTGCCGATAACTTTGATCGCCGTCATACGCGCGGTCCAAAAGCTCCAACCAATCATCGGATTGTCCACAAACGGGAGCTCCGGCGGACGCAACTTCTCGAAGATCCGGCTGCGGACAATCCAGAGAAACACAAACGGTGGAGCCAGTGCGACGTATCCCTTGATGGCAAATTCCCGGAAATTTGCCACCAGATTGGCGAGCCAATTCGGACGCTTTCGCTGCAGCCGATACAAAAAGTCATAAAGCGCCATCAATCCCAGAACCGCCACCGCGCTCTCCTTGCAGAATTCGCCCACAGTTGTAATGAGCATCAGTGCTACGAGCCACGGCACCTTGCGCCAACCTTCCACGGTGGTGCTTTTCGCGTAGCATAAAAACCCGCCGATGATCGCAGCAGCGGCGAACAAGTCGGCGCGTCCCACGATGTTGCTCACCGATTCGGTGACAATGGGATGAGTGGCAAACAGGGCGGCGATGAAGACCGCCGGCCAGAATGTTTCCATGAGCACCAACGCCAGGAAATACACGAGAACCGCATCAAGCCAATGCGCGAGGAAATTGACCCAGTGATAATCCGTGGAATCGTTCGCGTTCCCGAGAATCGAGTAGTTGAACATGTAGGAGAGCGTCGTCAACGGCCGGTACAAGCCGCTGACCGCTTTGGGCCACCAATAATCCTGATGGAAAATCAACCCGCGATTCTCGGGTGTATCCTTCCGCAGTCGTGGGTCGTCTAGAATTATGAATTTATTATCGAGTGCGAAGCCCGTATTGCGCAGGGTGTTGGAAAAGGTGAGGAGCACGACCATGCCCAAGGCGAGGGCTACGGCAATATGGCGCACCCGTCCCATCGAAGGCCACAAGACCTTCTTTGGGGCCATCGCGTGCCTGGCTGCCTTCATCTTGGAAGTCCGAGGCGTTTTTTGCGTTCGTTGCATGGCTCTGTATCTTTCCCGTGGTTTGGTCCCACGGCGTGCGGCGCAAAAGTTTGTCAGCGGGAACGGTCAAAGTCAAAAGAGATTTGGCGGTGGCCACTGACCCTTTCCCTTTGGACAACCTGGCGATAATATCCGGTCAATATCATCATGCCCCAAAGTAACATTCTGGTAGGCACGGCCGGTTGGAGCTACCCCGATTGGCAAAACGTGGTATACCCGCGCACCGATTCTTCGGGACGGTTGCGGGCCGTAGCGGAGTACATGGATTGTGTGGAAGTGGACAGTTCCTTTTACCGGCCGCCTACGGCGCAGATGGCGACGAAGTGGCTGCGCACTGTTGGGGACCAGCCGGATTTTCGGTTCTTGGCGAAGGCTTGGCAGAGGTTCACTCACGACCGCCAAAGTCCATGGTCGCAACCGGAGTTCGACCTGTTTGCCAACGGCCTGTCGCCGTTGCACGAAGCAGAACGGCTGGAGGCGTTGCTCTTTCAATTCCCCTGGTCGTTCCGCAACGTGCCGGCGAACCGCGACTGGTTGAAGCGGGTTGGCGAGTCGTTTGCAGCATGGCCAGTGGCAATCGAAGTGCGGCATGATTCATGGCTCGGCGACGAGGTCCAGGATTTCTTCCGCGCCCAACAATTCATTGATTGTAACATCGACCAGCCGGCGTTGGCCCATTGCCTGCCGCTCAGTGAGTTCGTCACGAGCGGTACCGGCTATTTCCGGTTCCACGGACGCAACGCGGAAAATTGGTTTCGTGACAAGCAGGAAGTGTACGGCGGCCGGTATGATTATCTGTACGCGGAATCCGAACTCGACGATGTTCTCGCCTGCGTTCGAGCCGTCGCCCAACGGACGAAGAAAACCTTTGTGATCTTCAACAATCACAAAGACGGGAAAGCGTTTGCCAACGCGCTGCAATTAAAAGCACGTCTTCAGCCTCAATCAAAGATTCGCGCACCGGCGGCTCTTCTCGCGCGCTTTCCATCCCTGGGGAAGGGGATCGTGCCGGGTGGCGAAGGACAATTGCCGCTCATTTGAGGGCGCACCGAGAGAATCTGTTCCAGCGCACGCCGATGAGCCGCCGGCAAGGCCAGTCGCTCCAGATTTCTGGGGGAGACCCATCGTCGTGCTCCGTCTAATCTCACGTTTAGTCCCACCCGACCGTCAAATATTCGAAGCGTGATTCTGTGATTGGTGATTGTATGGCGCAGCACCAGTACCGGCTGCCGTGGCTGCGCTCGTTTCCGATCCAATGGCGGCAGCTCCCACATTCCGGCCAATAATCCCCTTGAAGGACGGCGCTGCAGCAGAATCCGACCGTTGCGCCGCACCAGGACTGCGTCTTGCACAACCAATTTGTGCGCCTGTTGTCTACCGCGGTTCGGCAGCTCATCCTGCTTGCCTTTCGCTCGGGCAATGCATACGCGATCCATTGGACAGACGGCGCACCGGGGATTTACCGGCGTGCAAACCAACGCCCCGAGCTCCATCAAGGCCTGATTGAATGTACCGGGATCGCTGACGGGCAGGATCTCGTCGGCCACGGTCCACAGCCACTTCTGCGTTGCCGGCTTCGTCACGTCGGCGCGTGAATTGAAGATCCTTGCGAATACGCGAGCGACGTTGCCGTCAACCAGCGGAACGCGCTGGCCAAAGGCGATGCTCGCGATGGCGCCTGCCGTGTACCGACCGATGCCGGGAAGTCTCTGCAATTCCTCGGCCGTCCGCGGAACTTTTCCATCATGCTGGCGTAGGAGAACTCTTGCCGCCCGGTGGAAATTCTTCGCACGGCTGTAGTATCCAAGTCCTTCCCAGAGTTTGAGTACGCGTCCATAAGGCGCTTTTGCGAGGGATTCCACGGTCGGAAAAGCGCGCAGCCAACGCTCGTAATGGTCGCGCACGGCTTCCACCCGCGTTTGTTGCAGCATAATTTCGCTGACCCAGACTTTGTAGGGATCCCGCGTTTTTCGCCAGGGCAACTTCCGATGGTGTCGTTGGTACCAGCGCGAGAGAATGCAGTGGAAAGCGCGTCTGACTTCGGGATTGACCCCGCTCTTGCGTGCCAGAGTGAGGCTGTGGCATTGTGTCGTCATGGCCGAGCGCACATCCTACACATGCCTGCTTCCCGCTGACAAGATTCCGCAATTGAAGGCAGACCTGGAGACGCGAGGATTCATGTTTCGCGATCTTCCCTACGCGCATTTCGCCGCCGAACATCGACGCGAGAAGGTCAACGTGGCGCTTTACACCAGCGGCAAACTCGTCGTGCAAGGGAAGGGGACCACCGATTTCGTCCAGTTCTACCTCGAACCGCAATTGCTCGGGGAAGCCAGGCTGGGCTATGAGCACATTCTTGATCCGACGATGCTGGAGCCGCGTATCGGCGTGGATGAAAGCGGTAAGGGAGATTTCTTCGGGCCGTTAGTGGTCGCCGGCGTGTTCATTGGCGAAGCGGCCGCGCGAAATATGATGGAAATTGGCGTGCGCGACAGTAAACTGATTAAGAGCGACGCGCGGATCGGTGACATTGCCAAAGAAATTCGCGCCACTCCCGGTTGTTTGGCTGACATTGTTGCCATGAGCCCGGAAAAGTACAATCAATTGCACGCCAAGATGCGCAACGTGAACGACATTCTCGGTTGGGGCCACGCCCGCGTGATCGAGAACCTGTTGGAACGCGTGGACAGCGCCAAGGGCGGCCCCGGCTGTCGCAAGGCGATCTCCGACCAATTTGGGAATAAGCGCATCGTCCAGAGCGCGTTGATGGCTCGCGGCAAGAAGATCGAATTGGTCCAACGCCATCGAGCCGAGAGCGATCTGGCGGTGGCTGCGGCGTCGATTATTGCTCGTGACGAGTTTGTGAGACGGCTGCGCAAACTCGGCAAGGAATTTGGCGTCGAGTTGCCGAAGGGAGCCTCGACGGCGGTCGAGGAAGCCGCCCGGGAATTGGTGTCGAAACATGGACGTGAGGCGTTGGCGAAGGTGGCCAAAATGCATTTCCGCACCTCACAGAAAGTATTGGAGCAAATGAAATCATGAAAGGCGCGATCATTCTTATTGTGGTTTTGGCAATTGGCTTTGGCTTGGTCCAGAGCATCAAGCTCTACAAAGCCAAATCCGATTTTACGGAGCGCGTGGACCACGAACTCGATTTCGTCGATAGTTCACCGGTTGCTACCGTGAAACACGATCTCGTGCAGGACGCGCAGAATTTCGGCATTCACCTCGTCCCGCAAGACATCCGGGTTTCCATGGAAGATACCGAGCAGCGTACCGTTGCCCAAAGGCTCGTGGCCAACAAACTCGGGACGCAATTCACCAACAAACGCATCACGATCAGGGTCCACTACACAGCGCGGATCCTCGGAATCCCCTTTGGTGAGGACATCCTCAGCAGTGAGATCAAACAGGTCGAAGCCCCGCGGATGCCGATGAGTCCTGAAGAGCGGAAGCTGCTCGACCCGACGGGTACATCGGCGGGAGTGGACACCGGCCAATAATCGGTTAGAATCCAGCGATGCCACTCTACGAATTTGTCTGTTCCAAATGCGATAAAGACTTCGAACTACTGGTCCGTTCGAGCAAGTGGGAGGGGTCTGCCGCCTGCCCGCATTGTGGCTCGAAGAAACTGACCAAGAAACTTTCCGTGTTCGCCTCCTCCGTCGCTTCATCAACTCCGTCCGCGCCCGCCTGCGGCATGAATCCCGGCGGCGGCTGTGGTTGCTGCGGTCCCCATCACCATCACTGAAGGTTAAGGCCGAAGCATAAGCGCTGGCTGAAGCCGCGATGATTTACCCGCCGAGCTTCTCATGTGGACTGGGCGGCGGCTGTTTGCGCAAGTCTTTGGCGAGTGCTCTGAGTTTTTCAGTGTTTACGGCTGTCAATACGCCAACGAGAATGGTTGCCGGCAAGCGTGGCCGCCCGGCAAACAGACTGGTCTGATTGCCGAGGATTTGATAAATGTCAAACTTAGTGTTTTGATGATGACTGTGGAACGAAGCAAATCTCAACTGTTATCCGCATGGGTTGTCGTCGTGATATTGTTAAGCCTTTTCGGAACGGCTTGCCGCTCCAGTGAACCCTCCGACGCAGCGCGGATTCATGCCCGGACGTCCCCCGAACTCGTCGCTTGGCTAGACTGGGAGCAGTTGCCCGAAGACCTCAAGGACCGTGATCCGGCGTTTGTGGGGGACGTGTGCCGTGAACTCGTTGCTCGACGCGAGGTAGATTTTCTTCTTGCTTCGTTCAATTCCTCAACCAACGACCTTGTCCGCAAGTGGCTTGTTCGGGACGTGCTGTACCGCATTGACGACCGCAGGATTTACAGTGAGTTCGCGCGTCACATGGATGACAAGGAGACCGAGGAAAGTTATTGCTACGCTCTCTATCTGGCTGAACGGGGGGATACCGCCGCACTCGCCACACTCAACAGGCACTATTTCCAGTACACCGCCGAGGGTGGATCCACGGGATGGATACCTGCGGTCGAGGCTTTCGGTAAGTACAAGTACCGGCCAGCCGCAAGCAACCTCGTTGAGTCGATCGAGGCCGCGAACCTGCTTCTTGGGGGTGCCTCTTGCAGCGCCTTGCAGGAGATCTATATAGATTCTCCACGCCACTTCGCTAATCCGGCAGAAGCTCAAAACTATTTTCTCAAAAGGTTGAGCGAATCGGCAAATGAACCGCACCGGTAAGACAGACACGCTGCTCAATACTGCGGCACGTTCGGATCGATGCGTTCGGCCCAGGCGTTGATGCCGCCAGCGACGTTCTTGAGCTTTGGATAACCTTGCGAGCGAAGGAACTTCAAGGCGCGGGCACTGCGGCCACCCATTTTGCAGTGGAGAACGATGAGTTTGTCCTTGGGCAATTCCTTGAACCGTTGCGGCAGATCGGGCAACGGCAGTTTCACCGAGCCGTCAATCGTTGAGATCTGGAACTCGTCGGGATTGCGAACGTCCACAAGGATGAAATCTTCCTTGCGATCTCGCATCTGTTTGAGTTGTTCGACGCTGATGTCGTCGGGACCAAGTCCGTTGTCTTTCTGTTCCACAATAGAATCTCCTGAGGTACCAGCTTCTTCACCGCGGCCAATGCCGCAGAATTGGTTGTAGTCGATCAGCTCTGTGATCGTCGGATTCTTGCCACAAACAGGGCAGTTCGGGTCGCGCGGAATCTTGTATTCGCGAAAGCTCATGTCCATCGAGTCAAACCGCAGCAGCCGACCCATGAGCGGTTTGCCTTTGCCAATGATGAGCTTGACGGCTTCGTTCGCCTGAATGTTGCCGATGATGCCGCAAATGATCCCGAGCACGCCGCCTTCGGCGCAACTTGGCACAAGCCCGGGTGGCGGAGGTTCGGGATACCAGCAACGATAGCAAGGACCACCCAAGTGCGGGGCGAATACACTGGCCATGCCTTCCCAGCGGAAAATCGAACCGTACACGTTCGGCTTCTTGAGCATCACGCAGGCATCGTTGACCAGATACCGCGTCGGGAAATTGTCCGTACCGTCGATAACCACATCGTAATCCTTGAGAATGCCGAGTGCGTTTTCGCTGGTCAACTTGACGGGGTAGGGGATGAAATTGAGATTCGGATTGATCGCCTTGAGCTTTTCCTCGGCGCTCTTGAGTTTGTGTTTGCCCACGTCGCTCGTGAAATGAATGATCTGTCGCTGGAGATTGCTGAAGTCCACCGTGTCGAAGTCAACCATGCCAATCGTGCCAACGCCGGCGGCAGTGAGGTACAGCGCCAGAGGCGAGCCGAGTCCGCCCGAGCCGATAAGCAACACCTTCGCAGCCTTGAGCCGCTCTTGGCCTTCCATGCCGACTTCCGGCAGGATCAGGTGGCGCGAGTATCGCTTGATTTCTTCGTTGGTCAGTTTGGCGCGGTCTTTGATGATGGGATCGAGCTTGGCGAGATTGCCTCCGGCAATGGACGGCACAATGGAGATTTCGTCACCTTCGCCGACCGGTGCATCATCGCCCTTGGCGCGGATATCCTCGTCGTTCAGGTATACGCGCACGAAATTGCGGAGCTTGCCGTCCTCCGCATAGAGGTGCTGACGGAGTTGGGCGTATTGCTTGGTAAGATTGTCGAGAACTTCGCTGATCGTTTTGCCGGGAACCTGGACGTTCGCCTGATTGTCGGCAAAACGCCGCAATGCCGTAGGAATCGTGACTTTTATCGCCATTTCTATTCTCCAAAACAATTTGGATGTGAATGTCAACCAGACGGTTTCCAAAGAATCCACTGCAATCCGCGGAGCAGTGTAGCGGATTATTTCGAGATTTCAATAGCCTCTTGGTCAAACCCGTATTCGGCTTTGGGGTGTATGGCCAGGCTTTTGTGTTGCCTACGAGCGAATGATTTGCTATGCAATACTGGGTCGGGCGCAGGAAGGCATGAAACACATCGGCTTTATCTGCTTTATTCTTACGGTGGTGGCTGGCGGCGCACGGGGCACCAATCTCTTGGTCTACAACAATGGCGACAGCGGTCCTGGTTCGTTCCGGCAGGCCATTCTGGATAACAACAATCTCGGCGGCGGCAACACAATCGTCTTCTCCAACATCGTCGCCGGTACGATCACGCTGACGACCGGGGAATTGCTCATCACCAACAACGCCACGATCATTGGCCCCGGCGCGGATGTGCTCGCCGTCGACGGCAACGCTGCTGACCGCGTGTTTCATGTAAACAATGGTGTCACCGTCGCGATTTCCGGTTTAACCATCACCAACGGCAACGTGTCGGGTGTCCGTGGTGGCGGGATCACCTGTGAGAACTCGACACTCACCGTGAGCAATTGCACCATTAGCGGTAACAACGCTGAATTCGGCGGCGGAATGTCTATTGATGTTTCCACTGGGACGGTGGCTAACTGCTCAATCAGCGGCAACATGGCGAGTTACGGCGCGGGCATCTATAATTACTATTCCACCTTGACGGTAAGCAACTGCGCCATTAATGGCAACGCGGGCGGTGCGGGCGGCGGCTTCTACGATTGGGGCTACTCGGGCAGCGCGGCGCTCACAGTGATTGCCAGCACCCTCAGTAGCAACTCGGCAACGGCGACGGGGGGCGGTATCTTCAACAACGGCCAATATGGCGACGCGACCCTGACAATTATCGCCAGCACCTTGGTTGATAACTCAGCGAGTTACCAAGGTGGCGGTATCTACAACTTCACTTGTGCTCCCGGGAGCGCAACACTGACGGTGGTCGCCTGCACTTTTAGCGGCAATTCGGCCACCCATGGCGGGGGCATTCGAAACGACGCGTACAGTTGCCCCTTTTTCCGCAGCACCATCGACGGTGACTCGGATATCCGTACCAGTACCGCTAGCGGCGCGACGCTGGAGATTGGCGACACCATTCTAAACGCGGGTGCTTTGGGGGAGAACATCGAGAGTCTTTCAGGCACGGTTATTTCAGATGGATACAACCTGAGCAGTGATGGTGCGGGAGGCTACTTGACTGCGGTGACTGATCAGATCAACACCGATCCCAAGCTTGGCCCGCTGGCGGATAATGGAGGATCAACAAAAACGATGGCGTTGTTCGTCGGCAGTCCGGCGATTGATGCTGGCAACAGCTTCGGCCTCGGCACAGACCAGCGAGGAAAGCCGCGATATGATAATCCAAACGTCGCCAACGCCACCGGTGGCGATGGCGCGGACATCGGCGCTTACGAAGGTTCAGAATTGCGTATCGTCAATGTCCAGAAGACCGGCAATCATTTGCAGTTGGATTTCATCAACTGGCTCGGCACGAATTACGAAGTTCAAAGTCGGTCGGATATGGTGACCGGCTCGTGGGATTCACTCGGCTTCACCAATGCCGGCAACGGCGGTATCGCCACGATCGTTGTCAGTAACGCCTTCGGCCAGTCGCAACAGTTCTATCGAATCCACCCGGTACAGTAACGGCGATTATTCATCGGCGATTTCAACAGTCTCTTGGTCGAACATCGACCGATTTTCACGGAGCAACCATGAGTTCGATTCCGCAGCCTTACCCTTCACTATCGAGACGATGAGATAGGAAAAGTTTGGCCATGCATGATCCAGATCGAATTGGGATGGTCGCGCTGCCACGTCGGGATGCGAATGGTAAATGCCGAGGACTTGGAGCCCGCGCTTATCGGCATCGCGTTCGATCTTGATATAGGCGAGGGGATCGATGAGATAGCGGTTGCGCGCACTTTCGGTGCCGCTACTGGGCTGGCCGGTGCGCTGATTATCGACCGACACAATCTCCGTGACCACGCCACTCTTGCCGAGCATCACACCGCAGCTTTCATTGGGATAACCCGATTCGAGATGCCGATGGATTTGGTCGAGAAGTTTACGTGAGATTTTCATACGGCACTAAATTCGAACACCGAAGCACGAAGCTCGAAACGATTTCGAAATTCGAATCGGCGAATGTTCCAAGTAGAAGCAGTGCTGTCTCGGGGTGAGGGTTTCATTCATCCGGATTTGTTTCGGATTTCGGATTGTTCCTCCTACTTCTTTTCCCAGAATTTCTCACTCTGATAGCGCGCGCCGCCGTCGGGGCAAATCGCGACAATGATGCCTCGGTCGATGGTCGTCGCGAGTTTCATCGCGGCACAGACGGCGGCACCGGCGCTGATGCCGACGTACAGTCCTTCTTCGCGAGTGAGGCGCACGGCCATTTCCTGCGCGGCTTCGGTCGCGATGCCAATGGTTTGATCGGCAAACTTTGGATCGAAAAGAGCGGGGACATGGGAAGCAGTTTCCAGGTGCTTGAGGCCTTCCAGTCCATGGAACGGTCCTTCGGGTTGCATGGCTATCAGTTGGATCTGGGGATTGAATTCGCGCAATCGTTTGCCGGTGCCCATCAAGGTGCCGCTCGTGCCGAGTCCGGCAATAAAATGCGTAATCTCGCCCTTGGTCTGTTCGATAATCTCCACGGCGGTCGTCTCGTAGTGCGCCCGCGGATTTTCCGGGTTCCCATATTGGTCCGGATAGAAATAGAGATCGGGATGATCCTTGTATAGGCGTTGCGTGGCGAAAAACGCGCCGTCACTGCCTTCCGCGGGATCGGTCAGCATCAACTCGGCACCGTAGGCGACGAGCAGTTTCTTGCGTTCGACACTGGCATTCGAGGGCATGAGCAATTTTACGTGGTAACCCCGTCGTGCGCCGATCATGGCGTACGCGATACCCGTGTTGCCGCTGGTAGCATCCAGGATTGTCTTTTCCTTCGTCATCTGACCCGAGACCTCCGCGGCCCGAATCATCCGGTAAGCAGGCCGGTCCTTGACGGACCCTCCCGGATTGAGCCACTCCGCTTTGAGGAGGATTTGAACCCGGGGAAATCCTGCGCCAATTCGCACCAAAGGTATCAAGGGCGTGTGGCCGATGGCGCGCAGTAAGGAATCGGGGTCGTCTTGAGGAAGAAGCGAGACAGGCGAACTCATGAAAAACACCTCGAACCACAGAGATACAGATGTCTCAGAAGAACTCTGCGTCCTTCTGTATCTGTGTGGTTAAACAGGCCGATCTCCCTTCGCAATCGGCGCGTTGACAAGATTGCCCCATTCTGTCCAGGAACCGTCGTAGTTCTTCACGCTGGGGTAACCCAGCAGATACTTTAGGACAAACCATGAATGGGCTGAACGTTCGCCGATGCGGCAATACGCAATGGTGTTATCGTACGGGGTCACACCCCGGTCGCGATACACCTCCAAGAGTGCGTCATGCTCTTTGAACGTGCCGTCTTCGTTGACGGCGAGCGCCCACGGCACATTGTGCGCCGTTGGAATATGGCCGCCGCGTTGCGCTGTCTCATTCATTCCCGGCGGGGCGATGACTTTGCCGCTGTACTCGTCGGAGGAACGCACATCCACAAGGTTGAACTTGCTTTCCTTGATCGCCGCCATGACATCTTCTCGAAACGCACGTAACGACGTGTCAGGATCGGAAGCAACATACGGGGTGGGAGAATACTTGGGCACCTTTTTGGTGAACGGCCGGTTCTGAGCCTGCCAAAGTTTGCGTCCGCCATTCATGATACAGGCGTTTTTATGGCCGTAGAGTTTCATTTGCCAAAACGCATAGCAGGCAAACCAATTGTTGTTGTCGCCATACAACACCACGGTCGTTTCTTTTCGAATCCCCGACGCGGTCATGAGTTTGGCGAATTCTGCCTTGGTGAGAACGTCGCGACGAATGTTATCGCAGAGTTGACTCTGCCAATTCCAGCCGACGGCGCCCGGAATATGCCCCTGCTCGTAGGCGGAAGTGTCCACATCAACTTCCACCAGCCGCATGTTCTTGTCAGCTTTATGCTTATCGACCCAGTCGGTCGAGACGAGAACCTCTGGATGAGCATATGTCTTCGTCATGGATGAATCTCCTGATTTGTGCTTTGCCAGCCAACGTAAGAAATTCCCAATTGAACGCCTGCCGCCGCGAAGTATACCACATCGCACATTGACGGCAATCACCGTTTACGACCAGCAGTACCGGGATAATTGAGGCAGTTGGAAGTATTGAAGAGAGTTGAGAGCGCAGCCAAAGCTGGTGGAGATGAGGGGATTCGAACCCCTGACCTCCTCGTTGCGAACGAGGCGCTCTCCCAACTGAGCTACATCCCCAACCCGAACGCACCTTTCCAAAAATAGTCCCTTGCGTCAAGCACCCAAACCGGGTCTTCGCAAACCGTGGCACAAGCCCTGCTAAAACAGTCGGCATGAAACGCAACGCGACGAAAACTGGCCGCAAAGAACCCCCAACACTCGGGGAATTGATCTCCACTGTCAATGAATTGACACGCGACGAACAGCTTGGCGCGTTCATCGTGGCGGATCTGATCAACTCACGTAAGGTGCGTCTGGAAGGGGAGTTCGAAGGCCGCCGCGTCCTGTTTAGTTAGTTCGGAGCTGTACGGTGGTCGGGCAGCGGGTTGGTCCGCCTGGTCTGCTCTGAGAAAAATCTGCCCTTTCATGCTCATTTTTGCCACACTGGCGCAAAAATGAGCATCTTTTTTCGTGATCGACACAAAGTTGTCATTGGCGTGGTTCATCTTCCGCCTCTGCCCGGTTCGCCGCGATGGGGTGGTAACCTTCGATTCACTGTCGACCATGCGGTCGCTGATGCCAGGGCTTACGCACGTGGCGGCGTCGACGCAGTAATCATCGAAAACTTTGGAGACGCGCCATTCGCCAAAAGCAATGTCGGTCCCGAAACTGTGGCGGCCATGGCCGTCGCGGGTTCTGCCATCCGTGCGACGGTTAGTATTCCCATCGGTTTCAATGTTCTGCGCAATGACGCCCATTCCGCCCTCGCCTTGTGCGCTGCGTGCGGCGGAAGTTTTGTGCGCGTCAACGTCCATTCCGGGGCGATGCTGACGGACCAGGGCATCATCGAAGGCGACGCGTTTAACACGGTTCGCTATCGGCAACGGATTTGCCCGGAAGCGCTCTTGTTTGCGGATATCCACGTCAAACACGCCGTGCCACTTGGCGACTTCGCCATTGAAGACTCGGCGCACGATACGCTCGATCGCGGCGCTGCCGACGCCCTGATTATCTCTGGCACAGGCACCGGCGTGGCGGCGGACATAGCTGATGTTCAACGGGTCCGACACGCTTGTCCCAAGGCGAAAATCCTGATCGGCAGCGGGATTACAGTTGAAAACGCGGCTGAGTTTCTGCAATTCGCGGACGGGGTCATCGTTGGCACTTCTCTGAAGGTTGCGGGCAAGCTCTTCAACCCTGTCGACTTCCGGCGCGTGGCTGCTCTCGTCAAGAAGGTGCGCGGGCGCTCTCGTTCGTAGCAGGATGTGCCCCGCGTCTCAGCCGGTTATTTGCCGGAAGCTTTTTTCCGCAGCTTGGCGGCAAAGTCCTCACTCATGAATTGACTGCGGAACAGCTCCTGCCGGTAGCGTTTGGAAGCGCGCCGCACCAAGAGCACGTCCCAAAGAGCGATCAGGATGGCGGCAATGGTCAGGAGCAGGCACCAACTCCAATAGATAAGGAATCGTGGGCCATGCAGTCGATCCGCAAGAACTGTCGAGCCGAGGACGACCATCACGGCGCAGGAGGACAGCACCACGGCACCCACATACCGCAAAATGCGCTGGGCATGAGAGAGCCGGAGTTTCTCGGGATTGGCGGTCATGACGCCTGCTGGTCCCGAGCACTCACACGATTATCTGCTCGGTTTGTGCATCAAAGAAATGACATTTTGATGCGTCGAAAACCATATCCAGTCGCTGGCCGATATCGGCTGTCACGTGTGAATTGACGCGCGCAACAAAGCTGTGGCTGACCGTAGTCAGATGCAAATAAACCTCCGCCCCCATGGGTTCAACTACTTCAACCGTGGCGGGAATCCTCTGGTCCGTTTGCCCAGGCGAGGTGCTGCGGTTGTGATCGAAGTCTTCCGCCCGAATGCCCAAAACGACAGCTTGGCCCATGCGTCCGGCCAGCCTCTTCGCCTTGTCATCGGGGACGCGAACACCAAAGCGCTCGTGACTGCCACCTTCGACAGCCTGTTCGATAAACCATAGGGCGCCTTGGCGTTGCCCAATCACGCCCTTGAAGAAGTTCATGGGAGGCGAGCCAATAAAACCGGCCACGAACATGTTCTTCGGATTGTCGTACAGCGTGATCGGCTCGTCGACCTGCTGAATTACCCCGTCTTTCATGACCACAATCCGATCGCCCATGGTCATGGCTTCCACCTGGTCGTGGGTGACGTACACCATCGTCGAGTTCAGCCGGCTATGAAGTTTGGAGATTTCCGCCCGCATCTGGACGCGCATCTTGGCGTCCAGGTTCGAGAGCGGCTCGTCGAATAAGAATGCCTTGGGCTTGCGCACGATGGCGCGACCGACCGCGACCCGCTGGCGTTGTCCGCCCGAAAGGGCTTTCGGCTTGCGCTGCAATTGTTCGTCGGTGATGCCGAGGATCTGCGCGGCTTCGCGAACGCGTTGGTCGATTTCCTTCTTCGGATATTTCCGCAGCATCAAGCCAAACGCCATGTTCTTGTACACCGTCATGTGCGGATACAGCGCGTAATTCTGGAAGACCATGGCAATATCGCGGTCCTTGGGCGGAACGTCGTTGACGCGACGGTCGTCGATGTAGATGTTGCCGCTGGTGACCTCTTCGAGACCGGCAATCATCCGCAACATGGTGGACTTGCCACAACCGGATGGCCCGACGAGCACCACGAATTCCCGATCCTGGATTTCCAGATTCGTGCGATCGACCGCCGTGACGCCGCCAGGATATACTTTACAGACGTTTTCGAGGAAAACTTTTGCCACGTAGCACCTTCCAGTTGACCGGTTTGACTTTTTCTAACCAACCCGGCGCGGCGTGTCAAACATTCGGTTTTGCGCCCCGGAGGGTAGATGTTATACTGCGGAGTTCATGACCAAATTCCGCAAGATTTTCTGGCAGCATCTTCGGTTGCTCAGCTATGTGCAGCCTTGTGGCGGACCACTGGCCGCGAATGATCGCGGCTGAGCGAGCGTTGGGGTACTGAGATGACGCAGCGTGACAAAGCTCCACATCCATCTTCGGCACTTCAGCGCTCCAGCGCTCGCGTTCTCTATTGGGGGCTGGGGTGGTTGCTCCGGGTTCTTGTCTCCCTCATCGGTAGCACAGTGCGCTGGCGCATTGAGGATCCTGCAGGATTCCTGGCCAACACGCCGCAACGCTCCTGCATCTTCGTGTTTTGGCATAACCGTATCTTCCTGATGCCGTATCTGTTTCGAAAGCACTGGCACACCCGACAGCGCGACCGCGTCGCGGTACTTGTCAGCGCCAGCAAAGACGGCGAACATCTGGCGCGCGTGCTCAGCAAATTTAACCTCATTTGCGTGCGAGGCTCCAGCAGCCGACGAGGAAAGGAGGCGCTACGCGAGTTGGCGCGATTGGTGGAAGAAGGCTATGACGTGGGCATCACGCCGGACGGTCCACGAGGACCGAAATACCACTGCCAGGACGGGGTGATCAGTCTTTCCCAGCTTACCCAGGCGCCGATCATCGCCTTGTCATACGACCTTTCTCGAAAGATTACCGTCAATAGCTGGGACAACTTCATGATCCCGTTGCCATTCGCTCGCGCCACCCTGCGCATCGCGTCCCTGATGGCGGTGCCGCCCAATGCGGGCGATGCGCAACGCGAGCAGAAAAGACTTGAAGTCGAGAAGGCTTTGAGGTCTTTGTCTGGCTGAGGTCGGTTCCTCAATTTATGAGTGGAGGCGGAAAACCTTTGGTTGGAATTCTAATGGGCAGCGACTCGGATTGGCCCACGATGAAGTTGGCCGCCGACGCCTGCGCAGAATTTGGCGTGGAGGCAGAGTCGCATGTGATGAGCGCCCATCGGACGCCTGACGACGTGGCCGAGTACGCCCGTGCCGCACATGCGCGGGGGCTGCGCGTATTGATCGCGGGAGCCGGTGGCGCGGCGCATTTGGCGGGAGTTGTGGCGGCGCATACGCCCTTGCCGGTAATCGGTGTGCCCATTGAATCCAAATCGTTGAAGGGAATGGATTCGCTGCTGTCCATCGTGCAGATGCCCGCCGGAGTGCCCGTCGCAACTGTTGCGATCGGTGCTGCTCGCAACGCGGGATTATTGGCGATACAGATTTTGGCGATTAGCGACGCGAACCTGCTGTCCAGATACCGGGAATTCAAGTGTCGATTGGCTGAGGAATCCCGTGCCAAGAACGCAAGAATTCAAAGTTAAATTGTCCCGGTGTTGCCTTGCAAGTTAGATATTTCCTGGCTTGCAGCGTTTAGCACACAGGGTGTTGATATTTTTGAGCGAAGCTGCTAGAGTTGATGTCGAATATTATTGAAGGGTGCGGGTGTCTGTGAACATCCCACGATGGTGGCTGCGCTTCTCCTAGCCTCACCTGGCCTCACCCAGGACACCGCCGTCTAGTTCACGGGCGCCCCACTCTTCTTTATAGTCTCCCGCGCTCCTTATAGACTTTATAGTTCTCCAAGACTTCGGAAACATACTGGCGCACAGCGGGATTGGAGATCGCATCGATAAACTCTGCGGTCGTTGTCTGACGTCCGTTTGGCAGCCAGCGCAACACGTTGCCCATGCCCGAGTTGTACTCCGCCAAGGCAAAGGCTAAACGTTCCTCGGGCTCTTTGTCCGGCCAACGACTCAGCGCTCGCGCCAGGTACCATGAGCCAGCTTCAATGTTAATCTGTGGGTCCCACAACGCGTCGCGCCCAAAATTGCGCCGGCCAACCGCACGCGCCCAATCCCAGCCCGCACGCTCGGTGACCTGCATCAACCCGATTTCGCCGTGACTTCCGTAAGCATACGGGTCGAACTTGCTCTCGCGTCGGATCACCGCTTTCACGAGAAACTTATCCACGCCGTTCTGCGTGGCGATTTCTTCGATGAGCTGGTTGAATCGCTGTTCCCGGTATTGCCACCGCCAATACACGACTGCGGCCGACCCGATTGCCCCCAGCACCAACGCCAAGGACACCCAGTTTCCGATTAGCGTTAAGCTTTTCGAACCGCGTCGTGACATGGGTGGCAATATAGCAGAGCGGGCAAGTGGAGTAATGGGGTTTTGGAGGATAACGAGAAGTTGGGACATAAGGTGGCATTGTAGAGAGCAAAGTCCGTAGGATTTAGCACCGAAGTCCTTTCTGATCGCCCGGCTGGCGACCGTTCCGGCCGCCAGCCCCACAAAGGGCTCGTGTTGAATGGGTGGCCGAAAGCCGGGTGATAGCTGACAGTCTTGTGCTTTCTGTGTATGCTGGCCGCCGTGGCGAGTCCCATTGCCAAAGTCGTCGTTGATCTCGCGTTGGACCGGGAGTTTGACTACCGGATCCCGTTGCACTTGACCGAGACGGTCCAGATCGGATCGCGCGTGGCGGTGCCATTCGGGCGAACCAAAGCCCAAGGTTACGTTGTCGGGTTGACCGACAAGTCGTCTTACGACAGGCTCCGAGAAATTGGCGAGGTGATCGGCAAGAAGCCGTTGTTGGGCGACAAGATTCTCGAACTCACGCGTTGGATGGGCAAATACTACTGTTGTCCCGTCGAACTGGCGGTGAAATGCGCGCTACCCGAAGTCGTGCGCAAGGCAAAGATCGGATGGAAAGAACGTCAGTTCGTCAGACCCGGCAAGATTTCGCCGGAGAATTTTGTCAAGCTGCGCAAACGCGCCCCGAAACAAGCTCGCGTTTTGGAAGTGCTGCAGAAGTCGGAAGGCATGTTCGTTGCCAAGCTGGTACAACGGGCCGACACGGATGCCGGCACGATCAAGAAACTGGCGGGAAAGGGTTTTGTCGTGATTGCCGACCGCGTGGAAGAACGAGACCCATTCGGCGGCGAAGCGTTTCTTCCGACCGCCCCGTTGCCGCTGACGCCTGATCAACAGCAGGCGTTGGATCTGTGTAAGGCAGCAATTGATCAGTACTCTTCCCCATCACCGGTCACCAGTCTTCCATCACCGATTCTCATTCACGGCGTGACCGGCAGCGGCAAAACCGAGATCTATCTGCAGGCGATCGAACACACGCTGCGTCAAGGCAAGGACTCGATCGTGCTCGTGCCCGAAATTTCATTGACGCCACAGACCGTGGAGCGTTTCCGAGCACGGTTTCAGAACCAGCAGATCACGGTATTGCACAGTCATCTCAGCGCCGGCGAACGCCACGACCAGTGGCATAAGATTCGCAATGGCGAATCACACATTGTCATCGGCGCGCGCTCGGCGGTTTTTGCCCCGGTGCAGTCATTGGGCTTGATCGTCATCGACGAGGAACATGAGACCAGTTACAAGCAGGAGGAAGCGCCGCGCTACAACGCCCGCGACATCGCCGTCATGCGCGGCAAGATCGAACGAGCCGCCGTCGTTCTCGGCTCCGCAACACCGTCGCTGGAATCGTTCTACAATGCGCGGCGCGGCCGGTACACGCTAACGTCGTTGCCGGCCCGCGTGGACAACCAGAAGATGCCGGTGATGCGGATCATCGACATGCGGCAAGAGGCGATCCGGCAGAAGGGACTGCACGTGCTCTCGCGGAAACTGCGCGATGCGATCCAAGCCCGACTTGACAAGCGCGAGCAGGTCATCCTTTTCCTGAATCGCCGCGGATACGCAACGCATCTGTTCTGTCCCAAGTGTGGGCACGTGGCCAAGTGTCCAAATTGTAGCGTCTCCTTGACCTATCACCGCAAGGCCGCGCAACTTTTGTGTCACATGTGCGGCTACGTCGGCGGCGTGCCGAAGGTTTGTCCCAATCCGGACTGTCGCGACCCGGCGATCCGCTACGCGGGCATGGGGACGGAAAAAGTAGAGTCGGCAATACAAAACGCATTTCCCAAGGCACGCGTGCAACGAATGGATTCCGACATGATGACGCGCAAGACGCTTTATCGGGAAATCCTCGGTGCGTTTCGCGTGGGCAAGATCGACATCCTCGTCGGCACGCAGATGATCGCGAAAGGGTTACATTTCCCAAACGTGACGTTGGTGGGCATCATCTACGCCGATATGGCGCTGCACATGCCGGATTTTCGAGCTGGCGAACGAACGTTTCAACTGTTGGTACAAGTGGCCGGTCGGGCCGGCCGCGGCGATGTCGAGGGTGAGGTCGTCGTCCAAAGCTTCACACCGTTTCATCCCGCCGTGCAGTATGCCCGGCAACACGATTTCATCGGATTCTACGAACAGGAGATGGAGTTTCGCGAACAATTGAAATATCCGCCCATCTCACGGCTGATTTGTATCACCGCACGCAGCCGCAGCGAAGCGAAGGCGAGCTTTTATGCACAGGCCCTGGTGCGTGAACTGCAGAAGCGGACGCCGAAAACGCTGGCTATTGTGGCCGGGCCGACGCCGGCGCCTTTGGAGAAGGTACAAAACCAATATCGATTTCAAATCATGTTGCGCAGCCAGCAAATCATGCAACTGGTCGAATCGCTCGGCCCGCTCATAACCTCCTTCAAGCCGCCCGAAGACGTCAACGTCAGCGTAGACGTTGATCCAATTTCACTGCTATGAACTGCGGCCTGTTTGTCACCGGGACGGACACAGGCGTGGGCAAGACGTACGTGACCGCATTGATATTGGCCGAGCTGCGCCGACGTGGCGTAAACGCGGCGGCATTCAAACCCATTTCTTGCGGGGCAGGCGGGCGCAACGATGCCAAAATCTATGCCGGCATCATGAACGATGAGGTCCCGCTTGATGCTATCAATCCCATTTATCTGCGGCATCCCTTGGCGCCGAGTGTCGCTGCGCGCCTCGAGCGCCGTCGGCTCGATTTGCGTCCGATCTTTTCCAGTTACCGGTCGCTGATCAGCGTACACCAAATCGTACTTGTCGAAGGCGCCGGTGGTTTGCTGGTGCCGATTCGGAAAGGCTATTACGTGGCGGACCTAGCGAAGGCGATGGACTTGCCATTGATCATCGTTGCCCGACTTGGTTTGGGCACGATAAACCACAGTCTACTGACCATCCAAGAGGCACGAGCCCACGGGCTCAAGATTGCCGGCATCGTACTCAATGATACTGTCGGAGGACATCGTGGCCTGGCGGAGAAGACGAACATCGAAACTGTTCCCTCACTCTGCCGCGTTCCGCTCCTGGGAATTGTGGCGCACGGAAAAGATGGTGCGGCCGCTGCGGCACGCCGAATCTGTCGTCGATTGTTCAGAGCCAGCCGCTACCCGCGCGGCAGGAACTCTTGCAGGAATTCCACCGGATCGTAAGCTCTGCCTTGTACGTCGCGCACCTCGAAATGCAGGTGCGGCGCGATCGCCATCCAGTTCCGTGCATCGGCGCTACGCGACGTTTGGCCCATGCGGCCGATTGCTTGCCCTCTGCTGATCGCTGATGGCGGATCACTGACAGCTTCTTCCGAAAGATGGCCATACAACGTGTAGAATTTCTCACCGCTGCGCGGCCAATTGTGCTCGACCACGATGTGCTTGCCGAAATCGGAAGCATTTTCGTCGCTGACGATTTCCGCGACTTTTCCGTCGAGCACACAGAACACGTCATCATGCGGCAAGAACGCCGGTTCTTCGCTTTCAAAATCGCGGTTGGTTGCGCAGTCGGTGAAAACGACGCGCGTGGTCTTGCCGGTCGCGGTTACCTTGACCGGCGCGATGTCGCATCCGCGATGGAACCGTTTCCCGCAGTCGCGCGTCCACCCGGGTTTTCCGTAATCGGGGTTGCCCCGCGTGCGCGCGAAAAATCTCTGGGGTGAGTCAAACAGTGAATGGTTCGGCGTCGGCCACGCAACGCGGATTGTTTCGTGGCTTGGCAGCGGCACGAATTGCTGATAGTCTGCGGGCAGCTTCACGAACAAGGAGTGTAACAACTGCGATGAGCGATCAGCAAGAATTGCAGCAACTCCGCGAAGAAGTTCGACAACTCCGGCAGCGGCTCGAAGAGATCAGTCGGATATTGGATCGACTGCAATCGACCGCGCCACCGACAATATTGGCCGCCACCACATCGTCGCGAACGGCTGGTGACGCGCCGCCGCCGCTGGAAACAGGGGGCGAGACGGTCCTACCTACGAGCGTCGAAGTTGCTGTGGGTGAAGTCCCGCCAACGTTTGTTCCTCCCCCGGTTGTTCCACCGCAGGAGTCATTTGAAGTTCGGCTCGGCACCTACTGGTTGCCGCGAATTGGAATCGCCGTGTTCCTGACTGGTATGGTTTTCTTTGCCGCGTGGGTTACGCCGCGATTGACTGCCCCGCACAAGGTAGCGCTTGGCTATTTGACCTGCTTCCTCATCGGAGTGCTGGGCATCTGGTTGGACAAGAAGACACCGCAGTTCGCGCGGATATTGCAGGCTGGTGCGCTGGCCTTGGCGTACTTTGTCACCTACGCCGCGTACTTCGTGGATGCCTTCCGCATCATCCATAATCTCGGGCTGGCCCTCGGGATGTTGTCGGTGGTCGTGCTGTTTATTGTCGCCGTGGCGCAAGAACAACAATCTCCTACGCTCGGCGGAATGGCGCTGTTCTTTGGCTATTACACATCTGTTGTCAGCGGCGTGGCGACGTTTACCCTGGCTTCGAATGCCGTGCTGGCCTTGGCGGCAATCTTTTTCCTGATGCGGAATCGCTGGGTGCACATTTCTTATGGCGCCGTTCTGGCGACATATCTCACCTACATGATTTGGGTGTGGAAGCTTACCAATTGGGGTGACCTCGACCACCTGATCTTCGACTCCGGCTATTTGGCTGCGCCGGACTTCCGATTGCGCGCGGCGTTTCTGTCGTTGTACTGGCTGGTGTTTATGGTCGGCGGGCTGATTGCGAATCGTGAGGCAATGAGCGCGCCGGAGCGCAATGGCTTACTGACGCTCAACAACGTATTCTTTTTCCTCTTGTTTTCGCTCCTGATGCACCATGCGTATCCCGATAAACAATGGGCCTTTCAATTCTGTTTCGGTGGCGCGTTGTTGATCTTGTCGGCGTTGGCGTATCAACCGCTTGCGCCTGAACGCAGCGTGATGGATGCACTGTTCTTACAGGGGGTAGCGGTTGCGACGCTCGGGCTGATCAGCTATTTCAAAGGGGTGCGGCTGGTCGCTGTATTGTCCTTGGAAAGCGCGTTTCTGTTGGTGCTGGCGCGTTGGATGCAATTGCGTTGGGTTGCCTGGATAGGCCGCGCCGCATTCGCGGTCGCCGCCGTGTATGCGTGGAGCCGGTACGAGGATTGGGACGCGGCGCTGCGCTACGGCGTGTGGTTTGCTACTGCGGCAGGATTCGTTTGTGCGCGGTTGGAGAACCGGACGCCCGGAGTGGTAGCCGCAGGCTTTAGCCTGCGTGAGGATTCAACGAACGCACCCGTAAAAGGTGTGGCTACATTGAACCTGTCTGCTTTTTATTTCGCCATTCTGGCTACCGGATTGGCGATGACAGCGGCCCGGCAAGAGTTTTCGACCAACGCGTTGCCTTGGGTTTGGATTTTGGGCGCCGTTCTCGTGGCGGTTGTTGGAGGCGCGCTTCGGACACGTGAAATTCTGTGGGCGTCGCATCTGCCGTTGGCGTGGGCTTACGGTGAATACTA
Organism: Verrucomicrobiia bacterium; assembly: GCA_035516795.1. Lineage (GTDB taxonomy): Bacteria > Verrucomicrobiota > Verrucomicrobiia > Palsa-1439 > Palsa-1439 > DATJBF01. Next base: position 68,537 of record DATIZX010000088.1, read on the forward strand.
CGCCGCTCGAGTGGATGACCGAGCGTGGGCGCTGGCGCCATCGCTGGCCTTAATCGCCGTGACATTCGCATTCGGCCTTGTGATGTGGGGCCGCGCGCGGGCGGACGACGATCCAGCGCGAGCTTCGACTGCATTCTTGCCGTATGCAGTCTTTGCGATATTGGTTGCCATTATCGCGACTTTGGATTTCGTTCCGAAACCGTGGCGGCTGACGGCGTTCGCGGCGGAAACATTGATCTTGATCATTGCAGCGGCGCTGGCAAACGAGCGCGTGTTTGCGTGGTCGTCGTTGGCAACGTTGATTGTCGGCGTTTTGGGTTATCTGGCCATGAGACGTCGCGTGTTCTTAGATAATGAAACTGCGGCATGGTGGAATTTTATCATCGCATTCCTGCTCTTCCTAGTTTCCGAGCGAATCTGTAAACGGCGCGCCACTGTTCCGAAGCAGAGCGTTTGGCTGGTGGCTGCGCTGACGTTGGTGGCGCTGTTCGCGCTACAAAGACTTGCGGGCAGCGCGTATCTGACCGTGAGTTGGGCGGTGCTGGGGTTTGTGCTGCTGGCATTTGGATTTGCGGTGAAAGAACGGTCGTATCGGATGGCTGGACTGGTGACGTTGGGATTCAGTTTGCTGCGGGCCGTGCTGCACGACCTGGCGAACGTGGAAACCATCTACCGCATTCTGTCGTTCATCGGTCTTGGAGTGATTCTTCTCGTGCTGGCGTTCCTCTACGCCAAGAACCGCGAGAAACTGGCGAAGTGGTTGTAGCGGCCAATCTCATAAAGCTCAAGGTACAGCGAGCTGGGCCAGCCCATCCTAACGAAACCGTTGGTAGGGCGCGGTGCCCCTACCGCGCCGCCGGGTTCATGGGCATTTCCGATACACGTTCTGGTTCACAGCGCGGAGACGACGTTGAGTTCGACGAAGTCGTCGTTGACGGTGGTGCAGGGGCAGAGTTCGAGTCGGTAACGAATTTCGTCGCGGAGGGCGTCGAGAGCGTTGGTGGGGCTGAGGCCGGTCGCACTGCATTGCATGCTTTCACATTCAGCGACAAATCCGTCGCTGCCGGATTCTACAGTGACATTGAATCGCATTCTGTTTGGGACTTTAAGGCGTAGAGAAGACCTGGTCAACGCCACCAGCGACGATTTTTGCGGGCAGTGGGAGTTGCATTCCGGCGGGTCGCGATAGGAGTGTCGCCCCCGCGACGTACTGTGCAGGGGTGGATCGAGCGACCATGCCACTGATCATCGTAACGATTTCCTACCTGCGCCATGCTGACCGCCCTCCGTTTGACTTTTCGTTGGCTGCGGTTAGTTTCGCTGGTGACTGACATCATTGACGTCCTGGTGATTGAGCACCAGGTCTTCCTCGCTTTATTCGATGAGGTTGAACGCGCGCTACCGAAGTTGAAAGCCGTGGGTGAAGTCAGGATGTTATGCCGGTTGGTGGCGGGGCTGCTTCACAATCACGGCGACGAGGAGGCCAACCTGATTTATATCGCTTTGGACCACGTGCTGCTGGAACGCCACCAACTCGCGCGCTTGAATCACGATCACCACGAGCTGGACGTGGTGCTCAAACAGGTGGAAGCACTCGACGATTTGGGGCAAGCGCGCCGACAGTTCAAAGCCACGTTAATGATGGCACGGGATCACTTCCTGGATGAAGAGCGGAATGTTTTTCCCGTGATCGAACGCGTGCTCCACCGCGGCACGCTGATGGAACTGGGCAACGCCTGGAGGGCGCGTTACCATTTTTCCCGATAACCCCACGCCCCATGCTGCGTTCGACTCGGGTCTATCGGCGGTTGTTCAGTACTGGTAGTTTTCGCCGTAGCGGCGCGCGTCGAATCATGAGCCGCCGCGATCGCAGACCGCCGTTACAATTCTCAAACTGGACCGCTGCCACTTGTTCCGGATGATTGACTTTTTGACGGGAACACGTGAACAATGGACAAAACCTGAGGGGAAAAGTCATGTTGAGAGATTTCCGCATTTTGGCTGTGATTGGTTTGCTGGCAGTGACCGGTCAATCCTACGCGGCGCCCAGGGCCAAGCCCATTATCCTGGATAGTTTTGGTGGCACGTACGGCAGCACGCCGGAAGCTGCGGTGGTCGAGGGCAGCGACGGCAATTTTTACGGAACGACCATTGCCGGTGGGACCAGATTTGTCGGCACCATCTACAAGCTCACTCCCGCCGGTCAATTGGTCATCCTGCACAGTTTCGACGGCACCGATGGCGCACATCCCAAGGCGAGTCTGATCGAGGGCAGCGACAGCAATTTCTACGGGACGACATTCAGTGGCGGGACAAATGACGCCGGCACCGTGTTTCAGTTCAGCCCGGACGGTACCTTGGTCACGCTGTATGCCTTTGGCGGTGGCGACGGCGCGCATCCGTCGGCCGAGTTGGTGGAGGGGTTTGACGGGAATTTTTACGGGACCACCTACGACGGAGGCTCGGATGACGATGGCACGGTTTTTCAGATTACTTCCGCCGGCGACTTGACCATGCTGCACAGCTTCAACGGTACCGACGGCGCGCTGCCGCTGGCCGGGCTGGTTCAGGGGAGCGACAGCAATTTTTACGGAACGACTTACCGGGGCGGGACAAACGATCACGGCACCGTTTTCCAGATCACTTCGACCGGGACACTGACTGTACTGTATCAGTTTGACGGTGGAACGAATGGCTCCAGCCCCGCAGCAACGCTGACGCAAGGCCGCGACGGCTTTTTTTATGGAACCGCAGCAGGTGGGTCCGACCGCGGCCTCATATTCAAGATCAGTGTCGCCGGAGAACTGACCAAATTGCATCGTTTGAAAAGCCTCCAAGGTCGTCCGCTGATTTCCCATCTCGTCGAAGGCAACGACGGTACTTTTTATGGAACGGCGCGCGGAGGCGGTGAACATTTCGGGACTGTCTTTCGAGTCGGCCCGAATGGCGCGTTCATTGACCTGTATCGATTTTGGGGCACTGCTGACGGCGCTTTTCCGTATGCCGGACTGACCTTGGCCAGCGATGGCTTTTTCTACGGCACGACGGCCTTCGGCGGCACCAGGCTTCACGGAGTGATTTTCAAGATCAAAGGGTTGCCCAGCACATTTAACGGCCTGGTCATTCAGACCAATGCGCCCTCCAACGCCAGCTCCGGTATCATCAGCGTGAAGCTCCGACAATCGGGTTCTTTCCGGGCGAGGCTGACGATGGCGGGCGACCGCTCTGTATTCCACGGGCATTTCGATGAGTTCGGTAATGCGACGAACACAGTGCGGCGCGGAAACCTGAACGCCCTCCAAACCATTTTGCATTTGAGCGAATACGGCGGGACCAATGCGATTCTCGGAACCGTTTCGGACGGCGTTTTCACTTCGGAACTGGTGGCCGATCAGGCCGCATTTTATCGGGGACACGCCCGGGCCTGTCCGTGGAAAGGCCGGTACACGTTTGACCTGACGCCGGCGGATCGGAATGATGTCAACGTGCCGCAGGGCTACGGATATGCAACGCTGCTGGTATTGAGCAATGGAGAGGGACGACTGCAGGGCGCCTTGGCCGACGGCACATCGATCCAAACCCACATTCGCGTCTCAGCGATTGGCACCTGGCCGCTCTACAAGGCGCTCTACCAAAAAGGCGGCTCCTGCCTTGGAACGATTGTGTTGTCCACCAACGCCGCCATCGATGCGACGATTGACTGGTTCAAGCCGGCGACGGGCGGCCGCTTTTATCCGGCTGAGTTCACCACCGCGTTGACGGCAACTGGATCGCGCTATTTCTCGACGGTGGCGGGTGCGCCTTCGATTGCGACCAACGCGCTAATCACGCTGGGCGGTGGCAATTTATCCAGCAACATCGTCAAGGACGCCGTGATTGATGCGGACGGTAACGTTACGGTGACGCCCACCGGCGATGATAACCTCGCTTTGCAGATCACGCCGGCAACGGGAGAAATCACTGGCAGTTTCTTCAACGCGAGCATTAACAAGACAGTGGGGTTGAATGGACTGCTGCTGCAAATCGATAATTCCGGGGCAGGTTTCTTTTTGGGGACAAACCAGAGCGGGTTTGTGGTGATCGAACCGACGCCGTAGTTCCGCAGCGGAGATCCCGCCCGGTCAAGAAATCTGGTACAGATCCTTGACCTGTTGCAGCGTTTCCGACGCTTGGGTGGTGTATTGCAGGATGTGGTCCGTCGAGATTTTGAGAATCTCCAAGGTTTCGCCTCGCTCGTTCAGGTCAAAGGAACGCAGCCCGTGGCCGTGCCCGATGGAGTAGGCGATAAAATCCCCCAAATGCACACAAGCGGTCAACTGCTGATAACCCTCGGCGGCAGCGGGCTGGTGATGATATCGCACCGCCGCCACGGCCGTGGTGACGGAGTGATCCCACAACGCGTTCGCCTCAGCCAGATCGGCTTGTTTCGCCCCGTGCAACGTGGACGAGAAAATCACCGACACGACGATGTCGTAGATCAGATGGAAACCGATTCGCATCACGGCGTATTGCAAATTGTCGATCGGCGTATCCGGGCAAAAATAGGCGCTGTTGCAGATGCGCAGGACGTTGGCGGTGAGCGGTTGGTCGTGGGAAATCAGGTCTACGACCTTGTTGCAGTCGATATTGGGTTGACGGAGCAGCGGCAGGAGCGAAGACAAAATGACCGGTGCAGGCACCAAGTATTGTGCCTTGTCGATATAGTCGTCGCACGTCAGCATACAGATATATCCCCGCAATGATTTATCGGCAGGTTTCGGCCTTGGCTTCAGCCCAATTTCCGTTGCGACCTATCATTGCCTGGTGCACGCTGCGGCAACAGGAAAAGTGTGGCGCGTGGCATTGGCCGCTTGGCAACGGTGATCAACAAATTCGAACTCCGGCTGCGCGCAGTTTGGACTGGACAGCGCAACAGCCCTTAAGACTTATGACAAATGAGACTTGGTCCCTTTCCTCTCTCCGAAACTTTCACGGCTATCGAAAATGAAACCGCAGTCGCCCTCACCGGTGCGGCCGGAAGCCGGTCCAGTGTGAGGCGGCTACCTATCGGCCTTTGGAGGAAGGAGGTCGGGATACAGTTCGCGCATCACCAATTTCGCTCTACGATCAACTGTGAACAAGCCCCAATGTTTTTCCGCTCCGAACGCGTTGGAGGGGTCGCCCTTCCAGTCCTCATCAAACGCTTCGAAAATGAAAGTGGTGACATTGTTGCGAGCCGCCCAAGCTGTCAATTCATCGACATACCGCTTTTGATTCTCCTCGCTGGCTCGTTTGCCAAATTCGCTCGCCACCGAGGGCCAGCCAGCTTCGCCGACTACGATGCGGCTGTGGGGAAGCGCCGCGTGAACGGCTTGGATATTCGCAATGGAATAGGGCAATCCTTCGTCAAGGTCCTTATTCTCCCACGCGGGATATGTATGCACGGTAACGAAATCGATCTCTTTCGCCAACGGCACGCCATTTTTTGTCCACCACGCATAATTGTCAGCGACCGTTACCGGCTGCGGGATGGCATGTTTTACCTGGCGCACATAGGAAATTACGGAATCCAGACTCACCATGTGGTCGTTCCAGTCCACAAGCGCTTCGTTGCCGACGTTGACGGCTACGACAATGCTCGGGTATTCGTTCGCCAAACGAATTGCGCTTTTGATTTCATTTTGGTTCTTGATCTTATTCATGTCCAGCGTCGCTTGGGGAATCGGCGTTGTGAGCCAGCGGCAATGTGGATTACTGACTTCCGCAGAAAGCCACGCACCGAGCATTACTTTCAACCTAATCTTGTTGGCTTGAATCAAACGCAGGGCCCTGGCCGAGTTTGCTTGCGAGTCGTAGAGTCGGATGATCCCGAAGTTGGAATTGCGGGCGATAATTCTCAAATCTTCTAGGATCTCCTTATCGCTTGGGTTTGCCGCGCCATCGCCACGATCCGGATGCTGACCGTGTCTGAATCCGGAATACGCCAGCCCCTTGGCAAAGCCGGCCAGAAGATCAGCCTTCGTCTGGTGAATCGTGGTCGAGTTCTGCACCTCGTGGTTCGTTTGGGCGAGACACGCTTGGCCCAAAACCAATATGAACGAAACCATGGCCGCCAAAATGATGCAAATCCATTGTGCTGTCTGAGGATGATTTCGTTTCATGAGTTCGCTCTTCTGGCTGCTAGATGGACAAGCATAAACATACGGTAGAGGATGCGAGGGGTACTCGGCACAATTAAGAAATAAAGAGCTGGGCTGGGAGATTGCAAGGAGAAAGGTGCTGGTGTCGTGAGAACTTCTGCTGAGGGAGCGGGCAGGCGGGGCCTATGGGGTTCGAGGGGGTGGGTTCGGTAAGTTCAAGAGTGGCGCGCCCAGCAGGAGTTGAACCTGCAACCTTTGGTTCCGTAGACCAACGCTCTATCCAATTGAGCTATGGGCGCACCCCGCAATGCGTCCCGCACTATAGGCGCGACGTTCCCCTCTCGCAACGAAAAATCCCATGGCTGGGAATAGGAGTCTTGATCTCTAGGCTCAACCGAATCCGGCAGACGAAATGGAATTCTATCCGGTCAGGCCTTTGCCTTCCGCAACACGCATTTATCTTGCTTTTCCAGAGAAACCAGGTTTACAAACATCTCAGCGCCCCGAGGGGCTAGACCTGAAGGCTCCGAAATGCCTCACGTCCGCGCGTGAGGTTGGGAGTAGAAAATGGAATCGTTGCGAGGCATCAACGGAGGCGGTCTTGAATGAGGGGAGCGCTCAAGCTCTTCGCTCTGCTTCGCCTATGATGATCCCGACTGCGAACTCTTTTGCCATGCGCAAGACGACCAGGCACACTTTCCTTTGCATCGGTGTTCTTCTCCAGCTCACATGCCTGCTGGCCGCGGCCGGACATTTCCCCTCTCCTAATGACTGGCGCGATGAGAACATCTATCAAATTTTCACCGATCGTTTTTTCGACGGCGATCCGTCCAATGATAATGCCGAGAGTGTCCATGGGTCGCCTTATGCCCCGACCGACAGCCACGGGATCCACGGCGGGGATTTCAAGGGGATCCAGCAGAAGTTGGATTACATCAAAGCGCTTGGGGTGACTGCCATCTGGATCAATCCTATCCCACTGAACGTGGGTGGCAATTCTGCCTACCACGGTTATGCGGCGCAGGACTTTTATACGCTGGCGCCGCACTGGGGCACGATGGCGGATCTTTCAAACATGGTCGCAGCGGCGCATGCGCGCGGCATCAAAGTCATTCTCGATGTCGTCTGCAATCATACCGGCGACCTCACCTACGGTACCGATGCGGGTTGGCCGAATTTCATTTATCCGCCCGGCGGTTATCACCTGCAGTATTACGACAGCGCCAACCAGCATGCTTTCCCGTTCAATCCGACCAACGTGGTGCCGGCGGACCTCTCGACGATCTTCCACACCAATGGCGCTATCCAGGACTTCGGTGACACCCAGCAGGTGGTCCTCGGAGAGTTGAGTGGTCTCGACGATTTGCGCACCGAAAGCACCTACGTCCGCACCAATATGATAAACATTTACACCAACTGGGTCGGCCTCGCTGATTTCGACGGCTTCCGCGTGGACACGGCGAAACACGTGGACTACGGCTTCTGGCAGTATTGGTGCCCGGCGCTCCACCAGTTCGGCAGCTCAATCGGCAAATCCAACTTCTTCATGTTCGGCGAGGCCTTCGACGGCTCCGAGTCGTTGGTTGGCTCGTACACGGGCGCGGAAGGCGGCGGCCCGTTCAAGTTCGATTCCATGTTGGATTACCCGCTGTATTTCACCATCAATCCTGTCTTTTCCCAAGCTTATGCTGCCACGCAGCAGATTGAAAATCACTACAACGCCATTGCGGCGAATTACGACTCGAACGCTTGGTATCGACTGGTCACGTTCCTCGACAACCACGATAATCCTCGCTTCCTAAGTTCGGGTGATGCCAACGACGACACCAACCGTCTCACCGTCGCGCTGGAGTTCCTCTACACTTCGCGCGGCGTTCCCTGCCTTTACTATGGCACCGAGCAGGCGTTCGATGGCAACGGTGACCCAAACGATCGTGAAGACATGTTCGCCGGCCAATTCGAGCAGGGTCCTTCGGTAGGCGACAATTTCAATGAGACGCATCCGCTCTTTCGGTTAGTCGCCAAGCTCAACAATTTCCGCAGGCTCTATCCCGCCTTGCGCACCGGGATGCAGTATAATCTCTCTAGCGACCCATCTGGCCCCGGCTTGTTCGCCTATTCCCGCGTGCTTAGCAATGAGGAGGTCTTTGTCGTCTTGAACACCGCTGGTTACTCGGAGGCACTATCGAATTGTGCCACCAGCTATGCTCTCGGGACCGCGCTCGTGAATCTGTTCGACACCAACGAAACCGTCACCATCATCAGTGCCGGCGCCACCAACATGACTCCGACAATCGTCGTGCCGGCCATGACCACCAAAGCTTTCATTTCCCGGTCGCTTCTCCAACCGCTCGATCCCGTGGTCCTCAGTCAAAGCCCGTCCCACGCGAATACCAACGTCTCTGTCGCGACGCCCGTCGTTCTGGTTTTCAGCAAACCGATGGACACCAATTCGGTACAGGCTGCATTCTCAGTGACACCGCCGAAATCGGGTGTTTTTAGCTGGTCCGCACTCCACAACACGATGACGTTCACCCCCAACGCCCCCGGCTGGCCACTGCTCAGCACCAACCAGGTTCACCTCTCGACAAATGCGATTGATTCGGTCGACGGGCTGGCGCTCTACGCGTCTTTTGACACCTACTTCTTTACTTCCCATGATATTGTCGCTGCCGGCTCCGTCGTGAGTGGTGGTAATGGGAATGGGTTCATCGATCCCAATGAGTGCGATTCACTTAATCTGGTCGTCCAGAATATCGGCGGAGGGACGGCCTCGACCGTCAACGCCATATTGACGACCACCACACCCGGTGTCAGCATCACACAGCCCCTGTCCACCTATCCGGACCTTCTGCCCGGTGCCTCGGCCACGAACGTCACGCCGTTCAAATTCGGCACCGCAGCGCCGTACGGCTGCGGTACGCCGGTGTCGTTCTCGCTGGCTCTTACGTATCCTGGTGGCTCGAACAATGTGAATTATGTTATAGCACCCATTGCGAGTACTTACACCGTCACACTGTCCAACGGGGTGAGCATCGTGCCGGGGACAGCCGATTCGGCCAATCATGGTGACGATTACACCACGCCGATCAATTTGCCTTTCTCCTACACCTTCTTTGGCCAGAACTTTACCAGTGTAAACCTCGGTCCCAACGGAAACCTGCAATTCCTTAGCAGCAACTACGAGTGGAACAATACCTGTCTGCCTTACAGCGGCTTCTCCTACGCCATTATGCCGTTTTGGGATGATCTGCGTACGGATTGCGCCGGGGGCGGCATCTTCACTTCCATCAGCGGCATCGCGCCCAATCGCATCTTCAATATCGAATGGCGCGCCACGTACTGGAATTACTATTGCGCCGGCGCGTCCCTGAATTTTGAAGTTCGCCTCTACGAAAATCAGGCCCGCTTCGACATTATCTACGGCACACTCAACGGAAATGGCAGCTCGGCCACCGTCGGTATCCAGAAGGATACCGGGAGCAGTTTCGACCAGTTTGAATGCAACGCCGGCGGCCTGACCAGTGGCATGATGTTGACCTATCAGATCCCTTGCACCGACGGAGGTGGGACGTGCCCGACAGTCGCCGATTTCACTGGCACACCGACCAGCGGTCCGGCCCCGCTGCCGGTCAACTTTACCGATGATTCGATCGGCGTGATCACGAACCGGTTCTGGAACTTCGGAGACGGCACTACGGCCAACGTCACGATTACCAACGTGTCGCACACGTACGCGGCGGGCACCTACCCTGTAACACTGGTGGTCACAGGCCCCGGACTGGTCAGCACCAACAGTCAGCCGGCTTACATCACGGCGCTGTCGCCGTTTCAAGTGTGGCAAATTCAATACTTTGGCAGCACGAATAATCCGTTGGCGCAGGCCAATGTCGACCCGGATAACGATGGATATAACGACCTCCAGGAATTTCACTCTGCCACCAATCCGACCAACTCTGCCAGTCATCCCACCGGGTTCTCTCCAAACCTGCTGGGTTGGTGGAAATTCGATGAGGGTTACGGGTCCACCACTGCCGATTCCTCGCTGAACGACAACACCGGAATGATTTCAGGCCCATCGTGGCAGTGGACGGGTGGTCTGTTCGGACCCGCCTTATACTTCGGAGGAGAAGATCAAGTGGCGGTCTCCAATTCCGCATCTCTCAACCCAGTGCAAGCCATCACAGTATCGGCCTGGGTCAACCCAAATAATTGGTACAACTATCCTCGGATTCTGGAAAAGGGCAAGTCCAACAACCAATATGGGCTGTTTGTGAACCCTGCCGGCCAGTTGGTGTTTGCCCTGTACGGTGTCACCAACGGCATGCTCGTTACAGCTCTGCCTTCTGAGCTGGCTTGGCATCAGATAGCCGGCGTCTATGATGGGACGTTGATCAGTCTGTATATCGACGGGCAAGTCGTCACGCAGCAGACCGCCAGTGGACAGATACCGGTTACAGCCGACCCGTTGGCCATCGGATTCAGACCAGCAGCCAACGTGTTCTATTATTTCCAAGGTATCATCGATGATGTGCGAATCTACGGACGGGCACTGTCGGCCAGTGAGATTGTACAACTCTACAACACGGACACGATCGGCGACGGCATTGCGAATTGGTGGCGTCAACGGTATTTTGGAGACGGTTCGCAAACCAATGTCGCGTCGTGCGCCACGTGCGATTACGATCAGACGGGTCAGAATAATCTTTTTAAGTATACGGCCGGCTTGGATCCGACTGATGCCTCGTCGGTATTCCGCTTGCAGATCTCGGGCGTCACGAACCGGCCTTCGCAGGTTGATTTGCTCTTTGCGCCACTTGCCTTGGGCCGCACATACGCGCCCCAATTCAGTACAGATTTGGTAAGCGGCATCTGGTTGCCACTCCCGAGTTACCTGGGTCCGGTTACAAACGGCAGTCAAGTCACTATTACCGACACGAATGCCGTTGGGCCGGAGCAATTCTATCGCATAAACATCTCGCCGCCGTGATGAAACGTTAAGCTCAATTCTGAGCCCCCGATTCCCTGTTGGTGTCGCTCGTCAACTCGTGTCCAGCAGACGAAATGGATTTCTATCCGGTCATCCGTGCCGACAATTCGCGAGCCAATGACTTCCCCGACTGCATCAAGCCAATCTGCGTGTTGAAACGTGGAAATCAACCGGCGATTTGGGCTGTAGCGTCGAGACGATTGGTGTTGGCGGTTACAGACTGCCGCTACAGTTCTGAAACTGTTGCTGACCGAATGAGAACCTGATACTCTGACGACGATTCCAGCGAGTGGTCCCGACCGACCAACCGGAAGAATCCAGGAGAACTCAACATGGAAATGCGATATGCACCTGATTTGACACGTTACCCGCGGTTGACCACCGCCGAGTTACGAGCGGGGTATTTAATCGAGAAGCTGTTTCAACCGGGCAGCGTGCAATTGCTCTACACGGACGTGGACCGGGCTGTCGTGGGCGGCGTCGTGCCCACAGGACAGAAGCTTTTGTTGGGCACGGCGAAGGAATTGGCTTCGGCGTATTTCGCCGAACGACGCGAACTCGGCGTGATCAATATCGGCGGAAAAGGCACGATTGCGGTGGATGGGAAAGAGCTTTCGTTGGAGAAGCGGGATTGCCTGTACATCGGACGCGGCAGCCAGAAGATCGAATTTGCCAGCGCAAATCCGAAGGCGCCGGCCTGGTTTTATCTGGTGAGTTATCCGGCGCACACGACGTATCCCACAAAACTCGTTACCCCGAAGGACGCCGAGCCGGCGAATCTTGGATCGCAGCGCGAGTGCAATCAGCGAACGATTTACAAGTACATTCATCTCAACGGCGTCAAGAGTTGCCAGTTGGTGATGGGGTTTACGGAATTGAAAGAGGGCAGCGTCTGGAACACAATGCCGCCGCACACCCATACGCGGCGCACCGAAGTCTATCTGTATTTCGATGTGGCGCCGGACGCAGCAGTATTTCATACGATGGGTCCAACGGATGAGACGCGGCACCTGATTGTGCGCAATGGCGAAGTGGTATTGTCGCCGCCGTGGTCGATGCACTGCGGAGCGGGAACCCGGGCCTACTCGTTCATTTGGGCCATGGGCGGCGAAAACCAGGAGTTCGCCGACATGGATCAGATCAAGGTGGAAGAATTGCAGTGAGTGATTAAAATCAGCCAATTGTAGCCGCAGGCTTTAGCCTGCGAAGACACCGCGCACCTGTAAAGGGTGCGGCTACAGGAACACGCCTTCAAGGAGACAAAAACATGGCGATTCTGGATCAATTCAAATTGGATGGCAAAGTGGCGATCGTCACGGGAGCCGGACGCGGGTTGGGGCAGGGGATCGCGTTCGGCCTTGCCGAAGCCGGCGCTGATATCGCGGCGGTCGACGTGGTGGATCAATCCGAAACCAAAGCCGGCGTGGAGAAACGGGGACGACGTTGCACCGCTGTCAAAGCCGACCTATCGAAGAGCGATTGTGTGCCGCACATTATCGACTCGACTCTCAAAGCGCTTGGTCACATCGACATCCTTTTCAACAACGCTGGCATTATCCGACGCGCACCTTTGACCGAGTTCACGGAGAAGGATTGGGACGACGTGATCAACATCAACTTGCGCACGCTGTTCTTCCTCAGCCAAGCGGTGGCGAAGGTCATGATCAAACAGGGCAAGGGCGGCAAGATCATCAACATAGCATCGATGCTCTCGTTTCAGGGCGGCATCCGCGTCCCATCGTACACGGCGTCCAAGAGCGCCGTGATGGGGTTGACCCGGCTCATGGGCAACGAACTCGCGCCGCACAGGATCAACGTCAACGCCATCGCGCCGGGTTACATGGCCACCGACAACACCAAAGCCCTTCGGGAAGACGAGAAGCGCAGTGCTGAGATTCTCGGTCGTATTCCCGCCGGCCGTTGGGGTTTGCCAACGGATCTGCAAGGTGCCGCGGTGTTTCTGGCGTCGCCAGCGTCCGATTACGTGCAGGCGTACACCATCGCTGTAGACGGCGGCTGGCTGGCGCGGTAATGCGCTAAAAGTGCGACGATGCGGCCGTTTCTATCGCCGACGCTCGTTGCCAATTGAATGCAATGGCGTGCGCTTCACAGAAGCGCAGCTACAAAAGCATTCACCAACTCTTACGCTGTGACTCGTTTCAGATTTTCGTCCAGCGGTGTCATCTGCGGCATCAGCAGGTGCGCGATACCGAGGAGAATCAGGTAGCACGAGCCGGCGGCCAAAAACGCCCAGAAATACCCGGCCGGGCCGCTGGTGGTAAGAACCTGGCCGAGGCTGTAGTCGGCGCACATTCCTGCGACGGCGCCGACCATCCCGCCAATGCCAGTGACGGAGGCGATGGCCTTTTTCGGGAAGACGTCGGAAACGAGAGTGAACACATTGGCCGACCACGCCTGATGTCCGCTCGCCGCAAGCGCGATCAACAGCACGGCGATCCAGTAAAGCTTGTCGGAGCGCGCGCTGCGGATCAGGGCCGATTCCATTTGCTTGGCCTGCCCGCTGGGGATTGTCGCGCTGACGGCTTTCAAGAATTCCTTGGCCGACGTGTAACTCTTGCCCGAAAGCGCATGGAGTGCAGTCTGAACTTCGGCCGGCACGGATTCCCTGATCTTGACCCGCTTGGACTTGCCCTCCTCGGTGACGACCTTATCGGTCGTAAAAGTAGCCTTCTGGAGACGGTCGAAGAAGCGTTCGTTCACGTTGAAGCGCGTGCCGAGTTGAGTGGCAAACATCACCGGCAGGATGAAGAGCGCACATATGAACATGGCGGTCTTGCGAGAACGGTTCACGGTCCAACCCATCTTGATGAAGTGGGACGACAGCCAACCGCCGGCCACGCTGCCACCGTCGGCCAGCACGTAGATGATGACCAGCGGCAGTGCGAGACCCTTGATATCCAGGCCGAATTCGTCATACAGAAACTTGCCACCCCAGAACAGGTAGAACCACCAAACCGCGTCGGTGATTTTGACGGTGGAAAACGCCCACGTTTCACGGAGCGGCAACACCTTGAGCCACGGGACTTTTGTGGTGGCGGATTCGGCCACGGAATCGCTGTTGATGTAGGCCAATTCCTCTTTGGAAAGGCGCGGGTGCACTTCCGGGCGCCGATAGACCTTCCACCACGTCAGGACCCAGAGCGCGCTGAATGTGCCCGTGGTGAGGAAGGCGAATTGCCAGTTCGTGCCGTCCGGCCACACCACCAGCGGAATCACAATCGGAGCGAGAATGGCGCCGACGTTGGAACCGGCGTTGAAGACCCCTGTGGCGAGGGCGCGCTCCTTCTTGGGAAACCATTCCCCGACGGTCTTGATCGCGGCGGGGAAGTTGCCGGATTCACCAAACCCAAGGCCGAATCGTGCGATGGAGAAACCGATCAGGCTGAATACCGGTCGGACTGCGGCGTGCAACATGCCGAAGACGCTCCAAATCCCGATCGCCAGCGTATATCCGATGCGCGTCCCGAGTTTGTCGATGATGGCCCCCATTGCGAGCATGCCGATTGCATACGCCAGCTTGAAGGCGATATTGATCGTAGCGTAATTGGCGTCCGTCCAGTTGAACACCTTGTATTGCAGTGTGGGCCCGAGCACACCCAGAATGCTGCGATCCATGTAATTGATGGTCGTTGCGGCAAACAGCAGAGCACAAATCGTCCAACGATATCGGCCGGCGGGCTTCAGATGGAGGCCAGCGGCGCTTTTGGGTTTAACGACTGGCGTGCGTGTGTCGCTCACGTTGTTATCCTCCCCAGAGAATGTGGTTTAAGGTCCATCCGCTTCGCCGCTCCGTCGTGAAATCCGCACAAACATGCGGAAACGCAGACAATAAAATCCGCATCGCGCGCGGTCAAGGTTGGATTCCGAAAAGTCTGCTCGCAGCTTCCATCATTTCACTCGGCGCGTTGTCCTGTCGGGTTTCGGCCGGTGAATTGTTTGAAGGCGCGACTGAAATCGTTCGGATGCCGGTAACCGAGCGAGTAGGCTATCTCCTTGACCGAAAGGGAACCGCCAGTCAGCAATTCCTGCGCACGGGCCATTTTTAATCGCTGAAAGTAAGCGGCGGGCGATTCACCGTGGTGGCGCTGGAACATCCGCGCCAGCGTGGCCGAGGAGATTTGCAGGTAATCACACAGCGCGCTGACCGGATTGGACTGGGAGAGGTTTTGCGCCATCCAACGCACCGCCAACTCCATGCGCACCGACGGTTCTGGCGGTTGCGTTTTGCGCCGCACGAGTCGGGTCACGGTGACGTCGATCCCGATGCGCAGTTGCTCGATGGCCAGTTTGCTGAGTTCATCCGGGCGTTCCACCTCTTGCCGGCAGAGAGCATGAAGCTGCTCCAGTTTGTGCTGCAAAGACGGATCGATCATCCAATGCTGGTAGGCCCCGGGCGCGGGAGTGCACTCGGAACAACAAGGCCGCGTGCGCCAGATCCAGACGAGCAGATCGCAGATCTCATCCGGCTCGTCCATCCAGCCGCTGGCACAATCCGGGTCGATCACGAGGAAATCGCCCGGCTTAAGAACCTTGCGTTCCTGCTCGAGAACCAAGGCTGGGTTACCACGGTCCACCAATACATAATGCCAGCCCGGATGACGGGAAACGGGAATGGGGTGCTGGCCATACTGCCGATGGCCCCAAGCCAGATAAAGAAGGTCCCACTGGGCACTTTCGGGGCAAACCCAGCGCGGACGTCCAGGCGGCGGCAAATGCAAAGCCTGCGGCAGTGTGTTCACGGGGTCAACTCTCTCATCGCATTACCCATCATCTTCTCAAAAGAGGCTATCAAAATTCCAGCAAAATTACCAGAATAGAATTGGCGGGGAAAGCTATTTTGTTATATGCTACGTCGTGTCAAGAGGGTAGTTGCCGCCGGATGAACCATTTCACCTGAACTGGGAAATAGATAGCCTGGTTCGGCACGCCGTTGCCTGCCGGACCAGATCGGCGCTCGACAAAAATTTGGACAGCAAGTATTCTCAACTTATACCGGACAAAACACGTAACCAATGGTGTGGGAAATCATGAACAAGACCCTTGTAACTGGCACGGTGAAAAGTCCGAATCGGAAGCCAGAATTGGCGCGTCGTTTAGGAACTCCATCAGCTATGAGCATCAGAAGACCTGTTCCACTTGGCCTCAAAAAATCATTCGGCTTCGGTGATCGGCTCGGGCTGGCAACAGCCGGCCACCTCGCCGCGGTTCGTAAGTTCGATTTTGCGCCAATTTTCGCCCAGCAATCCATCCGCGAGATGGAACGTACGCAGCGCACACCGCAGGAGGTCATGCAGGCGGCCGTTTCCGCACTCACCCGGCTGGACTATGAGCAGGCTTGGGGAGCCGATGCCGATCATTTAAAGCTGCCAGAGCACGTTGACCGAACCGCCGAAGCTGGGTTCTGCTTCTTCACGCTCGACCCATCGGAACACGTCGGTCGGGGCAAATTGACCCCGGAACTGGAAGGCATTTACCTGGGGAAAAAGTTTGAGGTGCCGGGGCTGCGTGCGGTGCAATTCGACCGCGCCTCGCTACAGCGCGCGGCGCAGAAGTACGCGGCTGCGCTGGAACACGTCGGCATGATGGGACGTCACATTGCCAAGACCATGGACGACCGTCCGTTTGAGATTGAGGTCAGCGTAGATGAGACTGACGATCCGACCAGTATCGCCGAGCATTTTTTCATCGCCATGGAACTGAAACGCCACCAGGTGCCGAATCTGGTCAGCGTTGCACCACGTTTTATCGGCGAGTTCGAGAAAGGCGTCGATTACCGGGGCGACCTGAAACAATTTGAAGCTTCTCTGCGCGAGCACGTCTTGGTCGCCCAACATTGTGGGCCCTACAAGATCAGTATTCACAGCGGCTCGGACAAGTTTGCCGTGTATCCGATCATCGGACGCGTCTGCGGCAATAAGTTGCACGTCAAGACCGCGGGCACGAGTTATTTGGAGGCGTTGCGCGTGGTGGCTCGAACCGATGCGAAATTGTTTGCTGAAATTGTTGAGTTTTGTCGGGGGCACTTCGAGAACGATCGGAATAGTTACCACATTTCCGCCACGGCCGAAACCGTCCGGGCTCTCCCGAAGTACAGCGGCCCAAAGGACGAATCGAAATTCTTGGACGAGGTTGTTGGTCGCCAATTGCTCCATGTGACGTTTGGGTCGGTGCTGACACATCCAAGTTTCAAGCCGCGAATTTTGGACCTTTTGCAGAAGCACGCGGATCTGCATTTGGAGTTATTGGACAAGCATTTGACCAAGCACATGGCCCTTTTGAACCAGGGCTGAGAAGAACCGCGACAGCAGATCCTTGCTGTAGGAAGGCGACGAATCCGGTATGGTCGGTCCGTTTTGCGGTCTGCGATCCGCCGGGCCACATGCGAATTTGGCCAACCCCCCAAGAGAGAACACAATCGAGTTCATTTGCGGTTCAGGTTTCATGTCGTAGGTCGTTTCGTGTTAAGAATGGTATCTGTGCCTGAGGAGGTAACAAATGAAACATGAGAAGAGCGCGTCGGAAGTGAAGGCCAAGCGGACGGGTGCCCCGTCCTCGCGGGCTGGCGAGTCGTTCTTGACCGAAGATTTTCTGCTGCTGAACGACGTTGCAGACGAGCTTTATCACGAATACGCGGAGAACGAACCAATTTTTGACTATCACTGTCATCTTCCGCCGGACCAGATTGCCTGCAACAAGACCTTTCGCAACCTGTACGAAATCTGGCTGGCAGGCGATCATTACAAATGGCGGGCCATGCGCTCCAATGGCGTCCCGGAGAAATATTGCACGGGCGACGCCAGCGACTGGGAGAAATTCCTCGCCTTTGCCCGCACCGTTCCGCAGACCTTGCGCAATCCGCTCTACCATTGGACCCATCTGGAACTGAAGCGCTTTTTCGGCATCAGCCGTTTGCTCGACGAATCCACCGCCAAAGGAATCTGGGATGAAGCGAATGAGAAGCTGGCCGGCATGCCGGTGCAACGGATTCTCGAGTCCAGTCGTGTGGCGGTGGTGTGCACGACGGACGATCCGACCGATTCCTTGGAGCATCACCAGAAAATCCGGACCGATGGCAAACTGAAAACCCGCGTCTATCCCGCGTGGCGGCCTGATAAGGCGTTGGCGGTGGACAACCCGAGGGACTGGAACAAGTGGGTGGACAAACTCGGCGCGCCCGGTACTCTGGCTGATTTTTTGGTTGTGCTGAAAAGGCGGTTCGATTTTTTCCACAAGAACGGCAGCCGGCTCTCCGACCACGGATTGAATTTCGTGTTCAGTGAGGATTGCACCGAAGCGGAAGCCGGCAAGGTCTTCGCGGCGGCGCGGGCCGGCCGGCGGGTTTCGTTGACGGAAGCCAACAAATTCCGCAGCTATCTGCTGCTGTGGCTCGGCGAACAATACGCCACCCGCGGCTGGGTGATGCAATTGCATCTCGGCGCGATGCGGAACAATAACTCGCGGATGATGCGGACGCTGGGACCGGATACCGGTTTCGATTCGATTGGCGATTGGCCGCAAACGGAGCCGTTGAGCCGTTTTTTGGATCGCCTCGACAAGAATAACCGTTTGCCGAAAACGATTCTCTACAATTTGAACCCGGCGGACAATTACGCCTTCGCTACCATGCTGGGCAATTTTCAAGATGGCAGCGTGGCCGGCAAGCTGCAACTCGGCAGCGGTTGGTGGTTCCTCGACCAGAAAGAAGGCATGACGTGGCAGATCAACGCGCTTTCGAATCTCGGCCTGCTCAGCCGCTTCGTCGGCATGATCACGGACTCGCGTAGTTTCTTGTCGTACACTCGACACGAATATTTCCGACGGTTGCTCTGCAATATGATCGGTCAGGATGTTGCCAACGGCGAACTGCCATGCGATATGAAATTGCTGGGCACGCTGGTTCGCAATGTTTGCTACGAGAATGCCCGGAATTATTTCGGACTCGAGCCCGGCACGCTATGACGGCGTGGCTGTCCCGAGAATTGCGGTTGATTTTCCACGGCGGATTCCGTAAACAGGCGTATCTGCGAGTTTTCGCAAGCTCTGAAAGGAAGGCATGTCAGTTCCAATTCAAGTGAATCTGAAAAATCAGGTGGCCGTCATCACCGGGGGCGGCGGCATTTTATGCAGCGTGATGGCCGAAGCACTGGCGGAGTGCGGGGCCAAAGTGGCCATTCTGGATCTGCGACCGGAGTTCGCCCAAAAGGCGGCGGATGGCATCAATAAAGCCGGCGGGACGGCTCGCGCGTTCGCCTGCAACGTGCTGGAGAAGGCCAGTATCGAGCAGACGCACGAGCAGATCAAAAAGGCATTCGGACCGGTAGATATTCTGATCAACGGTGCCGGTGGCAATCATCCCAAGGGCACAACTTCGAAGGAGTTTCTCTCCGTCGCCGACGTCACCAACAAGACCGAGGGAATAATGACGTTTTACGATTTGACGGTGGACGGCGTCCAATTCGTATTCAACCTGAATATCATTGGTACGTTTCTCCCGACGCAGGTGTTCAGCAGAGATATGGTGCTCAAAAAACACGGGAACATCATTAACATTTCGTCCATGAACGCCTTTAAACCGCTTACCAAAATCCCGGCTTACAGCGCCGCGAAAGCCGGCGTCAGCAATTTAACCCAGTGGCTGGCCGTGCACTTCTCGAAGGTCGGCGTGCGCGTTAACGCTTTGGCGCCCGGCTTCTTTTTGACGGAACAGAACCGTACCCTCCTGACGCAACCTGACGGCTCGCCCACCGCGCGCGGCAACACAATCATTTCGCACACCCCGCAGGGTCAATACGGCAAGCCCGAGGACTTACTGGGCACGTTGCTGTGGTTGCTCAGCGATGAAGCGTCGGGATTTGTCACCGGCCAGGTCATCGCCATCGATGGCGGTTTCAGCGCGTTCAGCGGCGTCTAGCAAGTTCGAGTATGGTGTTGTATGCAAATGAGACATTCAATCAAGGAAATTATCAATGACTACACCACAATCTGATATTGGCCTGATCGGCTTGGCCGTCATGGGTGAAAACGTTGCCCTCAACATCGAAAGCAAAGGATTTCCCATTTCCGTGTTCAACCGCACGGTCTCCAAGGTGGATAATTTCATCAATGGCCGTGGGCAGGGAAAGAAGTTCTTCGGCGCGCATTCTCTAGAGGAATTCGTCGCATCGCTGAAGAAGCCGCGCAAGGTTTTCATGCTTGTCAAGGCCGGCAAAGCTGTGGACGAGTTGATCGACCACTTGCTCCCTTTGCTCGAACCAGGCGACATCTTGATCGATGGCGGCAACAGCCATTTCCCCGACACCATTCGCCGCACGCAATACGTCGAGAGCAAGGGACTACTTTACATCGGCACGGGCGTCTCTGGCGGCGAGGAAGGCGCGTTGAAGGGCCCGTCGTTGATGCCCGGCGGCAGCCCGGCCGCATGGTCGCACGTAAAAAATATCTTTCAGGCGATCTGCGCCAAGACTTCCGATGGCGAACCCTGCTGCGATTGGATGGGCGAGAACGGCGCCGGCCATTTCGTCAAAATGGTCCACAACGGCATCGAGTACGGCGACATGCAGCTGATTTGCGAGACCTACGACTTGATGAAGCGCGGTCTGGGCATGACCAATCAGGAAATGCACGAAGTGTTCGCCGAGTGGGACAAGGGCGAGCTTGACAGCTATCTCATTAAAATCACGCGCGATATTTTGGCCCACAAGGATGAGGATGGTAGGGAAGTGGTGGACCTCATTCTCGACGCCGCTGGCCAAAAAGGCACCGGCAAGTGGACGGTTGTCGCCGCGCTCGACGACGGAATGCCGCTGACGTTGATCGGCGAGGCGGTGTTTGCTCGTTGTCTGTCTGCGATAAAGGAAGAGCGCCTGGTTGCGTCTCAAGAAATCAAAGGGAAGGTCGGTACGTTCAAGGGCGATAAGCAGAAATTCATCAAGGACCTGCGCGCCGCCCTGTACGCGTCAAAGATCGTCAGTTACGCCCAAGGTTACCAACTCATGCGCGCCGCCGCCAAGACGTACAAGTGGAACCTCAACTACGGCGGTATTGCTCTCGTCTGGCGCGGTGGCTGTATCATCCGTTCGGTCTTCCTCGGCGAAATCAAGAAGGCGTTCAAGCGCAATCCCGATTTGGTCAACCTGTTGCTCGACAAGTTCTTCAAGAAAGCCGTCAGCAGTCGACAGACGGGTTGGCGCCGAGTGGTCGTCCAGTCCGCCAAGCTCGGAATCCCGACGCCGTGCATCTCTTCGGCACTGGCGTATTTCGATGGTTATCGGAGCGAGCGGCTGCCGGCGAACCTGCTCCAAGCACAACGCGATTATTTTGGTGCTCACACCTACGAGCGCGTGGACAAGCCGCGCGGTCAGGCTTTCCATACGAATTGGACCGGCCACGGCGGCACGACCACTTCGCAGACGTACACGGTTTGATGGGCCACTAGGAGGCGCGGGCCGCTGGGATGGTGCGATAACCCAGCGGCCCGCGTTTTTTTCGTGTGTTTCGAGCGTTCTGCGGTTAGAACCTTTTTGTAGCTTTGGAGGGATGAGGCATGCCACTGAAACTTCGTGATAAATACACATACGACCAGCTTTCGCTCGGAGAAATCATGTTGCGACTCGACCCCGGCGAGGGACGCATTCGCACTGCCCGCGAGTTCAAAACCTGGGAAGGTGGCGGCGAGTACAACGTCGCTCGGGGCTTGCATAAATGCTTCGGGCTTAAAACTGCCGTGTGCTCCGCTTTCGTCGACAACGAAGTCGGCCACCTCATCGAAGATTTCATCATGGAAGGCGGTGTTGCCACGGATTTCATTCTCTGGCGGGCCGACGACGGCATCGGCCGGACGGTTCGCAACGGGTTGAACTTCACCGAGCGTGGCTTCGGCATTCGCGGCGCGGTCGGCGTGTCGGATCGTGGTCACACTGCTGCCAGCCAGCTTAAGCCTGGAGATTTCAACTGGGACAGGATTTTCGGTGAGATCGGTGTCCGTTGGCTGCATACCGGCGGCATCTTTGCGGCATTGAGCGAAACGACCGCCGCGCTCGTGATCGAAGCGGTCAAGGCGGCCAACAAACACGGGACGATTGTCAGTTACGATTTGAATTATCGTCCGAGCCTTTGGAAGAGTATTGGCGGTCCGGCCCGGGCGCGCGAGGTCAACCGCGAGATTGCAAAGTATGTGGACGTGGTGCTTGGCAACGAGGAGGATTTTACCGCCTGTTTGGGGTTCGAGGTCGAGGGACTCGGTCCCAACATTACCAACATCGAGACCGAGGCTTTCAAGAAAATGATTCAGAAAGTGGTGGCCGAATACAAGAATTTCAAGGTCGTGGCGACGACGTTGCGCAAGGTGGTCACCGCGACGAAGAACGACTGGAGCGCGATCTGTTGGGTGCGAAGCCGCACGGGCACTGAGGATGGCAAATTCTATGAGAGCCGGAAGTATCCAGAGTTGGAGATTCTGGATCGAGTCGGCGGTGGCGACAGTTTTGCGAGCGGCCTGATCTACGGCCTGATGAAAACCGGCGATCCACAGAAGGCCGTCGATTACGGTGCCGCCCACGGCGCGCTTGCCATGACCACGCCCGGCGACACCTCCATGGCCACGCTCAAGGAGGTTGAGAAAGTCATGGGTGGCGGAAGTGCAAGAGTGCAGAGGTAAAGAGGAAAGCTTTGAACAGAAGGCAACAAAGGGAACGAAGTCTTTGTTAACTTCGTTTCTTTCTGTTCAATCAGTTGCCGGTGCCGTGAGTCGTTGTCGGTGTGACCTCACGCGGCGCGACGCAGGCTGAAGCCTGCGGCTACGACAGCTTCTTTCTGTTCGTCATTCCAAGCTTGTCGAGGAATCTGACGCTTACTAGACTGCTGGCCCGTGAGCGTTGATACATCTGCCCGAACCACCGACGGAGCAAGTCGTAAGGGGAGGCAAACACTATGACAATAGGCGAAGCAGGTGCTAACAAACTCGACCGGAATTCAGATGAGCCTGAAAGACTTGCTCCCGTGAAAGACGGAAACTGGTTTTGCCCTTCTTGCGGCGGGGTAAATCCAGAGATCAACGTCGTCTGTCGTGATTGTGCTCAGCACGTCCGTCATTCGGAACAACCAGCCTTACGAGAGACAACGGCTGAGATGAATACAACCCACGGATCCGGAGGTAAGCAAAAGAAAATTACTGTGTTTGCGATTGGTATTATCTTTGCCTTCGTAGCAATACTGGCAGCAATGGTAATGAAGGCGAATGATAACTCCGAGAGCGCGAATCCTAGCTCACCGCCTTCAAGCAGAAGCTTCATTGCAGAAATCGAACTACAAAACCAAAGAACAAGAATTGAAGCTACTCATGATATTGCGGCAGTAACGGCAACCATCGCCGCTCTTGTGTCGGTTGGCTGTTTCTTGGTGCATCTCACGAGTGGGAAGGCCACATCGAAAGAAGTCGAAGGAAACCGAAATGAAGATTGAACTAAAGAAGAACTGCAAATATGCGCTGGTGGTGCCGTCGAGCATGGGGATTCGAATCACGCCACCGAACGGGCAGCCGGTGCATTGCGCCGCGTCGTATATGATGCAGGCGACCAGCGCGGAGACGAACGTGGTGAGCGTGTCGTCGTTTCTGGGGCTGCCGGTCAAGGTGCTGACGACGTTTGTCAAAGGCAGTCCGATTGCGCAGTTCATCAAGGACAACCTCAAGAGCCGCAATATCGACTATGAGGGGGTCGAGGTTCCGCAGGGCGGGCCGTGGGGTTATCGGCATCAGTTCAATATCGCCGACAGCGGTTACGGTTCGCGGGGGCCCCGCGTGTGGAACGATCGCGCGGGCGAAGTCGGACGGACACTGAACGTGAAGGATTTCGATCTGGACCGGATCTTTGGCAAAGAAGGCGTGCAGATCGTCCACCTGTCGGGCTTGATCGGCGCGTTGTCGCCCGAAACAGGGAAGTTTTGCCTGGAACTGGCGCGAGCGGCGAAGAAGCATGGCACGCGGATTTCGTTTGATCTGAATTACCGTGCGTCGTTCTGGAAAGGACGCGAGAAGGAACTCTCCGCCATTTTTGCCGAGATTGCGAGCCTGTCAGACATCTTGGTTGGCAACGAGGAAGACTTCCAGCTTTGCCTTGGCATCCAAGGTCCCGAAGCTGGCGGGAAGGGGCTCAAGTCGAAGATTGACGGTTTCAAGGGGATGATCGAACGCGTGAAGAAAGCGTATCCAAACGCCTCGACATTCGCCACGACACTGCGGGAAGTCGTGGATACGAACCACCATCTCTGGGGCGCGATCATGGCGGCAGGCAAGGACTGGCACGTCGTCGAGCCGCGCGACATCACGGTTCTCGACCGCATCGGCGGCGGCGACGGATTCGTGGGCGGCATGTTGTATGCGATCCTCAAGGGCTGGGAGCCCGAGAAATGGGTGCAATTCGGCTGGGCTAGCGGCGCGCTGGCAACTACGCTCTTGACCGATTATGCGCAACCCGCGGACGAAGATCAGATTTGGAGCATCTGGAAGGGTAATGCCCGCGTGCAGCGATAGGTGGGGAATTGGGTAGTGGCACAGTTTGAGAATTGTAGCGGCGGTTTGCCGCCCCCAAGAGCCCTCGGCCTCTCCTTACGTCGAGTATGACCGCCAAGCGCGCTTGCGCCTGAGGAGCGGCCAAAACATCAGTACTCCGGCAGCGACAAGCCCGAATGTCCTCGGCTCGGGTATCAGGATTCCCCCGGTGACGCCGTCGGGCGTCACCGTCACCTCGACGGCGAAGAAGTCGTGTTCCGATCCAGGAGCGTCAGCCCCGGGCAGGTCTTGTTCATCGGAATAGTTCAACTCGAATGCCGTAAAAAAAGTGCCCGTTGTAGAGGCGTCCACGTCGACCTGAAACGGAACGCCGTTCAACGGGTCGTCGCTGGCGACTTCGTCGTCAAACGGCTGCAACGTGATCGTGATCTCCGGGTCCCCAAAGGCCGTGATGCTATCCAGGTCCATCTCGGCGGTCGGCGCCATCGGATCATTAATCATATTCGGGGCGTACGCGGCAAAAGTTTCGCCGCCCCCGGTGGCGCCGAATGCCAAGGGGTCAACGCTAGGCTCTGCGGCCTGCGGGATCTGCGATGACAACGCGACAACGTTTCCCCCAAGGACAAATGCCGGCTTGGCGTGATCCATGACCACGATACTGCCGGATCGCGTGAGACTCCCCCCCGTGCCCGTGTCGGTGGCGGTGACGCTGACCGTGTAAGTCCCGGCGCTCGTCAGAGCAGAGTTGAAGGCGAAAGGCAACGCGATGTAGCCTGTTCCGTCGTCGGCGTCTTTCGTACCGGAATAGGCGGACGGAACACCGTACGGAAAAGTGGCATAGACGCTGAAATTCACGGGGTCCGAACCGCTCGCGGCCGTGTTATAAATGTAAGCCGTGACGGGGTCTTGATACCCTTGGAGCACCGTTGCATACTGGATCTGCGATAACACCGCCAGTTGCCCCGGATCGGCATAAGCCGCCACCGATATGGAAAGCGACAACGCCAGCAGATTGATGAACCCGACCCGATTCATTCCTCTCACCTGAAGGCGGAGCGTATTCTGGGGTGAGCCAGAGATCAAGGAAAATCGGCGTTTGGTTTTCGATGCGAAGGTTTTTCACGCTTGGCTTGTCGAGGCCCTCCCTCCGCGCTACACTTTCCGGCGCGGCGAACGAGAACGGACGACCACGCATTTCTATGAAACAGGTACTTTGCATCCTTGCGCTGGCTCTAATTGGTGCTGCCAACGCCCAGGAAGCCTCGAAGCGGCCATCACTGATTCAGTGGGAGCCCTATGATTGTAGTAAGCCGCTGATGTTGCCAAAAGGCCAATACGACGCTTCTCAATTCGGGAAAGGGGAATACCGGATTGACAACGCAATGTCGGTCGGCCACTTCAACAACATCTACATCATCTTTCAGGCAACCAACTCTCTGAGTCCGGCCTCGGTGGCAGGGGCGACTGAATCGACCTTCACCATCAAGGATCAAAAGGTTACGTGGCGGAGCTATAAAACCGTAATCGAAGGTCGGTCCGTAATTCGCCAAGAAGCGCTGATGCCAAATACGCTCCCTCACGAAAGGAAAGGGGCGGGTTCGGATTACATCTGGATTCGGATCGATGCGGATTCGCACAAGATCCTCGACCGTCTGACACCTGTGGCCGAGGGCATCCTTCGCGATGCTTCTTGAGTCTCGGTTGGTGACGGATGCGAGGTTCGGCTCGCTGGTGGTGAATTCGGCGCGCTTGTAAATACGGAAGACGATGTGTAATTTACACGTGCTGGCTCAAGACAGACCATAGAGAAAGATTAAGCATGGCTACCTATTTTGCACGCGGTGGAGTCAACGACAACATCAGCACGGCGGAAAAACGCGACGCGCTGGCGCAGGCGTTGAAGGTCGTCAACCGACCCCTGCGCAAAGTGTTGGTCTTGCCGCCCGATCATACCCGGCTCAATTCCAATGCCGGCGAGTTGACTCATCTCCTTTACGAAATGCTGGCGCCGAACGGTGAAGTGGACATCATGCCGACGCTCGGCACGCATACGCCGATGACCGAGAAGCAACTCCGCATGATGTTCGGAGACAGAATCCCGCTCGCCCGGTTCAAGGTGCACGATTGGCGCAAGGGCATCAAGCGCGTCGGCGATGTTCCGGGTGCGCTGCTGCGCGAGTGGTCGGGTGGCGTGGTGGACTACGACGTGCATGTCGAGGTCAGCACCCGGCTGTTCGCCGGATACGATCTCATTCTTTCGGTTGGGCAACTTGTCCCGCACGAAGTGGTCGGCATCGCCAATTACACCAAGAACATTCTAAGCGGCGCGGGTGGCGTGGACACGATCAACAAATCGCATTTCCTCGGCGCGGCTTATGGGATGGAACGGATGATGGGACGCATCGATACGCCGGTGCGGAAGCTGTTCAACTACGCCGCGGCCACGTTCCTGCGCGAGTTGCCGATTGTCTATGTGCTTACGGTTATGCAGAAACACAGAACCGAGCCGACCATGATCATGCGCGGGTTGTACGTGGGTGACGACAATGAGACGTTCACACTCGGGGCCAAACTCTCCCAGAAGGTGAACCTCGATCTACTCGACAAACCGCTCAAGAAAGTGCTGGTGTATCTGGATCCACATGAATTCAAGAGCACGTGGTTGGGCAACAAGGCGATTTACCGGACCCGCATGGCCATGGCCGATGGCGGCGATCTGATCATCCTCGCTCCCGGTTTGAAAGAGTTTGGCGAAGATTCCGAGATCGATCGGCTCATCCGCAAGTACGGTTATCGCGGTACGCCGGCCACGTTGGCGGCGGTCAAGGCCAACGACGAATTACGCAACAATCTCAGTGCCGCCGCGCACCTGATTCATGGTTCGAGCGAAGGCCGGTTCAAGATTACTTATTGCCCTGGACGCGATATGAGTGCTGAAGCCATTCAGTCAGTGGGTTTCCAAGCTGGTAATCTCGATGCCATCATCAAGCGTTATCAGCCCGAAACGTTGAAAAACGGTCTCAACCGGCGTCCCGACGGCGAAGAGATTTTCTACATCAGCAATCCTGCGCTCGGTCTCTGGGCATTGAAGAGCCAACTCGAAGCGGCTTCGTAGTCTGGCTCTGATGTAGTCGCACCCTTTATGGATGTGGGAACCGCAGGCTGAAGCCTGCCACTACAACCTGCTACCACAATTGACTGCGCAAACTCATTCCGCCGATTTCGGCACGTAGTGATAAGTGCGCACTTTGTATTGGATATCGATGGCCGGGTTTTCTAGGAGCTTGATCATCTCCGCCCCAGCGAGGAGCACCGGACCGTAGCCGTGCGTCGCGTAAACGCTGGTAGGCCGGTTGTAGTAATAGACATTGTCACTCGCGAAAGTTGTGCCCACGCAGGTGCCCTCGACCTGACCGCGATGGTTGACCTGCTGAGCCACGGCGTTCCAGCCCGCCTGCGCCACCGAGCCGTAGCTGACCGGGCTAATCCAGCCGCGATTGATTGCATGCGCGATGCTGAACACGAACATTGCCGATGCCGAGGTCTCGAGGTAGGAATCGGTCTTGTCCAGCATCTGATGCCAAAGGCCCTCACCCGATTGCAGTTTGGCTATCGCGTGGATGTGCTGACGGAGATACTTCAAAATGGTTTCGCGTTGCGGGTGATTCTCAGGAAGCACGTCCAGCAATTCGACTGTTGCCATCATGACCCAGCCGTTGGCACGAGCCCAGTACAATTCCGGATTGAGCGGTTGATCGGCGTTCCAACCATGGGCGTACAAACCGGTGGGGGGGGCAAACAGATACGACGAGAACTGCACGATTTGCTTGGCCGCGTCATCGAAATAGGCGCGATTGCCAGTCAACGCGCCCATTTGCGCCAGGGCGGGAACACCCATGTAACAATCGTCAGCCCAGAGTGAGACCGGTTGTGGACGCTGGCGTGCCAGCGTGCCATCGGGCAAGCGAAACTGCTTGGTGCTGATGTAATCGATCCAATGCTTGATGACCGGTTCAAGATCGGGCCCGACGTGAGCGCGACGCGCCTTGATCAAGGCGGCACACATCGCACCGCAGTCATCAAGCGATGCCGTGTGCAGGATGCCTCGAAAGCTGCTTTTCCGGCCCAGGTTGAACTTCTCATCCTGTGCACGGAAATAGGGCAGGGCATCAGCGATAAACTTCAGATCCCGCGCAGTGAAGTCCGAATACCTTTTATCGCCGGTCACCTCGGCGCACAGCAACATGCCAGCGTGCGTGACTCCCATTGTGTAATCCAAAACGTAGAACGCGTCAGCTTCACCCCGGTCCGCAACAGCGTCGGCCACGGGCGCGGTCAGGTCGGTAATCTGGTCGCCAGTCTTGCTGTTGACGATTCGGGCAGGCGCAGCCTTTTCGAGGTAGCTGCGGACCCGACCGAGAACATCGACGATCTCCTCCTTGGTCGGCAACTGATAAGGAATTGGATAGGTTCCTTCGGAAGGATCGTAGACACTGTGGTTGTCGCGGTTACGATAAGGTCCTTCGGCAAAAAGCGTCGGGACGGCAAGGAGCAAGGACAGAATTGCAGCCGCGATGCACTTGGCTGCAACAATTGATTTCCATGGAACATTTTTCATTTTACTCCCCTGGTTTACCTGCTGGCGTGCGCGTGAATCCGTTCTTGAGCACCTACTTCACAGTGATCGCGCTGACGGGCACATCGTCACCCAGCATGAACATGAGTTTGGCTTCAATGAGATCGCTATCCTCAATACGTACGTCGTGGGAATCTTTGCCTTCGAGTTGCAGAAAAATGTAGGTCCCCGGCGGCGCTTTCGCCCGACGAATTTCGATTTGGGAGGCGTTGGTCATGTCGAACACCGGTCCCTGGCTCGGCGTGACGATGACGTTCTTGAAATTCAGCTTCTTGACATTTTTGCAAATCACTCCTTTTGTCGAGGTGATCGTCAGGTCTTCGAATTGGATGTTCTCAATGGGCGAATCGTCGAGGCCCTGCAGCAGGACGGCGGTTGGCGCGCCATGGCCGACGACGTTTCGAATGACCATGTTGCGGAAAACCGGCGATTTCAGGTTCGATGCCGGGTTCCGGTCCGAGCCGTAAACCATGTTGAGGACAACGACCTCGCGTTGCATGTTTTTGACCTTGAGATTCTCGGCCCAGATGTTTTCCACAACGCCTCCACGGCCGCGTAACGACTTGATCCGCACAGCGCGGTCTGTGCCATCGAAGTCACAGTCATGCATGTACACGTTGCGCACGTCGCCGGACATCTCGCTGCCGACGACGAGGCCGCCGTGACCACGTTGGCTGGAACAATACCGCATCACGACATTCTCAGTGGGCCGATGCACGCGCCAGCCATCTTCGTTGTAGCCAGATTTCAGCACCACGCAATCGTCGCCGGTGGAAAACGTGCAGTATTCAATGAGCACGTTCCGGCAGGAATCAGGATCGATACCGTCGTTATTGGGACCATCCGTGTCCACGGTAACGTGCCGGACGATGACGTTTTCACAATAGACTGGATGAATCGTCCAGTTCGGGCCGCTGCCGATCGTGAAACCTTCCAGCAGGACATTCTTGCAGTTCACGAAACTGACGAAGCTGGGGCGGATAGCGGCTTCGGGTGTGCCGAACACGCGTTTCTCGACCGGCACGCCGCGCGCCGCCATCTGGAAAAACTCCTTCGTTTCCTTGCCTTTCCAATCCCACCAGGCTTTGGCATTGCCGTTCAGGCGGCCGGGGCCTGTAATCGCCACGTTCTCGCAGTTGCGCGCATAAATCAGCGGCGAATAGTTGTAGAGTTCGATGCCGCCGACCCGCACGAAAACCGGTGGCAAATAATCTCGGAACCTGTCGCTGAAGATCACTTCGGCGCCTTGCGCCAAGTGTAACTCAATGTTGCTTTGAAGATGAATCGGCCCCGTCAGCCAGCGACCCGCCGGCACGAGTACCCGTCCGCCGCCCTTACTGGCGCAAGTTTGGATGGCTTTGGCGAACGCGGCGGTGTTGGTCACCGTGCCGCCTTCCACGGCTCCATAATCCCGGATATCGACCACGTGATCAGGAAATGCCGGCCTCTGAAGTTGCGGCATGGGGAAGGGCGCCTTGATCGGCGCAATCGGGTCGCTCGGCGAGGATTGCGGCAATCCTTCGACCATCCGCAGATTCGCTGAGGCTTCCGAAGCCATGATGGTGCCGCCATGCAGATCAAGTTCTGTGACGTCGCTAGGTTGCTCGGAGTGAATCCGCACGGTGAATACAATTTGGGTACCACCGCTGCCGGACGCATACTCTGCATAGCCACCATCGCGCAGTGTCAGCCTCGGTTCGCCTTTGACCGTAACATTCTCGCTGAACGTGACTTGAATCCGGTCGCTTTGCCGTTCGATTTTAGTGATCTGTGGCGCATCAGTTCGTTCGGGATTCCATTTTCCGGCGAACGTCCATGCCGCTGTGATTTGGTCAGGCTGCGGAGCACCGGGGGCTGACGAAAGATTGTTAGCGAACCACGAGTAATCCCCACCGTCTCGATGACAATTGTAAAAATAGGCGCGCTCGCCCCAGAGATTGCCGGCATCGAGGTCTTTGTTGCGTTTCGCATCGTTCGGGCTGGGTTTGTCGCCAGCGATGGGATAAACGACCCGATACGGTGCCAGATCTCGCATCCGAATTGAGAACGTGCAGTCGAGCAGGAAAAACTCGGCATCGTGATGATGGCGGGCCAAGACAAAGTCTTCCACGCCATCGAATTTACAGTTGCGCAGGACAAACTTCATGTCTTTGTCTTTGTTCCCGTCATGCCAAATGGAAGCGTGTGCCGCCGGGTTGACCTCATAAAACGTACAGTCAGTCATGTAACACCAGCCGCGCGGACAGACGAAATCCACGGAGCCACGAATGTTGAGCCGTGCTTGGTACGACCCGCACTGGTCGCCCCATAACGCAAGTGTGTCAGCGCCCTGGCTTAACACGTCGCAGTCGGTGATGACCGTCTTGTCTCCTTTTCCGTAGACGGCGAATGCATGCGGGCCGATGACGCCTTGAGTGTTTTTGATGGTCAGGTCTTGCAGAACGCAGTCATTGCCGTTGATGTTGACGACGGCCCGGCCAATGTTGTCGGGGTTCTTGGTGAATTCATCCGCTCCTTGGGCGAATTCGATACGGGCGCCTTGTCGACTCTCGCCCCGGAGGGTGACGAAATCGGGATCGATCCGCACCTTTTCGTGATAGAGGCCGTCCTTGATGAAAATGATTTTTCGCTCGCGGTTGTCCTTCGGGATGGTGTCGACCGCTTCCTGAATCGTTTTGAAAGCGCCGGTGCCATCCGCCGCGACGACGATGTCAGGTTTTGGCATTTCGGCACGACTGACCGTCAGCAGCTGCGGGACGGAAACAAGTGCCAGTGCAAGCAGTAAGCGGGATCGAAAGATCAAGCTGATTGGCACCGTCGAAGTCATACGACGGCGAATTGTAGTGCGACGTGTGACGTTTTGTCCAGCGTTCGGACGCAAAAGACATGCTGCGCTCGCGTAATTTTGGATTGACGCTCTGGGCGCTCGGCATAGACTTGAGACTACGGACGCACGGGGGCATCCGTTTTGGCTGATGTACTGGGCATCCGAAGGACTGTAACCAGTTCCTTATGCCTCACGCGCTCAACTTCATCGGCGGATGGTGGCTGATACTCACGGCGTTCGTGAGCGGGGCGATAATCGGCCTCGGATTTCATCGCGAAGAATTTCTCGGCGGCTATATCTCGTTTCGTCGTCGTCTGCTGCGGCTGGGGCATATCGCTCTCGCCGCACTCGGGATCTTGAACGTCGTCTATGGTCTTGCGCCCACCGCTGCTCTGAGTTTCGGGCCGGCATCCCTGCCTGGTATGCTGCTTCTCGGCGGAGCCGTTGCCATGCCGCTGGTCTGCTTTCTGTCGGCTTGGCGGGAATCATTTCGACATCTGTTCTTCATTCCCGTGGTGCTGCTGGTCACGGCGGTCGCGCTCATCATTCTCGGGGTACGCTCATGAGGATCGGACTTCTTGCCATGAGCGGTGTGCGGACCCACGACAAACGGCTGTTGGAATTGGGCTTGACCCTGCCCGGCTTCGTCGAGCGCAGCCGGGTGGTCGCTTCTCTCCCAAGCTTGGGACTGCTCTATCTGGCGGCCTGTACACCCGCTGGTCACGAGTTGCGCTATTTCGAGGCAGAATCGGATGGTGCCGAGCCCATCGAAGTGTATCTGTGTGATCTGGTTGCTATCAGCACATTTTCGGCCCAGATATTCGAGGCGTATGCAATCGCGGACCGGCTGCGTCGGGCGGGAGTCAAGGTGGCAATGGGTGGACTGCATGTCTCGGTGCTACCGGAAGAAGCTTTGCAGCATGCCGACTATGTGGTGATTGGCGAGGGCGAAAATGTGTGGCCGGCGGTGGTAGAGGCCGCGGCCAGGCAAGCGGACCCTACGATCTTCCGGGCAAGCGACTTCGAACCGGTCGAGATTTCACGGCTACCGATGCCCCGCTACGATATTCTGGGCGATCGGGCCTACAACCGTTACACCGTCCAGACGACACGCGGTTGTCCCTGGCGCTGTGAGTTCTGTGCATCAACCGTAATGCTGCGGGCGCCGTATCGCCGCCGGCCGGTTGACCAGGTTGCACGCGATATAGCTGCGATAGAAAAACTTCACCCGCAAGCGTTCATCGAGTTCGCCGACGACAATACGTTTGTCGCTAAATCGTGGGGCAAGGAACTGTGCCGTGCACTGATGCCGCTGAATGTGAAGTGGTTCACCGAAACAGACATTAGCGCCGCGGACGACGAAGAATTGCTGGACCTGATGTACCGAGCGGGATGCCGTCAGGTATTGATTGGCTTGGAAAGCCCTTCCGCCGGCGCATTGTCAGGCTTGGAACAGCGGGCTGATCAGAAAGCGCGTTGGGCTCCCCGTTACGCCGAGGCCGTCCGCACCATCCAATCCCACGGCGTGGCCGTAAGCGCGTGCTTCGTGCTGGGATTGGATCGACATACAACCGATGTGTTCCGTGAGATCATCGAATTCGTGGAAGAAGTGGATCCGTTCGACGTGCAGATTACGCTGCTGACGCCGTTCCCGGGCACGCCGCTGTACGAACGTCTGCTGAAAGAAGAACGTATTCTGCAACCGCGTGCCTGGCAACTGTGCACGCTGTTCGACGTGAACTACCGTCCCACGCGCATGACTCCGCAGGAACTGCGTGAGGGCATCTACTGGCTCGGTGGACAACTCTATAGCGACGAAGCTACCCGTCGCCGTCGCAAAGGATTTTTCAGTCAGTTCAGAAATGAAAGGAGTCCGGTATGAAATCATTGGTATCCATCCGCATTCTGTACGGCGTCGCCGCGGCCTATGACGGCCTGCTGGGGCTGGCCTTTCTTGTGGCCGGCCCGCAGCTTTTCGACTGTCTCGGGATCACTCCGCCAAACCACTGGGGTTATGTTCATTTCAGTGCTGGCTTGCTTGTAATCTTCGGTTACATGTTCCTGAATATCGCGCGGCGGCCGATCGAGAATCGGAATCTGGTCATTTATGGCGTGCTTCTGAAATTCTGCTACGTCGCCACGGTCGTGTGGCATTCCTACCAGGGCAGCGTGCCTTCGATCTGGAAGTACTTTGCGCTCGCCGACATCGTGTTCGCTTTCCTGTTTTTGTGGAGTTTAAAGCCGCTGGTATCGGCCGCGAGTTCAACGAGGCAATTGGGTCTGCCGTGAGCGGCAGGAGGTTGGTGGGCGCTTGGTAAGGATTGCGTTTTGAGAAACTCTTCGCCTTTCTGCCGTGCGCCTTTCAGTTTCAAATCCCCATCGCAGGGCAGACACGGCGCAAACGAGAACCGCAGTGGCATTACTTCGGCTCGATGGCGATCGCCCAGAGGTCGGTCTTGCCGAGGTTATGACCGATGTGCGTGACGCCTTTGCGCCAGACGATCTCACCCGTTTTCAACGTGGCAGTTTCTCGGCGGCCGTCAGGATTCTCGTGTTGCAGTTCCGCTCCCGACAGGCAAATCACCACGCGGTCGTGATGGCTGTGCAGGGGTTCGTTGTGACCGGCCGCCATTTTGATGTCGTAGACCCGAGCGTACTGATTCTCGAAAAGTAAGGTGTAATCCGGCGCTAGACCAGTCGTGCCCCAAGTCTGAGCACCGCCCTTACCGAGAAACAACGTCCGCACAATTCGTAGCGACGCAGCCCCTGTATTCCTTATCTCCGTGCCATTTCCTACAAATACCGCCTCGCCACGTTTGACGGTTGTCGCGTGCGCCTTGCCCGTCAGGTTGCTCTGTTCAATCGCACCGTTATCAAGGTAAACGAGAGCGCCGGGCCGGTCAGCCAGCAAAGTCTGCCCCGGCGGGAGCGTCTGTTCGTCAACGAGCACTTTGTCGTTACGGATTGCTTCGGCTTGGTTCTCGGCTAACATCGCCGGTACAGGCAGCAGCAGCATCGACATGAAAAACAAATTCCGAGCCATCATTTGAATCCTTCCAGCACAAGTTACGGTTGCGAACGCCTGACAAAACGATTTCCGCGTAGCCGCACCCTTTACGGGTGCGTCTTCCCCGCAGGCGTAGAGCGCCTAACAATACCGTCTCTGACTGTAGCCGCAACGTGAGTTGCGGCTAGATTCGCGGGCGAAATGGATTGCCGAGACCGAAGCTCACGCTTCGGCTACAGGTTCTTGTTGAGGCGCTCTAAGCCGAAAGCTGCACATCTGTCATTTCTCTCGTTCAATAATTTGCTGTCCAACCACCGTCTACGAACAACACATGGCCGGTCACATAATCCGATGCCGGTGACGCGAGGAATACCGCGGCGCCAATCAAATCCTCCGGTTTGCCCCAACGTCCAGCAGGAATACGTGACAATGACCAAGCCAGGAAATCTTTGTCGTTCTGTAATGGGCTTGTCATTTCGGTTTCCATCATTCCGGGAGCAATGGCATTCACCTGGATGTTGGACCCGGCCCATTCAGTCGCCAGCGCGCGGGTCAGCATATGCACTGCTCCTTTGCTCGCGGAATAGGCGGCGATTTGCGGACGCGAGATCAGGCCGGAGACCGAACCGATGTTGATCACCTTGCCGCGTTTTCGTTGGGCCATTCGCCTGCCCACTTCGCGACAGAGAAAGAACACGCTGTCCAAGTTGGCGCTCATCACGGTCCGATAGTCAGGAGTATTGAAGTCGGTCGCGGGGTGACGAAGATTAATGCCCGCGTTGTTGACGAGGATGTCGATGGGGCCGACCTCACTTTCGATGTGCGCCACGTGTTTCGCAATCGCGGCCTCGTCGGTGACATCAAATGCGCAACCGGCTGCCTGCAAACCTTGGCTCTTCAAAGTGGCTACAGTGGTGGCCACCTTTTCGGAATTCCGTCCGTTGATTACCACCCGCGCACCGTACTCCGCGAGACCTTTGGCAATGGCGCATCCCAAGCCGCGATAAGAACCGGAAATAAATGCCGTCTTTGATGTCAGATCGAAGCGATTCATGTTTGTGTTTCGATTCTAACATAGAACTCTTGTTGAATCTGCAACGCTAAACACTTGTGTGATGGAGCAGGGGACTGCCTCGTCCGCTGCGGATACTTCGAGCCGACTCCAGGCGTATCTTCACATTGCCGCT
>DATIZX010000089.1:0-3206 GCA_035516795.1 Verrucomicrobiia bacterium
GGTTTTGAGTGTACCCGTCGACCACGTGGTGGTCGCAGCGCCACTCCGGCCTCTTTCAGGTAACTGGAAGCGGTCTCTCGACGAACGCCGGGTGATTTCATGTCCCGTCGGTCACGGTCCGGCGCGTATCGCTTTCCAGCACAACAACCCCGCCCTTCATTACCCACCGCACGCGGGAGACGACAGCCTCAATGTTCGCCAGCGGGTCCTGTTCGACTGCCAGCACGTCAGCAAAAGCTCCAGGCGCAATTACGCCCAACTTGCCCTCCACACCCAGCAGCGCTGCCGCATTCGTGGTGGCCGTAGCCAGCGCTTGTTCCGGCGTCATACCAGCATTTACAAACCAGCGCAGTTCATGCGTGTTTTCACCAAACATCGTGAAGACGGCGTCGGATCCCATTGCAATCAAGACCCCGGCGCGAATCGCGCGCCGCAACGTTTCCAGATTGCGCTCGACGAACTCCTTGAGCCTGCGTACATCGTTTGCACCGTATCTAAACTCGGCCGCATGTTCCGCGTAATACCGGTTGTGGTCCACCGTAGGGACATAGAAGGTCTTTCGGCGAACCATCTCGGAAAGCGTGTCATCATCGAGATCGACTGCATGTTCAATCGAGTCGGCACCGGCGCGCACAGCATCTCGAGCGCCCGATGGTCCGTAGGAGTGGATCGCAACAGGCTTGCCGTGCAGGTGAGCAACGTTGACAGCCGCCTTCATTTCTTCATACGTGAATGTCTGAAAGCCAGTGACGTCGGCACCGCTGCCCGTCGAGCCAAACACCTTCAACCAATCGGCCCCAGCGCTGATCTGCCGAAGAGCTGCTCGCTTCGTTTGGTCCGCATCGGGACGGTGCAACCGGTTCCGAATCAATCCCGCGCCCGCTACAAACAGGCGTGGGCCCGGCATCGCACTTGCGTTCACTACGTCGCGAATCGAAAAATCTGCGCCATCATCGGCGTGCAGGCTACGTGCCGTCGTGACGCCACACTCAAGGGTACGACGAGCATTCTCGCGTGCCAGAAAGGCAGTTGCAGCCGTCGGCCTATGTTCACCCCAGGGGACCGTGCCAGGACGGCGGCTCCAGTAATAGCTCATATGAACATGCACGTCGATCAGTCCGGGAAGACCGACAAATGGCCGCAGATCGATTACGGTGGTGTTGGACGGAACGTCGTGGCCGACCGATCGTATGCGATCACCGTCGATGACGAGTACGGCATCGTGAACGGCCGAGCCATGCATCGTGATTAGCTTGCTGAAGCGAATCGCCTTGGGCCCTGCGAGTACTGCCATGGAACAAAAGCCTTTTTCTGAGAACAGAATACACCGTGGCTTGTGTGGCCGGAGAACAATCCATGTCACACCAAGCACGGTTTGCCGCGGCCCACACCGGCAGCTTGGGCATGTTGGACATTGACCGACCAGGAAATCGGCGTTAGACGCATTTATGCCGATTGCCTCTCGTGATAAAATCCGCACTGCAGGAGGCCCGGCATGATTCCCCAAGCAACCGTACAGAACTTCCGCGAATCTCTTCGGGGCCAGTCATTCTGCCCCGGTGAGTCCGGCTACGATGCCGCCCGTATTATCCCCAACGCCATGATCGACCGGCGGCCAGCCATCATCGCCCGCTGCGCCGGCGCTGCCGATGTGATCACGTGCACTCGTTTTGCCCGTGAACATGATGTTGTCGTCTCAGTACGGGGCGGGGGCCACAGCGTAGCGGGAAAGTCTGTCTGCGACGGCGGCCTCATGATAGACCTCTCGGCAATGAAGGGCATGCGCGTCGATCCCCGTAATAGGACTGCTCGCGCTGAGGCAGGTCTCAAGCTGGGCGAATTCGACCGCGAGACACAAGCGTTCGGCCTAGCCACTACTCTCGGCGTCGTCCCAACCACCGGAATATCCGGCCTGACCCTGGGCGGCGGATTTGGCAATCTCCTAGCCAAGTACGGTCTTGCTCTCGACAATCTGATCGGTGTGGATGTGGTCACGGCCGACGGACAACTGCTCACCGCCAACGCTCAAGAAAATGAAGACCTATTCTGGGGCGTTCGTGGCAGCAGTGGGAATCTGGGTGTCGTTACCTCACTGGAGTACCGGTTACACGATGTCGGACCGGTTTTGGGTGGGGCAGTCCTGCATCCCGTTGCAAAAACCAAAGAGGTTCTCCATTTTTGCCGTGAGTTCGCGCCCACCCTCCCCGATGAGGTCGTCATCCAGGGTGGCGCATTTACCGCTCCCGATGGCACTCCGGTGTTTGGCGTGGCCGCGTGTTACTGCGGCACGTCTTTATCTGAAGGCGAGAAAGTTCTCGAGCCCTTGCGGAAATTCGGCCCGCCGGTCGCGGATCTGATTTCAGTGATGAGCTATGTGCAAATGCAAAGCTTCTTCGAGCCGTTTTTTCCGCCCGGACGCCACACCTACACGAAATCGAACTTTCTGCGTGCTCTGAGCGACGAGGCCATCGAGACAATGGCGGAATGGGCGGGCAAAAGCCCGTCGCCATATACGTTTGCGCCTTTCTTCGAACACTGGCACGGAGCGGTTAGCCGCGTGGGGGTGTCAGATACCGCTTTCCCCCATCGGCAGCACTCGTGGAACCTTCTTGCTTGGTCGATGTGGACAGACGCGTCCGATTCCGAAGGAAACATCCGATGGACCCGGCAGTGCTGGGAGGCGATGCAGCCGTTTCTTGTCCCGGGCTCCTACGTGAACTATGTCTCTGACGAGGGCGAAGCCTCGGCGCGCGCCGCATACGGCCCCAATTACGACCGCCTGGCGGACTTAAAGGCCAAGTACGACCCAACCAATTTTTTCCGCATGAACCATAACATCGTGCCGAGTCAGAGAGCGGCGGTAGAAGCGAAGGCTTAGCGTTCTGAACGGCCATGGTGTATGATGTCGTCCGGCTCTAGTGCTCTGACCGCGTGAAATATTTCCTTTTATAACCGAATTTGCGGCGAGCAGTTTTGCGATCGAATCTCCAGGTGATTTTGATGCCATCACGATTCATACGGCGATTCCAGGCCTTGGCTTCCCGGCGCAGAGTCTTGAGGTCCGGGATTCTCCGGCGTCCCAGACATTGCCGTGAGAAGATCCCGATTTCGATCTCTGCTTGATTGAGCCAACTTCCGTGGGTAGGCGTGTAATGGATCGTGAAGCGGTTCCAGACCTCGGCGGCCATTTCGGCTCCGTACACATC
>DATIZX010000090.1:0-39843 GCA_035516795.1 Verrucomicrobiia bacterium
ACGACCTTGTATGTCGCCGGTCTGGCGACCGACTACTGCGTCCGTGGAACGGTCTTGGATGCGCTTCGTAAGGGATACGCCGTTTATGTGCTCGCCGGCGCCATCCGCGCGGTCGATGTCCACGCTGGCGATGGCGTCCGCGCTTTGCAGGAAATGGAAGCGGCCGGAGCGAAGCTCACCAGCCTTGGCGAGCGTTAACAGCAACCGTCATTCCGTTCATCGGAATTCTGCTCTGAAGGTGGAGCCGAACAATTCCGTGGCGAATCGACCTACGGAGATCCCATCGTGGCCGAATTTGTGTCACTCGACTGCAAATCGTCGATGCTGTCCTTGGCGGCATCGCGGACTTCTTCGTCGGGATCTTGGAGCAAGGGCTGCAAGAGTTGAATCCCGCGTTTGTCTTCGGTGTCCGAGATCGCGTCAATGGCTTCCAAACGCACATCCTTGGGCTGGTTGGCGCTCAGAGCACTGGTCAGGATGTTCAGCTTCTTGTCGTTTTCGCCGTCGATATCGCTCAACGAATCAATCAGTTCCGTCTTCAGATCCGGATCCGGCTCGACGGAAAACAATCGGCCAATGGCGTCGACCGCGGCTGGCGACTCGACAGATGTGATATCGTAAATGATCCCGACACGCTTCTGAAAATCTGGCGTGTTGTGGTAGGTGCTCTCCAATTGTTGCACCTCCGCGGCAAGCTGGGCCGGTGTTTCTTCCTCTGAGGAAGAGGCCGGTGGTGTGGGCGCTGGTTCTGGCGTCGGAGCTGTTGGCGGTGGAGTCGGGGTCGGCTCGATCACCGGGGGCGCAGGAGGCGTGACCGGTCGTGGCTTGGTCTTCTCGATCATAGGAGGTGGTGTGGGTTCGGATTCCTTCTTCGAACAGCCGATGGCCAACCAGGTCACCGAAGCCAGCGCGATCACGAAAATGATTTTTAAACGTTGCATGTTTTTTCCTTTCGACTTTGCAGCCAGCAGCATACTCGCCGGAATACCAGAGCGTCCAGTCTCCATTTTTCCAGCAACGTACTCTCCGTGTCACCATCCTTGACTCCAACACCGCTCCTGCGCAAGAGTAGCACGCGATGAACATTGGGTTCGTCTCAACACGGCTGGCCGGTACCGATGGCGTGACTTTGGAAACCCTCAAATGGGCGCGGGTTTGCCGCGAACTGGGCCACAGCACTTTCTTCTGCGCGGGCGAACTCGATCCCGCGATGAGCCCGGGCGTTCTTGTTCCCGAAGCCCATTTCACCCATCCGGAAATCATGGCGATCCAACAGAAATGTCTCGGCGTCCGCGTCCGCTCACCGGAGACGACGGGACAGATCCATGAATTGCGGCATCGTTTGAAAGCCTCGATCGCGGCGTTCGTGACACAGGTTCTCGGTGGATCTTCTGGTGCCGCGAAACGCGCTCGCGATTCCGATGAATCTTCCGCTCGGCCTGGCGCTCACGGAATTCATTGCAGAAACCGGCATTCACACCTTCGCGCGCCATCACGATTTCTATTGGGAACGGCAACGGTTCGTGGTCAATGCGGTGCACGACATCTTGGATGCCACGTTCCCGCCCAGCTTGCCGAGCATCAAACACGTCGTCATCAACTCGCCCGCGCGGAGTGAACTGGCACAACGCAAAGGGATTGCCGCGTCCATGGTGGCCAACGTGTTCGATTTCGATTCGGCTCCCCCGCAGGGGATGAATACGCCCGCGATGTGCGGGCCCAACTCGGGCCAAAACCTGATGACATCCTGATTCACCAGCCGACCCGGTTGGTGGCCCGCAAAGGTGTCGAACACGCCACCGAACTCGTGCGACGCCTCAAGGAGCCCCATGCCAAATTGATTGTCACCCACAGTGCTGGTGATGAAGGACCGGGGTATTACCATTGGCTGCGCGACCTGGCGCAGATCGAAGGAGTGGACATGCATTTTGTCGCCAATCGCCTGAGCGAGACTCGCAAACACGACGAGCATGGGCAGAAGATTTATACGCTTTGGGACATTTACCCTCACGCCGATCTGATTACTTATCCCAGTCTCTATGAAGGTTTCGGCAACGCCTTTCTGGAGGCGATCTACTTTGGCAAACCAGTCCTTGTCAACCGCTATTCGGTGTACATGGTGGATATCGAACCACTCGGGTTCGAAACGGTGACAATGGACGGCTATGTCACCGACGAAGTCGTTGAAAGAACCCGTCAGGTGCTGCGCGATCCGAAACTGCGCAACCAAATGGCGGACCGCAACTTTGCAATTGCGAAACAGCACTTTTCGTTGACCGTCTTGCGCCGTCGTCTCCACAACTTACTGGCAACGGCCGAAGCGACATCGGATGG
This sequence comes from Verrucomicrobiia bacterium, assembly GCA_035516795.1. GTDB lineage: Bacteria > Verrucomicrobiota > Verrucomicrobiia > Palsa-1439 > Palsa-1439 > DATJBF01. The sequence continues at coordinate 2,335 of DATIZX010000090.1, forward strand.
CGTTTCTTTCAGTTGAACTGGCGCCAGGTGTTTTTGAAAGCGGCTTCCTCGGTACAGACCGGTCCAATGCGCGCTTTTAGCCCGTACTTTTCATGCCGAAAGCAATGCCGTGGACGGTCAACGCCAACAATCGGCGCAACCCTTCGGCTTTCCCGTTCTTTTGGGCGCGACGCCAGCGGCGTAGGAACTGAATTTGGATGTAGTTGAGTGGGTCAACATACGGGTTGCGCAAGAGGATGGACTCCGCCAAGACCGGCTGGTTGGCCAACAGATGGCTGCGTTGGTTGATACGCAACAACGCACCAACCGTGCGGCTGTATTCCGTAGCAATCAGACCAAAGATTTTCCGTCTTACGCTGCCATCCCGCACCAATTGCGAGTAACGGCCCGCAATGTACAGGTCCGTCTTGGCCAGCGACACCTCGGCATTATCGAGAAGCGAAGCGAAGAACGGCCAGTCTCGATACATCTCCCGCAGCAAATCGAGGCGGCTGTCCCGGGAGAATTCCTCCAGCGCATGTCCCAGGCCGTACCACGCCGGCAAGAGATGCCGTGACTGGGTCCAAGCGAACACCCACGGGATGGCCCGAAGTTGGTGGAGATCCTGGCTCTGTTGGCGGCGGCTGGGCCGCGAGCCAATCCGCAAGTGCTCGATCAGATCAATGGGCGTGGCCTGCCAAAAGTATTCGGCGAACTCCGGTGTCTGATAAACCAACTCTTGATAAAAGGCCAGCGACGCCCGAGCCAATTGTTCCATCGATTCTTCCCATAGGGGCAAACGTTCCGGATGAGTTAGTCGCGGCATCGGCAGGCAGTTGGCGGCAATGACGGCCGAAGTGAGTTGTTCAAGGTTCCGTTGGGCGATCACCGGGTTGGAATATTTCAGCGATACCACTTCGCCTTGTTCGGTGATGCGAATCCGGCCGCCGTGCGCCGCGCGGGGCTGGGCCCTGAGGCTGCGATAACTCGCGCCGCCGCCGCGGTCAATGCTGCCACCCTTGCCGTGGAAAAGCCGGAGGTGGACGCCGCATTCATCTGCCAGTTGTGCCAATTGGGACTGCGCACGATAAAGGAACCAATTGGCTGCGAGATAACCGCCGTCCTTGTTGGAATCGGAATAACCGAGCATCACTTCCTGGATGTTTCCGCGTTTGGCCAAGTGCATGCGGTAGTCCTTGTCGGACCAGAGTTCGCGCAATACCGTCTCGGAGTGCTCCAAGTCGTCGATAGTCTCGAATAACGGCACGACGTCCAACCGGTGCAGCCGGGCGCGATGCGCCAGCGCCAGCAATCCGCGCAGGTCGTCGACATTGCGCGTCATGCTGAGAATGAACCGGTCGGCGGAAGATTCTCCCTGTTCACGCTGGATGAGGCGCAGGCTTTGCAGCTCTTCCAGCAACTCTTCCGGAGCATTATGAAGCCTGCCGCTGTGTTCACGGAAATCGAGTTCGGCCAGATGGAATCCAAACGTCTGCGCCTGCCGGATCAACGAGGTGACGCGCCCCGCCGCGGCCCGCCAGGCATTTTGCCGTAGCAACCCTTCACGAATTTGCTCAAGATCAGCAACGAACCGGTTTGGCGACGCATACCGGCCCGCCAGCTTGCAGCGGATGTCGACTACTTTTCGGCGAAACACCTCAGAATGTTGAAACCAATCGTGCTTCCCCACATCGGGTCCGGGCCGCCCGGCCAGGCGAGGATCCGAATGTGTCAACTCTTCTACGAGCCTGTCACATTGTTGTTGGTACAGAGAAATAATGAGATCGCGGTGCATCCGCGCGGTTGTCAGGCTCACTTCTGGCGTCACGAATGGGTTGCCGTCCCGGTCGCCACCGACCCAACTGGCAAAAGTAAGGAATGCCCGGCCGCGATGGACGTCAGGATAAACTGCCTGCAATTGTCGGTCGAACTCCGTATAGAAATTGGCGGCGGTATCAAGGATTGTGTGTGCGAAGAAAAACAGGGTGTTCCTGACCTCATCAATCGGGCCGATTTTGCGTTCGCGGACTTCTTCGGTCTGCCACAGCGCTTCCAGAACTTCGTCCGGGTGTTCGATGTCCGCGGCGAGACGGAGCAGTTGATTCAGCACCGTGCGCCGCTTCGCTTCCGTGGGATGGGCGGTCAGTACGGGCTGGACTTCGAGGTTGTCCAGGCAAGCTTGAACTTTCTCGGCGGTGACACCGGCCTGTTTGAGTTCGTGGAAGAGCTGCGCGAGCGATTGGGAGGGAGCGGAGGTTGCCAGCAGCCGGCGGATCCGGGCGCGCTCTTCGCAGAGATTGACAATTTGAAAGAACAGGCTGAAAGCGTGAGCTACCTGATAACCCTCCCCCGTCTTCAATCGCGCGACCAACCGGCGTTTGGACATGATCGCAGCGTGGTCCTGGCTGGCACGGATGTCCTTGGACATTCGGCGGAGTCGCTCGACAAGCTCAAAGATTCTGTTGCCCGCCTGTTCCCGGAGGATATCGCCCAGCCGAGTGGTGAGAAATCGGACTTCGCTTTTGAGCTGAGAATCCATCGCTTTAGCGGCACGCCGCCCACTTACCGTCACTCGTTTTCAAACACGGGGTACACCCTCTGGTGGCGAACTCCGGCTGGATCCATCGCGGCAGCCATCAATCATCTTCGTGCAGGACTGGATGCGGGGGCGGACCGGTGCGGAATTCAGAATGACGGATCTTGCCTCCGGCCCGACTGATCCAGCCGCCCGTGAACAACGACGCGAGGACCAAGACCAACGTCGCAACCGCCAGCGCCGATTGCGTGCGCGGCCGGAGTTGGCGGAGAACCAGCGCCACCGCGGCGACCAGGGCCGTGGCGTAGAAAACATAAACCCCGCGGTCGGCCCGGTGCATGTGGACATCGAGCCATTCCTGAGCGTCTCGATTCGACATCGAGTACACACGATCGTAAGCCCGTTCGCCGTACTCGGTCACCGGCCACACGGACAACGTGGATAGAATGACAATTACGTAGGCGACGATATGCGCAGGTCGGCTCCGTAGAATCAGCGCGACGATCAACGCCACGAGCCCGCACAATGTTCCATACACCGGAATCGGGTTGAGCAGGACATGGACGTACTCGGGCTGCCTGAGCATCTGGAAGAAGTCGTGCATGGCGAAAAATTAACCACAGAGACTACAGACTTCACAGAGGCGACTCTGCGTTCTCCGAATCTCTGTGGTTAAATTGATCTTCCGTTTATTTTACGATTTCGGCGTTCTCGATCATGTTGATGCCGTCGCGAGTGACGAATTTACCCTTCACGGTGATCGTCTTGGCGGCGTACTTCGCCAGTTCCGAATTCAGTGGCTTGTGTTCGCCGATCAGCAGATACGTCTTGCCGTCCTCGCCCTTGATTCCCACGGGCAGACCGGAACTAATGCACGTCTCGGCGCATTGGGCGTGTTTCGCGCCATGCGCGCCGTGGTCGAGATAGCAGGCCATGTCGAGCACTTCGCCTTTCACTGTGACCTCAGAGCCCGATTCTGCGGCTTGGATATTCCAAGCGGCAACCAAACCAGCAACCACAACTGCGACACCGATTGCTACGAACTTCTTCATAAACTTCCTCCGGGTTGACCCCGTTCCACGGGGTTGTTGGGTTCTAACCAGAGCTTCGTCACCAACTGCTCTATTGCATTATGATGTACCAAATCGCTCCCCTGTTCCAGCGATTACTTCGCACGAATATCCTGAAAAGCGACGAGTTGGCCGCCGTGACTCTTTTGGAATGCCAGTGCCCGATCCTTTGCCGCGAATGCCACCAGGCTTGGCAGGCATCGGTCATACGCTTTCGTCATGCAACATCCCTGCGGGTCGAGTCGTGTCTCCAGCGCGGCGCAGGGATGGACATCGCTGTCTGAAACGTACACGGCCTCGGTGGCGCCAATCCAATGTCCCGTAGCGAAATCCGTGGCTTCCATCGTGCGGGCGGTCAGGTGATTGGCCTCCAGATAATGCAGCGCGCAGCGAGGACAGCAGGTCTCGACGGTCTTGCCGTTGGAGAGGGTCACGCGAAATGCCATCCCTTTGCATTCCGCACGGCCGCACACCGCACATACGTGCTGCGAGCGTGCGCAACCGATGGCGAGCGCCGCGCAAAAGGTTGTCACCAACAGTTTCATGATCGCGCCAGCGACGGTTTGACCTCTTTATGCCACTTCCACAGTAAATAAATAGCAGGATATACCAACAATTCCATCACGAATGATGTGGCCAGACCGCCGACCATCGGCGCGGCCACGCGCTTCATCAGGTCGGCTCCAGACCCAATCGACCACATAATGGGCATCAAACCCATCGAAGCTGCGGCCACAGTCATCATTTTCGGGCGAATCCGTTTGACGGCGCCGTGGACGATAGCTTCGTGCAAATCGGCCAGACTCTTCAACCGTCCGTTGCGTTTGGCTTCGTCGTAGGACAAATCGAGGAACAGCAGCATGAACACACCGGTCTCGGCGTCGAGTCCCATTAACGCGATCATGCCAACCCAGACGGCGATGGAGATGTTGTAGTGCAGCAGGTACAGCAGCCAGACCGCGCCCACGAGTGAGAAAGGGACTGCCAACATGACCACGAGCGATTTGAACGTGGATTTCGTGTTCATGTACAGCAGCAGGAAGATAAGGAGGATCGTTACCGGCACGACTAGTTTCAGGCGTTCGCGGACACGGAGCATATTTTCGTACTGGCCACTCCAGACCAGCGAATAGCCGGTCGGCAATTGCACGTCCTTGGTCACGCGCGCCTTGGCATCCTCGACGTAGCCGCCAATGTCGCGGCCGGCAATGTCCACATACACGTAACCGGCCAGCATCCCGTTCTCGTCGCGAATCATGGCCGGGCCGTTGACCGGTTTGATATCGGCCAATTCTTCCATCGGCACCTGAATGCCGCGGGGTGTGGTGACCAGCACCCGGCGGAGTTGGTCGAGATGAGCCCGTAGATCGCGCGGGTAACGGACATTAATAGTGTAACGTTCACGGCCTTCGACAGTGTGGGAAACGGTCTCGCCACCGATGGCACTCATGATCACGTCCTGAACATCTTCGACAGTCAAGCCGTACCGGGCCAGCGCTTCGCGTTTCGGGGTGAAATCCACAAAGTAACCGCCGGAGGCGCGCTCGGCGAAAATACTGCGGGTGCCGGGCACGTCGCGCAGGATCTTCTCGATCTGTTCGCCAATCTGCTGAATCTTCGTCAGGTCGCCACCGAAGATTTTGATGCCGACGGGTGTGCGGATGCCGCTGGACAGCATGTCGATGCGGTTGCGGATCGGCATGGTCCAGGCATTGACCGCGCCCGGGATTTGCAGTTTCGAGTTCATTTCATCGATGAGTTCGTCCCACGAAATGTGTTCCGGCCAAATATGACCCAGCACCCGGCGGAGTGGACGCGGCGCCCACGACGAGAACCAGCGTTTCTTGGCCCGCCATTCGGACGGTCGCTTCAGGACCACGATGGTCTCCATCATCGACAACGGAGCGGGGTCGGTAGACGTATCAGCCCGGCCGGCTTTACCATAAACGGAGACCACTTCGGGGAACGTTTTCAAAACGCGGTCCTGCGTTTCCATCAAGCGCTGGGCTTCAGTAACGGAGATGCCGGGCAAGGTCGTGGGCATGTAGAGGATCACACCCTCGTTGAGCGGCGGCATGAATTCGCTGCCGAGGTGGAAATACACTGGCACCGTCGACGCCACGATGACCACGGCCAATGCAATCACCGTCTTCGGATGGCGCAATACCCAGCGGCAGGGCGGCTCGTAGATGCGAAAGAGCAAGCGGCTGACGGGATGTTTCTCTTCAGGGTAGTACTTACCCACGCACAACCAGGTCAACAACCGCCCCAGCCAGCGTGGCCGAAGATGGATTGGGTTCATCCTTGTGAACAACAAGCGCACCGCCGGATCCAGCGTCACTGCTAGGAAAGCTGCCAAACCGATGGTCAGCGTCTTGGTGTAAGCCAGCGGTTTGAACAGGCGTCCTTCCTGATCGACCAGCGTGAACACCGGCAGAAACGAAACGGCGATCACCAGCAGCGAAAAGAACACTGATGGCGCAATTTCCATGATGGCTTCGAGCAGAATCTGGTGGTAATCGCCTTTGCGCCCTTCGAGTTGCCAGATTTCCAGTTTCTTGTAAGCGTTCTCGACCTCGACAATCGCGCCATCCACCAGCACGCCGATGGAAATGGCGATGCCGGACAAGCTCATGATGTTGGAGGTGATACCCATGAAATACATCGGGATGAATGCCAACGCCACGGAAATGGGGATGGTTACAATCGGCACGCTGGCCGACGGCGCATGAAACAGGAAAAACACGATCACGACACTGACGATGATCATTTCCGCCAGCAGATCGTGCTTGAGATTGTCGATGGACCGCGTGATCAATTCCGACCGGTCATACGTCGGAACGATCTCTACGCCTTGGGGTAGGGAGGGTTTCAGGTCGGCGATCTTCTGTTTCACGCGGTCGATCACGTTGAGCGCGTTCTCGCCGTAGCGCATAATCACAATCCCGCCGACCGTGTCGCCATCGCCATTGAGATCGCCCAGTCCGCGGCGAATCTGTGGGCCAAATGCAACGGTGGCCACGTCCCGCAACAGCACGGGTGTGCCTTGGTTGTCGGCTTTGACCACGACCTGACCGAGGGCGTCGAGGCTGCGGATATAACCCAGTCCTCGCACCATGTATTCGCGTCCGTTCCATTCAATCAGCCGGCCGCCGACCTCGTTGTTGTTGCGGCGAATCGCCTTTGTGATGTCGGTGATCGATAAACCGTAATTTTGGAGACGGTTGGGATCGACCGTCACCTGATATTGCTTTTGGAAACCACCGATGCCGGCCACTTCGGCGACACCCGGCACGCTCTCCAGCGCGTAACGCAGCACCCAATCCTGAAACGTCCGCAACTCAGCGAGATTATGCGTGTGGCTCTTGTCCACCAACGCGTATTGATAGACCCAACCAACACCTGTCGCGTCCGGACCGATCTCAGGAGTCACGCCTGCCGGCAGTTCGCCACGGACTTTGGACAGATACTCCAGAACGCGGCTGCGGGCCCAGTATTCATCAGTGCCATCCTGAAAAACGACGTACACATAGGAAAATCCGAAATCGCTGGAAGCACGGATCGCTTTGACTTTCGGCGCGCCCAGTAGGGCGGTGACGATAGGGTAGGTCACCTGATCCTCGACAATGTCCGGCGGCTGGTCCCACTTGGTATAAACGATCACCTGCGTGTCGCTGAGGTCGGGGATCGCGTCGAGGCGGATGTGCTTCATCGTGTAGAGCGCATACGCCACGGCGCATCCCACGAATAAGATGACCAGAACACGGTTGTCTGCGCAAAAGGTGATGACCTTGCGAAGCATAATTTACTGGCCAGCCATGGCCGCCATCGCCGCTTTCATGGAAGACTCCGAATCGATCAGGAAATCGGCCGAGGTGACCACGCGGTCACCTTCGTTCAACCCGGACAGGACCTCGTAGTACCCATCGCTCCTAATGCCGGTCTTGATTTCGACCGGAATCAGTCGCCCGTTTCCACCATCGCGGAAGGCGTAGGTGTGTTCGCCCGTCTGCAACGCGGCGGTATCCGGCACAGCCAATTCGCCGCTCAGCCGGTAAGCCAACCGTGCATTGGCGTACATCTGGGGCTTCAACAGCAACTCGGGATTGTCGATCTGGAGACGGGCTTTCAACGTGCGAGTGGACGGGTCGAGGTACGGGTACAGAAAACTCATTTCGCCCTTGAACACCTTGTCGGGCCAGTAGGGCAGAGTCACCTCAATCGGCGTGCCGACCTTGATGTACGGCAAATCGGATTCGTAAATGTCGGCATCACCCCAAACCTTGGTCAGGTCCGCCACCACGAGCAGCGAATCGCTCGGCATGATCTTCTGGCCGGCCAGCACATTCTTTTCGGTCACCCAACCGTTCGCCGGTGAATATAACGTCAGGTACTTTTCGACCTCGCCGGTTTGCGCCAGTCGATCAATCTGTGCGTCGCTGATGTCCCACAACTGCAGACGACGTCGGGCTGCAGCCAGCAAGGTTCTGCCGCCGCTGGCCGTATCAGCATCAGAGCTGTTGGCGAGTTTCTTTTCCGTCGCCAGCGCCGAGAGAAATTCCTGTTCCGCCGAAACAAGATCGGGACTGTAGATTGTGAGCAGCCGGTCGCCCTTTTTGACTTCCTGACCGGTCACCGACACGAACAGTTGATCCACCCAGCCGCTGATTTTCGTTGTTACGCGATACAACCGTTTCTCGTCCGGCACGATCAGCGCCGAGGTGCGAACGACGCGCTCCAAAGTCTTTTTCTCTACCGTCCCAAAGGTCAGTCCCATCAATTGGCGTTCGGCAGAGGAGACGGTAATGGGGGCACGGCCAGTTACAGTTACTGAAGGTGATTCTTCGACCTCGAACGGAACCATTTCCATGCCCATCGAATCTTCGCCGGGATGATCGCTGACCTCATTGGGGTTCATCGTCGAGCGGTACATGATTTTCGTTTTGGGCGCGACCGACCCCGCTGCCGCAGACTGGTCGATGAGCACAAGTTTCATCCCGCAGATCGGACAGTTGTCCGGTTTATCAGAAACGACACCAGGATGCCTGGCGCAGTGATATTTGGCGTCGGAGTGCCGGACTGTTGGAGTGTTGGAGCGCTGCTCGGACTTCGAGCAGCCGACGAGAACCAGCGATACACCCCACGTGAGCACAGCAATAGCGAACGCAACACCCAACGTTGTCACCCCGAGTGCAGCGAAGGGTCTCGGTCGTGCCCGCCGCGCCCAACGGCTGAGATTCTTCGCTTCGCTCAGAATGACAGACAAAGTTGACTTCATTTCTTCTCCTCCACCTTTGTCAGGTCCGTTCCAACCGCGCGTTCCAGCCGGGCGAGTTGCATGCCGACGTTGCCTTCGGCGGTTGCTTCCATGACACGTGCATTCAGCAAGAACCGCTCGCTTTCCAACAGGTCGAGAAAATCTGCCGTGCCGGTGCGATAGCCGGCTTCACTGGCGTTGAAGCGCGCTTCGGCCTGGGGAACCAGCGCTCCTTTGTAGAGATCGACGGTGCGCTGGGCCGTGAGCAACTTGAAGTGTGAGTCTTGGACGTCGAATGCTGTCTGCTTCTTGACGGCATCCAATGTCGCCTGACTCGACTCGACCATTTTGTCGGCCTCACGAGCCGCAGCGCGATACTTCGTTTGCCAGATGGGCAGATCAAATCCAACGATGAACATCACCATGTCATCGCCATCCGCGATATTGCGATATTGCACGCCCAGCCGATAATCAGGAAAGAACTCCTTTTTCGTCAATTGCCGCTCCAATTGGCTGCGCTGGACCTCTGCAGCGGCCCCTTGGATCTCGGGGCGCGATTTTTCCGCCAGCGCAAATAAATCCGGGGCGTTTGCCTTGAACTCCATCGTTGGCTCGGTCACCGCCAATCCCAATGGAGAATCAGCGGGCCGATCGAGAAGTTGGTTCAGCTCGGCTTTGAGCGTGGTTTCCTGCTGAGCGAGTTCCAGCAAGCGTTGTTTAAGCATGGTAATCTCCGCTTGGGCCTTGAGTACGTCGCCCTGCGTCGCGGTGCCGGTGGAGTATTTGGTCTCGGCAACCTGCTCCATGTCACGGATCACATCCACCTCGTTCCGCGTAATCGAAATCGTTCGCTGCACCGCGTATAGGTCAAAATAGGTCTCTTTCACCTGCATCAACACCTGGCGGCGCGTGGCCTCGTAGTCCTGACGCATTGCTTGGGCATCTTTTTCTGCCACCCGACCGCGAAGTCCCAGCTTGCCAAACCATGGAAACGACTGGTCAAGTTCCAGTCGTTTCTCCGGAGTGTTTGGAAAGGTATAGCCACTCATCGAATCCATGCCCATGTACGTGAATTCGGGATTCGGCAGCGCGCGCTCTTGGGCCGGACTTTCTGCGGCGGCCTGGGATTGGGCCCGCATTGCGTGAATTTGCGGATTGTTCCGCAGCGCTTCCGTTACCACGTCATCTAACGTCAGACTGGATGCGATTTCCTGTGGCTCGGCACGCAGTGAGGCAGTCTGGAGTAGGAGGAGGCCGGCGAGCATGAGCCCGAAGATGTAGGAAAAGCGAAGCATGGCAGCTACATTGCTCCCCCGGGAATCACCGAGCACACTTGGTCGCGAACAAGCTGCCCGTACCGCCGTGCTTGTTCATCGGTCAGCACAGTGCGCACCTTCAGGATATGTTCCAATGTCGCGTGCTCGGCATCCGCCTGCGCTTTGTTCATGCGCTGCACGCACGCTTGAGCTTTGACCGGGTCGGGCCTGGGCTTGGCCAATTCGTCGCCCAAAGCCAGACGGGCATTGCAGTGCGCCGCGCACATCTGCGCGAACTGTTTTTGGAACTCGGCCTCGAACTTTTCGATTTCACCTGCTTGTGCCGGCGTGAGATGCAGGTTTTGCTTCAGCCATGCCGTGTCGTGAAGCGTGAGCATCGTGGCACTGCGCGGCTGCCGAGCGGCGAACCAGCGAGCTGTGCCAAAGGAAACGGCGGTTGCCACCAGCGCCGCAATGGCAACCATCAGGAGTAACCTCTTCATTGGCCACCTCGCACCGTCAGTTGAGCATAGCTACCGGCCAACGTTCCGCTGGAGAGAAACCCCAACTCGGTAGGTCGTTCGACCATGGATTGCGGTGTTGAACGGACCCCACCCCACGCGCCGATTGCCACGGCAACAGCAATCGCCGCGACGACCGAAAACTCGGGCTGCCAGAGCAACCGTTGCAACCACCCGGTTATCGTCGCTTGTTCAGATTGCTCGGCCAATCGAATCCGCCGCCAGACATTGGCCTCGAAATTGGTTTTTGGGTCGATTTCGCGCCACTGCTTTAGTAGCGTTTTTAGTTTGTCATCATTACCGCTCATCAGACGGTAATACGCCGACAAGTCGAAAAACCCTCGCACGAATTTGGAATCCGCACGCCATGGAGCATGGCGCCCCTTGGATCCCAAGAGCATTTCGGCAACGATTTTGGCGTTTGACGGGGATAGGCGGCGCAGGTATCCTCGCCACTTCTTACGGAGAGTTTGATATGTTCATTACTCACGGCGAACGGATTCGGAAATATGCGCCCTGGATTTTAGCAGGCGTGTTGCTGCTGTTGTTGCCGGGCTTTGTCCTGCTATTCAGCCCGACGGGCAGCATCAAGGAGGCCCGCGCGGGATTGCCGACCATCGGCGGCAAACCCGTGAATCAAGCCGAGTTCCAGCAGGCCAAGAACATCATCCTGGCGCGGGAGCTGATGAGTACAGGCCATCAACCCACGCGCTCGCTGGAATTTGAGGACGAATTGAACATCCAGGCTATCCAGGATGTCCTGCTGCTCCGCAAGGCTAGGGAGTTTGGCATCCACGTCACCGATGAAGATGTTGTGCGCCAGATTCGCGTGCAGCCCTATTTTCTGAATCAACAAAGGCAGTTCGACCCGGAGCGCTTTCAGCGGTACACGATTTATCTCAATAATCTCGGCCTTAGCGAATCGCAGTTCGAGGAAATTATTCGTCAGGAGATCACGTTGATGCGGCTCCGCGCCCTAGTAGCGGCGCCGGTGAATGTCACTCCGCTGGAGCTGAAACTGAATTATACGCCCCTGCACGAGCAAACCACGATCAACTACGTCGCATTCGATGCTGCCGACTACAACCAACCGATCAACGTCACCGATGACGAAGCCAAAGCGTACTACGAGCAGAACAAGGAAGCGTTTCGCAAACCGGCCGAGGTCAAGGTGCGATACGTCTATTTCACGCTGTCCGATGCCCGAAAATCCATTACCGTGACCGACGATGATGTGGCCGAATACTACGCGCACAACAAAGATAAACACCTGGATGCGGACAAGAACCCCAAGCCATTGGCGGAAGTGAAGGATCAGGTAAAGAAAGAGCTGATTGATCTTCGCGCCGAGCGGCTCGCCGGTGATCGCGCGACCGGATTCTCCGTCAAGCTTGTGTACGAACCCGGCACCGCGCGTCCCGATTTTGCCAAGCTTGCCGCGGAGGCGGGAGTCACACCGAAAGAAACGGGCTTCTTCAACTTGCACGATTCCGTGCCGGGTGTCGAAGCCGGTCCCGACTTCAATCAAGCGGCCTTCTCATTGAATCCGGAATATCCGTTTAGCGATCCGGTTCGTGGCGAGGACGGCTATTACGTGATGGAGTATCTGGACAGCAAGCCAAGTGAAGTCCCGCCGTTTGATGAGGCCAAACAACAGGTGATCGAGCGCGTTAAACGGCAGCGGGCTTACGAGGCAGTAGTCAAACAAGGTCGCGAGATGCAGGACAAGGTCAAGCAGGCTGCCGCCCACGGAAAAAGCTTCGCCGCCGCCTGCTCGGAACTCCATCTCAAAGTAAAAACATCCCCGCCGTTCACGGCCATCGAGGAATCGCCTGATGTGCCCGCCGCGCGTACCATTCAGGAAGTCGTACTGGGCATGCCGACCAATTCCTTGAGCGATTTTATTCCAACGGCCGAGGGCGGGCTGTTTTTTCATCTCCAGGACCGGCACCCCCCCAGCCCGGAAGAGCTTGCGAAGGACAAACCTCAATTTGAGGCGCGACTCCTCGAACGCGACCGTCAGGCCCTGTTTAACGACTGGGTCAACATGCTGATCCGTCAAGAACGCGTTGAATACAAACGCAAGGCGCCACCGGCTCGGCAACAAGCGCCGACCGAGGAAGGCCAGCCCGCCGAACAATCGGCACCGTCGCCGAGTCAGCCCGGGACTTCGGACCAATAGCACGGATGCAAATTCGCCTCAGATCTTCCTAAAAAACTGGATTACCAATCTCGGCACGCTTTGACAAACTCCCGGAAAAGCTTTCGGAAGGCTGGCGCGATCTTGACCAATCGTTCCGGATGGAATTGCACGGCGCAGAAAAACCGTGCGTCCGGCTTTTCGATCGCCTCAATGATTCCGTCGGGTGCTCGCGCGACCACCCGGAAGCATGGCGCGACCGATTCGATTGCTTGATGATGAGTCGTATTGACCGAACGCCATCCCGCCAATGCGCGCTTTAATTTCCCGGTCCGAACCCATTCAATCCGGTGGGCCAACGCAGCCGGTTGGGGATGGCGATGGCCGGCAATGTGGGGCACAAGAGTCCCACCGAACGCGACGTTCATTACCTGGAGACCGCGGCAAATGCCGAGCACTGGCAGATCCCGTTTGGAAGCCTGCCGACAAAGATAGATCTCCATCTCATCGCGTAGGTCGTCTACGCCGGACAGTTTTTTCCGTTCAGATGCGCGCAGGCGCCGACCATAACGCGACGGGTTCAGGTCGCCTCCGCCAATCAACATCAGCCCGTTACAGTGGCGGAGAAAAAAATCAAGAACCTTCCCGTCATTCGTCAACGGCAGAATCAGCGGTATCCCGCCAGCTGTTTCTACTGCCCGCGAGTACGACAGGCCGCAAAACGAGCCCGCTCCGTCGACGCGGGACGGTAAGATCACGGATTCTGGCGGAATGGCAATCACGGGTTTCATGACTGGCTCTTTAGCACAAACTGCGGTTCTTCGGAAATCGTGAACAATTCGCCCGGTGCGCCATGGCGAATCTGCTTGCCTCGGTCTATCACCAAAACTTCGTCGCACAACGCCACCACCTCGCTGGCATTGTGTGTGACGTAGATCATCGGTACACGGAACTCATCCCGAACCCGTTGCAGGTACGGCATGATCTTGAGTTTCAACGGCTGGTCGAGGGCGGCCAGCGGTTCGTCGAGCAACAACAGCCGTGGCGCCGACAATAGTGCCCGGGCCAATGCCACGCGCTGCTTTTCGCCGCCGGAGAGACTTTGCGGGCGACGGTCCACCAATCCTCCGATCTCGAGCACTTCAAGAACATGCGCGAATTGTGATTTGCTCTCCCCCACAGTGTGGCGTGGAGCGCCGTATTGCAGGTTGTGCCTTACTGATAGATGGGGAAACAGCGCGCCATCCTGTGGCACATAGCCGATGCCGCGTTGGCGGGCGGGAACAAAAACGCGGTGCCCGGTGTCCGTCAAGGTCCGCCCATCCAACTCGATGCGGGCCGACTGCGCTCGCCGCAAACCCGCAATCAAATCCAACACCGAAGTCTTGCCGGCGCCGGAAGATCCGAAGATTGCGGCGACCTGTCCGGTGATTTCAGCGTCCAGTTCGAGCACGAAATGCGCGAGCGGCAAGCGCACGTTCTGCAATCGCAGTTTCATGCGTGATCCCTTCGTCGGTAAAACAGTTCGCTGAGCCAGACGACCACAAAAGCGATCACCACTGAGATGGTCAGGAGCCGGAACGCGGCCGTATCGTGGCCAAGCTGCACGAGGCTGTAAATCGATAGCGCTATCGTCTGGGTTTTGCCGGGGATGTTGCCCGCCACGAGGATGGTCGCGCCGAATTCCCCCAAGGCCCGGGAAAACGCCAGCAGCGCGCCCGCCACAATCCCACGGGCGGCCAGCGGCAGCGTGATCGTGAAGAATATCCGCAGGCGACCAGCGCCCAGCGTAGCGGCAATCTGTTCCAGGCGCGGATTAACTTCCTGGAATGCGATCCGCGCGGCGCGTACCAGCAGCGGAAACGACATGACCGCGATTGCCACGACCACCCCGCGCCAGGTGAACACAATGTCCAAATCGAAATACTGGTGCAGAAAACTGCCCAGCGGACCGCGGCGGCCCAGAAATTTCAAAAGGAGAAACCCGGTGGCAACCGGTGGCAAGACCAGCGGTAAGGCCACGAGCGTTTCGACGACAGATTTTCCGCGCCAATCGCGCCGCGCCAGCAGCCAGGCGACAACGATGCCGAACGGCAAAATCAGCACAGTACTCAGCGCCGCAACGCGGAGGGTGAACCAGACAATTTGTAGTTCTTCGGCTGACACAAGCGCCCCGAGTTAATGCGACCGGGCATCGACGAGAAAGCCATATTTCCGGAAAACTTGCAACGCTCCGTCCGATCCCAGGTAGCGAACCAGCCGCTTCGCCGCTTCCGCTTCTCTCGAGTCCCGGATGACGGCTATAGGATAAGAAATCCTCGGGCCGTTGGCGACTGGCACTTCGTAGGCCACGCGTACCCCTTTCGAAATTCGGGCATCCGTTTTGTAAACGATGCCAGCATCCGCATTGCCGGACTCGACCGCCGCCAGCGCGGCGCGGACGTTTTCCGTCGGCACGCATTTCCCCTTTAGCTTCTGCCAAAGTCCGAATTGGGTGAGACACTGGCGCGCATAAATGCCAGCCGGTACGCTTGACGGCTCGCCAATGGCCACCTGCGAAATCGCAGCATTCGTGAGATCGAATGCGGAGTTTACTCGTAGCGAACTGTCGATGGACACGACGATGACGAGTGTGTTTGACAACAGACTGTGCCGGGTGCCCGGCAACAGCAACCCTTTGTTTTCCAATTTGTCCATCTTCTCCTCGTCGGCAGAGAAAAACACATCGGCGGGCGCGCCCTCCTCAATTTGGCGTTCCAAGGTGCTTGACGCAGCGAAGTTGAAAACCAACCTTTCGCCTGTCTCTTTCGCATAGTTCTCTGAAATTTCCTTGAGCACGTCCGAAAGACTGGCGGCAGCGAACACATTCAATTCTTTAGTCAACTGATTTTGCTTCGCGGTTCTCGACTCATCGGCCAAAAGCAGCGTTATGCTCGCGAAGAGGACTCCGCAAATCAATTGAAACATCAGCGTTTTTCTCATGGTCTTTCCGCCCTTTACGCGTGGCTTCGCTTTACGGCGACACTAACAGATGCACGCGATAAAAACGTTTCGCCATCGCCGCGACGCCGAAATCGATTGCCGACATGGGACCGCCGTTGCCTGTTACGTTGGCCAATGTGTCCCAACTGCCGCCGACCAGATCGTTGCTGTACTCGACAGCGTAAGTCAAATTGGTTGCTGTACTGAAAATGATTTTCGCATTGGAACCAATGATGGCCAGTGAGGTGATCTGTGGAATTGGAACAGCGGTAACTTCAAGAAAAGGCCACTGCGTTGGGTCCACAAAATTATGCGAGTGGAAGGTAAATCCAACCGGGCTGTTCGTGGCGGCGGTCACATAGAAGCTGACAAGAGCGCCCGTTGAAACATTGTCCACGAATCCAGGTGGCACCGTGAGCATCAGTCTGACCAAGCCGTCCGTGCCTCCGTTCACAAACGTACCGAGTGACACATCAAGATTGGGGTTCAAGACGGAGGGTTCATCGTTCCAGACAATGCCATCGGTGGTTGGCGCGTTCGGATTGCCGGTGCCTTCAGCCCAGGAATTGTCTGCAATCCACCGCACTTCGAACAGGCCAACGCCGCGATTGAATGTCGCGTTATTGGGGGCACCCTGCTCGAAAAGATTCAGCGTCACACGAACGATCACCCATTGTCCCACGCCAAAAGCATGATTGAGATTACTGACAGGACCCGAGACGTCAAAACGCATGAAACTATCGAGCAATCCTTCCTGTTGACCAACGGCGTTGGTGGCTATCGTGCCCGAAACGGAGAGCGCGCCGGCGCCGCCATAGTTGCTGGTTGGGGCGAGTGAACGGACGAACGCGTCGGCCACCGAAACATTGGTGAAAATAATCTGTGCAAAAGCCAAAGAGCCCAACGCTACCTGCAGACACATTGCCATGCACACGCAACCGAGCCGGGTCTTCATGGTTACGGCTCCAGAGAGATCGGATAAAACAGTGGAACTCCATCGGGTTGTTTCGCAGCGTAATCTTTCAAGAACTGTTGCCCTTTTTCCGATGCAAGATAGTTGGCCAATGCTTGGGCACCGGCAATATTGGCGTTCGGAAATCGTCTGGCATTGGCGACTAACACGACGTAGGGGCGGCGCATTTGGGGGTCCCCCCGCACGAGGATCTCCATGCCATCCGATTCCATTTTGCCTTTCACGACGGGAATGCGTCCCACAATCACGTAGGCGCGATGTTTCTGCGCGAACGCAACGACCTGCGGATGTTCGCTCTCGTCCTTCAATACCCAATCTCCGCGGGGCACGATACCGGCCGACTTCCAAAGTTTATTGGCGATTTGGTGTCCGCCGCTGCCGTTGAAATTCACATACGCTGCGTGCATTTTCGCAATCTTGCGCAACGCGGCCGCGCCGTTCGTCATGCCTCGGATGCCAGCCGGATCGTCGGGTGGCCCCACGATCACCAATTCGTTCCGCGCCCACGGAGTCATGTGGGTGGCATAACCATCGGCAACGAGATTGGCCGCTTCATCGCTGGCGTGCAATGTCACAAAATCCACTGCGCCGTTGTGAAAGGCATCGACGAGAACTCGCTTGTCGCCGGCAGCTACGAGTTTCAGTTTGAGACCGGTGTCTGCTTCGACGCGTTTGGCGAGTTCCTGCCACATTCCCGACATGACCATGCCACCAATGACGCCCACCCGGACGGGAGGCTTTGGGGCTGGCGTGCAGCTCAACCCGAGACAAAGAATGCCGCTGAGGATCCGGTATCTCATGGCACCGGTGCCTGATTGATGCCGGCTGTCAGGGTTTGCCAGCGAACGTCGGGATGTTCCTGCGCGCCGACGCCGCAACCGAGGTAGTCGCCGCGGAACGATTGCACGTGCCCATCCACAAAGACAACGTTCGCTCTGCGACGGTGTCGCGGCTGAACGGAATATCCCAAGACAGACGG
This sequence comes from Verrucomicrobiia bacterium, assembly GCA_035516795.1. Taxonomy (GTDB): domain Bacteria; phylum Verrucomicrobiota; class Verrucomicrobiia; order Palsa-1439; family Palsa-1439; genus DATJBF01. Next base: position 20,028 of record DATIZX010000090.1, read on the forward strand.
TACGGTCGACGCATACGGACCCAGTGCATCGGCCATGAACGCGAGTTGCTCGGGTCGCGGTATCTCGGAAAGCTTGTGCTGCTCTGGCCGAATCCACGGCGAGAGATACATGTTCATGGCGTAGGGCAAGAAGCAGGTTCCACCCGGGTCCTTGGCGGACGGATCGATAAACAGCGAATTCCCATCTCCCGCGCGCGGCTTGATCCCCAGAGCCACCAAGTTGCTGTACGGCTGTGAATTGAAATATCGCGGCAGACAGTTGAACCAATCTTCCGGTCGGCTAATCAGTGTCAACGGATTCACTCCCTGGCCGCGACGTGGGATAAAACCATCGTGATCATCCATGTACATCTGGAGTGCGAGACCCCATTGCCGAAGATTGTTCACACATTGTGCGCTTTGGCCGTTGACGCGCGCCTGACCCAGGGCACTCAAAAGAAAGCCTGAGAGCACCCCAATGATTGCGATCACGACCAGCAATTCGATGAGGGTAAAAGCTCCGCCGCCTTCAATTGGTCGGGGCATGGCCACACTTTCGTTGGGCGCGGCGTAGCACAATTAAAGCGGCCATGGACAGCCCCACGAGAATCAAAGCCGAGGGTTCGGGAACTGCCACGGCCGTGAGCTGGAGCTGCGGGCGCTGCGACGCGGTGCCGAATTCGTGAGAGTTGAAGGTGAATCCCACCGTACTGTCCGCCGTGGCTGTGAGATAGAAGCTGACCAATCCGCCTGCGTTGATGTCGTCAAGGAATGCTGACGGCGTTGAAAGAGAGAACGTATCAAGCCCATTCGTCCCGCCGTTTGCAAACAATCCCAGCGTGGTATCTGGCCCGGCGTTCAGAACTGACGGTTCATCGTTATAAACGATACCGCTCGTGTTGGGTGAATTGGGATTTCCGGTGCCTTCAATCCAGGAATCGTTCGCGATCCAGCGAACTTCGAATTGCCCGACGCCGCGATTGAAAATCGCGTTGGCCGGCGCGGCTGTCTCGGTCAGCAATAGATTGGCGCCGGAGATTGTCCAGCCTCCAACGCCAAAATCAGCGTTGAATTGTGCGACCGTACTGGAAATATCGAAACGGAGAAATGAATCGAACACCCCGTGCTGAACACCATTAGCATTGGTGGCAATTGTTCCCGAAACCGAGAGTGCTCCCGCTCCGCCGTAATTATGCGTCGGATCCGCTGAGCGCACAAACGCATCAGCGACAGAATTTGCTGAAATCGTCGCCTGAGCGCTCGTGGCGTCCTGCCCTAGGAGCCACAACCCCACCGATACCGAAACGAGCACCTTCACCATCCTCACTCGCCCTCTCATATTCTCACTCATCCTTTCGTTATATTTATGCAAATATATCGATGGGCGAGAAGCGATGGCAAGTAGAATGTTCGAAGTGCCCACCCGGAAGAAAAAGGAACTACCGCAGATACTTCGCCAACTCGGCTTGCGCAGACGCGGTGGACTTCATGCTTTGTGACTCCATGCGTCGATAGAGGACGGCCACAGCTTTGCCTTCAGACGTTACCAGCGCCGCACCGCCCTCGGCGCCTCCGCGTTTCGTGACTACGAGTGGTTTCTTAAAACAACGATTCATCGTCTGCACGAGCGTCCACGCGCGCATGTAAGACATTTCCATGGCTTCCGCCGCCTTGCGCAGGCTCCCCGTGTCCATAATGTGCTCGAGCAATTCCACCTTGCCCGGGCCGAGCGCGATTTCCCGCCCGGACACGACGCGGATTCGTGGAACCACGCGGATTGTGGTCATATCGCATTGATACCAAATCTAACGGCCAACGATCAAGACCGCTGCTCCCTCGTTCTCACTTCGATCCAATGTGAACGCGAAGCAGAAACTCATTGCGAACCCGTTCGGGCTTTCACACTCGGCGAATTAGCCCCGGACCAACAGGACAGGCACACGCGCCTTGCGCAAAACGTGGGACGTGGTCGATCCGAGAATGAGCTCGCGAATGCGAGTGTGACCATACGCACCCATGACGATCAGCGTGGCCTTCGCGCTTTCGCAGCGGTTGAGGATTTCGGTTTCCGGATTTCCGTGGACCAATTGAGCGTGGGGCTGCAAACCGTGATCTTTCGCCAATTGGATTCCTTCATTCAGCACTTTCGAGGCGGTCTCCTCAGATTCCCGTTGGCAAACAGTGATGACGGTCACCTCCGAATGGAGCGTCACCGCCAGATCGATCCCCGCGTGCAGCGCCTTGCCGGATTCAATGCTGCCATCGTAGGCAATCAACATGTGTTTGACCGCGCGAAACTTTCCCGGCGTGACGAGGCACGGTTTGATGGAAGCACGGACCATGCGTTCGACGACGGAACCCAACATGCCTTCGGACCACTGGGCGTGCTCACCGCGCTGCCCGAGGACGACCAGATCGGCGCGCCGCTCGTAATCGAGCATCGTTTGTACGAGTCCGCCTGTTTCGTGCGCGGCTTCGCAGGTGACCCCCGCATCGCGGCAGCGCTTGTCTGCGGCGGCCAGAATCATGGCGGCTTTATCGCGTTGGAATTGTTGGATTTGTGGCACCAGCGCCACGTAGGGTTGCGCGCCGACCGCGCCCGAAAGATCCGACATCCACGGGCCTTCGAGCAAACGAATGTCGGTGATGTACAACACGTGCAGATGTGCCCCGAGTTGCTTGGCAAACCAGATTGCGTAATCGGCGGCGACGGCGGCCGCCGGGGAACCGTCTGTGCCCAGCAAGATATTCTTGTACATGGCGGACTCCTCTCTTCTCATGGAATCATACGCCAGAATGGGGTTCGGGTAAATCCGCGGCGTTGACAAGGTCCTGCTTTGCCTGTAATGCTTGGCGGTTGCGGGCGCTTAGCTCAGTTGGCCAGAGCACCTCGTTTACACCGAGGGGGTCAAAGGTTCGAGTCCTTTAGCGCCCACCACCGCGCCGGAAGGCGCGGAAATACGAAGCACGAATGTCGAAATTCGAAGCGATTTTGTTTCGGATTCCGGATTTGGCCCTTCGGATTTTCCGTTTCGGCGGCTGGGGGTGTAGCTCAACTGGTTCAGAGCGCTGCCCTGTCACGGCAGAGGTTGCGGGTTCGAGCCCCGTCACTCCCGCCAACTGTGTCTTGTCCCCCGATTTCGGCTGTAAGATCTCGAAAACAGAAGATGTTACAGCGGTTCCAACTTCCCCATTTGGCATCAGCTCAATTCCCTTCGGAAATAGAACCAGTTGGAACCGCTGCCGTTGCTCGAGCGACATTTCGAGCCAAAGTCGGGCTGGATCGAGCAAAAACTTTTCCGCAAAGCTCAAAACCGATTCCAAGTCGACCTCATCAAGTTGAGCGTCATGCAGTCGCATCCTCGCCAGCGCGATCTCCTGTTCAAGCTTGTCCAACCGCTGGTTGTATATCTCCTGAGTGATTGCCTTGGCATAGACGAATGCATCAATCAACTGTTCCCTCTGGTCGTTCAGTTGCCGGAGTTCTCGTTGATACCCGGCCAACATGCTGATTGTGGCATCGCTCTTGTTCTGCCATTGGTCGAGAACGATCTTTCGGAATAGCTCAACGTACTCCTGACGGATTTGCATGCGTTCCAACAGTGCCGTGAACTTCGCCTCGAGTTTCTCCTTACGCAGGTTGATTCCACGGCAGCGCCCGGCGCAATGATAGTAAGGACATTTCTGGTTTCGTCCCTTCGACCAGCTGCCAGTAATGACTTGGCCACATTGGGAACAGCGGATGAATGCACGCAGGGGAAAATCAGGATGATGTCGTTGAAACGGGGACAGCTTTGGCTTACGTCCCGAGAGGATTGCCTGAACCCGCTCAAACAAATCCTCAGTGACGATCGATTCGAAGTTCCCCTTCTTGCGCTCCGACCAGACGTTTATTTTGATCCGACCCGCATATATAGGATTGGCGAGGATGCGATCCAGTTCCTGCTTAGCAAGTTTTCTGTTTTTACGGGTCCGCAGCCCTGCCACCGTAACCATTTCGAGAACTTGTTGCTTGGTGTACAACCCTGTCGCGTATTTTTCGTACGCCATGCGGATAAGAGGAGCGCGAATAGGATCGGGAGTGATAACGGCTGTTCCAGTGGCATCTTTGGAATTGAGATATCCAATGGGAGCAAAAAACGGCCAGCGTCCGAGGTCGACAGCTTTCTTCAGCCCCGTGCGGGTTCGTTCCCCACGGACATCATTATCGAACTGGTTGAACGACGCCAGCACGCCCTCCATCAATTTCCCGGTGGGGCTTTCATCAATCGGTTCGGTTGCAGATCGAAGCGTGATGCCAAATTTATGCAGCAGAGCGCGGACAGCAAAATGGTCATATTTTTCCCGGGCAAATCGACTCAATGAGTAGACCACAACCACATCGACGCAACCTTTGTGCTCGCGGCAATACGTCAGAAGTTTCTGGAACTCTGTTCGGTCGACCGTCTTGGCTGACTCCCCCTTTTCAACAAAGACATCAATAACCTCGAGGTTGTTGCGTTTACAGTAACTGCCGAAAAAATGATTACACGAAAGCGGATTGGATACTCATTTTTGAACTTATGGACAAAGGTGCGGCCAATCCGAGTTGGATGTCAGTCGACTTCATCGCCAAGATTGATCGGAAGGAGAAGGGTTTCGTTAGCGCTTGGCCATTTCAAGCGATTCAAGTGTGGTCACTGCGGCACTATCCACCACCGCCGTTCGCAATAACCAAGAAATTTCGCACTGCGTTTAATGCCGCCGTCCGAGAGTATGGTATCGACAGAGTGAAAAACTTACGTACGACACGACCGCCGAAACCTCTGCTAGAAATCATCGTCAAGAAGATGAAGAAGTGACGACTGACGACCTTGCGTTGATTTTCCAAATGGCGCCGCTGACATTGATTCTATGACACAGCAGACTACGCTCGCCGACCTGTTGGCGCATTATCAGACCGCTGTTCGTGAGTACCGTGCGACAGAATCAAAAGAATCGACCGAGCAGAAGCAACGGCTTTTTCAACTGTTAGAAGATTACAAACCCGCCTACGCATTGTCCCTCAGCCCAAGAGCATCGAAAATATTGAAGTCGTCAGCGGTTGCTTCTTGGCCTCGTCGCCATCAATCTCATGCACCAATGAGGGAGAGAACCCCTATGCATACATTTGGATCTCGGCTCCCAAGGGCAGAACTCTGGACATCGACCAAGCACGAGCCAAAATTCACAAGGCGCCTCCAAGAGTCATGAAGGACGAGAAGTTGAAGTATCAGCTCGACGACAAGCCAAAATCACTGTGCTTTTGGTACGAACTGCCGGAATCTAGGCAGCAGTTGGTAAAAATGCTCACGGAAAACGAATCCGAGAAGTTCATCGACTTTATGGCGCACCACGTTCTCATCATGACGCCCTTTATCGATGTGCTGGATGAGATTTTCGAAACGGGCAAGTCTTAGCCACGTTTCCAAACTCTGGAGGAAAACGCCGCTTGTGGCAATCGTCCGGTCCGAATGCTGCGCCGCTGGGTTGGCTCTGAACCGGTTCGACCGCAACTTTGAACAAAATATCGATCGAGACGATCCAAAGTGCCCGTGAACTTTGAACCTATCTGGTCTGAACCAGCCCGCTACGGTTCAGAGTCTGAGCTGGCTCTGAACAATCCGTGCGTTGTGTTCAAGGTTGTGCCGGTACCGTGTGAACGTCGTCAGACATGGACCATATTTGGTCGCAAACCGTCGAGAGATTCGCTATCCTCCTTCACAATGAGCGGGTTTCGTGTTGCACGGGAAGTGTGGGATACACGATGGAGAAACGACGTCGACGCTTGAGTGGGTGTGGGCTGTGTCTTTGCCTTGCCGTCTTCCAGGGCGCAGGCATGGCGCAAACCATTCCCAGTGCCCCGACCAACCTGGTCGCCACAGCCCCTTGGTACAACCAGATCATCCTGGGTTGGAGCGATGTCTCGACCAACGAAGACGGATTCAAGATCGAGCGTTCCACGGATGGCTCCGTCTTCTCCCAGATCACCCAGGTGCTGCCCAACACGGTGGCGTACCGGGACACCTTGACTTGGCCTGGTACCACTTACACTTATCGTGTCCGGGCCTACAACAAGGGCGGCAATTCCGGCTATTCGCCAGTGGCAACCATTGCCTCACCCACGCCGTGCGAAACGACCGTCATTGCGTGGGGCGAGGACACATTCGGATCCACCGCAACCCCAACGGGTCTGACCGGCGTGGTTGCGGCAGATGACGGGGCTCTCGACGGGTTGATCCTGAAGAGCGACGGCACGGTCATCGGTTGGGGCGAGAATGACTATGGCGAAGCAACGCCACCAGCGGGATTGACCGGTGTGGTGGCCGTCGCCGCAGGCGACTACCACAGCCTCGCCCTGAAGGGGGACGGGACTGTCGTGGGCTGGGGTTACAATTACTCCGGCGAAGCCTCACCGCCAGCGGGACTGACGAATGCCGTGGCGATTGACGCAGGCGGCGCACACAGCCTCGCCTTGAAGGCTGACGGAACGGTGGTCGGCTGGGGTTACAACGCCTACGGCCAAGCCTCTCCGCCGCCGGGCCTGACTGGAGTCGTCGCCATCGGTGCGGGATATGAGCACAGCCTGGCGCTGAAGAGCGACGGGACGGTTGTTGGTTGGGGGCACAACCAATACGGCCAAGCGTCGACACCTCCGGGACTTTCGAACATCGTCGCCATCGCCGTGGGCGATTACCACAACCTTGCGTTGCAGTCCGACGGCTCGATTGTCGGCTGGGGATACAGCTATGCAGGGGAAACGAACACACCCGCAGGCTTGACCGGGGTCGTGGCGATTGGAGCCGGAGACTACTTCAGCATGGCGCTGAAGAGCGACGGCACCGTGGTCGGCTGGGGGTATCCCCGGGCGACGGTTCCACCCGCAGGACTAACGGGAATCCTGTCGATTGGCGTTGGCTTTGGAGATTGCGTGGCGGTGACGTGCGCTCCCTATGCTCCTTCCGGACTGATGGCGACGACGATTTCCTCCAATGAGATCGACCTGGTCTGGACGAACAACGCCAGCACACAGACCGGCTTTGCGATTGAGCGTGCTTTGGACAACGGGAGCGGCAGTCCGGGCACGTGGGCGCAGGTCACGACCGTGGGGGCCAACGTCACCAACTACGACGACACAGGCGTCATGCCGAGCACAATCTATTGGTACCGGGTGCGGGCGTACGACGCCGAGGGCTATTCGCCCTACTGCAACCAGGCCAGCGCCGCCACTCCACCACTGGCGGCGCCGAGCGGACTGGTCCTGCATATCTTGTCGGCATCCCAGATCAGCCTGACTTGGACCGACGACAGCACGGCGGAGGACGGCTTCAGCATAGAGCGTGCGCCCGACAACGGCGGGGCTCCTGGAACGTGGGCCCAGGTCGCTACGGTGACGGCGAACATCACGAACTACACCGACACGGGATTGACGGAGGTCACGAAATACTGGTACCGCTTGAGGGCGTACAACGCCGGCGGCTATTCCGGCTACAGCAATCAGGCAAGCGGAACGACGCAACTTGGTGCCCCGTCGAATCTCGTGGCCGCACCGGTGGCGACCAACCAGATCAACCTATCCTGGACGGACAACTCCAACATCGAGGACGGGTTCAGGGTCTTTCGGGAGCCTTCGTCCAATGGACAGTTCCGTGTGATCGCCACCTTGACGTCGAACGTGACGACCTACGCCGACACGGGGGTGGTCTGCAACACGACCTATTATTACATGGTGCGTGCCTACAAAGGGGAACAATTCAATTCGGCGAATTCGAACCTCGCCGATGCGGACACCTCGGGCGTGGACAGCGACGGGGACGGAACCCCCGATTGCTGGATGATGCAGTATTTCAAACACCCAATCGGACAGACCAACGACAACACGCTCGCCACCGACGACCCCGATGGAGACGGATTCACGCTCCTGCAGGAGTACCTTGCCGGTGTCGACCCGACCAATCCATCCGCCGCCTTCCGGATCCTGTCGGTTGCGCCGAGTGGGAGCAACAGCCTCGATGTCAGTTGGACGACGGGCATCGGCAGGACCAACGCCCTGCAGGTGGCTAACGGCAACGGTTATCCCAGCGTTTTTGCCGACCTTTTCGTCGTCACCAACACGCAGGGCATCGTCACGAATTACGTCGACGTCGGTGCGGCGACGAACTCACCGTCCCGATTCTATCGGGTGCGGCTGGTGCCGTGATCCGTGCCCCAGCAGGGTGCCCCCTTCTATTCGGCTATTGTCCACGACATCGGCATGCACGCTCGCCCAACAGGTCGATCCTATGCGGCTGCCGTTCCAATCTTCACGCTTGATTTCGCCATCGCACTGGCAGTTGATACGAATCCTTGGACAGAATGAAAGGCATCTGCAAACTTTGTTGTTCCCACACCGAACTCGCCTCGCTGCCAGACCGGTTCAACACCGTCTTTGCCGCGAGAGGCTGCTTTGGGAAAGGATCCCGATAGTTTCTCAATATAAGCACGCTTCAGCCGTTAATGAAACCGCCAAATCCAAAAGAGTGCTAAATATCTGCGCTGCAAGTATTTACACTTGACTTTCGTCGATAATTAGTCTATAATACATATGTGGAGAAAAACCCGCCCGTTTCCTTGGCGTTGAGTCGCCGTTTAGGTCTTTTGCTGCGTCGTCTGCGACGACCGGGATATCCCTGCTTCGCAGGAACTGACTACGCCTCCAGCCGGCCCGAGGAAATCATGCGAACAGGTCTCGAGATGATTGTCCGACCCGGAATGCCTTCCGGGCGTGGGGTAGAATGGGCAGGGCAGATTTCGGTCTGCGTCCCTCTTGATGCGTTGAAAGTGGATCGCCAGTTCGTCGAGCACCTCTATCCTTTGCTTCGTCAGCCGAAATTCGCAGACCGTCTGGGTAATGCCATGGTTGAGGCGAACCTCGGATACTTGGCCCAGTGGCTCGCAAAAAATCCACCGACCTTTCGCCGCTGCGGCGTGCAAGCCGCACCACACTTGCATTTCGGTCTTGGACTGGTGCCGCCTGTTCCCAGTCTCGTGTTCTACTTCAGCGCTTCTGCGATAACCGAGGCGTTGGGAGCAGTTCCACGGTCTGCGTTGGAGTATCTGCTCGATCTGCAGGGCCGCCTCAGCCGATCGGATGTTCCTGTTGTGATTTTCTGTCCCCAACTGGATCCGTGGGACGGATTGCTTTTCGCCACGGTCGAAATCGCCGACCTGGTGTACAAAACATTCGATCGGTCGATGCTGGACATGCTGACTCGGTCCCCCGCACTTACCGATTGGTTTGGCGAGACACTTCTGTTTGCACAATTGGGAGCATTCGAGGCGGCTATCGCGTCTTTGCCAGCGAATCAATTCGATGCCGCCCCGGCAGAGGATCAGTTCTATCACTATGGACTCCATATTGATGAGGAGCGGAATACTTTGGAGTGGGGAATTCATATCGCAGCAGTGAGGGCCGCAATCGACTTTCAACTGAAGGCGGCCGCACGGGAAGGACGCAACTTGTGAACTTCGTTTTTCATCCCGATCTCTTCGAGCATCGAGCCCGGGCGATGGAGCGGCTGGAGGCGGCCAATCTCGTGTGGTTGCGGGACTTCTCCAGCATCGACTTGGGGCATGAAGAGCATTCGCTGGAAATTTGCGGCATCGGGAGTGAGTCGACGGCAAGGAAGATTGAAACTGTGCTCGCCAGCGCCTTCGGTGTCCGCAACTTTAACACCTGGTTTAAGGATTTCGGGATCGAAATCGGCTGGGTCGTCGAGGTCTTCATTCCCCTGCATCACATTCCGTGAGCGCCATGAATGAGAACTCATTCCCTTCGGGCCCCTGGACTGGTTTCTACTTGGATCCTCGTGAACCCGGTCGCCACCGGATGGATCTCGCCCTGGAGTTCGGCAACGGCCGTATCACCGGCGAAGGGAACGACGATATCGGTCCATTCGTTGTTGACGGGCGCTATGGCAACAACCAGTTGCACTGGACGAAGACATATGTTGGTTCGCACGAACTTTTTTACGAGGGCTTCGGCGATGGCAAAGGCATCCGGGGTGCGTGGGAACTGAAACGTGCAGTTCGGGGCGGATTCAGGATCTGGCCTCTGTCTCACGGCGCATGCGATGACGCTAACGAAGCAGAGGCTCAGGAGCAACCGATCGAAGCGATTACTGGCCGAATGCAAGACATGGAAGTCTAAAATGAAACTGCAAAAACAAACACAATGCGGCACACTCGGCCATGTGAGCAGTTCCGCTTCCAGCAGCTATCTCACGAAGTCGGATTTCATCGTCGCCCGCACCTGTCCCACGAAGCTTTATTACAAAAAGATGCGGTACCCGTCGCTGCTCGACGACGATCCTTATATGGAGTTCCTGGCGGACGGCGGCTACATGGTCGAAAAAATGGCGAAGCTGCTGTACCCGGACGGACGAGAAATCGGCGACTGGGACAACCCTGAAAAAACCTTCGCTGACACCAAGGCTGCTTTAAGCGCGGCTAACTGCACGCTATTTGAAGCGACAGTGATCAGCGGCCGTTTACTCGCGCGGCACGACATTCTCGAGCGCTTCGGGAAGACGCTTCGCCTGATTGAGATCAAATCCACATCTGTCGACACGGTTGAGGATGGGGAGAATCCATTTCGTGGGGCACGTGGCGGCATCGACTCCGGCTGGCGACCATATCTGGAGGACGTTACATTTCAAGTGGTTGTTCTACGGCGAGCATTCCCAGGCTATGAAATTATTCCTTATCTCTGCGTCGTTGATAAAGCCAAGGAGTCGACGATCAATAGCACTTTCGACAAGTTCCAGTTGCGCCGGGGCGAAGGACCACAGGGCCGCTTCCGTCCGCGGGTCGATTACACGGGCGATGCGGCTCGGCTACCCAAGGAACATGTGCTGGCGATCCTGAACGTCGCTGATGAAGTCGCCGAGCTTGAAAATGAGATTTCAGCGTCTGCCGACATGCTGGCGGCGACATTGACCAAAGATTCAGTGATCGCAGTCGAGCCTGTGATCGGCAAGAACTGCAAACACTGCGAGTATCGGGTCGAGACGTCGCCGAGTGGATTCAAAGAGTGCTGGGGAAAGCTCGCCGATCCAGATCCGCACATCCTTGATCTTTACCGAATCGATTTGGCGGGCGGCAAAAGTGCTGATCTGCCGGCTCAACTCGCCGCCCAAGGCAAGGCGGCGCTCGCCGACGTCCCGGAAGAAATTCTTTCAGGAGCCACGGCGGAGCGGCAGAAAGTGCAACTGGAGTACACGGCTAAGAACTGTGAGTTCATCGATCCTGATCTGAAGCGCATTCTGAAAGCGCACAAATACCCTCTGCACTTCATTGACTTTGAAGCGTCACGGTTGGCGATCCCGTATCACACCGGGATGCGGCCGTACGAGATCGCAGCGTTCCAGTGGAGTTGCCATTCAGTGAGCACTCCCGGAGGCCAGTTGGAGCACGGCGAGTGGCTGAACGATGTGGATGCGTTTCCGAATTTCTCCTTCGCCCGCAGCTTGAAAGAGCAGATTGGCAATGAAGGCACGGTTTACATCTGGTCGCCCTATGAGCTGGTCGTGCTCCGGGAGATTCGTCGGCAGATGGACGATTACCGTGAAAGGGATCCTGCGCTCGCCGCTTGGCTGGATCGATTAACAGCAAAGGGCAACTCCCGTGTGATGGATCTATGTGAGCTGACTAAGCGCTACTATTTCCATCCGCTGATGAAGGGCAGCCTGTCGATCAAATACGTCCTGCCCGCCGTGTGGGAAGCAGATGCTGAGTTGCGTGCTGATCCGATGTTTGCGCAGTATGTCGGCTACGACTCGACTGGCAAACTGCTGGATCCATACGCCACGCTGCCACCATTGCCGATCGGCGAGAAGGAGGAGGTCATTCGGGAAGGCACGGGGGCGATCCGGTTGTACCAAGAGATGATGTTTGGGGTGTCGGCTGCCGATGCGGAGGCTCGGAAAAGCTATCGCAAGCTGTTGTTCCAGTATTGCGGGCTGGACACGGCGGCAATGGTAATGATTTGGCGGCACTGGATGCGGTGACCTGCCGGTAGACACCGCCGCTTCAGCGCCGGAGAGCCGGAGGTCTGACGTAATCACGATGCTCCTCATGGTGTTATGTTGAAACGATAGAACCCCTGCGGCGCTGACGCTCCACCGAAATTAGTCACGGCCAACATTGCGCCGATACTGTTACTCACGACTGCGCCATCAATATTGGACCAAGTGCCAGAGGAAAGATCAGGAGTGAACTGCAATTGATATGTCTCGCCTGCAACGGAGGGAATTGAGACGGTAACATCATTGTCTGCTGTCTGGACTGCCGAAATCTGATTGGCGGGCGGGTTGAGAGGAACGGAGATTCTGAATACGGTTCCCCAGCCGAGGCCACCATTGACATTTGTGTTTCCTCCAAAGCCAGTCGTGCCATAGAAGTTGCCATCACTCCCCTGAACTAGTCCAGCAAATGGCCTGCTGCCATCACTAGGACCTATGAACGAGTACAAATTGGTGAAATTGCCATTCGGACTGATGCGAAACACGGTGCCGTGACCGCTCGTGCCTCCCAATTGCGTGGTGCCGTAGAGATTTCCATCACTGCCCTGCAACAACGGAGCGAACATTGGCTGCGCCCCATTAGCACCAGTGAAGGTTACAAGAGTCGTCAAAGTTCCGCTTGTACTGATCCGGAACACAGTACCGGTGCCGTAAAGCACTCCATCGCTGCTTCCTTCATCGGAGGTGGTCCCATAGAAACATCCATCTGTAGCTTGGATAAGTCCCGACCACGGAAAACGTCCATCCCAGCCATTGAAGAAGTGCAGATTTGTCAGAACCCCAGAGAGACTGATTCGAAACACGGTGCCCTCTCCAGATCCACTGTAAAGATTCGTGTTTCCTCCTTCAACCGTGGTGCCGTAGAGATTCCCATCGCTGCCTTGTATTAGTCCCCCAACAGGAAATTGCCCATCACTGCCGCTGAATGAGTATAGGTTTGAAAAATCTCCACTCGAGCTAATTCTAAACACATTGCCCAAGCGATTCATCCCACCGAACTTCGTCGTCCCGTAGAAATTGCCATCGCTGGCCTGTATCAACCCTGCATACGGGCCATTTCCGTCCAAGCTCATGAAGATGTGAAGATTTGTAAGGCACCCGCTTGCCGTCACCTTGAATACTGTCCCTAGGGCATGGAGTGTTGTTCCGTAAAAACACCCGTCGGTCCCCTGCACCAAGCCGGCGTTTGGATGGCCCCCGTCACTCTGACTAAAGGAGTAGAGAGTTGTCAGCACGCCACTGGGGCTGATCTTGAATATCGTGCCGCATCCGTTTGGGCAATTCGTGCTTGCACCACCATCGTAAGTCGTTCCATAAAAGCTCCCGTCAGTGCCTTGAACGAGCGGATTGGGCGATAGGCCGTTGCTCGCAACACCTCCAAACTGGTACAAAGTAGTTAACGTCTGGTCGCCTACTCCGCCAAGTTCTCCAGTTAGAAACAGGAGCACAATCGCAAGCCATGCCGATGTCCTCATGATCAAGTTCCCTTCGGAAGCCATGCAAGTCTGAGGTGACCTGCGACCACGGGACGTCAAAGATGCACTGCGCTTCGAGGAAAGCTTGTACTCTTTTTCAGTGATCAAGTCGAGCTTGAATAGTATTCACAAAGGCAGGCAAGCGACGCGACCTGTCCCGTTGACTGATTGAAGTGGTGGTTTATCGAGCAAGCCCTCGGAATATCACACGGTCAGGCGCTCGGCTCTTCCTCCATAAAAAACACTTGCGGGCTCCATATTGACAGTTAAGCTGCCCCTATGGTGCAGCCGACTGCCTACGAGACGCTGCTAGGCGGCTTAGAACGGCAGCCCTCAGTCGCTCGGGACGACGAACAAAATAGTAAATTAACGCTCCTATCCAGTTCGTGAAGATAATGACAAGCACCCATATAATCTTATCGTTGCCTTCGGACGCCTCGTGCTTAATGCAGTCAATAAGCATCCAAATCCAAAAACCAAAGATGGCAGCGATGAGAGCGAACATTCCCAGTCCTAGAGCTAAAACAAAGACTATCTCCATTTGCTCTCTCCTCTCTCTTTAATCCTACGCCTCCGCCAGCCAAGCGCAAACCGAATCGATCCGCGTCGGGCGATATGCGGCGGAACATGCTGAGGGTTAAGGCCGCCCGAAATTAAGACTGTAAATGTTAGTGGTCTTAAAGGCCTCAGCGAGCCACTATCGACAATAGTAAATTCCCTATGGCGAGGGTGAGGCTCCTAAAAACTTGTCGTCCTTCCAGAATCCGTCTTCGACCTTCCCATCTGGATATGTTATTTTGCCAGTGCCGTCCATTTTGCCATCCTTAAACTGACTGACGTACTTCCGACCATCGGGCCATGTCATAGCGCCCCTGCCGTCCGGCAACTCGCCTGAGTCCACGGCGACTTTCCAGTCCCCCTTATACTGCCGGCCATCCGTCCACTTAATCATCCCGCCGCACTTCGTCCCATCGAAATTCCAAGTTCCCACTTCTCTCGTTCCATCAGGGCCTATCAGGGTTCCAGTCGTCCGGTAATTTTTCCCTTCTCTCCACTCACCCTGCTGGATTGTACCACCCACCAAGGTGAGCGTCCCCGGACCATTAGGTTGGCCGTTACGTACCTCTCCAACGTACCTCGACCCATCCGCCATCAAGAGCGTCCCATGACCATTTGGCATGTCATTCTTAAACTCGCCCTCATACTTACCGCCATCTGAAAGCGTGAGCTTCCCTTGGCCATTTTCCTTGCCGTCTTTGAACTCTCCTACGTAGTACTGCACCCCATCCGGCGATATTAGCCTCCCCCGTCCACTGGCCTTCCCGTCTTTCATCTCCCCGATGTACGTGGCTCCGTTCGGGAGGACGTTCGTCAGTTGGGGATACACCCCGGGGCCGCAACTGCTTGAAACGGATCATACAAATACCCCCCACACCGTAACCGGCATATAGCTTGGGTTGGAAGGGGGGCGGGAGAACCTGCCGAAGGAGCACAGGATTGATGCGGTAGTTCAGCAACACCCGCCTGTCGATAATTCCGTGGATGGTGTCGAGGAACATAAATGCGTGGCTACGCGCCCGAACGGTCAGAGCCGACCACTACGCCAGGAGCAAATACGACAAGGCAAGGAATGCTTGGCGCATCGTCACGCAGCAGATTCTTTGGCGAAAGCAGCTGCATTGGATGGTGAGTCGGACTTCTGCGATAATTCTTTAGAAGCGACAATGACCGCCAAATTGACCGTCTTCATCAGCGAGTATCTTTTTTCTTGAGAACTGCGTCGGTCGTTTCTGGCGGCACGAACTCGCATACGGGAGTGACGGCAACCTGATCCACATATCCATGTTCACCCGGCTGGAAGCAACCATCATGGACGACGCGCACAGTGATGTTCGTCACCTTAGAGGGAACCGTGAAGGCCGCCCAAACAAACTGCCACTCCGCAACTCCTGCGGCAGCTCCGATTCCTCCCTGTAGATCGTCATGCGGTTCGAAGGAAACATCATTGAGATCCAGATAAAAATGCCCTGACAACTCTCCGGTTTGAACAAACCCGGACAACACATAGGTTCCACCGGGCTCGACAGAAACAGTCTGAATAACGGCAAAACCGCTGCCTTTGCCCGCTTGATTGACCGAGGATTCACCACCGGCAACTGATGAGCGAAAGATGCCTATTTGCTCACAACAATTGACCCAGTCTGTCATTGCGCCCGATTGGAAGTCTCCGTTCGGTACGAGCGTCCAGTGTCCCTTATCTAGGGCGAAAGGACCGGTAAGCACAGCGCCGTGCAACAAAGTCACGGAAGCAAAAGCAAGGCTTATAGCTCCAACGAAACGATTCATGTCATCACTCCACACGAACCTTTGCTCTCATCATCCTCCAATCGCTCAGGTAAAGCAAGTGCGTTGCGACTCCTCACGAATTGACGCATGTACTTTGCAATTGTCGTTTTTGTTAGCATCCGCCTCTGCCTGGATTTGAGCTAAAACTGCAATGGTGGTTCTCTGCGGGTCGCCTTGGCCGTTTTCGCATTGTGGTCATGCGTTGACAAGATTATGCTGACATTGGATAGGCAACGGAGGAGCACCATTATGGTAATCGAGCTGCGCCAATGAAACTGCAATCTGCCCTTTTATTCCTTTCAGTTTGGATGGTTTTACACACCGTATGCGCCGATTCGGAGGCGGGCTGCGTCAGTTTAGACTCCAACGAGATTGTGCAGTTGCGTGGCCTGATCAGCACGAACGCTTCCGCCGCAGAACAATTCGCCATCATCCGAAAAGTTGCCGACAAAGCGCTGACCGCCAAACCGGATCCGATCGAGAAAGTCGTCAGCGAGGGGCATCTCCAAAAGGATCCGCTGAAGATTCGCAGCCGTGCCGCCATGGCCGATCGAAAGAAGATCTATGCTCTGGCATGGTCTTCGGTTATCACCGGCAACACGAATTACTCTGCCAAAGCGCGTGAGTTTATTGTCGCCTGGGCCAGAGTGAACAAGGCCGACGGAAATGCAATTAATGAGAGTCCTTTTGAATCAGTCATTGTTGCCTACGACCTGCTCCGCAGCAGTTTCGCCAAAAGCGACCAGCAACTGGTGGACGCTTGGCTGCAAAGCAAGGCCAATGCTCTGTGGGTGAAATATCGGAACGGAGGCCGAGGCAACTGGGTTAGCCACGGCTTAAAGATCACAGGCCTCGTTGCCATGACCCTTGGGAACGAACCGCTCACCAAAGAAGTCATGAATGGTTTTCGCCGGCAGATTGCTGCGGATCTGGAGGCTGACGGCGCCAGCACGGATTTTCACGTTCGGGATGCGATGGGTTACCACCTTTATAGCATCGAACCATTGCTGACGCTGGCTCGAGCCGGAGAGCGGCGCGGCGCACATCTCTTCGATTTTCGTGGACCCAACGGAGCATCGCTTCACCGCGCCGTGGATTTCGTCGTCTCATTTGCCGATGGCTCCAAGACACACATGGAATTCGTCAATAGTAAGAGCAGCTTTGACCGGGAACGAGCGATCAACGGAGAGAAGGGGTTTCAACCTCATCTTTGGGATCCCAAAGCTTCAATCGAAATGTTCAGCAAAGCTGCTTACTTCCGACCCGAATATGGAAAAATCGCGTCACGAGTTGCGGGCAAGCCGGATGACACTTTCGTCAACTGGGAAATGGTCATCAATGCAGCATCTCGACCCACATTGATTCATTGATTGCGTCTTCGTGCACGAACGCGCGTGTGTCAGTCATCCCGTGCGTATTCGAGCGGGCTAACGAAAAAATCTGAGCCGCCGCCGACTGGCGGTGTGAACCGCGACAGCAGAACTGACAGCGCCAACGGCAGTTGGCTCCGGCGACTTGTTGGGCAGCAAATACAAGTCTGACTATTTCTTTGCATGTTTCAGCGTAATCAATGCAGCTTTGCCAAAATTGTTGGTGGTGAATGCAACGGAATCAATACTCCAGCCTTGCTGCTCGTAAATGTGCAACTGTGTTTGCCACGAAAAAGCATACTCCAAATGATTCGTGTTATTCAGACCCGGATAATCATACCTTTGTATAACCTTGTATTCCCAAGCGTCCAAACGCTGATGCGTGCCGCTGCATCCGAGGTTCCAAACCAAAATTGTGGCAGACAAGATTGACAATATCTTCATAAGCACGCACTCGCTTGCCGCCTAACGATCCAAAGCTGAGCCACGCCGACCGGCAAGTGGCTCCGCAATCTCAATAATCGTTGTGTAACTCATACCATCCATAAACTCAAGGGGCAGTCGGCGTTGGCTCGAGCGCGGTGTTAGCCGTCATATTCGTATGAGGAGGAGAATGCCGATTGAACAGGCGAACGGGCCAACAAACGCGACCAGGTGGCAAGCGACGCGCATGGGCAAGGAGAGGTTGGCAAGTGTGAGGCGATAGCGTTCGGCGACCAGAATGATGACGGCAAACATGACCAGAGACAAAGTAAAGACGGGAAACGGAAACGGCAGGCGTTCGGTCCTAGCGATACCCCAAGGCCACACAAATCCCAGATCATGAAGGAATCCATTCAGTGCAAAGGTGACGATCAGGCACGGTGGTCGTGGCGCAAAACGTCGCAAGGGGGCATAGCAGAAGTACCCCAGAAAGTAGCCCCCCAAGGGATTCCAGTATTGCCAGAAGCGAGTGAAATCTGAGGCTCCAAACGACCGGGAGAACATATGCCCAAGGCACTGTCCGCGTGATCCTGGCCCAAGCCGAGCATACAAATATCTGGCAAGTGAAGGTCGGGAGGTGTGCATGACGGCTAACGATTAAGATAGCCGACGCGGTGTAGTGTCCGCGTTCGGCTCATCGGTTGGTTGGGTGTTTCTTCTGCTCCCGTCCATCGCTCAGTGCAGGCCGACCACGCATATTCGCAGACCACAAAACCTCCTTGAGTCCGGCTTGTCATACAGACGAAAGGCGGAATTCACGAAAATGGCTTCGTTCCCCCAGCTACCTCCCCGCGAGATACGCCACTGGCCGGATGCGGGGCCTGCGGGGTCCCGCCTTGGACTGTCGGCGTAATATCTATCTCCGTACCAGTCCGCACACCACTCCTCGACGTTTCCGTGCATGTCGTACAGTCCCCAAGCATTGGGCTGCTTCTCGCCCACAGGATGGGTCGTGCCGCCAGAATTGCCGCTGTACCAAGCGTAGTCACCCAAGCTTGCCACTCCATTGCCATAGCAATACTCGCCGGTACTTCCAGCCCGGCAGGCGTACTCCCACTGCGCCTCGCTTGGCAGACAAAATTCTGTGCCGGCTGCTCTCGCTTTCAATTTGGCGAGGAACGCTTGGCATTCATTCCACGTAACCTGCTCAACCGGGTTCTTCGTTCCTTTGAACTGGCTCGGGTTGCTGCCCATAATCTGCTGCCATTGTTCCTGAGTGACTTCGTATTTGCCGAGATAAAATGGCTTGGTGATGGTTACCTTGTGAGCGGGCCTCTCGACACCTGTCGTACTCCTGTTTGCGCCCATCGTAAACGAACCTGAACGAATCAGGACCAACTCCATGGTGACCCCGTTACCGAGGTCGGTGGCAAATTCGTTCTTAAGATTGGACTGAGGCTTACCACAGCCAACCAATGCGTCCAGGGTCAAGAGCAAGCTTAAAACGGATGCGATGAATCGGAATCCAGTTTTGTGTTCCATATTTCTCTCCCTCACCCAACGATCAAGATATCCGACGCGGTGTCGTGTCCGCGTTCGGCTCATCGGACGGTTGGGCATCCTCATCTGAAGGCCGCTTCGTTGAACGGTTCCATCTCATCCAGAAGGTTGAAAGAAACCTCTTTGCCAGTGTCGGGATCTATGCGCTTGCTGTTCGGCGCGTGAAGACTGACTACCCCGAACTCAATGATTCTGCCGCCGGTGACCTCAAACATTGGCGCACCCCAGAAGTCATACGAGTAGAAGTAAACGAGGTGTCCAGCCGATGCGTCACCGAGGCTTTTCGCGGGAGGCCCGAGCCACTGAAGGACATCCTGAACGGGGAAGCGCTTGCTACGGCACTGGAATCCCACGGCGAGAAACATGTCATCTCGTGAAAAGTCAGACGCGCCAGGTTTCCATGCCATGAAGCGCTCTTTCTTGTCCTTCATATCTCACGCCCAACTATTTAGTATGCCGCACGATTTTGCAGCCTATCCATCGATATTTGAAGCTTTAACTGCAAAAGTGCTGCCTATCCATCGTTTATAGAGGATATAACACCACTTTTGCAGCCTATCCACGTATTAGACCGGCAAAAGCA
>DATIZX010000091.1:0-14623 GCA_035516795.1 Verrucomicrobiia bacterium
GTATGCCAGGAACGTCCTGGGCATGAATGAGAACGATCGTTGCTACAGCGTGGCCCGTTTGTTCTTCGCCTATGGGCTCGGAAACACTGGCTATTTTCCCCTGCACTGCGGGGCGACCACCATTCTGTCTGCTGGCCGGCCAACACCGGCAGGAATTTTTGCCGACATCGAGCGCTTCCGTCCAACACTGTTCTTCTCCGTGCCGACCAACTACGCTGCATTGCTAGCGCACCAACCGGAGAGCGGTAGAGATTTCGATCTTTCCAGCATCCGATACGCCGTTTCAGCCGGCGAGTCTCTACCCGCGCCGCTTTACGAGCGCTTCAAGCAACGATTTGGCATCGAGATCCTCGACGCCCTGGGCTCGACCGAAACCCTGCAAATGGTGATTGCGAACCGCCCCGGCGAAGTGCGGCCGGGATCCAGCGGTAAAGTTATTCCCGGGTTCGAGGCGCAAATCGTCGACGACAACGGCCGAACGGCTGCACCGGGAGAAATTGGCACTCTGCTGGTCAAGAGCGATTCGACCTGCGCGGGATATTGGAACCAGCACGAGAAAACGAAGGCCACATTTCACGGCCCCTGGTTTCGCACTGGCGACAAATATTTTCAAGATGAAGACGGCTACTTCTGGTATGCAGGACGCGCCGATGACTTGTTCAAAGTGAACGGGCGCTGGCTGAGCCCGGCAGAGGTCGAAAGCGCCTTGATCGCGCATGATGCAATTCGCGAGGCGGCAGTGATTGCCCGCGAGGACGAATCCGAACTGACCAAGCCGGCAGCCTATGTGGTTCTGAATGATAATTTCAACCCCAGCCCTCAACTGATCAACGAGTTGCAGGACTGGGTGGCGAATCGAGTTGGTGGGTACAAGTGTCCGCGGTGGATCGAGTTCCTCTCCGAGTTGCCAAAGACCGCGACCGGCAAGGTGCAGCGGTTCAAGCTGCGGGAGATGCAGGCGAGGTCATCGTCCCGCACCACGCGAGACTAAAGCACTGAGAAAAAGGTTTAGAGTAATACTCGACAGGTATAGAATACCGTGCCATGGAATTGCGGCACGTTCGCTACTTTCTGGCCGTCGCGGAGTATCTCAACTTCAGCAAAGCGGCGCAGCAACTGCACATTGCGCAGCCTCCCTTGAGTCGACAGATCCGTCAACTGGAAGATGACCTGGGTGTTGCCTTGTTCGTGCGCAACAAACGTCACGTTGAATTGACCAAGGCAGGGCGGGTCTTTCTTGACGAAGCTCGCAAATTGGTAGTGCAGGCTGGGCACGCGACCGAGGCCGCACGTCATGCGCAAAAAGGCGAGTTCGGAATGGTGAGGATCGGGATCGCGTCCGGTCTGGGGGGGTTGGTAAGCAAAGCTGTGGCGGAGAATTGCGGGAGATTCCCGGCGATCAATATTGAATGCAAAGACATTTTCTCCACTGTGCAGAACGAGGCCCTGCACAAATGCGAAATCGATGTGGGATTCCTGCGTCCTCCGGTTGACCAGGTGAACCTCGACTGCGAGCTGTTGTACGAAGAGGAGTTTGTCGTCGTTCTGCCGAAGACGCATCGCCTGGCGAGGCGAAAATCAGTGCGATTGAAAGACGTCGCCGACGAGCCTCTGATCGTCTTTGACCGGAATTTTTCCTGCGGGCTTTACGACAAAATTCTCGGCCTCTACAGCCGTCAGGGACTGACGCCACACTTCACGGTGGCGCACGTGCAGGCCCACGAAGAGGCGGGCGCAATTATGGTGGCATCGGGACGAGCGATGTTCATCGGCGCCGGAGCCATTGTGACGCGGTCGGTGCACGGCATCGATCTGGTTTCTCTGACCCTGAACGAGCCCGAGGCCAAAATCGACGTCTACATGGCATGGCGCAAAAACGAAGAGTCTACCGCCGTGCTTTCGTTTCTTAATTCGGTTCGCCGGGTGTGCAGAGCCTCAGCCGCGAAAGCCGTTGCTTAGCAGGCTAGGGTTAAGACTGCGCTTCAAGAATCGCACCGGACCCAGCCGTTTCTCGCAACAACAGGCTCACGAAAAACACGACTGCGCTTCCAATCGCCGCCAGCCACATGGTGATGCCAAGGCCATACTTTTCTGCCAAGGTGCCGGACAGAATCGGAGCGACTGTCGCGCCCATCGCTTCTCCTACCAGAGTGGCGAGGCCAATCGATGTGGCTCGAAATTGGGCGGGCACACTCTCGGTCGGGACCAAAACCATAATCAGACTTGCCATGCCCTGTCCGGTATTCGCCACAAAAACGATCGCAGCCAGGACCAGATAGTGCGTGTACAGGGCAGGAACGAGGTACGCCAGAGGCACGATCGCCGACATCGCGGACATCAGCAGCAGAACCGGCTTGCGGCCCATCCGGTCTGACAGAGCTGGGAGCAGAAAACCCAGGAAGAAACTTCCAAGCCCGCTTGCCCCTAACAGGAAACCGGCGGTGGTTCCCGGTTGGTGCGCCACACGGGTGATGTACAGCGGCGCAAAAACATTGACGATGAACAACCAGGACATGAAGCCGGCAGCGCCCAGGCAACATAGCCACATGTTGTGATGCCGCAGGATTGCGAAATACTGAGCGAGCGATTCCCGCTCGTGCCCAACGCCGTGAACGCTTTCCTCCGGCTCACGCACGAACTTCCAAAGCATCAGCCCCATGACAATTCCCGGCAGGCCCGCAACCATAAAGGCATAGCGCCATCCCCATCGCGAGGCCACCTGTGTGGTCAGCACCGGCGCGACGGCCAATCCTACCAATGCGGCCGCGCTCACCACCATCCCAACATTCCGTCCACGGCGCGCGGAATGTGACGATTCCTCGATCAATGCGGTAATCACGGACCAAGTGGGTCCTTCCGCGAACCCTAACAGCGCGCGGATCAGCAGTAGCTGATGAAAGCTGTGCGCCAGTCCCGAAGCCCAGGACAGCGCTGAAAAAACGAAGATCGCAGGAACGAGCACCGGTTTTCGGCCCAACCGGTCCGAGAGGGCGCCCAGCAGGAATGTGGAAGCGGCCCAGCAAATCGCAACCACCGAGGCGAGGGTTCCAATCTGCTCTTCGGACAGATGAAATTCCGGAGCGAAATACGGCGCCAGATAAAGTTGGGACATGCGATCGAGGAAAACCGTTCCCCAAGTGAAGAACAGAATGATGACCAGCGTATTCTCGTAACGCCGCGAAGGGTCCATGGCGAGGCATGATAGCAAACGCAGCTCAAATACCAGGCAACCGCACGAGCGTTTAGTATCTAAAGCGTGATTTCCAACTCCTTGGAGCGCATTTTTCGAGGACAGGCAGTTGACCGCTGTTGTCGGCGCGTGATCTTGCTGTGCATGGTGCTCCTCGCGGGCACACACGCCAAGGCACAATGGATAGGAAACCAGACAGGGTGCTATGCCGATAAGATGGTAGCCAATCCCAATCGGCCGACAGTAGCGAATCCTGCTGACATCACGCAGTACGGCGTCCTCGAGCTCGAATATGGCGCAGATCATTTCTGGCCTGAGGGAGGAATCGAACAAACTTCTTTCGGCGGCCTGTTGAAATTTGGCTTGCTCTGTGACATTGAGTTGCGCTGGACTACCACCTCCTATTTTTCGCAGACCGACAATAGCGGAAAACATCGAACTTTTGGCGACAACTGGTTCGGATTTCAGGCGCGTGTGTACAAACAAACCGCGCACGTGCCAACCCTCTCTTTCGGCTACGCTCTGAAGACGCCGACTGCGAGCACGGTGGATGGATTGGGATCGGGGCACGTGGACCATGCATTCACGTTTCTGGCGAGCAAGGACATTGCGAAAATTCACTTCGATTTCAACATCACGCATTTCCTGGTTGGGCGAGACGTGCCGGGGTTCGGCAGCAACGATCAGCTAAACTTGGCATTTTCCCGCGTGATCCGCGGCAACCTGCAGTTCACCGGCGAGTTTTACGGAGATACCACCCTTGATCGCTCGACTCCCGGCTTTGCCTCGTCGCTATGGGCGCTGACGTACACGATCACGCCGAGGCTAGTGATCGATGGCGGCTTCGAAGGCGGATTGACTTCCGGCGGCCCCCACCGGCATGTGTTCACTGGACTAACGTATTCCATTGCGAACTTCTACCGGGATGGCGGCATCGAACATCGAATCAAGCTGCAACCCGGCCGCGTTACTGAAACACACATTCATGAATAAATGCCGAAGGATCAGGCTATGACGCAAACAGCGATGAACTTTTGTACAGCGGTTGTTGCTCTCTGCTCGTTGTCAATTAGCGGCTACGCCCGGGAGGTGGCAAAGGATCAAACTGTCGGGCAACTGGAAGTAGTTGCAACGTTCGACGGCGCGATGCCGACCGGAGTTTCGGTTGCGAACAGCGGAAGAATCTTTGTGAACTTTCCGCGCTGGGGCGACAAAGTCGACTTCACGGTTGCAGAGGTCAAGACCGGCAAAGCTGTTCCGTTTCCGGATGTTGAGATCAATCGTTACAACGACGGCGACAACCCGGCGGAGAAGCTGGTATCGGTGCAAAGCATTGTGGTCGACCCATCGGGTGAGCGTGTGTGGATTCTCGACACCGGAAGCATTGCGTTCGGGCCGGTCAAGCCGGGCGGGGCGAAACTGCTCGGCGTCGATCTGAAGACGAACCAGATTTTTCAGAAGATTGTTTTTCCGGCGGATGTGGTGTTGACCACGAGCTACGTCAATGACGTGCGCTTCGATCTGCGGCGCGGCACAAAAGGAATGGCCTTCATCACCGATTCCTCCACGCCCGGTCCCAACGGCATCATCGTTGTCGATCTTGCGAGCGGCAAAAGCTGGCGGCGGCTGCACACTCATCCTTCGACGCGGCCGGATCCGCAGTTTGTGCCGGTGGTAGAAGGCGAGATTATGCAGCTAAGGCTTCCGGGGCAAGCGCCGCAGAAATTTGCGGTCGGCTCCGATGGAATTGCGATCAGCCCGGATGGCAAGACCCTTTATTACTGCCCGTTGACCAGTCGTCATTTCTACAGCGGGAGTGTGGATGCGCTCGCCGACCAGCACAAGTCGGATGCGGAGGTCGCAGCGACCGTGAAGGATCTGGGCGAGAAAGGTGGCGCGAGCGACGGTCTTGAGTCCGATGCTCAAGGCCGAGTGTATCTCAGCGACTACGAGCACGACGCCGTCCGCCGCTGGTCTGCGAACGGCGACTTCGAAACCCTGGTGCATGATCCGCGCGTGTTATGGCCGGATACCCTGTCGTTGGCGGCGGATGGGTTTCTCTATTTCACGGTCAACCAGATCGAGCGGCAAGGAACCTTCCATAACGGTCAAGACCTGCGCAAGAAGCCCTACGTGCTCTTCCGCGTGAAGGTGAACGGCACGAGAATTTCGCAGTAGCTCAGGCAGGATCGCTCCACGAATGCTCCAATCCGCGAATCAGGCGCCACATCGCGCGATTGAGGGGAACAGGCACCCTGAGTTTTTCGCCATAATCCGCAATTGCGCCGTTAATGAAATCGACCTCGGTCGGACGCCGGGCCAGAATATCGAGCAACATGCTGACGTTTCGCTTGCCGGGCGCACGCGCGCCTTCGGCAATCATTTCTCGGGGATCACCGTGCAGTCGAATGCCAAGCGCCGTGGCCACCGCTTCTCCCTCGCGCAGAATGGCCTCGTACAGCGCACCGGTTGGGTCGAAGCGAGTTGCTGCCCCGTGATGAAGTTGCATTAGAGCCCCGACCGGATTGACTGCGGCATTGAAGATCAATTTCGTCCATTGCGCGCCACGGGCATCTTGCATGGGCATTACCCGTAGCCCGGCGTGATTCATGATCTCCGCAAGCTGGGCAACAAGCTCATACGGTATGTTTGAAGGCTCGAATGGGCCGATCCACAAATTACTGTAAAACTCAAATCCGGCGTGACCCGGAGCAATCAAGTGAGCTGCCATCGTAGTGGCGCCGCGGATCACATACCGCACATGCTCGGCGATGATTTCCTCATTGCCCAGGCCATTTTGCACCGAGCATACGGCAGCGTTCATGAAGATGTGGGCGGTTTGCTCGATCGCCGTGCGAGTATGAATGCTCTTCGTGGCGACGATGCCGAATTCGCACGGTGGAATTTCTTGTTGCTGTGAGGTGGCATGAATTTTGGCGGTGAAGTCCACAGCGCCACTGACCCGCAAACCGCGTTCTTGAACTGCACGTGTTGTCGCCTCTGAGACGTCGTAGATATGCACTTCCACATCCGGCAAGCGAGCCAGATGCGCGGCGATCACACTGCCCAGCGCGCCAGATCCGACGATGCAAATTGTGACCGCCATTCTGATTTCTAGTGCCGCCGTTTCACTTGCCGCCGCGAGTGTGAGACGATAGCATCCCGCGAAACGCGAAATCAACGTCCGGGTTACACTGATCCACTGCGGAGCACACCTTGAGCACAGTTCGGGAAGTTACTTATCAGCTGTTGCGCGATCTAGGAATGACGGTGATCTTCGGCAATCCCGGATCGACCGAACTGCCCTTCCTGCGCGACATGCCCGCGGACTTGCAATACGTCCTCGGGTTGCACGAACGTGCGGCCGCGGGAATGGCGCTGGGCTATTCGTTGGGTACAGGGAAAACCGTGTTCGTCAACCTGCACTCGCTTGCCAGCACCGGTAACGGACTCTCGGCGATAGCCGATGCCTGGCACGCTCACGTTCCGCTTGTCATAACTACCGGACAGCAAGACCGTCGCCAGATTCTGGCAGAGCCATTCTTGATCAGCCGTTCCGTCGAGACCGTTCGGCCATACGTAAAGTGGGTGTACGAACCGCATCGTGCGGAGGATGTTCCCGCCGCCATCGCGCGTGGTTACTATCTAGCGACACAACCACCGATGGGGCCGGTGTTCCTGTCGATCCCCATGGACGATTGGATTCACGAGTGTGCACCAGTGACGCCTCGCAAGATCAAGGCGGCGGCCTTGCCGGATTCTGCGGCGCTGGACGAGCTCGTACGCGCTCTGGATGCGAGCAAAAATCCGGCATTGATCACGGGTGCGCAGATCGAAGAGGACAATGCATGGTACGAAGCTGTGGCATTGGCGGAGCACCTCAATGCCGACGTCTTTCAGCAGCCGATTCCCCCGCGCTGGACCTTCCCGCGGACTCATCGGCTGTTTCGAGGAGGCCTCCTGCCGGCGCAGAAGCCGCTCGCCGATCAGCTTGCAGGGTACGACACAGTTGTTGTCCTGGGAGCGCCGGTTTTTCTTTACTACGCTTACGTGCCGGGTGATACCGTCAAGCCAGGCACCAAACTTTTTCAGATCACGAATTCACTGAGTGACGCAGCGGCGGCCTTGGCGGGAACTGGCATTGTCGGCAATCTCAAGTTCGCGGCAAAATACCTGCGCGATCACGCGAACGCCAGGAAGCGAATTGTTGATGCGCAAACGCTGCCGCTGTCGCCAACGGCCAGTCATCCCATCAGTCCGGCTTACTTGTTCAGTGTTTTGAATCGCGTGATGCCGCGCGATGCGGTGATCGCTGAGGAGTGTCCATCTTCGAAAGGCGATCTCGATCGTCATTTAATGCTCGACGAACCTGGCTCCTTCTATTCCGTCCCGAATGGCGTCCTCGGATTTGGCCTGCCTGCTGCGGTCGGGTTGCAAATGGCTCACAAACAGCGGCGAGTGGTGTGTCCTATCGGCGATGGCTCAATTCAGTATTCGATTCAGGCATTGTGGTCAGCAGTACAACAGAAAGCGCCGGTGATCGTGATCGTGTTGCGCAACGGAGACTATTCCGCATTGAAGTCATTCTGCGATTTCACGCAGGTGGGACGCAACGTAGCCGGAATGGACCTCCCGGGAATTGACATCGTCAAAATCGCGCGAGGCTACGGCATGGTGGCGCGAGAAGTGGACAAGCCCGAAGACTTGGAGCCAGCGCTCAAGGAAGCGTTCGCTGCAAAGGAAGCACGGTTGATCAGCGTGAACGTCGCCAAAGGCGGGCAGACGTGCATGGGCATGGATCAGTCGGTCAATCCGCCGAGGTATCGGTAACACGCGTCACATTCAGATTCAGGAAAATCCCATGGCTGATGAAATCCTTCCGCGACGCGAGTTTTTGAAGGCCACCACGGGCCTGATAACCGGTCTGGTCGTCGCGGGCAGCCCGCTTGCTTTGATTGCTCCTGGCCGCGCCTGGGCTGTCGATCTGACGGCCTTCACGAGTCCTGAAGGAACGGTGCTGATGCGTGTTTCACGAACCATCATGCCGCACGACAAGCTTGACGATGCCGCCTACGCGCTGGTCATTCAGGCGATCGATCGTGATGCAACGAAAGATTCGAATCTCCATGGAATGATTCACGAAGGGATTGCCAGTCTCGGAAGCGGCTTCGCATCAAAGCCGGAGGCCGAACGCGTCGCAGCGCTGAAGAAAATCGAGGCTTCGGAATTCTTCAGAACAATGCGGCGGAGAACTGTCGAGATTCTTTACACCACTCCGATGGCTTACGCGTATTTCGGCTACGAGGGGGAGGCATTTACGAAAGGCGGCTATCTCACTCGCGGCTTCAATGATCTGCGCTGGCTGCCTGAAGTCCCGATTGAAGATAGCGGCCCGATGCCGATTTGAGCAGCTATGGCAAAGATTGATCTCAATGATGCGAACGCGGTAGTGATCGTCGGCTCTGGCGCCGGGGGCGGAACGCTGGCGCACGAACTGACGCGTCGCGGAATCAAGGTCGTTCTGCTCGAAGCGGGCAAACGGCAATCCCTCGACACGTTTTCGCAGGTTCCCGGCGAGGCCTTTGCACAACTCACGTGGCTGGACCGCCGAACTCAGAGCGGTGACTGGGGCGTGGCGCGCGATTTTCCCACGCTGCCCGTATGGCACTGCAAAACGGTGGGCGGCACGACGGTCCATTGGACAGCTTCAGCGCCGCGGCTGCAGGAATGGGAACTGCGCGCAAGAACGATTTACGGCAATGTGCCCGGCGCTTCGCTGATCGATTGGCCCATCTCTTACGCAGAACTGCAAAAGTATTACGAACTGGCTGAGTCACGACTGGGAGTGACCCGGCGCAACGGCATGCCGGGCCTGCCCGCCTCCAACAACTTCAAAGTGATGTACGCGGGGGCAAAGAAACTTGGATACAAGCAGGTCCACACCGGCCACATGGCGATCAACTCGCGGTCCTACGATGGCCGCGGATTCTGCATCCAGCAAGGCTTTTGCGTGCAGGGATGCAAGATGGGCGCGAAGTGGAGCACGCTTTATACCGACATTCCGAGCGCAGAAGCCACCGGCAACCTGGATTTGCGGATCGAGTCCACAGTCACGCGTATCGAACACGGTCCAAACGGACTCGTCAATGCTGTTGTTTATCGTGACAGCCAAGGCGAAGAGCAACGACAAAAAGCACGCCTGGTGTGCGTGGCGGGAAATGCGATCGAGACGCCACGATTGCTGCTGCTTTCAGAATCCAACAAATTTCCTCACGGCCTGGCGAACTCCTTCGGGCAGGTTGGGCGCAACTATTGCCACCAGATCACCGGTTTCGTCTGGGGCATTTTCGAAAAGCCGGTGTATTCGTGGCGCGGAGCGACGCTGGCCGGCGTGATCGAAGATGAGGCGATCAATAAGCCTCAGCGCGGATTTGTTGGCGGATATCGCATCGAACTGGTGGCCTTGGATCTCCCAACGCTGCCGCTGGTCGGCTTGCCTTACGGATGGGGGCGCGACTTTGCGTCGATCATGGAAGACTACCGCAATCTCGCAGGAATGTTCGTCAACGGCGAAGACCTGCCACGGTCCGACAATCGTATTACCCTGAACTCCGGGGTGAAAGACGCTCATGGCTTGCCAGTAGCCAACGTGCACGTCGACGAACATGACAACGACCGGGCATTGCGCAGACATGCGCAAGGACAAATGTCGAAGATCTATGAGACGGTCGGCGCGAAGCGGGTGATTGTTGGTCCGACGCCCCCGGCTACTCACAACTTGTGCACTGCGCGCATGAGTGCCGATCCACGAGAGGGTGTGACCAATGCCTGGGGCCAGACTCACGACGTCAAAAACCTTTTCGTCTCAGACGGTAGCGTGCTGAGCACGCCGGGCTGCGCGAATCCGACGCTGACGATAGTGGCGTTGGCGCTGCGGCAGGCGGAGTACATCAGCCGCGAGATGAAGGCGGACAACATTTGATCTTCGCCCTAGTGTCCCGAGGCCTTCTCTGCGCCTAGCCCGATGTTGGCGCGAACCATCAACTCATTGAACTTCGCCTCGGCATCTGGTTCCCCGCTCAGCAACGTTCCGATGATCGCGGCCATGAACCCAAGAGGCACGCTGAGAATTCCGACGTTCTCCAAGGGAAACCAAGGATTAGCTTGAATCAGATGATGGACGGCGCCAGTCACGTTCGCTGCATCGATGCCCATGAAGTTCGGACCGGCAACGATCAGCACCAGGGCGGACAGCAGGCCGACCGACATGCCTGAAATCGCACCTGCCGTATTGAAGCGGCGCCAGAAGATCGAAAGCAGAAGCACGGGGAAATTGGCGGAAGCGGCGACCGCCATCCCAAACGTTCCAAGAATACCGGCATTCGATGTCGGCCCCAGTCCGATAGCAATGGCAATCGAAACTGCTCCCACCACCAAAGCCGCTATGCGTGCCACCAGAACCGCCTCGCCGGAATGCGCTTCCCTGCCGTGGTGAACCACGTTGATCCAGAAATCGTGGGCAAAAGAGGTTGACGCGCTGATCGTCAAGCCGGCAACTACTGCAAGGATCGTGGCAAACGCCACCGCGGAAACGATCGCGAGAAACACATTTCCACCCAGCGTCTGCGCCAAAAGAATGCCGCTCATGTTGGTGCCACCGTGTGTGACCACGTAATCCGGCCCGACGATGACCGCAGCGCCAAGCCCGAGCACGGAAGTCATGACGTAGAAGCTGCCGATCAGGATCATGGCCCACACCACGCTGTTGCGCGCGGTTTTCGCATCAGGCACGGTATAAAACTTCACCAGAATGTGGGGCAGGCCGGCAGTGCCGAAGACAAAGATCAATCCCAGCGAAATCAGGTCCAGCGGTCCGTGCGGCGGACGATATCGCAGACCGGGTTGAAGAAAATCGCGCACCACGGTCTCGCCGTTCTGCTGGTACATCACTTGGCTTGCGGCGGCAAAGAAGTCCAACAGGTGAAAATGAAAGTGAGCAAGCACGAGCAGCGTCAGGACCACCGCGCACGCTGACAACAGCATGGCTTTGATGATCTGCACCCAGGTGGTGGCGAGCATTCCGCCGAAGATCACGTAGATCATCATCAGAATGCCAACGCCGATCACCGCCTGGTTGTAGGTGACTCCGGAATCGGCCAGCAGCAGGCCGACCAGCGCGCCCGCTCCGACCATCTGGGTAATCATGTAAAAGACGACGGTTGTCAGCGTGCTGATAGCGGCAAGGGCTCGCACTGGCCGAGGCCGCAGCCGGTACGCCAGCACATCACCCATCGTGTATTTCCCCGTGTTGCGCAGCGGCTCGGCAATCAGCAAAAGGATCGTCACGTACGCGACGAAGCCGCCAACCGCGTACAAAAATCCATCAAAGCCCTGCAGCGCGATGAGGCCGACGACGCCCAGGAACGACGCGGCGCTCATGAAGTCGCCAGCAACGGCAAATCCGTTCTGCCAGGCGGTGATGCGGCGTCCGGCAGCGAAGTAAGCGCTCGCCCCACGCGAGCGCCGCGCCGCCCAGAAGGTGATCGCGAGCGTGCTGGCGATGAATGCGGCAAAAATGGCCAGCGCGAGCGTCACGCGGGCGGCTCCTGGCGGTTGAGGTCTTCGAGAATGTCTTCAGCCAAGCTGTCGAAACGCGCGGCAGCTTTGAGGTAGAGCCAGGCGATCAGCCAGCCTACGACGAACTGCGAAAGCGCAAAAACGTAGGCCAATGTCATGGTACCGATGACGCGGGTTGACATCAGCTTGGGCGCATAGCCGACGAGGACGGGAAGAAGAAAGTAGTAAAGCAAAAAAAACAAAAAAGCCGGAACGATGAAGACTTTCTTGATCGCCATCAAGTCGCGGAACTGTGCGCTAGAGGCGACGCGATCCCACTCGTTGTGGCTGTCACTGTCGCTAGGCATCGGCTGAGGGATTGTACCGGAAGAGGTGCGCGGCCTAAAACCGAGATGCGACCTGTAAAAATCTGGGCCCGCACTCTGCGGTTAGCGAAAAACTAGAAGCTCTGAAAACTATTGGCAGCCCACCCGTGCAGCGATGGGCTGCCCAATCTCGGGCCAAACGCAAAGCACGCTCAAACTACCGCGATCGATCTCTCACGTACCGTCATGCTCAGCGCTTTTCAAGGTTCTGCTTCCAATTCACCGGCTTCTTTCGCTGCGGCGGTACGATCCTCGTGTCGCCCGACGGCGTAACTTCAATGCAAACGATCGCGGTGCAGCTTTGGCCGACGCAGTTTCCTCCTTGGCCTCCGATGGTGGCCGACAGAGGAATAAAGCCGTCAGGACCCGGCGTATCCGTGCAATAGTTTTCTTGAAAATTGTTGCCTAGCTTGGGAGGGGGGCTGTACTGCACATACTGGTTCTCCCCTAGTAGGGAGAGGCCGCCGAATGGGCAGGCTGACTGCTGACCGTCCTGGCTCACAATGCATCCGGTGCCGTCCCCGTTATCCTTGGGTGACCCGCAATTTATAGGCTCCCCGAACTCCTTCGGGGCTTCCGAAATGCATCCTAGGGACCAAAGCGTCGTGGTGTCTAGTGGGGCGTTGTTGATTACGACGCTGAAGGTTATGACGTTGCTGGATCCAGCCTGAATCGGCGGCGGCTGAGAAGGATTAATTGAGACGGACCAAACGACGTTATTGCTAATCTCAATTTGGGCAGTGCCCTTCACACTGGGGAGTGCTTTGGACGTCGCCGTGATACTCACGTAGTAAGGGTCCTGGGGAATGGTTTGCGGTGCAGTGTAGGTCGTAGGAGCATTATTGGTCTCGATCGGACTTACGCTGCCGCATGTTGCCTGCGTACACTGCTCACCGTCAGGAAGCGTCAAGCTCCAGTCGACAGTATGGTCGTCGATGTCGGTGACGACCGCATACACCTGTTCGTTCCCACCGGGAAGAAGCGCATAAGGCTGCGGGTCGATCTGCACCTGCGGCTGCTGCTGTTCGTTCTGAACCGTAACGGCGTCAAGATTCGAGATCGCGTTGGGGAAATCCACTGACCGCGCCTCGACGAACACGGTCGATGGGCTGGGGACGATCGGCGGAGCAATGTACAGCTCTTTCGTGAGATCGTCGGGAGAAGGAATCATCATCCCAAGCGTGGCATTGCCATCCTGATAGCAAGTATTTGGATCAGAACAGACGTACCAGTTCACATCCTGATTGACATCGCCCGTCACCACCGCGCTGTAAGGCCCGACGCTGTCATTGACCTGCACCTGTTGCGGTGTAGACGGCGTAATGGAAACTGTAACCACCGGATTCTTGCTCAGGGTCACAGTTGCAGTGCCAAATGCGCTAGGCACGGCTTCCGACACCGCCTTGATTACGACGGTCGGATTCGCGGGAACAGCAGCGGGTGCGGTATAAGTCACGACGTTCGCGTTGCTGGATGGCGAGATCGTTCCTAGTGTCGCGTTTCCGCCAAGTACAAACGTATTTCCTTGTCCTACATACCAATTCGCGTTTTGATTGCTCAGATTGGTAATCGACGCAGTGAATTGCGTCTGCTGAGTGATGCCTAGCTGAACTTTCCCTGGCGTCACCGTGACTTGCACCGCGGCCAACTCAATGGTGACGGGGAGCACGCCCGCGATCTGCGGGTCGGCATCCGGAACCGCCGAAACCACGACCGTTTCCTGCGCCGGAAGCTGCGCCGGAGGATAATAGGTCGCCTGATTGGTATTGCCCACAATCGGGACAATTGTGCCGTACTGCGCGTTTCCGCCGGTGATTCCGTTGACCTTCCAGGTCACGCTTTGCGTCTCTGCGTTGGCTACCGTCGCGGTGACGCCTAGGCTCGAACCGATCTCGACGCTGGTTCCTCCGACGACGTTGACGCTCACGCCGAGCGGTGGCGGGGCCGAGATACCCATGATCGCGGCAGCCGATCGTGAAGGCTGGCCGTTTGAAATGGCTTTGACAGTCACCGTGTTGTAGTTCAGCGGGACAGTCGTGGGAGCGGTATAGACACCGATGTCCGGCCCCTCGGATGCGATTGTGCCGTTGAGCTGGCTTCCCCCGGTATCGCCGTCCACGGTCCAGTAAACCGAGTTGTCGGAATCGTTGATCACATCGGCGTGGAAGGTGAAACTGTGCTGCGCCTGATCGACGACAACGACAGGCGTCAGCGTTACCGTGGCAACCGTCGGTGTATTCAGGGAGATGGTCGTCGGGCAAACGGCCATCTTGTCTGGTTCAGCATGAGACACGGCCTGAATGCTAACGGTCGCGGGATTGGGGACCTTGGCCGGCGCGGTGTAAACCGCAGTGTTATTGCTGCCCGGCGTAATCGTTCCGACAGTGGAATTTCCGTCGGGGATGCCGTTCACCTGCCAGACCACGGTAGTGTCGGCGGGACCGAGTACGCCGCCTGCAAGATTGACCTCGGTCCCCACCTGCAGAGCCGC
>DATIZX010000092.1:0-38158 GCA_035516795.1 Verrucomicrobiia bacterium
AAGGTTTCAATCCACGCCGCACGCACGCGCGTGCGGCGACAAGCAACGGCACGATGTCAGACGGCAGCGCGTGTTGTTTCAATCCACGCCGCACGCACGCGCGTGCGGCGACCGCGGCTATATAACCCCTTAAGCCCCAACTGCCATACAATTGGATAATGCGAATGTCGATCGCACGCAATGCATACGTCTAATTTGGTTGTCAAAGAACGGACTCAACGACCCAAATGACACAAGCTTATGGAAAACGCGAACACTCTGGGGGTACGTACGCCACTTATGGTTCGCGGCAGCCATATTCATGCGATTAAAGGCTCCTGATAATCAATGCTGGGTTTGGTTCCGTGATGTTCAGTTCTCTTTGCCGCGTCTTCGCCAAGGAAGTAAAACCGTAACGAATCCTTCGTGAGGTCCGCTTCTGTGAGCAGGCGTTGGCGAAGCATAGTCCATTTTGTTTCGTTAACGGTGACCTCAAAGACAGAGAATTGCACGCGCTGACCATAATCGAGACATGCCTGCGCTACGCGGCGCAACCGTCGGCGACCTCCCGGCGTCTTTGTTTCTACATCATAGGTAATCACAATCGTCATCCTGCTTGCCTCAGGATTGCGTGAACGGTGGGTATTCCTTGAGATCGCCGCGCAACGTGCGTGCCAGTAATCGCGCTTGGACGTGTGGCACGAGAGCCAACGGAATTTCCTCTTTAGTCACTGGATGCGTGATCGTCTCCTGCTTCCGCTCCTGCCATGCAACCAAAACCGTTTTACGAGCGTCATCTTTCAACCGCCATGAGCCGCCTTCTTGCTCTACGAAATCGTCAGGCTTGAGTTGCTCGCGGTTGACCAGCACCAAAGCGAGCCGATCGGCAAATGGAGCACGCAGTTCTTCCTGCATATCGAGCGCCAACGACGGGCGACCGGGACGGTCGGCATGAAGGAAACCAACGGCAGGATCAAGTCCCACGGACAGCAATGCCGATTCAACGTCGTGCCGCAGCAAAGCGTAGAGGAAGGACAGCAACGCATTCATCGGGTCGAGCGGCGGACGGCGGCTGCGGTGTTTGAAACCAAAGACCTCGCGTCGGCGTTTAACCATACAGGCAAACGTTTCAAAGTACGCCCGAGCAGCGTCGCCTTCCCGTCCGCGAAGTTCATCCAAATTGCCGGCACGCTCCAAATACCGAAGAGCGCCACTGAACAGGTCTGCGGTGCCACGCAACGCTACTTGATCATCCGCAGAATCAGTTTCGCGAGCGGCACGCAAGAGCATCTGGCGTGAGTTGTAGAGCTTGCCGAGAATAAAACTGCGCGCCAAAGCGAGCGTCTTCACAGTATCCATCCCGGCGGCAAACTGTGCGCGCCGAATCTCGACGCTGCCATTCGGCTCACCTTCGATGCGCGCGACAAATCGACCGTTTTCAGACAAGAAACTGAGGCCGACGCCCGCTTCGGCGCAGGCTTCGAGTGTCCCGGTGCTGACCGACATGACACCAAAGCAAACGACACTGCCCAGATGGTGCATCGGCACGCGAAGCTTTTCTTCGTTTTCCACCTTCACGACAAGGTTCTCGTGATCGCGAAAGAGATATGCGCCGGGCGTCGTGACAAACAATGTATTCAAGTAATTCGATTTATTCATGATGCTGCCCCATAGAGCGACTGAACATACCGATGCACGCTCCCCTGTTTGTCGACGACTGTCGGTAGACACTGATCGCGTAAGGAACACTGTTCACACCGCTCGTCGTTCACTGGTGGCGGCGTGCAATGCTCTCTTACCAAACGATGAAACTCCTGAGCCGCCTGCATTGTGATCGCTCGCAGCTTCTCGTCAAACTTCACAACTTGCCGACGCTTCGATTTATCGTAGAACAAGGCTCCTTCCGGTATCTCGATATTGAACATTTCCTCCAACGCCATCGCCTGCGCGCAAAGTTGCACCTGATCCGCCTCGCGGTGCCGGCGACGCCCGCGTTTGTATTCGACGGGATACGGCTGCGGACGAAACTCGACCACATCGGCGACGCCGAACACGCCAAGCCGGCCCGACACCAGCGGCATCGCCCGCGCAATTCGATAGCCTTCTTCGGAGCGCGACGAGGCTTCGTCCACCCGCTCGTGTAGGAAATGCCCTTCCAGCGTAAACCGATTCTCCTCAAAGATGCCTTCGACGTGAATCAAGGCTGCACGGCGATGGCAGTACATTAACTGCGCCAGACCGGAAAGAGGCAGCAGTTCGGCATCCATTGAATTCATCGTCTCAACTCGCAAACGGGATGGTCGGGAAACCACGAACCGAATGCCAGAACCGCGATACTTCAATTCGTCGTTTGGCTTGGTTGACGCGGTAGATGATGCGATAGGAGCGATAGATGACTTCGCGCCATTCCGGACGCCTGAATTCCGGCACCATGCGGCCCCGGCGTGGGAAGCGGGCCAGGGATTCCGCGACATCAAACAGTTCGTCGCCCAATCGCAACGCCGCCTGAGCGTTATGCTGGGCGATGTGGCTGACGATGTCGATCAGGTCTTGGAGCGCGTCCGGCGCGAGGATGATTTGGTAATCCATTGGCGTAGCTGTTTGCGCGCCCGTACAATTGGGATCCCCTCGCCCCGGTCCAACTGCGCGAAGCCTTGCTCGACAGCTTGGCGAAACTCCAGTTCATAGATGGCATCCGCTAACGTGGCGTCCGCCGGCAACTTCCGCGCGACCTCTCTCAGTATTTCTTTCGTACTCATGGCGTCATGTTAAGCTGCTTTGGTCGGTTTGTCAGGCGCGCCGCGGACCGATGGAGCGGCCTTCGTGACGGATGTTGAGTTTGATCCCGGGTGGCAAGTTCGACTCTGTCCAGCTACAGAACTTATCCGAATCGTAGTCGGCAAACGACTCCGGGAAGGTCTTCATCGTGCCATCGGGATTCTTGATTTCTTTCAAGCTCACCTTGATGCCTTCAAACAGTTTGTGGGCGTGATAACAGCCGAGGCGCGCTTCCCGTTTGTTTTGCTCGGCGTTGTTGGGGTGTTGCGTGCCGACATGCTCGAAGTCGTACAGGCCGCGCACGATCATTTCTCCACGCGCAGAAGAGTGGTCGTGCTCGAACATGTGATCCAATGCCTCGAATAACAGTTCGAGGTCGGCCTCGGTGAAGTGCGTACTTTCCGCGAATGCCGGAGAGATGTAGCATTTAGCAGCATAGAGCGCATAAGGCACGATGTGTTTGTTGCCCATCGTGCGGTTGCGCCCGCTGCCGGGTTGCTCTGCTTCCGCTTCTTCTACAGCCTTCTTCTCTGCCGCATTCGTCGCGGCGCAACGGGTGATTGAGATTTCCTGAGGTGTTATCGAATGAAACGATTGGCCGAAGGTGAATTGTGCTGGCCCGCGCACTTGTCCCCATGCTGAGCCTTTGAAGACCTTGTTTCCGGTGGCGAGCACCGCGCCGAATGTGCGGAGGTCGTAATACCGGTTACAAAGCCAGTCTAAAGCCGCCCGCTCCCACTCATCGCGGTTCTCGTTCGCCTTCTGTGTCTTGGACGCTTCTGGTGCGGCTTCGTCAATCAGGTCATTCAGAATCGCGCCTTGCCGGATAAAGATACGATATTCGCGTCCGTCGGCCGGCGGCGGCCCGAAGCGCTCGATGTAATTGCGTACTTTCCGTTTGATGCAGACATCGGAGACGATCCCCCGGCTGCTGGGGTCGAGGCGCGGCATATTGCCAAGGTCGGGGTCACCGTTCGGGTTGCCGTTCGCAACGTCGAACAGCAGCAAGATGTCGTGACGATTGGTGATGATGCTGGCGCTCATTTCGATTCTCCTTCTTGGTTGGTAGTTGACGTTGATTCGGCAAACAATTCTTCTTCCGGCACATCTTCATCCGTTAGCGGCTTACCGGCAGCTTTCTGCTTCGCTTTCCACGCACGAACCGCCTCGGCACGCGCCGCTTCCTGCTGATAGAACCCGAGCGCGAAGCGACCTTGCTCTACCAGTGTGAAAGTGCGCGGCAATTCCGGGCAACCACGGTTACCGACGGAACGGAAACGTGAGCAAAGCTCCGTAATGGACTCTTTAATTCGGTAAGCTGCTTTCTGCCCTTTCACGCCCCGCTGTCGAAGTTTCCTCAGATGACTTTGATGCAGCCTCCACAGGACCGAAAAGGCAGCATTCGGATTTGTTGAAGCTGAGCCGAAATAGCGCTCTGCTATAGATGGCCCTTGTAGCTTGCCCTCGTGCGCAGCGCGCTGAAGTGCGTTTAATACCGAGAGCAAGCTACCACAGTTGTATGCCGCGTCTGTTGTCTCGGCCGGCAGTTTTGATTGAATCTCCATGTGAGTCTCCTTCATTCTGCGGTGATGACGGTTCACAATCAGTTTCAGCAACGCAAATCGAGACTGATCGTAGAATGCTTTGATGCCGTGCTTCGCGATGTTACTGTGCAATCGGTTGAGAATCGGCTTGAGTAACGCTGGCGGCGGCGGGGCGTTCTTGAGCGCGGCCTGATAGAGCAACGCCATCAAATCTGCTTTCAGTTTGTCGGGGTCAAATGTGCCGTCTTGCTTCGGTGGAATCGTCGTACAGGCAAGATGAAACATCAAAAGCGGGCGCTCGTTTTCATTCTCTGCTGACGTTTCCTTCCAGCGTATAGGCTCAATGGCGAGGTCGGCAAACCATTGCTGGAAATTCTGCACTGCTTCGCCAAGCGTAATTTGAAGCCAGTCTTTGACGATGATGCGCGGGCCGGCTGCCGTGAGCGTCACGGCGTAGAACTTCTCCAGATTCGTCGGTGGCTTCGGCCTACCGGCCCACGGCGAAGCCATGAAGTCGCGCACCGTTCTTGTATCCGACTTCTTCAGCAAGTTGGCGAACATACGCGAAGCCTGTTCATTTTCCGAAGTCCAGAAGCAAAGCCAAGCCGGGCCGAGCCAGAACCAATGATCTTCGCTACCGGACAGATACTGAAGTGCCTTCAGATACGCTTTGGAAGCAGGTATCGAGGTCGGCGCGTTGTACGCTTGGTCCAACCCATACGAGAGAAATGCCGGTTTGTTCCCGCTGACGATACCAGCACCAGTCCCTTTCGCTGGCTTGTGCAGGCCGGTGATCATTGGAATGTGGGTGCGGGCGAGTGGGACATTGACTTGCCCCGTAACTAGGCACACGCCGTTCACGTTTCCCCTCGCTTCACGCCGCACTTCCCACTCCCAAACCTTGCGCCAATACGGCCGCACCACC
The DNA here is from genome assembly GCA_035516795.1 of Verrucomicrobiia bacterium. Lineage (GTDB taxonomy): Bacteria > Verrucomicrobiota > Verrucomicrobiia > Palsa-1439 > Palsa-1439 > DATJBF01. Next base: position 5,227 of record DATIZX010000092.1, read on the forward strand.
CTTTCATCTTCAATCAAAAGTTCTTCGTTCACAGCGAACGTGAAGACGTCATTCCGAAGTTTGACCTCCTGACCGGACGCTGTTTTGACCATCCAATGTGGCGTATCAGTAGAATCGAGCCGCAGAAATGGTGGGGCTTTGCCGTCCAGTCCGCGGAGGTATTTTTTGATCGCCGCAAAGCCGGGATGCCGCGTCGCCAACTCTGCCTTCCGGGTTTGCCTGATGAAATCACGATGTTTCGCCGCGAGTTTCTGCTTCGCTTGCTCTCTCAGCGTCTGAGCGGGCTTGGCGTTCAAGCCAAATACTGCCGCGATGTCATCCACAAGAAAATCGCTGACATCGCCGCTATTCGTTGGGCGGGCGGTTTTCGGGACTAAATACTTGCGCCCCTCCTGCGTCTCCCTCAGCCCGTCGCCGATCAACTCGCCGTGGAAGTTAAGATCGATGATCCAACGCACTTCGCCCAGCGCAAACGGAAGTTCGGCCTTCAAACCGCGCGATTCGGCGAAATCGTAAAGAAGTTTCAACAGCATGGTCAGCTTGCTCCAGTAGTCGGGCTGAGAATCTCGACGCGCGCTGGGTGGCAGTCCATTACCGAATGTTCAAGTTTGGCATGGAAGAATGCCGGTTGCGGTTTAACAAGATCGCCCTTCCATAGCTTTTCGCCGGACGGCTCGTCGGGGCGCAACCAGCGAAATCCATTCTTGCGATTGCGGTGGTCGAACACGTCGTAGAGCATCAACCCGAAATCCTCGCTGTACGGTTCAGAGTGTTGCCGGATGTAGGCGTCAGCATCACCCTCGAACCAGTCGAAGTCAGCCGCACACTCGCGGACGCCAAGTGCGGGCCGATGGTAGCACTTGCCTTGTCGCGCGCGATCTTTAATTTCACGAAAGTACTTCGGCAGTAATTGACCGCCGTCGCGACCGAGTTCGCTGATGTGGATTTCGGCAGTGATGAGATACTCCACTTCCTGCAAGGCGAGCATGGTGCGCTGCGCCCGAACAGCTTCGCGTCTCCGTTGGCCATCCGATCCATCATTGCCGGGGTCATCCGCGTGAATCGGGCTTGCCAATTTCGGCGAATCGATCCATCTGCGAACACTGGTCATTGCGATGACATCGTTAACCTCATTGCGGCGGAACGAGACCCAGCGACCGCGTTTGATCACGCGGATGGAATCAATCAGGTAGTACATCTCCGGTTCCCAGAAGACGGCTTCCAAGATGCCGCGCGCGGCGGATGGGGTAGGCACCGGGTAGCTGACACGCTCGACTTTCATTTCGGGGCGCGTGAAGCAGGCGAAGTCGCCCCAGACACGGAGTGTGACGGTGTTGCTCATACGCCGACTAAGTCCTCCATTGGCCGATTCTCGATAATCAAGCCGAGATCGGCATGATAGTACCCGGCATCCAAAACGTACAGTTCAAGATTCGGTAGAAGTTTGCTGACTGCTTTCAGGCATTGCAGCCGCATGAAATTGTGCGGCTGGACGTTGACCATGAAGCGTTGGAGACCACGCATGTAGTCTCGGAACTCGTCAGGCGTAAAGCGCGATTGCCCGGCAACGGGGATACGATTGCGGATTTCCTCGACGATGGCCTTCCCCGCGCTATAGGGAACGATGACCGGTTGGCCGACATCTTTGATCACTTTGGCTTCAGTCGCCACGGTGCGGAAATGGAATTTCTTTCGTTCGTCCTGAATATCACTGCCGACGTGTACCGATTGCCAAAGCGCGTTGAAGTAGTCACCAAACAGGTGTGCATCCGTGGCCAGACGTTCAGCGGCGGCTTCGTTATCGCCAAGGCCGGCAAGAGTGGTGGCTGTGAGATCGGCAGCGACACGATAAGTGTCGCCCGGCAATTTGTGCTCGACTGGCCGAAAGACGTGCATTTCTCCAGCCTGCAATCTTGCTTCTCGATTACACCGCCCAGCAACTTGGACAATCGAATCCAATGGGCCAAGCGCGCGCCAGACCTCGGGGAAATCCACGTCCACGCCGGCTTCGATTAACTGCGTTGAGATAACCCGGCAGGGACGAAGATTGAGGAGACAAGCGCGGATATACGCGAGCAGGTCAAGCCGGTGCTGCGGACACATGGCAGCAGAAAGGTGCACGGGCTTCGCGTCGTCAGGGAGCTTTCGCCGAAGCTGCTGCCAGAGTTCCGAGGCATGCCGGACCAAGTTGACGACGCAGAGCACTTGCGTTGGCTTTGCCAACTTCTCGGCCACTTGCGGCCAGCCGAGTGATTCATCGGCCTTTGGCAGGTGATAATTAACCCGGCGGAGACTGTGGAATAGCTCCGATGGTGCCGGCACGATTTCGCACATCTCATCACTGGTGAAGCCATCTGGCAATGACGGGGAGCGGCGAAACGCGGGTTGCGTTGCCGAACTGAAAACAAAACTGACGCCGTAGTTCTTCTGCAATTCCCGAAACATGCTGAACACTGGTTGGAGCAAATGCGCGGGTAACGTCTGCACTTCGTCGAAGATCACAACGGAGCGAGCAATGCGGTGAAGCTTTCGGCAGCGCGAGGGTGACGCGGCCAACAGCGATTCGAGGAATTGCACCGATGTCGTTACAATGACCGGCGCGTTCCAATTCTCCGTTGCCAAGTCCAATCGCGACTTTTCCTCTTCGTTTTGATCTGGCGGCGGTTCGGCAGCAGAATGGTGCTCAAGCACAACTTCATCGCCGAAGACGCGGCGATACTCGGCGGCATTCTGCTCGATGATTGACAGGTATGGGATCACCACGATCACACGGCGCAGCCCGTGTCGTTTGGCATGAGCCAGCGCGAACGCCATTGCCGAGAGTGTCTTACCGCCACCGGTCGGTACGGTGAGCGAGAAGAAACCTTGGTCGGAAACCGCACGGTCCAAGCAAGCGTCGAAAATCTGGTTTCGCGGATTGCTCAGGGTGCTGCCCGGGTTGGCTGCTCGCTTGCGGTCACGCTCTCCGAGCACAAGCGATAGTAGTCGCTCGGCCTCGACTGGCTTTTCAGGGGGTGGTTTCGCAGGCCAATAAGCGGTATCCAACCGATCCGCATCCACAATGCACGAAAACAGCATACGCGTGTAACACTCGGCAGGTAATCCGATCTCGTTGACCCAAGGCGGAGGTTTTGGAAGTGCCGGCATTGGTCCGAGTTCCGCTTCAAAACGTCGGGTGATTTCGGGAACGACTTGAGCGAAATGCCGCTTCGGATTTGTCAGCATGCCTTGCAGATCAGAAAGGTCGTGCAACCCAGCATGATGACCAGCAACGGAGAATGCGCTCGCTGTTAGATTGTGTTCGCCTGCCCATGCTGCGCCATACACGGCATGTTGCGTGTCCTGTCCAGATGCACGTTCATGGCGAAGGTATGCCTGAAACTCATCCCGGTATTTCCCCAAATCATGCAGCAGACCGGCGGTGTGCACTTCGTCTTCAATGCCAAGCGGGCGGGCAAACTCCGCCGCGAGATCGGCAACATTGCGCAGGTGTTCATCCAACGGCTGCCAATCGCCATTATCATTTGTATGCGCGAAGTATTTCATGACTCATGCTTGGCGCACCCGAAAAGCCCACTCGCCTGCGCCCCAGGATTCGGCGAATTGCCGCGCCCTGTTGGCTGTATCGCGAAGGTGTGTTTCAAGTGGATGCCACTCCGAGCAAGGTCGCCCTTCCCTTGAATGCGCATAAAGGATTCGCGTCTGATTTGCCTCCTGGCTCATACGGCTTCTCGCTAGAACGGCAAGTCTAGTCCTGTCGTCCGCATCTGAAAAGCATATTTCTTGTGGATGAAATTGCCCTGCTGCCAGGCACAGCAGCGCATTCGGACACATGTTTATGGATAGTCCTATCCATAATTGGCATGGAAGCAGGCGGCGGGGTGAGTCGGGCCGGCGGTTCTCGGAATTGAGAGTTGAGGCGACGTGATACGGCGGCAAGCAGGGACGCTTGCGTCACCAGCACAACAACAGAAACAGGCGCAAATCGACCGCGTCCAATCGGATTTCCCATTTTGGGCCGAAATGCTGTGCTCTTGCGGTCAAATTTTCCCCAACCGGCTGGCCTTTCTGCTTCGTTGCGCCGCGCCGCTCGAACGTTGTGATGTGCCGCGACTCTTCCGCTTTGAGAATCTCTTTCGTTGAGTCGAGTCGCGATGACGTTGTGGTCGACCGCAATCACGGAGCGGCGACTCGCGATGACGTTGCTGTGCATCGCTGAAGGCTCGCGCTGCATCACAGTGTCCCGGTTTTCAATTGCAATTGAGAAGGCCTGACCCACCACTCGCAATTATTAGATGCATAATGCGTTGTGCGGCTATTCATTCCCATTGGCATTAGTAGTGCTAAGTCAAGGCAACAAGTTCCGAAACAAAACCATCAACACAGAAGGGTAGGTGAAATCAGATATGGCATTCGACGAAACCAGGAGATTGGCAAAGAGCGTTCTGGCCGATGATATCGCGGTTGCTGACGCATTAGGCGGGATCAACGCGTACCAGCCAGCGGATGAGAAGTGCAACGTCGCCAACGTGGCGGCACTCCGGACCGAGATGGAAACCGCGCAGGGCGTTGAAACGCGGCAGGAAGCCGCAGCCAAGACCGCGCGCGATAACGCCACCGCAAAGGAATGGGAGTTTCACAATACCATCCTGCGCGTGAAACAACTGGTCAGCGGACAGTTCGGCAGCGACTCCAACGAAGTCCAGTCAATCGGCCTGAAGAAGAAATCGGAGTACAGTCGTCCGCACCGCAGCGAGACGACCGAGCCCGCGCCGGCAACGGCGCAGTGATGTTCCGCCGTCCCACCCCGGGCACCCGCAGGCTGAAGCCTGCGGCTACAATGTGCGGGGAGTCGTATGTAGTCGCACCCTTTATGGGTGCGCGCAGGCATAGCCCTGCGGCTACACCAAGTCGCAATTGTTTGTGCAAGGCCGAGGTCACGTTTGCCTCGGCCTTCGTGTTTCTCCACACAGGCAATGACGGCGTAGCGTGTAGCCACGCTGCTCTGCCAGCGTGAGCCGGATTTCACGATCCAACAGCAGGACGCGGCGACAGAGCACCGATTGCCGACTTGTAGCCGCAGGCTTTAGCCTGCGCGGGGAAGACGCACCCGTAAGCCGAGTCCGACGAGACGCCGCCGTCGTGTGCGGCAACGGTGCGGCTACAAGGAAATCGCTTTTGTTAGACGTCCACCCATCGCATTGACACGGCGCGTCGGCTCGTGCAAAGTGCGCCTCGCCATGACCGACTCGTATATCCAGCAGCTTTTCGCCGAACGCATTGGCGGCCGAAAGTTCGGCAAGGACACCGCCCTCTATAAATTCGAAAAGATCAAACGTGCCAAGCGCGCCGCGCTCGCCGCGCATCCGCACGGCGAGTTGATCGACCTCGGCGTGGGCGAGCCTGACGAGATGGCGTTCCCGCTCAGCATCCGCGCCCTGTCTGAAGAAGCGCAGAAACCCGAGAACCGCGGTTATGCCGACAATGGTGGCCCGGAGTTTCGTCGCGCCGCCGCGCAATGGATGGAACGCGTCTGCGGCGTGAAAGGACTGAATCCCGACACGGAGATTTTGCACAGCATCGGCAGCAAAGCGGCGTTAAGCCTGTTGCCGGCGACGTTGATCAATCCCGGCGACGTGGTGATCATGACGGTGCCCGGCTATCCCGTGTTCGGTACACACGCGAAATGGTACGGCGGCGAGGTCTTCAATTTGAAGCTGACCGAGGCGAACGATTTTCTGCCCGATCTGGAATCGATTCCGCGCGAAATCCTCAAGCGGGCGAAAGTGATCGTCCTTAATTATCCCAACAATCCCACCGGGGCGAGCGCGACGCCGGAGTTCTTCGCCGAAGTTGTCGAGTTCGCGCACAAGAACCGGTTGGTGGTGGTGTCCGACGCGGCGTATGCGGCGCTGGTGTTCGAGGGCAAACCGCTGTCGATCCTGTCGATGCCCGGCGCGAAAGAGGTGGCGGTTGAACTGCATTCGATGAGCAAAGGATTCAACATGACCGGTTGGCGGCTGGGGTTCGTGTGCGGTAATCCCCTGCTGATTTCGGCTTACGCGAACGTGAAGGACAACAGCGACAGCGGCCAGTTCCTCGCGATTCAGAAAGCCTGCGCGGCCACGCTGGCGCACCCGGAAATTACGACCAAGATTGCGGCGAAATATTCGCGGCGCATGGACCTGCTCGTCGCCTGCCTGCGCAAATTCGGGTTCGATGCCGACAAACCGAAAGGCTCGTTCTTCCTGTACGTGGCCGCACCGAAAGCGGCCGTTGACGATGCCGGCAAGCGAACAGACTTCAATTCCGCCGAGGACGTATCGCAATGGTTGATCACGGAGAAACTGATTTCGACCGTGCCGTGGGACGATGCTGGACCGTACCTGCGGTTCTCGGTCACGTTCACTGCCAAGGGCGAAGCTGACGAGCGCCGCGTCATCGGCGAGATCGAGAAACGGTTTGCGGGATTGACCTTCGAGTTCTGATCGGCCGACGGCAGACGTGCCGTATGTAGGCGCATCGTTGCCGCACACGACGGCGGCGAAGGGCGCGAAACTCTGCGGGCCTTCGCGCCCCACGTTCCCCGCGCAGGCTGAAGCCTGCGGCTACAGGGCGGGGAGCCGTGTGTAGTCGTACCCTTTACGGGTGCGCCTTCCCCGCAGGCTGAAGCCTGCGGCTACAGCGCGGGGAGCCGTGTGTAGTCGCACCCTTTACGGGTGCGCCTTCCCCGCAGGCTGAAGCCTGCGGCTACAGTTGCGTCAACCGCTCGGATTCGCGCCGGTGTCGAAGGTGATGGATATTACACTTGCAACTGAAAGGACGCATTATGAGATGCAACTTCGACATCAAGAGCGTGGTTCTCGGAGCATTCTTCGGAGCCGTTGTCACGTTTTTGGTTGCCGCCGCCGCGCTCCGTCGGGGCGCATGCTAGCACGGCGACAGAGCGTCGTGGCTACAGCTTTCAGACTCAAATGGGGGCAATACCCAAGCTGTGCCCCCTCTGCGCTGGACAAGGGAAAGCGTTTTTGGCAGTGTCCCCTCTATCCGACTGAGCATTCTTGAATGCAAGACGGGGTTCACGTGAAGTTTTGCCTGCCGGATGGTCCATTACTTGGAATGCAAGTGCTGTCATCAGATTCCGTAGCCAACGATTTGCAGGAGATCTATGTCGAGTACTAGGAAGCGCAGAAAGATCGTAATCTTTTCCCTGATCGGATTGATTCTGATCGGAATTATTGTGACCGTCATTTTTCGGAAACGGGAAAAGCCGATCACCGTTCAGACCGAGAAGGTCACGCGGCGGAACCTGACGGAAACTGTCGAGGCGAACGGTCGCATCCAGCCGGTCGTAGAGGTCAAGATCAGCCCGGAAGTCAGCGGCGAAATCATCGATCTACCCGTCAAAGAAGGGCAGCAGGTGCAGAAAGGCGAGTTGCTGCTGAAGATCAAGCCGGACGTTTACATTGCGAACCGTAACCAAGCCGAGGCGAGCTACGAATCCTCGCTCGCCGGCCGCGCGACCGCCGAAGCGAATTTGCGCAAGGCCCACGCCGATTTTGTCCGCAGCCAGGGATTGTTCGAGTCCAAACTCATCCCGCAATCCGAGTTCGATCAGGCCCAAGCTTCTTACGATGTCGCCAAGGCCCAGCTTACCAGCGCCGATCATCAGGTGGACATGGCGAAAGCCCTGGTGGCCAGCGCAGAAGAGGAGCTTGCCAAGACCACCATCGTCTCGCCGCTCGCGGGCACGATCACCAAATTGAATTCGCAACTCGGCGAGCGGGTGTTGGGGACCGTCCAGAATGAGGGAACGGATATCATGACAATTTCAGATTTGAACGAAATGGAAGCTCGCGTCGACGTGGGCGAAGTGGATGTGGTGTTGATTCGTCCGGGGCAGAAGGCGCGGCTCGAAATCGATGCCTTCAAAGATCGCAAATTCACCGGCACTGTTACCGATATTGCGAATTCATCGGAGAACGCCAACTCGCTCACCAGCAGTTCCAGCAGTCAATCACAAGAGGCCACGAAGTTCGAGGTGCGCATCCGCCTGAACGAGAAGGAAGCGTTCCGTCCGGGCATGTCGGTCAGCGCCGACATCGAGACGCGCTATCGCACGAATGCGATCGCGGTGCCCCTGGCGAGCGTGACGACGCGCGCGCCGAAGACGCCGGATAAAAAGAACGCCGCCAAAGACTCGACCAAGAAAACAAACGTGATGGTCGCCGCGAATTCCACGAATGCCGTTTCTTCGGACAAAAAACCCAAGGAAACCGCGAAGCCGGTGGAGGTCGTGTTCGTCGTCGAGAAAGACCGCGCGAAAATGGTGCCGGTAAAGATCGGCATTTCGGACAATGATTATTGGGAGATCACCGATGGCCTCACCGAGGGAATGGAAGTCGTCTCGGGCGGTTACAAAGCCATCAGCCGTGATTTGGAGGACGGCAAGAAAATCCGCAGAGGCAAGGCTGACGACAAGGGGCCGAAGACGTAGCCGTGGCGCTGATCCAACTTCAGAATATCTCGCGACATTACCGCATGGGCACGGAAACGGTCCATGCGCTGCGTGACGTTTCGTTGGAAATCCAGCGCGGAGAATACGTGGCCATTATGGGGCCGTCCGGCTCCGGCAAATCCACCCTGATGAATCTCCTCGGCTGTCTCGATACGCCGACGGCCGGCGTTTACGAGTTGAATGGCGTGGACGTGAGCGGCTTGGGCGATAATGATCTGGCCGAGATCCGTAACCGTGAAATCGGGTTCGTGTTTCAGACGTTCAATCTCCTCCCGCGTTCGAATGCTCTGCACAATGTCGAATTGCCGCTGATTTACGCAGGCGCTCCGACGGACGAGCGACGGAAGGTGGCGCTCGAGGCGATTGGGCAGGTCGGTCTCGCAGACCGCGCCCATCACAAACCCAATGAACTTTCCGGCGGCGAACGTCAGCGCGTGGCGGTGGCCCGGGCGTTGGTCAATCGACCGTCCATTCTCCTGGCGGACGAACCGACGGGCAACCTCGATTCCAAGACGGGTGCCGAGATTATGGCGCTATTCGATGAACTGTCCCAAAGGGGAAACACGATTGTCGTGGTGACGCACGAGGAAGACATTGCCAAACACGCGCGCCGGATCATTCGCATCCGCGACGGCCTGATTGCCAGTGACGAAACTACGGCACAGTCACCCGCCCCATCCGACTGCCCCAGTACAGGCAGGGACGCCTATGCCACCGGCTTGATATGAAGCGAGCGGTGCAACGCCATGAACCTGTTCGCTGAATTTCGGGAAGGTCTCGGCATTTCGTGGGACGCCATCCGCGCCAACAAAATGCGTTCGGGTCTGACGACGTTGGGCATCATCATCGGCATTGTCACGGTGACGCTGATGGGCGCCACCATTACCGGACTGGATCGCGCGTTCCTGAAGGGCATTTCGGCATTGGGCGCAGACGTGTTCTACATCCAACGCTTCAACTGGCTGACTCGTACCCGTGAGGATTGGGTCCGGCAACTAAAGCGCCGTCCCATCCGGCTCGTGGAGGCCGAAGCATTGGCGGGCCAATTGACTCTCGCCGCAGCCGTGGCGCCCACGGTCGACGACACGGCGCCGGTCCAATACAAGAACCGCAGCGCCAGCGACGTTAACATTGTCGGGACGACAGAGGAATACCTGTTCACCAGCGGCGTCGAAATCGCGCAGGGCCGTTTCCTTTCGGCGGTGGACTCCGCTGGGGGACGGCCCGTATGCGTGCTCGGCGATCAGGTGGCCACCAACCTGTTCCAACGCGAGCCGCCCCTCGGACAAAGAATCAAGATTCGCGGCCAATCGTACGAGGTGATTGGCGTGTTGGAAAAACAGGGCAGCATTTTTGGCGATAGTTTGGACAACCGGGTGATCATTCCTTTGAAGTTGTACATTGGCACCGTCGAACGTGATCCCAGCATTGATGTAATGGTCAAGGCCAAACAACTCGTGCAGTTGGATGAAGTGCGCGAGGAATTGCGTTATGTCATGCGCCGGGTCCGGCGGTTGGGGCCATCGGAGCCGGACGATTTCGCGATCAACCAGCAGGACCAGATTGTGGCCATGTTCCATCGCGTGGCTGGCACGGTGGCCGCCGTCGGGCTGTTCGTTACCGGGCTCTCGCTGTTCGTGGGCGGCATTGGAATCATGAATATCATGTTCGTCTCGGTCACCGAACGCACGCGCGAGATTGGCATCCGCAAAGCCATCGGGGCCAAACGGCGGACGATCCTGCTGCAATTTCTGACCGAGGCGGCCAGCATTTGTCTGCTCGGCGGATGCGTTGCGCTGGGGATTGCCTGGCCGCTGACATTGGCGATGCGGCGCTGGATATTGCCGGCGGCGCTGTCGCCGACGATCGTCGTTGCAGCATTGTTGGTGTCGCTGGTAACCGGCGTGATTTCCGGCTTTCTGCCGGCCTGGCGGGCGGCACGGATGAACCCTGTCGATGCCCTGAGAAGCGAATGAAACGGCCCAAGTCCAACCTGCTATTCGCCGAGGCGAGCGAAAGCTTCTTCATGGCCATGAACGCGCTGGTGGCGCATAAACTCCGTTCGGCGCTCACGCTGCTCGGCGTTCTGGTCGGCGTGTTTTCGATTATTCTGGTGATGACCGCGATGCGGGCGCTGAAGAACAACATCGATACCGAACTGACCCAATTGGGAGCCCAGACCTTTGCGATTCAGAGATGGCCGGCGATTTACTTCGGTGGCCCGCAAGGGGCCCAGAAATACTGGCGGCGCAAGAACATCACTTATGCGCAGGGCCGATCGGTGCAGAGGCGAGCGACGTTGGCCAAAAGCGTTGGCCTCGAACGCATGTTCTGGGGCGGCGAAATTGAGACCCGTTACCACAAAACGCCGCCCACGGTTCAACTGTTCGGCGAGACGCCGGAGAGTTTCCCGGCGCGCAACTGGATCGTCGCCGACGGGCGCTCGCTGACAGAGATCGACGTGGATAACATCCGCGACGTCTGCGTCCTGGGTGATGCGCTGGCAAAAACGGTTTTTCCCTTCACTTCACCTGTCGGCGAACGTCTGAAGATCAACGGGGTCAATTACACCGTGGTGGGCGTGCTGGCGCCCCAAGGCGGCGCCGTCGGTGGCGAACAGGATAATTTCGCGGTGGTGCCGATCACCACCGGCTTGAACCGTTTCGGCCGCTGGACGTGGAGCCTGATGATTCTCGTTCAGGCGCAGGATGCCGAAAGTTATGATGATACCGTCGAACAGGTGCGCGGCATCTTGCGGGTGATCCGCAAAGTCCCGCCCGGCGAGGAAGACGATTTCGAACTTTTCTCCAACGACTCGGTCATCGCGCAGTTCAACGCGTTCACGATGGCGGTCCGCATCGGCGTTGCGGTCGTCAGCTCGATTGCACTGATCGCGGCCGGCATCGGCATCATGAATATCATGCTGGTCTCGGTGACGGAACGGACGCGCGAGATCGGCGTGCGGCGCGCCATCGGCGCGAAGAAGCGGAACATCATGACGCAGTTCATTATGGAAGCGGTGGTGCTCTGCGAAGTGGGCGGCGTTCTCGGCGTGATGCTGGGCATCGGCGGCGGGAATCTCGCCGCTCATTTATTGAAGGCCCCACCGGTGGTTCCGTTTGACTGGGCGATCCTTGGTCTGGTGATCTGCTCGATGGTGGGAATCGTCTTCGGCACCTATCCCGCTTGGAAAGCGGCCAATCTCGATCCCATCGAATCCCTGCGCTACGAATGACTTGTGACCGCAAGCCAAAATGACTTGTGATTTGAGTGAACTTTCGGTAGATTCCCGCCGAATTTGGCGAGGGCGACGAACAGCCCCAATGCGGCGAAATGTGACGCACCTCCCTTAAGCCTAGGAGTTTATGGACAAGAAACGCTATTTATTCTCATCGGAGTCGGTGACGGAAGGTCATCCGGATAAGGTTTGCGATACGATTTCGGACGCGGTACTGGACGCCTGCCTCGCGCAGGACCCGAAGAGTCGCGTCGCTTGTGAAACACTGGCAAAGTCCAACCTCGTCGTGTTGGCGGGCGAGATCACGACGACTGCCAAGCTCGACTACTGCAAAATCGTCCGGGACGCGATTCGCGAGATCGGCTACACCAAAGACGTCAGCACCGTTTTCAACGACGAGGATTGCCAGGTGCTGTGCGCCATCGTCAAGCAGAGTCCCGATATCGCCCAGGGCGTGGATGAACGGGCGGCCGATGGCAAAGCCACCGCGGAGCAGGGCGCGGGCGACCAGGGATTGATGTTCGGGTTCGCCTGCACGGAGACGCCCGAGTTGATGCCGGCGCCGATCATGTATGCGCACAACCTGGGCAAGGCGTTGCGCGAAGCGCGCCGCACGAAACGCATTCCGTGGCTGCGGCCCGATGGGAAGACGCAAGTGACCGTAGAGTACGAGGGTTACAAGCCGATTCGGGTTCATACCGTCGTCGTCTCCAACCAGCACGCCGCGGACGTGAAGCATAAGGAACTTTCTGAAATACTCGTCGAGGAAGTCATCAAGAAAACGATTCCGCGAAATCTGCTCGACAAGGACACGCGTTATCTCATCAATCCGACCGGGCGCTTTGTCATTGGCGGACCGGAGGGCGATAGCGGACTGACTGGGCGCAAGATCATCGTGGATACGTATGGCGGCATGGGGCGGCACGGCGGTGGGGCGTTTTCCGGCAAAGACCCCAGCAAGGTGGATCGCAGCGCGGCGTACATGGGTCGGTATGTGGCGAAGAACATTGTGGCAGCGGGGTTGGCCGAGCGCTGCGAGATTCAATTTGCCTACGCGATTGGCTATCCCGAGCCCGTCAGCGTGTTGGTGGATACGTTTGGAACCGGCAAGGTTTCCCATGAACAAATCGAGAAGGCGGTTCTCGGAATCTTTAGTTTCAAACCAGCAAACATTATCAAACAGTTGAACCTCCTGCGTCCGATTTATAGCAGAACCACGAACTACGGGCATTTCGGCAAAGTGGACGGTGACACTTTCACGTGGGAACGCACCGACAAAGCGGAAGCACTTAAGAAAGCAGTGGGATAGATCGCAAAATTATGTCAACAACCACACTCAACCCTTCGCGCTCGCAGATCGCGCCAGCAAAAGCAGATTTCAACGTTCGAGATCTTTCGCTGGCGGAATGGGGGCGTAAAACGATTCAGGTTGCCGAACATGAAATGCCCGGTCTCATGGCCATCCGCCAAAAGTACGGGGCGCAGAAACCACTACAGGGCGTGCGCATTACCGGCTCCCTGCACATGACGATTGAAACCGCGATCCTTATTGAGACTCTGAGCCAACTTGGGGCGTCCGTGCGGTGGGCAAGCTGCAACATCTTCTCAACACAGGACCACGCCGCCGCCGCCATTGCCAAGGCGGGGATTCCTGTTTTTGCGTGGAAAGGCGAAACACTGGAGGAGTATTGGGAATGCACGCTCCGGGCGCTTACGCATCCCGGCAACCAAGGCCCGCAACTTGTCGTCGATGACGGCGGCGACGCTACCCTGCTAATCCACAAGGGATATGAACTGGAAGACGGCAGTGATTGGGTCAATACCGAGAGCGCGAGCCACGAAGAACAGGTCATCAAAGATTTGCTCAAGCGCGTGCAAAAAGAGCGTCCCGGTTTCTGGCACAACGTGGTGAAAGATTGGAAAGGCGTCTCCGAAGAAACCACGACGGGCGTGCACCGCCTGTACCAGATGCTCGAAGCCGGCAAGCTTCTCGTGCCCGCTATCAACGTCAATGATTCCGTTACCAAGTCGAAGTTCGACAACTTGTATGGTTGCCGTGAATCGCTCGCCGACGGCATCAAGCGGGCAACCGATGTGATGGTCGCCGGCAAGGTCGCCGTCGTTTGTGGTTATGGTGACGTGGGCAAAGGCAGCTCACATTCATTGCGGGGTTTCGGCGCGCGCGTGATCGTGACGGAGATCGATCCGATCAATGCATTGCAGGCCGCGATGGAAGGCTTTGAGGTCACAACCGTGGAAGATACGCTCGGTATTGGCGACATTTACGTCGCGGCCACCGGCGACTGCGACATCATCACGCTCGAACATATGGCCAAGATGAAAGACCAGGCCATCGTGTGTAACATTGGCCACTTCGACAACGAGATTCAGGTGGACCGCCTGAACAAAGCCCCCGGCGTGAAGAAGCTCAACATCAAACCACAGGTGGACAAGTACACGTTCCCGGATGGTCACAGCATCTACCTGCTGGCCGAGGGCCGCCTCGTCAACCTCGGTTGCGCCACCGGCCACCCGAGCTTCGTCATGTCCAACAGCTTTACCAACCAGTGCCTCGCGCAAATGGATCTGTGGAAGAACAAAGACACGAACAAAATCGGCGTCTACCGTTTGCCGAAGAAACTCGACGAAGAAGTCGCCCGCCTGCACCTCGGGAAAATCGGGGTGAAACTCACCAAGCTGACACAAAAGCAGGCAGATTATCTGGGCGTACCAATCGATGGTCCCTACAAGCCCGAGCACTACCGGTATTGAAGGGCAAACTTGAAGCGCGAAATCCGAAGCTCGAAGTAATCGGAAAGCGCGAATCATTGAATCTCGATCTCCTTCGACCTTCGGATTTCGGATTTTGACCCATGCATCGCATCGTAATTTATTCCAACCTTGGATGTCACCTCTGCGACCGGGCGAAGGAAGTTCTCGATCGTTGCCAAAGACAGGTGGCGTTTGAGGTGGAGGTAGTGGACATCTCGCAAAACCCAGAACTTCTGGCGCGCTACGGACAGGACATTCCAGTCATCCTGCTTGACGGCAGGGAGGTCGCCCGTCATTTTGTCCGGGAACGCAAGCTGCTGGAACTGTTGCAGCACTCAATTCGAACAGCGGAGGAACCTCACAGATGAACACCAAACTAGTCGCGGTTGTCGCCCTGGCAGTGGGAGTGGTCGCAGGCAGCTTCTTCATTTCCCAGGCGCAGGGCCAAACGAAAACGACTCTGGCCGCAGCGGACCCACGCATCGATAAGCTGATCGAGCAGAACGAGAAAATCCTGAAAAACCAGGATGAGATTCTCAAGGAACTTGCCGACCTGAAAGAAGGCGTGCTGCAAATCCGTCGCCGCTCAAGCTGACTTCTGAGCAGACGCCATTTCGTCGATCACCCGTTGCGCAGCCTGCACCGGATCCTTGGCGGCAAGGATGGGCCGACCGACCACGATGTAATTTGCGCCGGCGGCGATCGCCTCCGCAGGCGTCGTGACGCGCCTCTGGTCGCCAACTTCTGCCCACTTTGGACGGATTCCCGGCGTGACGATGATGAATGTCTCATCGGTGGCTTCCCGCGTCCACCCGACCTCATGGGGTGAAGCGACCACGCCGTCCAGTCCATATTCTTGAGCGAGCGTGGCCCGTTGCGCGACTTCCTGCCTCACGTCACCGGCAACGCTCGTGAGCACTGTAACGCCCAACAACAGCGGCCGGTTTGATACAGCGGCCGCAGCCTTCAACATTTCCTCACCGCCGCAAGTGTGCACTGTCAGCATGTGAACTCCGACCGTGGCTGCTGCCTCTACGGCTTTCGTCACCACGCTGGGAATGTCGTGAAACTTGAGGTCGAGGAAACATTGTTTTCCTTCGCGATTCAGGAACTCAACAATCCGCGGCCCGACGCGAGTAAAGAGCTGACTGCCAACCTTGAAAATGCTTACCGCATCACCCAAGATGCGGACCAAACTGACGGCCTCTTCATACGAGGGGACATCCAGTGCCACGATAAGTTTTGATTTCATCGGGAGTGCATGATAGGGAAGACTTCGTGACGAGACAAGCGCAACCGGGCCAGTCAACCACGCAGTTGACGGTGTTTTCCCCGGCGAAAATCAATTTATATCTGAGGATTCTTGGGAAACGTCCTGACGGATATCACGAGTTGGAGACGGTGATGCTGCCCTTGACTTTTGGCGACGAACTTACGCTGGGATCGGCCAAGAGCGGATTGAAGCTGGAGTGCGACCATCCGGGTCTGGCAACCGACGATTCGAATATTGCTTTACGAGCGGCCAAACTGCTTACGGAACACTCTGGCGTAGATTGCGGGGCCAGAATCCTGTTGCGCAAACGGACACCATTGGCGGCGGGTCTTGGCGGTGGCAGCAGCAACGCCGCGGCCGTATTGACGGGTTTGAACAGGCTCTGGAAATTGAATCTGCCCAACACAACCTTGCATGACCTTGCTGCGCGGCTCGGTTCTGACATCGATTTTTTCCTGGCGGAGAGTGCAGCCATGTGCCGCGGTCGGGGCGAACGGATTGAGCCGGTCGCCTGCAACTTCTCCGGAAGCATTTTGCTCGTCAACCCCGGCTTCGGCATTTCGACGAAATGGGCTTATGGGAATTGGGCCAAAGCAGCGGCCGACTCGCGATTGACACACAAGTTCCCAGAAGTTAGTTTGCTCCTGCGCGCTTTGGCCCAGGATGATCTGGCGGGCATCGCCCAAGGTTTGTTCAATTCGCTGGAGACGCCGTCGATCAGAAAATTCCCCGTTCTCGGGCTGCTTAAGAAAGCGATGTGCGAGAACGGGGCGGCTGGCGCGCTGATGAGCGGCAGCGGTGCGACGGTCTTCGGAGTCTTCGCGAAAACCGCAGATGCGGAAAGATCGGCTCGGCAGATTCGTGAACATTTTGGGCCGAGCATGTGGACGACGATCACCAGATTTGCAGATTCGACTGATGCCTCCGAAGTCGGTGGGACTGCCCGGTAGTGTAATCGGTAACACAGCGGCCTTTGGAGCCGTATTTCCTGGTTCGAGTCCAGGCCGGGCAGCCATTTTCCCCCTGTCAATCAGCGGTGGCATATCGCGTGCTTTTGTCCGGGTTGAGCTTGGAGTTGCTCGACCCTATGGCCAGCATCTCAAACGAAGAAATCCAGCAATTGCTCCGAACTGTCGAAATGTTCGAGGCGATCACCCAGTCGCAGCCTGAGGACTATCAATCCTGGGAAATTCTGAAGGAAGCCTATAACAAACTTGGCCGTCCTGAAGACAGTCTGCGCACCTCCAAGAAACTGGCGCAAGCCTACATTACGCTGGGACAGATTTCCCAGGCGATTTTGGAGTACGAGGGCATTCTTCAAGAATACCCGTCCGATCCCGAAGCGCTGGCGGCTCTCGGCGATCTCGAAGCCAAAACGTCACAACTTTCTACTGCTCGTCAACCCTCTGGGGCGCCGTCGTTGCGTGAGGACTCCAAGCCGACACAACCTGCTCCGTCGCTGACCGTCGGAGCGACGGCGCCCCACTCTCCTTCCCTTCCAACGAAGCCAAAAGGTGGGGATGCCAATCAAGCACTCGTCGACTTGCTGATCGTCGAGAAATTCGTTACCCCCCAAGCGGTCGAACCATTGCTGAAACGTCTGGCGACGGCTCGCCCCACCGAGGACGAGAACGCGCAGCCGCCCACCTTGGTGCAGATGTTGGCCGACGAGCAGATTGCCAAACTGGATGATGTCATGTCGTTGCTGGTTGACCGCAGCGGGTTACCCTATCTGCCGCTATCCACATACGATGTCGACCGGGATGCGGCCTGTCTCTTGCCTCGTGAGTTTTGTTTTGCCAACTGTCTGATATCCTTTGACCTGATCAGCCGTTCGGTTCTCATCGCCACCGCCAATCCGTTTGACATGGTGACGCGCAACCATGCCGAGGGAATGCTTTCCTACAACGTGTTCTGGTACGTTGCGGCGCCCGCCGAAGTCTATGCGGCCTTGCGCCGTGCGCACGGGCTGGACCTCAAGAAACCACAAAGCGTCCGTCTCACAGGAAATCAATGAAATCTTTCGGTGAACGGATCACAGATACGCTGATTGCCGATGGGCTGCTGACACAAGAGCAGTACAACGAGGTTCTTGAGATCCAGAAGAAGCAAGGAGGCCGCGTTCTCAAGCTCTTGCTCGACAAGCAATTTGTGACCGAGCAAGATATGATGGTCAGCATGGGCCGCTGTCTCGGCGTCGCCCCCATCACGCTGGCCAAAATGCACGTGCCGGAGGATGTCGTCGATCTCATCCCCAAAGATCTCGCCCAGACGTACAAAATGGTGGCCGTCGCCCGCTTGGGCAAGCGAGTTTTTGTGGCTATGGCCGATCCGCTCAACGTCTTGGCACTGGATGATTTACGTCGCGTCCGTCCGAATTTGCAGATCATCCCGTTGATCAGCACCGAACGGGCAGTGGTGGATTTTCTCAACAACGCCCAAACTCAGGCCAGTGGCGGCATCGATGAAATCCTGAAAGATGTGGACGTCTCCGACGTTGAGCTCGCCAAGGAAAAGCAGGAAGAGATTAATCTCGACCAACTGGTCGAGAGCAGCGAAGAAGGTCCGGTGATCAAGCTGGTGAACCTGATGTTGGTGCAGGCTATCAAGGATCGCGCCAGCGATATCCATATCGAGCCCTTTGAGAAGGTCCTCCGACTTCGTTATCGCATCGACGGCACCCTTTACGATTCCACCGCACCGCCCAAAGCCTTGCAGTCGGCGATCGCCTCGCGCATCAAGATCATGTCGAACCTCGACATTGCGGAGCGCCGTCTGCCGCAGGACGGTCGTTTCCGGATCAAGCTGGCAGGACGAGAAGTCGATATGCGCGTTTCCGTGCTGCCCACCGTGCACGGTGAAAAAATTGTCTTGCGCGTGCTGGACAAAGGCACCCTGAGCTTGAATCTGGAGGGGCTCGGCTTGCTCCCCGAAGACCTTGAGAAGTTCAAGAATGCCATCGACGCCCCGCACGGAATGATTCTCATGACCGGTCCGACCGGCTCAGGCAAAACGTCGACTCTGTACGCCGTTCTCACGCAACTCAATACGGCCGATGTGAACATCGTCACGGTGGAAGACCCGGTCGAGTATCAAATGTTGGGAGTGAATCAGGTTCAGGTAAAATCCGAGATCGGGCTGACATTCGCGGGCGGCTTGCGCTCCATTCTGCGTCAGGACCCGGATATCGTGATGGTTGGCGAAATTCGCGATTCAGAGACGGCGGACATCGCCGTGAAAGCCGCCTTGACCGGTCACCTGGTGCTCTCCACGTTGCACACGAATGACGCACCGGGTGCGATCACCCGCATGGTGGATATGGGCATTGAACCATTTCTGGTCAGTTCGTCCGTCTTGATGGTTTGCGCGCAACGTCTGCTTCGCAAGATCTGCCCGCACTGCAAGGAAGCGCTCGTCGTCCCCGAAGATGTTATGACCCGTTTGGGTCTGAACAAAGAAGATCTTGCCTCAAACACGTTTTTCCATGGTCGTGGCTGCGTACGCTGCAAAGATACGGGTTTCCTCGGACGCATCGCCATTCTGGAGATCTTGCCCATTACGGAAGCTCTCCGTGAGCAAATCCTCCATAATTCCAGCGCCAAAGTCATCAAGGACATGGCTCTCAAGGAAGGGATGCGAACCTTGCGCATGGCGGGGCTTGATAAGGCCAAAGCAGGACTGACTTCGCTGGATGAAGTACTGCGCGTGACGGGCGCCGATCTTTAGCCTATGCGAGGATCAAAGCCAGTCCGGCCTCGCAAACCTGAGACTTCTGCGCGCCCAATTGCGCCTTCTATGCGCTGCTGAGCACTACGAGATGCGTGGCATACAGCGTGCTGAATAAGCCCCGCGAGTTATTCGGGCTACAACCAGGGAAACTTGATCATGAGACTGCCGTTTTTTAGAAGTCCAAAAGCTGAGCCAACCAAAACTATTGTTGCACCGCCTCCCACCACGCCGCGCGCCCAATTGGCCGAAACCCAATTGATTGTGCCGAAGGACGAAGGCATCAAGTATCCATCGCCTCCGCCCAACCGCGGCATAACCGTCAATGTACCGACTCCGTCCGGAGCTAACGGAACCACCATTCCGATTCCGGTCAGTTGCATCTTCCAGCAACTGCCCACGCAACTCCTGGCGGCCGACGCCCGAGAGAAAATCGATCACACCTGTATCCGCATCCCCGCTGATTGGATATTGCCACAACTGTCCGCTGGCAAGGTCACGTTCGCGCTGTCGAAATTACTCCCTCTGCTTCCGCAGAACATGCTCCGCAACCCGCCGCCCGTCGTCAATAGTCAACATCCCATTACGCTTCCTCTGGATGAAGTTGTGAAGGCTCTGCCCGCCGATTTGTTGACGTACCAAAACCAAACCACTCTGGACATCGACACGCCTGAATTCGACAGATTGCCAAAGCTCTTTGATGACACGGAGGTCGAATCACCAGTGGTGAAACCGGAGGCCGCCGAAATCGTCAAACCAACGGAGCCCGCGTCTGCCGGCGAGTCCGAACCGGACAAGGAATCGGTTCCTTTGGCGCCACCGCCGCCATCGTTCCTTCTTACTCCGTCGCCCGTCCTTGCAAAGAGTCCGGAGCCGGCTCCCAAAACCGCTCCGGCCACTTCGCCAACGACGGAGGACAAAATCCTGGTCACTCTTCGCAGCCTTGTTGCCGTCATGCCGGATCACGTCTTTATTTGTCCACGTGCCGAGCTGTGGCGGCGCATCGACCTCAATGAGCGCGTTCCATTGCCGCGCGACGTTGTCCTGCCGCAACTTCAGTCGGCGCGGCTTCGCATTCCACTATCCGTAGCCGTCGAAGCCATGCCGTCCTCGATTCTTGCTTCCCCTTTGCCGAGCATTGGCAACGAATCCGTGCCTTTGGCACTGCAGGAAATTGTTCCCCAACTGCCGCCAGGGCTGTTTACGACTACGGCAACTCTCTCAGACGACGAAACGCTCGACTTTAGCGAAAGCGAGATCCCGATTCCGTTCCAGGAGAAGATCTTTGCGGCTGAGCCCACGCCAACTGAAGTGACGACGCCCATCGAAGCCACCACAGCCGAACCATCTGAGACCGAAACGGAAGCCGAATCCAGAGAAATTGAGGTCGAGACGGAAGCCTTTGCGGACGAAGGCCTTTCCATCTTCGCTGAGAAAGGCGCCGCTTCAGAACCAGTCGCCCCCGCGAACGTAGAAGCGTCGTCCGAGCCTGTTCTTGAAGCAAAAGAGCCCGTGGTACCGCCGACTGAAAGCAAAGCGGACGTACCAGCGGTTCCGGAGCCGAAGCCTGACGAGCCCGTTTCAGAAGTCGCTCCGGCTGCACCTGTCCCCGTCGAGGTGGCAGCAGCGACATCAATCGAACAGCCCACAGCCTCAACCGAATCTACACCAGAACCAGCTACGGCTCCTGCCCCGTTCGCCGAAGTCCCGACGGTCTCCGAAGCCGTTTCGGAATCGGTGACGCCGCCAGAACTGGCGGTTATCGCTGCGAGCGCGGTTCCTACCGAAAACAAGTTCCTGATCAATCTGAACCAATGCGCCGCCGAAGACCTGGCGAAGATCGAAGGCGTCGGGCCGGTGTTGGCGCAGCGCATTATTGAATTCCGCAATGCACGCGGTGGGTTCAAATCGCCCAAGGAATTGCGTCTCGTGCCCGGCATTAATCGGAAGACGCTCCGCACGCTGACGGGACCTGCGCCCCGCACGCTCAACCGTCTCCTCGGTGTGGAACACAACGAGGAACTCACGCTGCAGGAAATCGTGCGTTTAACGAGCCAGCTCAAAGGCGTCGCAGGCTGCATTCTGGCCATGTCCGATGGCGTATTCCTGACCGGGCAACTGCCGTCACATCTGGACCAGGAAACCATCAGCGTATTTGCCCCACAGTTATTCAAGAAAGTCGGCCGCTACATGAAGGAATTGCGTGTCGGCCAGGTGACGCGCCTGTCCGTTTTCACGGACCAACAGCCGCTCAGCATCTTCCATGCGGGCGACATCTTCCTCGTCGTCATCCACGACCCCAGCCACTTCAGCAAAGCGCTGCTGCGCCGCTGCGAGCGCATCAGCGAGGAAATCGCCCGCCTCTGTCGTCAACGAGCCGTCGTGTAAGGAGTATCAACATGTCGATCATCAACTACGTCAACAAGGAAATTCAATTCAAGATTGTCTATTATGGCCCCGCCCTCTGCGGCAAAACCACGAACCTTACGTACATCCACAGTCAGGTCGCCGAAGCTCACAAGGGCGAACTCGTCTCGCTGGCGACAGCGGCGGACCGCACGCTGTTCTTCGATTTTCTGCCATTGAATGCGGTGGTTGTGAAAGGCTTCAAAACCAAATTCCAGCTTTACACGGTCCCAGGACAGGTGATCTACAACGCCACGCGGCAACTGGTGCTGCGCAGCGTGGACGGCATCGTATTCGTCGCCGACTCGCAGTGGGACAAGATGGAGGAGAATATCGAGAGTTTTAAAAATCTCGAAGAGAATCTCCAACGTCAGGGCAGTAGCATGGAGCAAGTTCCCTACGTCCTGCAGTACAATAAACGCGACCTGCCCAATCCCGCGCCTGTCCACTACCTCGATTTCATTCTCAACAACCGCAAGGTGCGAGTGCCGAGTTTTGTCGCCGTTGCCACGACGGGTCAGGGAGTGTTCGCCACGCTGAATGCGATCTCCCGGCTGCTGCTGCAGAAGTTCGCGCGCGAAAACGAAGCCGCGGCCGCCAAGCAACAAGCCCGAACGGCTGCCGGATCGCAGGCCACAACCGCACTCTCGGGAATCGCCGCGGCGGCCGCCCGCCGCGGATAACGTTCCCCTCCCCCTTCACAGGGAATGGGTCACGGTGAGGCGTTAGACTCAAATGCATGCAATGCCAATCCTGACAATTGAAGCTGCAGAGAGCCTGCTTGGTGTTCTGGAAGATTTCCTCGACAGCTCGGAGGCCTCCTTCGCGCTGATCATTGAACGCGGTGGCGCCATCCTGGGCCAACACGGTGAGATCCCGCCGTCCATTGATCCGACGACAGTGGCCGCTTTGGCGGCGGGCAGTTTTGCCGCCACCAAAGAATTGGCGCACCGCATCGGCGAATCCGAATTCTCCGCTCTCCATCAGCAGGGCAAAGAACGCCAAATCTTCATGTCCGCTGTCAATGAGGACACGATCCTAGTGACGGTGTTTGGCGCGCGGACGACGCTCGGTCTGGTACGGTTCTACTCGGTTCGAGCGGTCAAACGCATCGCCTCGATCCTCGAGCACGCCCGCCAACAGTCTCAAATTCCCATCGATCTCGGTGACACCGTATTGGACAACGCCTGCGAAGTCTTCGACGAACGCGACGGGCGGCGTAGATAGCAGCGCAACGCTTGATCCCTGTTTGGGAAGGTCCAGTTGCAAAAGGGGCGCACGGCTCACGGAAGATGGGACACGCCTGCAATTCAGGTCTATTTGGTCAGTCGAGCCAAAATCGTATCGGCAACCTTCTGAAAAACGGCTGACAACTGGCTTGGATCGTTTGCAACGACTGAAATACCATCATAGGGCGTTGACGTGTAATCAGGTGTACCTGCTAAGGACGGGTCGTTCGCGACCTTTGCAAGAAAACTGAGATTAAGGTTTCCGCCCACTGCAATCGAATAAACGACAATGTGAGCACTTCGCATGTCATTAGCCACCTGGATTGCCCTGTATTCGGCATCGCGCGTAACGTTGTCGTGTATGATTATTTCCGATTGATTGTCGATCGCAGAAAAAAAGGTATTCACTCCGGAGCAGCAGCTTGGTGTCCCGCCTTTCGAGGTGCTACAAAGCTGATCACCCGTAGTCGGATCCATGAACGCTACCCATGTGCATGGATCATCACAGTTGTCGCCCGGATCAAATCCACCAAAATTCAAGAGTTTAGCCCCGCCGTTGCAGGCCAAACTCTGCTGTAGTGTATTGGCAATTCCATCAGTAAAAAAGACAACCACTTTTACGGTGGTTTCACCTGCTGAAATACTCGCGTTATTCTCCATGACGAGCGCGTTGGTGAGCCCGCCTTGAGAAAAAGTCGCACCTGACCAGTGTCCTACCAATGCGTTTACAGCGTTGACAGCATCAGCTTGGAAGGGACGCTTTGGCTGATGGTTTCCAGATCCTCCCGTATAGACGACATCGTGCTGTGCAGAATCAAAAGTAACCACCCCCAACTTATCCAAATTATCGTCGAAATTGGTGATAAAGTTACTGGCTGCGTCAGGGAGATACTGTCCGCCATTACTCCCTCCGGCTGCCACAGACGTTCCCATCGAACCTGACTTATCTAGCACCATGGTCATGATCAGGTTGGGTCGCGTGCCTTGGGCTGATGAACTAACCTTCAGAAATCGTCCAAACGTCGTTGGAGAAACTGCCGGCAGAATGCGGATAAAGAACGTATTAATTTGCGCTGTGGCGGACACGTTGAGAAGAACGTTGGGCCCGCTCGTGTCAAAAGCGATGTTCAGGGGATACGGCGATACCGCGTCACGGCTGGAAGTGCCATAATTGGCTTGAAATGCACTTTGCGCGAGTGCCAGCGCCCCCGCCTCATTATTCGACCTGTAGGTGCGGATCCCCGTCAAGCAGGCAGCATCCACAGCCTTGGAGAGACGTGCTCGTGTAATGTAGGCAAAACCAAGATCGATACCCATGCCTACGAAGAGAACCAGCACGACCATGAAGAACATAAAAAGTATGATCGTTTGGCCGCGCCTTTTTCTTCCATGACTCTTATAGTTAGCCTTCATAATTGTAATTCCTTATTTCCGGTAGGCAGAGGCCATTCTGCCGAAAACTGTTGGCATCACGGAACATCATTGCCGCAAGAAACGAACCTTTAGGATTCCTCTAGAAATATGCCGCATCGTAAAGCCTTGTTGGCAGAGCGAAACTCAAGAACTTGCCGACAGGCGTAGCAGCCTGAAATGAGTAATAGATTTCAGTGACGTAGATGGCTTGATTTGGCTGCGGAAGCGACGGTGTGGTCGTGGGAATCCATCCGGTATTGGCCGCGGAGTCCGGAAGGCCAACTTTACTCGCTGCTCCGTTGGTAGAAATCCCACCCCAAGTCACTTGATTGGTGATCCAAGGTTGGCCCTTAGCATTGAGCATCACTTCGCTGATGTAGATCCGCCCATTGTTTGTGATATTGAGCGGATCGGCAGATGCGACTATGGCCGCCAAAGCATTGGTAAGAGAAGTGTTCCGCGAGGCCAGATTCGAACCTTCACGCGAAAGATTGGTGATCACCTCCCGGACAGAAATGGCCCGGCAAAAATCGATCAGACCAAAAATCAGAAGCAATAGCATGGCAGCCACGAACGTGAATTCGACCAGTGCCTGACCCGACCGATCCAACAAACACTTTCTCCCATTCCGACGCGATTTCATCAAGTTCCTCACAAAGCGTCACTGCTGTCGAACGGTTCGTTCTTGAACGAGGTGCTGACTGTAAAATCGTAAACCCGGTTCCCATTACTATCTTTCGGGAAAAAGTCCCCGATGACTGGCGTGATAAACTGGAGTGACCCTTTCAGGGAGACTACAACTGTCTCGTTGGGAAGTCCTGCAGGATAGGCGGTGTCCGGTTTTCCCTGGCTGTCATAAGCTTTGATGTCGATGGCGGAAGAATTGGGAAGTAAGCCCGCCGCATATTTCTGGGCAATGTTCCGGATCGATTGCTCACGAGTATAGTTCCCCGCGGCGGGGTTGCTCGGATCTATTGGCTGGTGCTGGCCGGTTACGGCATACCGCCCGGCCTCTCTCAATGCGTACTGAAGCGTCAACTGCGTGAAGAACAGTCGACCGAAATCGATGATCCCAAAAACCAACAGAAAAAACAGCGGCGCTACCATGGCGAACTCGACCAAAGATTGACCACGACGCGCACGAAGTACCCGACCAAAGATTCTCGGTGTCAAATTCAGACCCTTCATCTCATCACCCAACCTGCTTGGAATCATAATTAACCTAATCGGCGACCTAAATCAACCCCTTTATGAGGCAGTTTTCGTGCCCGTGGATGGCCGCTGGCAACGCGGCTTTGCCTGTCGCGACAATTTTGTCCAAATCGCCCCTCAACAGAGGCGATACTTTCGATTTCGATAAGAGATTTTCATACGAGCGAAAACACTTCTCAGACAGGACGACTCGCGCAGAATCGCTGCAATGCGACACCCTCATTCCTTGACCCATCGGCAGCGATAAACTCCCTTTCCCGCAGCCGAAAACTCGCGCTCGAAATCCGTACAGGCTTCATCGGGCAGAATCTCGGGTTCATTCTCCCGAAAGCTTTCGAGTTGATGAAATTGCCGTTCAATCCACTCGTAGTAATCCCGACTATCTGTGGCACAATTGACTGCCCCGCCCTCGCACAGCGTCCGGTGCAGATTCGACAGAAAGCCAGCGCTAATCAGTCGCCGTTGGCGATGCCGACGCTTCGGCCACGGATCAGGGAAATAGACGTGATAGACTGAAACAGATAAATCGGGAACAAGAAAGCCCACAAAATAGCTCGCTTCGACCCGCAAGAGGCGCACATTCGGTAGACTGAGCCGCTGAATCTTTCGGTCGATCTTTCTCAGCCGTCTCACTAATCGATCCACGCCGACGAAATTCATTTCCGCGCGCGTTCGGGCCGCCCAAAGCAAAAAGCTTCCCTTGCCGCAGCCGATGTCCACTTCGATGCGCTGCGTATTGCCAAAAATCTCGTCCCAATCCAGCGGCATAACCCAGTTCGCCGGGACGTAAATGGACGTCGGGAATGTTTGCATCAACTGCGCTTGGCTTCGACAATGGGATAGGCCACAGCCGTCAGATGGGAGTTGATCCGCTTCAAGTTCGTCAACACGTCAAGGTGCACGGCGCTCGTCTCAAAAGATTCGGTCAGCCCGGCTTGCAGCCGACGAAAATGGCGGTTGCGCAATTCGCGCTCCAACTCATTGATGCGGTGCTTGTGCCGGAGCAACTGCATGGCCAGCACCTTGTCCTGGCTGGCAAAGGCCGCGATCGCAATCTCCAGGTTTTCCAGCACCTTCTGGAAATATCCCTCCAACTCCACCCAGCCTTCTTTCGAGAAATCCACCTTCAAAACGATCTTCTTCTTCGCCAACTCAATCAGGTTCTTGTCGATGATGTCGCCAATGCTTTCCAGTTCGTTGGCGAACCCCAGCAACGCAATCTCGCGCTGGGATTCCTCGGTGTTTAACGCGTGCTCGGAAAGCCGCGTGATATAGGCTTTGATCTCGTTGTTGAGCAGGTCCACCTTGTCGTCCTCCGCCTGCACCGTCTCACACAGCGTCTCGCTTCCCTCTTTGAAACAACGGTAAGCATCGCGCAACATTCCCCGAACCAGGTCGGCCATGTGAAGAATCTCCCGCGTCGCCTGTCCGAGGGCGAGCGCCGGGCTTTCAAGGGAAGACGGGTCCAAGTAGCGAGGCCCGAATTGCCCCGAGGCCTCGGCCCGGGCCGGCACGAACCGCTCCAGAAGCCGCGCCAATGCAGGGACCAACGGCAGAAACACAATCGCTAACGCAATGTTGAAAAGTGAGTGCGCGTTGGCCACGAGCTGCGTATCGCCCGACGGACTGATCGACTGCAACAGCGGAACCAGCCAGGGAATTATTGGAAGGCATACCACCGCCCCGAGCAGCTTGAAAAACAAATTGCCGATCGCCATGCGCCGCGTCTCGGTTCGCGCATAACCGGCGATCAGCGCTGTTACTCCGATGCCCACGTTGGCGCCAACGACCACGGCTACGGCCGCATTCAAGGGCAACATTTGTTGGGCACACAACGCGATGGCAATGCCGATCGCCGTCGTGGAACTCTGCAGGCCCACCTGCAGCGCCAGCCCGAGAACCACGAGCCACATCGGATGATTTTCCAACATCTGCATCATCTCCCGCATCTCGGGACTGTTCTTCCAAGGCGATACCGCGGTGGTTAGCACCTGAATCGCCAACAGTAAAAAGCCAATTCCCAACAACATCTGGCCTGTCCCACGAATATTCTGCCGGCGGCCAAACAAATAGAGCGGCACACCGACCGCGAGAAAGATCGAGTTGAAAACGTAAAACTTGAACGCGAGGAGTTGGACGGTGATCGTGAATCCGATGTTAGCGCCCAGCATGAGAGCCAGCGTTTGCTGCAGCGCCACGTATCCGGCATTGACCGCTTCGACGGCCAGCAAGGCCACGGCGGTGCTGCTCGGTGCCAGAATCGAAGTCAGAAAACCCGCCAGCAAGGCACGAATGCTGCCTTTCGTGGCGCGGTGCAGCAGTTGGCGGAATTTTGCACCAAAGACGCGGTCGGAGCCTCTCCGCAAGCTGCGGATCCCGAAAAGCATCAGCGCAATCCCGGCAATAAAGTCGAAATAGTTCAGCAACTCCCGAGATCCCCCCGCTCACGACGTTGAAAAATGGTGGCTAGGGTCAGAATCGAACTGACGACACCTGCATTTTCAGTGCAGTGCTCTACCAACTGAGCTACCTAGCCGACCATTGCAAGGCAGCACCATACGGCTTCGGGCCGAGCTTGACAAGCCAGTTGTCACCCGGAGTTCTCACCCCGCAAACGAAATCGCCGGGCAACTGGAGATCATTTGCCGTGGAACAGCGTTTGAAAACCGTTGGGCCGAATTCGTTCCGCTCCGACCGCTTGGGCTTTTATTATCATATTGGCAAATCCCATGGCAAGTAGATCGCCCGCAGCCTGAAGACCACCAACTGTGGATCAAGAATACAGTTTGCCGCTAACGTTAAACAGGGGCAAGGACACCGCTTTTGGTGCCTTACGGCACAAGCCGAACCCGGTAGAACCGCGAAGGAGCATTCGTTGCAGCACCAGAGTCAATCTGATTGGTGATCACAGTGGTGCCCGATAGTGGAAGCACGGTCTGTGGAGGCAAATCGACGAAGTTCGTGGTGTAACTCCCATCGATCGCAGCCGTCGATACTTGCAGGATGTTCGTCTTGCCACCGCCGGCTTTCCACGTAACGTTGATGTCATTGCCCTGTCGAACAATGGATGTAATTCGAAGTGCCGATGCACTATCGGTCGGATCAGTACCGGCGAGGTATTCCTGTAGGTTGTTCATGCCGTCGCCATCAGGATCGCCATTCGGCCCGTTGTTCGGGTTGATGGAGCCGTTGTCGGTTGGATCCAAGCCGTACTCCAACTCCCACGCATCCGGTAAACCGTCGTTGTCATAATCGTTGTTGCCGTACGTGACTACGATGGAGTTGATCCCGCTAGCCGACGTCAAAGGGCCTTGGATATGCACGCGGCCGGTGGTCGTGTCGAAGTCCGCCGGCGCCGGAACGTAGTAGGTACCGTTCGTGACTACGATCACGGGATTTGTGCCTGCGGGGATGCGCAAATAGATGTCCACATTGAGCGCGCCGCTGGTCAGTTTGTTGCTGTCCGCACGCGTGTAACTGGACGCACCGCCGGGGCCTTCGCTGACGGTGATGTTGAAGCGCTGCTTTTCGAACAACATGTTGTTGAACGTCATCGTGCTCCACGCGGTCGGCAGTTTCGGAGCGAAGTAGCAGGTGTTGTTGGTAGCCTCCGGTTTGTAGTCCAGGAACATCATAATCTGATCGACCATTGTGAGATCGGCTTCCCAGAGGTTGGGCCACGAGGTCTGCAGCCAGAAGCCCGGATATTTCTGCAAGGAAACCTTGGGCGCAATTTGCTCGGCGCCGATCAACATCTGGTCCATCTTGTTGGTCAGCAAGTTCAATGTGTAGAGGTTTGTATCGATCATCGCCTTGCCGCCAACGTAATCCTGCCAGCGGGCGAAATACTCGCCATACCACGACGTCGCCAGAAACCACGGACTGTGCAGGTATGCACCGGGAGAAGTGTTCCAATAATTGTCGGTATTGCCATTAACGTTGTGCGCGTAACGGTTCACTAAACCCACGCTGTCTGGATAATTGACTGAATCGTTCTCAACCAGATTGTCAGTGTACGGCCCGCCGGAGCACGTGGAGCAGGTGCCGGCAGCCTGACGTCCGTGGATCCACTCGACCATGTTGGTCATGCGCGGATCGTTCGGTTGGTAGACTTCATACGGCACCACCAAACCCATTTGGCTGATGTCGGAGGGTTCAACGCGGTAATCGATGCGGGCATCGATGCCGCTCTTGATTGCGTCGGCTCTGGCGCGGAACGCGGCGGCCGTGCTGGCGTTGCCAACGAAGTCGGCAATATTGGCCGCATCGCGCAGGCCGCGCACGATGGCACCATTCGAGTAGATGAAATCGTCATTGGAATCTTCCCAGACGTTGTTGCCGTGAACGAGGTTGTTGGCGGAATCGTAGTAGAGATTGGCATCGTACGGTGAACCTCCGGGGGGCGGGAAGCCGACCGCGTTGGCCGTGGAAAAAGCCAGGTCGGAATGATTTGTCAGATACGTGGCATCGCCGGTGATGAGATAATAATAAAACATCGCCCACGGCACGCTCGCCGATTCGTCGGGTTGCGCGGCCGCCCAAATCTTGTAACCGTCGGTGCTGTATTTCTGGAAATAATGCGAAGTGAAGCCAGCGCTTGTGTCGCGGAAGGCCACGTCGTTGAGGAAATGGAAGAAGTTGGCCGTTTCGTTGGTGTGGCCCGTGCGCGCAAAAGCGATGGCGGCATAACAGCCGTCGCGTGGCCAGCAGAACGGATACGCACCGTTGTGCGAACCGGCGATGATCGCGCCGGTAACGCGATCTTGATGGACTGCCGATACCAACAACTGCCGTTTCCAGAGGCGGTCATAGTCCGTCCCGGGCAAATCGACCGTCACACCGGAGTTGACCCAGTTGGACCAATATCCTTCGGTGGTGGCTTGCACGGCGGCCATGTTGTTGGTGTAAAACCAAGAAATCATCGGACGGCCCCAGAAGTCGTAAGTGCCGGTTTGTCCGGCCGCATCGTCCCATGAACCCACGATCATCACATCCACCTCGTTGGTCTGCCCGGCGGAGATGGTGATGCGTTTGCCGATCCAGCCTTCCTGGTTGTCGGTGGCCGTGTGGTCGCGCCAACTGCCGTCGGCCGGCGAGCCAGCGCCTGTCGTGGTGTTGGTAACAAGTTTCATGACCGTGGCGAAATAGACCGAAGCCGCGCGGTCGTAACTCGAGCCAAAACTGGTCGGATTGTAGTTTTTCCCTGCATCGAAATTGCCGCTACCGTCGTCGCCGTACCCGTTCGGACTGCAGCCGGTGCCGGTCACGGCGCGGTCCGTGTTGTCGTAAACAACCATGGCATTGTAGTTCGTGCCGTTTGCAGCGGTCTCGAAATACATGCCGTCGTCAATGTTGGCACCTTTGACGTTGAAATTCGCGTCGTAATAGAAATCGATGGTTTTGTCGGTGGCTTCGAGATTCGTGAGCAGGAAGCGTTTGACATAAACGCCGTAGTTGGTACGAGTGCCGTCGGTCACCACCGGCAACGCATCCGTGGAAGGAACGAAATCAAGTTGCTGCACGAGAATCTGGTTGCCGGCAATATTCAGCTTGTTGGTCGTGAGGACGACGTTGACGTC
The DNA here is from genome assembly GCA_035516795.1 of Verrucomicrobiia bacterium. Classification (GTDB taxonomy): domain Bacteria; phylum Verrucomicrobiota; class Verrucomicrobiia; order Palsa-1439; family Palsa-1439; genus DATJBF01. The sequence continues at coordinate 36,593 of DATIZX010000092.1, forward strand.
ATCATTGAGCCACTGCTGGCCGACATTGGTGTAATCAGTGCCGTCTTGATTCTTCAGCCAATAGATGGAATTGGTGCCGTTGTCGATCAGGCCAATGCCGCCCATCGCGTTGACGACGTTCATTTGTCCGTTCGCTTCCGCGTCCAAAGAACACGAAGGAAACTCTTCGGGGCCGCGATAGCCTTCATTCGCGGTGCCCGACCCCTGCCGAGTGCCAACACTCGGATAGTAAATGTCGTAGAGCGAACCGTTGAGATCGAGCATGCAAAGGATGTAGCCATTGCCGATGACCGGCTCCTCCTTGAAATGCCAGATCCGCGAGGCTGGATCGCTGGCGTAACCGGCGGTCGCACCCCCCGGCCACGGCACGCCGGCCTGTTCCACGCTCACCTCATCCAAAAACGCGTCGTTGCCAGCACCGCTCGGCCCACGCATGAGAAAGGAGATCGAATCCAAATGGTCGCCCGCGGTACCGACCGTCCACGAGCCGCTGTAGCTGAAATGTGCCCCATTATTGCGATTGGAAACCGACAAGGTGTAGGTCCGCAAACCGGTACTGACGGTGACGTCGCAATCGTACACCTGGCCGGCAGTGAATGTGACGGCATTGGTGTCCCGGTCGGTGCCATCGTACCAGGCGAAATTCGCGTTGCCTTCGGCAAAGAAGAACGACAGACATTGACCTGCAAAATGATCGGCGTCATCGCCATTGCGAAGCGTGAACGCCATTCGACGAGTCAGGTTGGCGTCCCCGTCGTCGCTGGTAACGTCGTAATCGGCGCGAAAACTCCAGTGGAATCGGATTTGCCCGCCGCTCGACGTGAACGCTCGTCTCACACCTGTGCCGTTCGAGCCTCCGCTGCCAAACACGCCGAGACTATTCGGGCCGGAGATTTTCGCAGAGGTATTGGTGTAGAAACCGCCGTCAGATTGCGGCTGACAGCCAAGCCATTCAGTCGTCCAGTCACCGGCGCTCCCTTCGAAGCCATCTGTTCCGCTGAGTTCGCCGTGCACCATCGCGCTGGCCAATAGGCTGGCCAAGGCAACGACAACGCTCACTTTAGTAAGGCCACACATCACGAAGTTTTTGTCGACCCGGCTTATACGGACTGTGGAACAACGGCCTTGGCTTTGGCACCGCAGGACTCACGGACCACCAGATACACCGGCATGACTTCCTGCACGCGCCGGACCTTGCGCTGAATCAGCTCAATCAGCCGCTCGCAACTTTGCTTGCCAATCTCGTACAAAGGTTGGTGGACCGTCGTCAGCCCGGGAATCGAGAAACTCGCTTGCGGAATGTCGTCGAAACCCACCACGGCGATATCCTGCGGCACGCGGAACCCCAGTTCGTTGAGTCGCTTGATCGCGCCGAGCGCCATCTTGTCGTTCAGCGCAAAGATCGCTGTCAGTTGCGGATCCTGACGGAGCAATTGCTCGGCGGCCTTGATCCCCCCCTCTTCAGTCAACCAACCGGTAGCGATCTGGTCGGGGGCGAGGCTGATATGGGCGTTGGCCAGCACTTCCTTGAAGGAATCGAAGATGTCCTGGCAGGTCTGGATCTCG
>DATIZX010000093.1:0-60645 GCA_035516795.1 Verrucomicrobiia bacterium
TCTCGGTCAAATCAGGATAGAGCGGCAGAGTCACCAACTCCGGATATACCGTGGCCGCGTGGGGCAGATCGGATGCACGACAGCCGTAGGTCTCCCGGTAATACGGATGCATGTGCAACGGCATCCAGTGCACGCTGGTACTGATGCCCCGCTGCTTCAATTCGGTGATGAACTGCGCCCGGTCGATTTTCAGTCGGTCGAGCTGGAGACGCACCGCGTACAGATGCCAGGAATGAATCCGGTTGGGTTCCTGACGCGGCAAGATAAGTTCGTCAACTCCGCGCAAATGTTCTGTGTAATAAGCGGCCCATTTTGTTCGTTGTCGGTGAAGGCGACCCGCCTTCCTCACCTGATGCAGTCCAATGGCCGCCGCGATATCGGTGAGGTTGTATTTGAAGCCGGGCGCCACGATTTCGTAATACCAGGAACCTTCTGCCGAGAATCGCTTCCAGGCGTCTCGCGAGATGCCGTGCAGCGACATGATGCGCATCCGTTCCGCATACGAATCATTTTCGGTACAGGCCATCCCACCCTCGCCCGTCGTGATCGCCTTGTTCGCGTAAAAGGAATAACAACTCACGGCTGCGTCCGCACCGACCGGCTTCCATGGCGATTCCGCATCCGACCGATAGTAAGCGGGACAACAATGTGCGGCATCCTCAATGATCTGCAGGCCGAAACGGGCGGCCAGACGCAAAATCGCCGGTATGTCTCCCATTTGACCGCCATAATGGACTGGCAAGATCGCCCTGACCTTCTCTCCTCGATCCAGAGCGGAAACGATCCTCGCCTCGGCATCGATCGGATCCAGATTGAAATCGGAGGTCCGACAATCGACCAGAATCGGCTTGGCATTAAAATATCTCACGACTTCGGCGGTCGCCGCAAAGGTCACCGTGGGTACGATTACGGACTCGCCTGACTGCAGTCCGATGGCCTCCAAAGCCAGATGCAAGGCTGCCGTGCAGGAATTCAACGCAATCGCGTGCTTCTGCCGGACGTAGGTCGCAAAGTCAGCTTCAAACTGCTTTGTTTTGGGGCCCGTAGTCAGCCAACCGTTTTTCAACGTGTCGACGACTTCGTCGATTTCCGCCTGCTCGATGCTCGGCCGGAAGAACGGAATGACCTGCGCCTGTTTTGAATTCGTCGTGATCATCGCGTCCTCCGCTCGCCCATCGCTTTCCCTTCCGACGCCGTGATTTGCGGCAGCGCCGCGACATCGACATTTCCGTCCGGACCGAGCGGCAGATGTTCACAAACCAGGAAGCTTGAAGGGATCAGCTGCTCCGGCAACTGATGGAGCAAAAACTGATGCAATTCCTGCGTATCGGGCGGACCGTTGCGCGAGACGATGTACGCCACAAGATGCTGGGCGCCTGGCGCGCTTTGTGAAATAACAGCGGCCGCACTGAGTCCCGGATGTTGCAGCAAGACCGACCTGACCTTTTCAAGTTCGAACGCCCGCGCCGTCGCAGCCGGGCCATCTGTCTCGCGATTCGGCTTTTTCTGCGATCTCTTCGCTTTGTGGTAGGCCGTAATGGTGCGGTAAACCCGTTGCGCGTCATTCATTTCACTGGCGATCCATCGCATGCGCATGCCACTGAGGAAAAGGCTTGGATGAGACGGCGGCAAAGTTGTTGTTGGTTCTGCAACCGGGGACCGGGTCGGTTGTGCGTCGGCAGCAGCTCTCGGCTGGAGCGAGATCGAGGCGACGTGACCGGCCGGCAATCGGCAACTGTATTCGCTCCCATCGACCTGCAACCGATCGCCGGCAATTCCACTGATGAAGTCGAAGGCTGGACTATTCTTCGCCGTGCGGATCAGACGGAAATCCACCCAGTCGCAACCGCGCGCCGCCGCATCTTCCCCGAGATGCGCGAACATGCGCTGCTCGACGCCTTTCCCCAAAGCCCGGCAACTCAGCAGGAATGTGTCGACTACCAGACGATTCGCTTCGGTCCAGAAGATCAGCACTCCCACCAGACCGTACTCGCCAAAGCGGTCTTTGACTTCCACCGTGAGAATCTCGGCTCCGTTGTGACGTTTTAACTCTTCGATTTCGTTTTCCGTTCTTCGGATCGTGGTGCAATTGAATTGGTTTGTGCGCTGGGTCAGTTGGGCAACCCGCGCCAGTTGCTCGGGTTGCATCGGAGCCATGTGGATTTCCAGTTCCAGTCCCGCCAAGAACGCCGCAAAGCTTGGGGCCTCGTGAGAGAAACGCTCGCGCCAGGCATTTTCCTGGTAGAGAGCGGTTCGCTTTTGATCTTCCGCGGTCAGTCGCAGATGATCGAACGCCCAAACATGTCGCAGGAACTGCGGAATCTCGTTGCTCGCGGTGGGCAATTGAATCGTCAACACTTCGGGACAATCCGCTTCCACTTCGGCGCACTCGATGGGATTGTCATCTATGAAGATAAAACTGTCGAGACCAAGCTTCAGTTCCGCGGCCAGCGACTTGAGATTTTCCGACTTGGAATGCCAGTTGATCCGCCAAGCGACGAGATGGTCGCGCTGGAGGATCATCTCCGGCCGCGATTGGAAGACGTCCCAGACGTCCTGCTCGTTGTTCTTGGTGCACAAACACAGCAACATCCCGGCGTCGTGCTGCGCCAACATGAATTCCTGCAGGGCTCTGCGGGGCGAATCGATCGTCACTCCGGCCGGGCCGTCCTCTCCACAGACTCCACCCCACAATGTCTGATCGCAGTCGAGGACGATCACTTTGCGCGGCGCAGTTTTCAACGCATGCATCTTACGCGCCAGGACCGTCCCCAACGCGGTGAAATATTGTGGCGTGTACGGAACGTGCCCCAGCTTGTCCGACCCGGCGTCGTAGTGATCGCCCACCGGATAGGCGGCGAGCAGTTCTTCGGAAGTGACCGCATAGACTCCGCTCGTCTCGACCAAGGCCGCGACGAGTATTTGTTCCATGCGATTCGAAAATGCGCTGTAATTTCGATCCGATCTCGCAGCCGGAGAATCCGGACAGAGACAAACGATATGCGCGGAACTGGATCGGCTTGCGTTCTGTCTCAGTGCTTCGGCCAGATCACGAATGTTCCTCTCCACGATCTCCGTCTTTTTGGCTCCGGCCGCATTGCGCCACCAATCTTCAACCCGAATCAGGTACACATTGATTCCGTGTTGGTTTTTGGCAACCAGACTTCCGGGGTCGAGCAGTTGCTGGAAAATTTGATTGTAAGGCGCGAATTGGATCGTGGCATTGACTCCCAATTCTTTCATCCAGAACGCCAGGGATTCTTCGATCGGCTCCGCCGTGAAGGTCGCCGTCAGAGCAATTGCCATCGACATTGCAGGTGTTTCAGGTGTCGGCGCCCCCAGGCCTTTCCCGAGCGCGTGCGCAGCCGAATGCTTCGCCTGTGCCTCCGTGAGGGCGTCCTGTAACTGCTCGGCAAGAACCCGAGAGCGTGGCTCGCGCACAATGGCCCCGTGGTGGCCAGGGGTATCGTGGATTTTTAACCCACCCTGCACCAATCCGTCCCAGCCGAGTGTGGGATCCGGATAAATCCCTCGTGGCTGTTCGGTGGCTCGGAATAACGTCGCTCTTCCAGCATAGGGTTGCGGTTTATAAGTCGTAGCCGCCCGGTAGCCGATCACCCGTACCTGCTTGATCCCTTCCGGCCAGAATGCCTGCCCCACCCGTTCACGGATCTGGTCCCACAAACGTTGTCGTTTCCACCGAAATTGTTTGTTCCAGCGCCGCGTCTTATCGCCCACATACCGCAGCTTGTCACGTCCCCGGCTGGCTCGCAGATTGCCCCAGTGCAGTGCCACCCGATCCAGCCACCAGTCGGCCCGCCGTTTCCATGCTGTGGTTGTCGGCAACAACTTCGGATAACCCGGACCGTTCGTGTCGAAAAACGCCAGCAGACCGACTTCTTCACCCGCGGCTGTCAACTGCTGCGCCATCTCATAGGCCACCAAGCCGCCGAAAGAAGAGCCGCCAATATAATAAGGTCCTCGCGGTTGGAAACCCCGGATCTCTTCGATATAGCGCGTTGCCATTTGCTCGACTGTCAGATTCTCGATGGGGCGTTTGCCGTCCAATCCGATGGCCTGCAGTCCATAAAATGGCTGGTCGACGTCCATGTATTTGGCCAGATCGAGATATTCGAGAATGTTGCCGCCCACGCCGTGGACACAATAGAAAGGTGGCTTGGATCCGCCCGGCTTGATCGGCACCAAGGATGCCCACGGTGATTCCCAGCCTTCCTGGCGGAGAATCGCCGCCAACTTCTCGATGGTGGGCGCTTCAAACAGGGTTACCAACGGCAGTTCCTTCCCCGTCAATTTCTTGATCTGCGAGAACAACCGCACTGCCAGCAATGAATTACCTCCCAGCTCGAAGAAGTTGTCCTGGATGCCCACCCCATCCACTTTCAATACTCCCGCCCAGATATTCGCGAGCGCCTGCTCCATGGCATCCCGTGCACCCACGAATTCATTGGAAACCTCCATCTGCACCGGGGCAGGCTCTGGCAATGCCCGCCGGTCAATTTTCCCATTTGGCGTCAGCGGCAACGCATTCAGGATCATCACGCGCGACGGCACCATGTACTCGGGCAGCGTTTGCTTCAGGTAATTACGAATTTCCTGAACCGTGGGCACTGGAGGCCCGTGGCTGATTACGTAGGCCATTAGAAAATTCCCGCCGGGAGCGCCGTCCCGCACGACTACGACGCCGTCTTTCACCTGGGGATGCCCACGAAGCACCGATTCGATTTCGCCCAACTCAATTCGATAACCGCGAATCTTGACCTGCTGATCGACTCGGCCCAAAAATTCAATGTTGCCGTCCGGCAGGTATCGCACCTTATCGCCGGTCCTGTAGAGCCGCGCTTCGGAGTCACCACGGAATGGATCGGGCAAAAACCGTTCCGCAGTCAATTCCGGTCGATTGTGGTAGCCGCGACCAACTTGCACCCCGCCCAAATACAATTCTCCGGGCACAGCAATCGCCACTGGCCCCTGCTGATTGTCCAAAATGTAAGCTTGCGTGTTGGCCACCGGACGGCCAATCGGAATGATTTCCGGCAGCTCGTCACGTTTGATCGAATAAACGACTGAATCAATGGTCACCTCGGTCGGACCGTAGAGATTATGCAACTCGGCGTCCAAGGTTGTGCAAAACGCGTGGACAACGTCGCTGGTCAGGGTTTCGCCTCCGCAAAAGACCCGGCGCAAGCTTCGGCACGTCTTGAACTCAGGCGTCTCCAACAGCACGCGCAACAACGAGGGGACCAGTTGCAGGGTGGTAATGTGATGACTGTTGATGGTTTCGACCAGATAAGCTGCGTCCCGATGTCCTTCGGGTCGGGCAACCACCAGACGGCCGCCCACAAACAGCGGCGCGTAGAACTCCCAGACTGAAGCATCGAAACTGATCGGCGTCTTCTGCAACACACTGTCGCGTTCATTGAGCGGGAACACCGACTGCATCCAGCGCATGTGATTGACGATCGCCCGATGCGGAATCATCGCGCCCTTGGGTTTGCCGGTCGAACCGGAGGTGTAGAGCAGGTACGCCAAATTTGCATCGCTGACCGGGAAGTTCGGATTGGCCACGTTTCGACCGGCGCCCTTCTCCCGGTCCAAGCTGATGGTTGCCCACTGGTCCGACGGGGAGAGGGAAGCCAGCGATTTACCTTTCATCAACACGACCGAAGCATTGGCATCCTCCAACATGAAAGCCACCCGGTCAGGTGGATACGTTGGATCAATCGGGACATAAGCGCCTCCGGCTTTGAGAATTCCGAGCAGGCCGACCACCAATTCCAACGATCTCTCGAGACAAAGGCCAACCAGAGCATCCGGGCCAACGCCGAATTCGTGCAACTTGTACGCCAACTGATTGGCGCGGTCGTTGAGTTGACGGTACGTCAAGTACTGCTCCTCGAACACCACCGCTACATCCTCTGGAGTTCGCTCGACCTGCGCCTCGAACAACTGATGCAGACACTCACCCGCAGGAAAGTTCTGTTCGGTTTGATTCCATTCGACCAATAATTGCCGGCGCTCGGCTTCGGACAACGGCGAAAACTCTTCGTAGCGCGCATGGGGTTGTTCCGCCATTGCCTTCAACGCGTTGACGTAATACCCGCACATCGCCTCGATTTGGGCAGGGGCCAACTCGTTGGGATCATAATCAAAATGCATCTCCAATCGGGTCGAATCGATATTCAGCACGAAGGTCGTCGAGAGGACGAAGTTGTTCGCTTCGAAATACTCACCCTCGGCGAATTGCAGACCCTCGTCGTTCTGCAAATCCCGATAGGAATGCCAGTGAACGAAATCGAAATCCGTCTCGAAGAACGATTGATTCCCGTTGATTCTTTGAATCTCCGCCAGAGGAAAACGTCGATACGGGATCAACTCGCGTTCCGCAGCGAACGTCTGTTGCGCCAATTGGATCCAACTGCCGCCATTCATTTGGATCCGTACCGGAACGATATTCAGGAACAACCCGAGAAGACGGGCCGCGTCGACTTCTTCGGGGCGTCCGTTCGTGACCATCCCGCTGATCACATCGGTAGATCCGTGCAGGAAGCTCATCACCCGGTAATGCGCTGCCTGCAGTACCGACTTCAATGGCACGCCTGCCTCATGGGCACATTTCTTCAGTCCTTCAAACACCTCGGCGGGAATCTGAATCTCGGGACCACGACGCTGGTTGACACCCCCCGCCCGGTACGACTTGGGCCACCGCGGAAGGACCTGCAATTCTGCGCCGTTCAGTTTGTCGCGCCAGAATTTCCGACGTTCCTCCGACATCATCGCTTCGGTTTCCAGCGCCACATAGTCGCCGTTGCTCACGCTCATTGTGGCCGGTGTTTCGACCTTGTTCCTTAATGCCGCGGCATAATCCTGAAAGATTTCCGTGACCAGGGCTGCGAGGCTCCAGCCATCCAGCGTCAAGTGGCTGAAACTGACAAAGAATTGAAACTCATCGTCGCTGTGCTGTTGGACGTGGAACCGGAGCAACGGTGGGCAACTCAGATCGAAGGGCCGTTGTTTTTCCTCTTCGATCCAGTTCATTACCACTTGCGACCGTCCTTCGGCCGGCAACGGACGAAGATCTTCCACGCTCAACGGGACATTTACTGACTTATGGACCAACTGCAATGGCTCCGTAAAACTCGCCGTGTTGAAGGAAGTGCGGAAATTCGCATGGCGGATGCCGATTTGCTGGAGTACCCGTTCCATCTTTTCCCGGTCAAACGGCGCCCGAAGGCGAAAACTGAACACGTCGTGGAATACTGCAGACGCTGGATTCAGTTCATTGTGATAAACCATTCCGATCTGAAGCTTCAGCATCGGATAAGCGTCTTCCACGTCCGCAGGCAATTGCTGCCGATCTTCCGGGGACACCAACTCGAACGGTGCGGTGTGTTCCGTCGGCTCGGCCAGTGTTTGCTCGAGCGTCAACTGCCGCGCCAGTCGATGGATCGTTTGTTGCTCGAACAATTGTTCCAGCGTAATCGCCAATCCCTGCTGTTGGGCACGGGCGATGATTTGAATGACCCGAATCGAGTCACCGCCCAACTCGAAGAAGTTGTCGTGAATACCAATGGGCTGAATCCCCAGCACCTCGGCCCAAATCTCCGCCAAAATCCTTTCCGGGTCGGTCTGCGGTGCGACGTAGCCGTCCTTCAGTTGTGGCCGGCTCTGGTCGGGTGCGGGAAGCGCCTTGCGGTCGATCTTGCCATTGGGCGACAACGGCATCTCCTTCAGTATTACGAAAGCCGACGGCACCATGTAATCGGGAAGTTTCTGCTTCAGGTGGGCGTGGAGATCGCTGATTGTCGGCGGAGTCTCCGTCTTGGAAACCAGATAGGCCACGATACGTTTGTCACCGGGTGTGTCCTCGCGAGCGACGACGATAGTTTCCTGCACAGCCGGATGCTGACTCAGTACCGCCTCGATCTCGCCCAGCTCGATGCGGAACCCGCGAATTTTCACCTGGTGATCCAACCGTCCGAGATATTCAATGTTTCCATCCGGCAAATAACGAGCAAGGTCGCCGGTCTTGTAGAGCCTCGCTCGACGGTTGGTGCTGAACGGATTGCGAATGAACTTCTCTGCGGTCAATTCGGGCCGATTGTGATACCCGCGGGCCAATCCGACGCCGCCAATGTGCAATTCACCAGCTTCGCCGATGGGCACCGGCTGAAGCTGCGGGTTCAAAATATACAACTGGGTATTCGCAATCGGTTTCCCGATCGGCACGATTTGTCGTTCGCCATTGGGCTGACATTTCCAATGAGTAACATCCACCGCGGCTTCGGTTGGCCCGTACAGATTATGAAGTTCCGCGAACGGCAACAGCTTGAAGAAGTTTTGCTGCAACTCGTACGGCAATGCCTCTCCACTGCAAATCACACGTCGCAAACTCCGGCAGGTTTCGACTCCCGGCTGCCGCAGGAAGGCCTGCAACATCGACGGCACAAAGTGCATCGTCGTAATCTGATGCGCATTGACGAATTCGACGAGGTAAGCGCTGTCACGGTGTCCTTCCGGACGAGCCACCACCAGACGGGCGCCTGCCAGCAAGGGCCAGAAGAATTCCCACACGGATACGTCGAAACTGAACGGCGTTTTCTGCATCACCCGATCGTCCGATTTCAGATGATAGGCGTCCTGCATCCACAAGAGGCGATTGCAGATGCCACGGTGCGTGTTCATCGCACCCTTCGGTTTGCCGGTGGAGCCGGAGGTGTAAATCATGTACGCCAGATTCTTGGCGGTCACCGCGCTTCTGAGGGCCGTCGTTTTCTCGCGGCTGATCGTCGGCCATTCACTGTCCACACAAACCACCTTTGCCTGAAGAGGCGGCAGCTCCGCACGCAGCTTGTCCTGGGTCAGAAGCACCGGCGCGTTCGCATCCTGCAGCATAAATCCGAGGCGCTCTTGCGGGTAGGTCGGATCGATCGGCACGTACGCGGCGCCGGCTTTCATGGTCCCGTAAATGGCCACCACCATTTCCAGAGATCGTTCCATGCAAATGGCCACAAAGCTCTCGGTCTTTACTCCGAGCGATTTCAGGTGGCGCGCCAGTTGGTTGGATCGCTGATTTAATTCCCGATAAGTGAGCTGCTGATCCTCGAACACGACCGCCACCGCGTTCGGGGTTTTCTTCACCTGCGCTTCGAATAGGTGATGAAGGCAGATATTGCGCGGGTAGTCCACCTTCGTCGCGTTCCAGTCCACCAACAGTTTCTTCCGTTCGTTTTTGGACAGCGAAGCTCGAAGCTGATTCCTGGGGGAGTTTTTCATCGTAACGTCATTCCTTGCGGCTTGGAATTTGCTATGAATCGACAGCGTGAGAACAAGAGCCCCCGTTCTGGCGCTGCTGCAACTAGGCGCGTGTTTGTCCGCACAAGCGGCAGATTTTTACGTCTCCCCCCATGGCAAATCCTCTGGCAACGGCAGCCTGACACGACCGTGGGATTTGCAGACTGCGTTGCGACATCCCGCTTGCGTCCGAGCGGGTGATACGATCTGGTTGCGCGGAGGCGTGTACAGCCCCCGGATGCCCTATTCGCCCGGGTTTCGGAGCTATCTCAGTGGCGAACCCCGAGCGCCCATCCTCGTGCGCCAATATCCCGGCGAGCGCGCGACCTTGATCGAGAAGGTCGGCTACACCGGTACCGACCAGCAAAGTGTTCTTTCCGTATGGGGCAGTCATACGTGGTTTTGGGGATTTGAAATCACGAATTCGAATGCGACCCGCAGGATTGATGTGCCGGGCGCCGGCCCCACGCCGGCCCAACTGCCGATGGCGTCGGGCGTGGACGTGATCGGTGACAATATCAAGCTCATCAACCTGATCATTCACGACACACGTGGCGGACTCGCGCTTTGGACAAGCGCCACAAATTCGGAGGCGTACGGATGCATCGTTTATAATAATGGCTGGGTCGGATCCGACGGCGGTCACGGACAGGGCATTTACTGTCAGAATCTGAGAGGCGAGCGGTATCTGCGTGACAACATCGTGTTTAACCAGTTTTCCCAGGGTGTTTTCGGCTACACGGTGAATAGCTTTCTCCGAAACATTTCCATCGAGCGAAACGTTGTTTTCAACAACAGCCACATGTCTGCTGACACCAAGGACACTGGCGAACAGCTTCTATTCGGTGGCGGAGCCAGAATCGAACATTTGCGAATCACCGATAATTGTTTCTACCAGGCTCTCGATCTGCATGGTCCCGAGGTCCGGACAGATTACGGCGCCACGACGAATAATGATGTTGAACTCGTCGGCAATTACATCGCCGGCGGTTCGGGCGGCGGCAATTTCCTCGCGTCGGCGACTCGATTTGATTCCGTCATCTTTTCCAACAACACTCTGTACAGCACCAACGGCTTCTTCGTGAATCTGGAACCTCACTTGGGGTTTGAGGTGGACCGGAACAGCTATTTCGGAACCGACAATCACGACTTCGGATTGACCACGTCCAACGGCACGGGCCGAGCCAGTTTTGCCGAGTGGCAATCGGCCGGCTTCGACGCGAACGGCAGTTACATTCAAGATAAACCGCCCCCCAACAAGGTCGTCGTTAACGCCAACGCATACGAACCCAAACGGGCCACGGTCGCAGTGTACAACTGGAACAATTCCGATAACGTCGCGGTGGTTCTCTCGAACATTCTCACTAAAGGCGACACGTTTGTTGTACGCAATGCCCAGAGCTTTTTCGCTCCGCCCGTTCTGACCGGCACGTATACCGGCGATCCGGTCCTGTTGCCGATGACCAATTTGACCGCGGCGATTCCCAATGGATTCAGCCTGACCAATGCCGTCCCGCAAACGGGCAAACAGTTTAATGTGTTCGTCGTCATCGGCTTTTCCAATCAGAAGCAAGCGGTGAACAAATAACTACCGTGTATTCTGTTTAAAGATTGGATCGGTAGGTAGTCTGCCCACCAGCCAGCGCATCGTACCCAACAGAAAACCAAGGCCATAGCCGAAATGCATGATCGGAATTGCCAAGGTAATTCCCGGCCACAACCGCAATTCGGTCCGCATCGCCTCTCGTAATCCCGCCAGGCACATGGCCAAGGCATAACCCCCGGCCACAATTCCCAGCAGCCAAAGTGCAATCCTCGAGATCGGAGCAAGCACGGCGCTGACGACCAGCGTCAAAACAAACATCGATGGAACCAGGTGCCGCAGGCTTGATTGACGCGGATGTTTTCGTAAAACACGCACTTTCCAATATCCGTATTGGACGAATTGCATGAACAGCCGACGATAGCTATCTCGCACCCAGTACTTCACGCGAATTGCGGAACTGCGCACGATGCGGCCGCCGTCTTTGCGCAATCGGAAGCTCAGCTCATCATCTTGATTGCGCACCATGGACTCATCAAAACCGCCGAGATCGATCAGACGATTTCGTTCCCAACAGCCACCGTGAACCGTGTCCACTTCGCACACTCTGTCCGAAGCCGCGTGTCCCCGCAATGCGCCGCCAATGCCAACAGGCGAATAATAGGCCGCCGCCACCGCTTGCGATGCATAGGTACAGTTTCCCAACGGAACCAGTACGCCCCCGGCGTCGTCTGCACCCGTTTGCTCCCGCAATTCCACAACCTTTTTCACGTAATCCTTCGGATACTCGCAGTGACCATCCAGTCGAACGATGATTTCCCCGCGAGCGGCGGCCAACGCCCGATTCAGTCCGGTCGAAACGATCCGCTCCGGATTGTCGATCAAATGAACGTTTCCATGTCTTTCCTGAACGGACTGGACGATCTTCCATGTCCGATCGGTCGATCTTCCATCGGCCACAATAATCTCGATGCGGTCGCGCGGATAATCCTGATCGAGCACCGCGGCAAGGCTCTGCGCGATGTAACGTTCCTCATTGAACACGGGCACAAGGATGCTGACGAATGGATACGCGTTCATCGTCCAACCGCCTCCATGGCCCGTACGCCACGAGCGCGGCTTCTCTCTTCAGGTGACAGCTTGCAGATGACCGAGCGGAATTTCCCACGCTCTGTGCGGGGAATCGCGGCCACCGTTTCAATCTCCACCTCGACGGGTCCCAGCCGTTCGGCGAACCGCTGACGAATCATTTCTTCTTCCCTGGCCCCAAAACCATTCTGCGGGACAACCTTGACCCGAAATTGCGTTCGCGTTTCCTGAATCACCTGTCCTTCCAACACACACGGCAGGTTGATAAACACCCAGTGAAACCGCACCATCTCACGGCCATCCGGAGTAATCGCAACGTCTTCAAGTCGGCCCACGATTTCCTGTAAAACGGGGAGATGATTCCGGCCGCAGGAACAAGGTTTTGCCGACCAGATCCCCACATCACCAATCTCGTAGCGAATCAGCGGTTGTGCCTCGTTGAGCAGTGAGGTGCACAGAACCCGCCCCTCCACGCCCGGGGGGACTGGATGACCGTCTTCGTCCACCAACTCCAACACCCCAAAGTCCGGACTGACATGCAGGTTGCCGTGCTCACATTCAGTTGCCAACACGCAGTTCTCCACCGCACCGTATTCCTCGTAAACCCGCGCTCGAAAAGCGCGTCGGATCACCTGTTTCATCTCCGGCGTCAGCTTTTCGCTGCCGAGCACGATCGCCTCAGGCTCGTAGTCCAGAAACAGTGATTGTTCGCACATCAGCCGCGCCAGCAGATAATGCGAATAGGCATATCCGGTCAGCACCTTCGGGCGATGACGATTGAAGGCGCGGATGTAATCCTCGACATGGGCAGGCTCAATGTGATAGCAGGAGAAGTAAACCTGACGCTCAACCCAGTTGTATCGATGAAACGGCGGCTGCGCCGCGCGGCTGGGCACCACCAAACGTCCGCCGATCATCGAACGCGGACGCCGGACGCTCGAACCCGCCCAGCCGAACGACCGGGCTTCCCGCGCGGCAATGAAGCGACGATGTCCGTCCGACGTGCAGATGGCCGTGACCGGTGTGCCCGTGCTGCCGCTGCTGTGATAGCGATGCAACTTTTCGCGAGAAGCGATGTCTTGGGCCACGAACGCATCTGGCATGGCTCGCAGATCCGATTTCGGCGTGACGGGTAACTTCGGCAGGTCGGCAGCCGTCATTTGGGAGAGATCCAGTCGGGCAATGCCGCGTGCCTTGAATGAGCTTTGATAATAGGGAACCTGCTCGAACGCGTGGATCAGAACGCTGCGGAGTTGCTGATCGACGTAGGTGTGCATTTGCTCCGGCGACCAACAGTCGCGCTCTCGGAAGCCCGCCACATGTTGCTTGAAATCGCCACCCAGCCGTTCGCGACGATAGGACAAGCCGTACATGGAAATCCCTACGTTCTGCGCCCAAGCTGGCATGAACGGATAAAAGCGTTCGAGAGAATGAGCCATACCGATTCCTAAGCGACCAGCGCGTGTTCTCCGTTGGAAAACATGGCCTCCAACCAATCGGCCTGCTCGCGAACCGCCTGCCGCTGCTCGAACCGCGCGAGGAACCCCGCACGAGCATTGGCTCGCAGTTTCTGCATCAAATCGCCGTCGGACAGAATTAAGCTGATCTTCTCTGCCAACGAGCGAGGATCACCGGGTGGAACCAGAAACCCATCGACTCCATCCCGCACGACTTCCGGGATGCCGCCGACTCGGGAGGCAACTACTGGCGTGCCCACCGCCAAAGATTCAATCGTTACCAGCGGACAGTTATCGCTACGGCTCGGCAAAACGGTAAGACTGGCGCCTCGCATGCGGTGCAAGACTTCGTCATGACAAAGACTGCCCGCGAACACACATTTGCCAACCAGACCGAGCTCGCTTGCGAGTCGCACATACGAACCCTTTGAAGGACCATCGCCAATCAATTCCATCGTCAGTTGCGGGTGCTTGTCCTTCAGCAGAGCGAGTGCGCGGATTAGGACGTCCTGTCCCTTTGAGGGAAACAAGCGAGCAATACAGACCACCTTGTCGACCGAACGCGCGGCGCCGTTTGATTTTACATTTGCCAAAGGATCGGCAACCGCATTGAGAAACACCTGCAGCTTGTCCCCGGGTTGCCGGTATACCGACCGGATGTCATCGCGCGCCGCCTGCGAAACGGCTACGATTTGTGTGCTGAGCCGATAGATGAGCTGCTTGCGGAGTCGAAGCAGTTTCAATCGCCAACTCGAGACGTGTCCATCAAGATTGATCTGGCTGCTCAGAGTGTGGTACCAGGCGATCCGGTCCGTCACGCCCGACAACCAGCCGACCAGCATCATGATATTCACTGCCGCGTAGCTGGCGACCACACAGTCCGGTTTATATCGGTGGACAAGCTTGTGAAAGAATGCGGCGTCGCGCATCTTGGTTGGTCGCTCGCTGGGCCAGATCAACACGGCCGGGTTGGCATTTGCTTTGGCCAATTCCCACTTGCGGTGCGGGGCCAGGATAATCACCTTGTGGCCTCGTCCGGCCAGTTCATGAGCCAGGGCTTCGAACTGTTTCATGATCGACAGTTCGCCGAGCGGCGTCCCAATAATAAAGCAACGCGATTTCATACAGCCGAAACTTTGGGTATATGCCCGTTCCCGTTGCACATGTTTCTTAGCAATTCTTCCCATTGCGGCAGCACCACACCCCAGTCATGCCGTGTCGCCTTGGCGCGGGCGTTTCGCGAAAGGCGTTCTGCCAGCTTCGGTTCCACCAGAACCCGGCGAACCGCTGCCGCCATGGCTTCGGGTGAGTCGGGCGGAACCAGGAGCGCATCATTCCCATCGTGCAAGAGATAGGGCAACCCGCCCACATTGGTGCTGACAACGCACAAGCCGCAAGCCATGGCTTCGAGGACACTGACCGGCGTGTTATCGACGTTAGGCGTGTTCAAGAAGACGTCGCCTTTGTTCAACCACTCCGGTGTGTCCTCCTTCGGGACAGCACCGGGAAGAGCCAGTCGATTGAGCACGCCCAGCTTCGCAGCCAGGATCCGCGTGCGATCCAGGCTTCCGTCAGCTTTGTTGGGGCCAATCATGATCATCTGCAGTCCCGGAAAATCTGGAGCCAATAGCCGGAGGACCCGTGGAACCAGCGTGGGATTGTAAATCTCATGGAACGCTCGCAACCACACGACCGTTTGTCGTGGGCGACGCCGGAGCCGATAGCGATAGGCGCTCAAATCCAAGGCGTTCGGCACCAGACGCAGATCCGCATGATAAGGCGCCATCTGCTCCTGCAAATACTCTGACGGAGTCGTCACCGCTCGCGCCGTCCCGAGCAGACGTTGCACACGACGTGGCCAGCGCCGCGCAAACCTCGGCAGATTTCCACCGTGCAACACCAAAACGTACGGTTTCCTGAGTTTTCTAAGAGTGGCGCAAGCCGCTTCCGCCCACAGAAATGCCGGCCCGCTGTACACATCCACTTGCGCCACCTGATAGTCGTGTCGTCGAAACCAAATCGTCTTCAACATGTCAGCCAGCCGCGGGAGACGGTGCGGCTGGCTTGAAGTGGTCAAGATTCGCAGCCAGTCCAGCTCGCCCAAATACAACGCCAACTCCTCGCAAGCGCCGCGGGTTCCCACCGAACTCGAGAGGAAATTGCCGACGATCAACACGCCGACTTTGCGATTTCTCCCGAGTTGCTTCGTCGTCACGAGGTTTCCCGGAGTTGTGGGCGAATAAACGTTCACTTCCATAACGGGAATCAATTCGGATTACGCGTGCCGAAAGGAGCGGATCAACGGGCGGGAAAGAGGCTTCGCCATTGTTGGTCCCGGCGTCTTCTGTCTGACAATCCGTTTGTCAGGTACCAAGCTGACCGATGCCAATCCGAAAACGAACGAGGGCAACACCATTCTCATGCCGTTGCCCGACATGAAGCAAAAGCTGTAAGCGACCAAGGAAGCCGCCACGGCTCGGCCCCGATTCGTCCGTGCGACCACCACGTTTCGAATGCCCATCGCCACCAACAACACGAGCGCGATGCAACCAAAGCTGCCGTGTTCGGACAACAAACGCGTGAACTCAGTATGCGCGGCAAAGCCCCGGAAAAACTTCGCCCGTTCGCTCATCGCCTGACCAATGCCAATCCCGAGGACCGGGTATTCCTCCATGATTTTCAGGTCGGCATCCATAATTTGGGCACGTCCCGTCAGCCGCGTATCCTCAAAGCGCGCCGAGAGCGCCCCGCCGGTGTAGGCGTCGAGCTGCGGATACACCACATAATAGCCAACCAGAAATACGCCACCCAAAATCACCGTCAACTGGATCGCCGAGCGCAGATGTCGCATCAGCAGGATGCAGCCGGCCACAATGCTCGCCGCCGCGTAGTAAATTCCGGCCCGCGAAAATGTCAATGCGCTCTGCACGGCAAATTCCACCAAAAGACCGAAAAGCAAAATCTTCAGCTCCCATCTCAGCATGGTATCGAGCAAGCAAAGAAAGGCCGCAACGCAAGCCATTCCCAAGAGGGCCGAGACCTGATTGGCGCCAAACCCGCCGCTGGCCGCCACGTTCGATTCATGGCCAAAGGTGATGTCCGTGGTTGCAAATCCGAACAAAATCACGGCTACGATCCCCATCACGGGACCAATAAATGCCAACATCAATCGCAGGAACTGACGACGTGTGAGTTGCATCTGCACGAAAAAGATCACGCTGACTGTCAAAGCGAACGGGCCCGAGAGATTGAAGCTAATCATGTTCTTCGCCTGCGAGAAACTAACCTGGAACACTGTCAGGATCGTCGCGGGAATCAGGAGCAGGAAATAGATCGTGGGAAGCGCCGGCAACCGCCACCGATGGCTCCGAACGAGCGCCACGATGAATAACAGCGCGGTGGCGTACTTTCCAAATTCCCAAAAAACCGACGCCCCCACCGACCGCCAAAGGACTTCGCTGCCTGTAATGTATGCCCCCATGTAGGCGACTTTGACGTTCTCGCGTCCACCCCAGGCCCATTTCAAGCCAATCGCTAATGCCAAGAGTGCATGCAGCGTGGCGATTGCCGGCACAAACTTCATCAGCAATGCCAAAGGCATGTGCAGGAAAATAAAAACTACGACGGCAAAACATGAGAACCGCCGGGGGGTTACAGTTGGACCTAATCTCTTGGCGTGGATTTCACGCGGTCGCGGCACCGTGGCCGCCAAAGTTCCCAAGCCAGCAATCATCGCCATTGGATTCATCGTGCTGACCCTGTCAGGAATCGCGGATGGCGCGCCAGTGCCGCCTCGTAGAATTCGGTAACCTGTTGAATGACCCGCTGCGAACTATACACTCGCTGCACGCGCGCATTGAGCTTTTGACCAAACTCACGTCGCTTTTCCGCGGATCGTAACAGCGACAGGAGCGCTCCGGCCAATCGTTGCGGGTGGCGCGGCGGGACGAGCACGCCGCAACGACCACCGCTCAGAACCTCTTCGCACTGACCGACCTGGGTGGCAACGGACGGCAAGCCGGCCATGCCGTATTCCAGCAGCGCCAGCGGCAGACCTTCGGAAGCTGAACTCAAAACTCCCAGATCGCAGCCTTTCAGCACGGCATGAACATCCTGGCGAGGCCCGAGCACGGAAACATGTCCTTTCAAGCCATTGCGCGCGATCTCACTTTCCACCTGTTTGAAACACACCGTTTCCGTGCCGTGACCCAGGAGAATCAGATGCGCGTCCGGAACCACACGCAGTACCGAGTTCATTGCCGCCAATAAATTCAGGTGGTCCTTCTGGGGTCGGAAATTGGCGACGCACACGATTCGTAAACCCTTCTTCCCCGGCAGAACGGGAGGCTTCCCACCATTGCTCGGTTCGCACACGAAATTAGGAATGTAGCCCACTCGGTTGGCCGGCATGCGCAGACGGTGGCGCGCCCAATCCGCCAACGCTTGGTTCACCGTGATGACCGAATCCACCCGCTTCATCGCCAGGCGATAGAGCCAGACCGGGCGTTCTTCCGTCGCGTACCGGCCAAAGTGGTCGTGCCAAATCACCAGAGGCTGCGGTTCGAATGCGCCCGCTACGACCGACAAAAACAGAGAGGTCCCGTGAGCATGCAAAATCTGGATGTCGTTTTGTCGGACATAGCTCACGAGCCTCCGCATCGCTGCGGCGTCGAAACGGCCGGTCCGCCGAAGGCAGATCTGTCCCACGTGAGGTTGAACGAACTCCGCCATGGCGCCCTCGGTTCGCGTGGCGCACAGATAACTCCGGTACCGGTCCCGTGGCAGCGCGTTGGCCAAATTGATCGCCACGCGCTCCATCCCGCCGGCAGCGAGCGAGTCACAGACCTGCAATACACCGATCTGGTTCATGAACGAATGCTTTCTCTTGCGGGCGATGTTGCGCAGCCAGCGGAAGCGACACATTCCAACGTTGGCTGAGAAGCTCTCGCAGCGCTTCGCGCAGGCCATCCAAAGAATATTGTCGCGCCCAAGACGAAGCTTTGTGTCGCATCTCCATAAAATCGCGAGGTCGTTCGGCAACACTCTGTATCGCATCCGCAATTTCCTGCGCCGTGCCGGACTTCAACACGATTCCCCTACCCTCCAACATTTGCCGCACCTGCCCGTGCTCCACCCCAATGCAAACCAGTCCGTAGCACATGCCTTCGGCAATCGCCTTGGGCCAGCCTTCTGAATTCGTGGACGGCAACACGAGACAGTCAGCCCACTCGTACCACTTCAAACTTGTCTCGAAGGAAACAGAACCGACGAAACGCACCAACCTTTGGAGTCCCAAATCCTTCGTTTGTCGACGGAGCGGCGCTTCCTCAATACCCCCACCGACCACCACCATTTCGACGCCAAGCCCGCGATCCAACAGGATTTTCGCGGCATTCAGCAGCGCATCGACGCGCTTCTCTTTCGCGAGCCGGCCGGAGAACAAAATGCGAAGCGGCTGTGAGGCCATCCTTTTTTCGGCCACCATAACCGCCCGCTCCACCATCTCATCGGTCATCATCGACGTGAAAAAAGGAACCACACGAAGGGGTTCATTGGGCCACTGGCCGTACACCGTCACCGGACCTCGCCACCAGAAGGAGCGCAATACGCCCCGCTGCAATCGCAACGCCAAGCGCTCACCTAGATAACCATTCCACTGGCCAGCGTACTTGGCCACTAGTCGACGAGAAAACAGAGGAGCCAGCAATACACCGAGCAAACCCAGATTGCCGGGACAACGCACGTGAATCGCATCGGCCTCGCGCATCGCACGGGTGAGATCGCGAATGAGCAACGGCAACAGGAGGATTTGTTTCACTTTCGCGCACCGATCATCACCGCCAGCTTCGCGTTGCGGCGCCATCTGAATGTTTGCCTTCGTGAAAGCGATGTTGTCGCCGGGTGGTTTCTCGTTGCGGCAAGGAGCGGCAATGACCAGTTCCGGAAACAAATCCGCCCAGACGTCGATCTCGCGTGCATAGGGCCCGTAAGCGTAGAGTTTCCCCTCGTGCCGGTAATGCACCACGTGCGAGACCACCAGAAGTCGGCGCGGACTATTCATGCCCGTTTCTTCCCAGACATCGACGATAAAAGGCCTCGTTCCGCTCGACGACCTTCTCCAGCGAGAACAGCTCGACCGCCCGCTCGCGAGCGCGCGCTCCCATGCTGCGGCGAAGATTCGGATCCTTCAAAAGAGTGACAACCGTGTCCGCGATCGAAGCGGGTGAAAATGGATCGCACAACAATCCCGAGATTCCGTGTTCCACAACTTCCTGCGCCGGCCCGGTGTTGCCGATCACCAAGCCCTTCCCCATCGCCAAACCTTCGATCAACGCGATCCCAATCGCCTCCATGTGCGACGGATAGATCAGCACCTCGGCCCGGGCGAGCATTTCGGGAAGAGAAGCATTTCCCACCACGCCGTGAAACGCGACATGGTCTTCCAGTTCCGCAGGAATCAGCGTGCGCAGTCCGTCCGCAAAGGAGGCTCCCGTGACCGGATCATTCGAGTCGCGGCCCACCAACAACAAATGCGCCTCGGGAATTGCCTGCACGATTTGCGGCATCGCCTGCACCAGTTGACGGACGCCCTTCTTTTCACACAAGGTACCGACGAAAACGATCAATCCTCGTTCCTCGTCAATTTCTGGATACGGACGGAACTGCATCACGTTCACAGGATTTGGCAGCACCTCGATGGGGTGGCCATTCAATTTCAGAAGGTTCCGCGTGGTCTCTGCTACGAACCGGCTGACGCCGCACAGGTGATCCGCCTTGCGAAAAGACCGTTTCTCGAGCCAGCTTCGCCAGAATCGGGGGTCCTTGCCGAGTGTGGTGAAGAAGAAGTGATGTCCGCCATGCATCCGGATGATCTTCACTGCGGAAGGCATTCCGTGCACCAGAGCCAGACTGTTTTCCGGTCCTTCAATGATGTCGATCGGCGAAACGGCATGAATGCGTTCCAGTTCTCGCGAGAGGCGCAGCCCGTTCACCAACAAACCCATCCCCTGCAAACGCGTATGGGCCAGACGGACAACGCCAACCCCGCGATCGTTCTCACGCCGGTCTTCGGCTTGGTCGTAGAAACCAACGACGGTCACTTTGTGGCCTCTCGCATCCAAGGCCAGCGCCATGGTTTGCGTGAAGCTCCCGATTCCGCCGTGCGTGGCCGGTGGATATTCGTTGCAGAGGAACACAATGTGCAACGGGTCCGCGCCGCGGCAGGCAACCCGGCGTGTTGCGCATCCTTCTGTTGCGAAATCAACCATGACCCATCGCTCGCGCGGTTGGAACAGCCATCGGAAGCCGCGTCTTCTCAGACGAAATTTCTTGCTGTTTTGGCAGCAAACCAAGAAGTGGCCCTTCATTGACACGGCGAATCGCCTCGTGATAAGCGCGAAATACCCCCACAAAGCGTTTCGCGATCACCTGCGGCGTCAGCCAGTGACGCGACGGTCGGCAATAATCCCAAATCGTCCGCCACAGCAACATGGTGCGTCGGCGTGGCCAATAATGAGTGAATTGAAAATAGAACAGATTGGCCGTTGCCCACTGTCTTCCCATTTCGGGCGAGCGCGAGCCGTTCCCCCGCGCCATCAAATGAAGAACCTGCGGCCCATTGTGATGAAGCACTCGCAGGCTGTGCTTCACCAATCGGATGCCGAGGTCAACATCGTCCCGTGTCCCGTGCAGTTGTTCATCAAAACCGTCTACTGCCGACAACGCGGACCGCGTTACTGCCAGATTTGCGCTGCAAATCACATGCGTCTCCAAGATGCCGTCGTACGCCTGAAAATTGGGACCACCGGAACGTTGAATGGGAATGGGGCGCAAAAGTTTGGGAGTCAGACTGGGCTTCTCGCCGGGGATCAGCACCAGCCCGTTGATCGCGTCCGCACCGGTCTCACGAAACGCCGCCACATGGTTTTCGATCAACTCGGGACCAAACACAACGTCATCGTCCAGGAACAACACGATATCGCCCGTGCAACGTCTCAGCGCTTCATTGCGCTGGCGGGAAGCGTTTCCGCGCCCGACGTAGCGCAAGTAATACAACCAATGTGGATACCCCGCGATTTGTGTATTCGTGAGCTGTTCGATCAGCGGCGAGGCATCCACGACGAACACCTCGTGTGGTTGGCAGGTCTGCGGGACAAGCTGATCCAGCACCTTCAGCAAATGGCTGCGGCGGCGATAACTCGGAATAACCACCGAGACTTTGGGAGCATCACGCAACATGAGAATGAGTCCGGTCGACACGGCTGCTGGAAGGGGCGTTGTTTATATTTGTCTCGTGCCGCCCGCCGGCCAAGTACGTCCAGTTTTCCCGATCGCAGCCCTGCAACAACAATTTGTTTCTCAAATCCAATTGACCACGCAGTAGTACCGGCGCATCCGGGTAGCGCCAGGCGCCGCACGCGGCCCAAACGTGATCGAGGCGCCGGCTGGTGGTGAACTGTTCGACGTACAGACAGTTCGTTCGACGCGTTTCCTGAAAGAACGCCTTCCACGCTTCCAGGGAAAACTGGCGGCGCCCCGTTGCCAGGAGCATCCGCCGTCGAAATCCAGTTGTCGAAATCCAGTCATCGACATAAACGACTTCCAGCCCATCGGCCTGCCAGACGCCACTCGAACGGGAGAAATCGGAACGCACGGGCTGAGTGAGGATCCACCGGCATTGCTCCCGGGCATTCGCGAAATGTGCCACGTGTCCATGGCTGGCCCCGTTGGTGCCGTTGTGACCGAACGACTTCGACTGAAGTCGGGCCGTGGTGCTTCGTTGCAGACCGAGGACAACATTCGCCGCCGCTTTGACGAAATACCGGGTACGCAGCCGCTCGTAATCAAATCGCCGGAACACGAGCCGGCGTCGCGACTGGAAATCGATCCGTCGGTAGCCGTTTACCAAACAAATCGTGCGAGCTTTTTCCGGACCCGGGTGGCCGAGAATCAGCGCACAATTCTCGGAGAGCGCCTGCAACATTTGGGTTCCCAAACCAGCCGCTCGTACGCGGCTCGTCACGTACCAATCCGCAAACCAACCACAGGAGATGGTGCGGCACTCCGGCAAGACCAAATCGCGAACGAGGAGTCCAAAACATCCCACCGGTTCGCCCTGCCGCAGGGCCACGACCCCTCGAAAACAGCCGTTGTGATGAGCGCCGTACTTCCACTGCGTATAGGCCGGCAACGTGTGGTTCCGCTCTTCGAGAAGCTCGACTACACTGTGGAGATTGGCGGGGCCAATCGGTTCGATCTGAATCTTGTCCATCTAGGCCACCAGACTGAAGTCCGCTTGCTTTTCGTGTATCAATCGTGCGTTGACGAAATCAATGATCGTCGAGGCGATTCGCTGAGCCGCGTGCCCGTCCACTTGTCCGCAAACCCGGGCGACCAGCCGGGCCCGCGCGTCGTGCAGGCCGCCGCGGTTCGCCACCGCTTGGTGAAGGTGCTCCAGTACTTCCGGCATACTCTTCGCCAACGGAGCGGCCTGGCTTTCCATGATGGGCCGGTAATGATGCGAGAAATGCGATTCTCGATAAAAACGGTCTTCCGCGGAACCAGCGCGCGGATGGAAACCAAGACAGACAATCGGCGTATCGACCACGGCGCTGTCCAACGCGGTGCTGGACCCCATGGTTGTGGTCGCGTCCGCATAGCGCAGGGTGTTGGCCAGCCTCGCCAACTCTTCATTGGAGGGAGTCCCCCAGAAAGCCGCGCCCTGGCCTTGCGTCCACGGTTGGCTGAGTCGCACATTCGGAAATCGCTGCTGGATCGGCTCCCATCGCCGATAATCGTCGAGAGGATGCAGCCGTAAAATCCATTGATGCTGGCGCAAACGAGAATCTCCGGCCGTGGCTTCCAGAATCGCCGTCATCAACTCTGGCTCTCCCGGCGTCATTGCCTGATGATTTGCACAGTGCAGGAAATAACGTTGGCGGCTGTCGATGCCCAACGTCTGAGCGGTTCTTTCCCTCGACCAGTGGAATTCCTCACGCACATGGAAATCAAATTGCGGGGTGCCCGTCACGGTGATGAGTTCCGACGCAATGCCGTAGAAGCGGCGCAGTTCCTCGGCCATGGCGTCTTGCCAAACCATGAAATGATCGAAGTGTCTGGTCGGGATGTAACCGCGTGTGGTGAGATTGTCGAAGGATAGAATGTGTGTCGCAATCGGGATATGGAGCGCGTGCATGGCACGGAACAATGCCCATTCCCAGTTCACTACGTGACTGGTGGAAAGCCCAAACACCGGCCGGGTCTCCCGCACGAGGCCCCAACAGCGGCGGGGAATCATCTGCGCGTAGGCGTCCTCTTCCTTTTGCTCCAGCCAATCGAACAGAATCGGGTTTGTCGCCAGTAACCCGGCGCTCTGGTAAGCCGCATCGGTCAGCTTGTGTTTCAAACTTCCGTTCTTCCCGTTGGCTTTCTGACGGGACCATTCGCCGAAGATCTGATCGGAGGGAGTCGGATGTTTCCGCGCGTGCGCGCTTTTGAGGGTCTTCATCAGCCGGCTATGTGGCTTGGTCTCCTGCGGGTGATCGAGAATCCACAGATCCTCCGGCTCAATCCCTTCGCGCAACAAGTCTTGCTGCCCCTCGGCGGGCGCGGCCAAAATGACGCGGAAATGGCGCGACAATTCTTCATACAGACCTGAGCGCAACACATTGCGCACGCCCCAGACCAGCGGGATGGAAACGACAATGACAGGTCTGGAATTCATAAAGCTACTTCGGTTTCGGGTCGAGGACGGCACTCGGGACGGGCAGAGAGTTGCCCCTCCCGATACAAACGCCTCAATTCCAACCAGCGCCCCCAGTTCCTCCCCCATTCGATTTCGGCGCGCAGCCAGACCTCGGGTGGTCGCGCCCAGCGGAAAACGACATACTGGACTGCGTGCTTGGCAACCTTGAACCAGAAATAGCGCGGCACCCCCATCCAAAGTTTGCCGCCCGGAGGAGTGGCCATCAGTCGAATTTCGGTCTTTCCCGCTCCTCGAAAATAAGAAAACACGTACCGCTCGGTCGCATGAGAAGCCGGATTTCGGTGATGAACGATCGCTGTCCCAACGTACAGGCCCTTATGCCCCAACCGGAAAAGCCGCTGAATCATCTCAGTTTCACCACCACGGATTTGAATGCTCTCTTTGCCCGTGCGGCCAAACTGTTCGCTGAAACGAAACTCATCGCCGAGGAGTGACTTTCGGAGCGCCATGTTGGGGCCCCACGGTCCCTTGTCGATGGCCTCAATGATTTGCTCTTTCTCGCCAAGATCAAGGTGGGTGCTCACCAGTCGCAGCATCGATCGCGCGTTCCTTTTCAACCAGGAGGGCGACGCGTCCTGCCAAACGCCCACAATTCTACCGGCAAAGATGCCAATCTCAGGATGTTGTTGGGTGGCCTGCCAAAGTTTCACAAACCAGTCCGGATGAATGGTGACGTCGTCGTCGCTGAAGAACAGGAGTGGTGCGGTTGCGTTCTCAATGCCCGCGTTTCTGGCGCAACTCGCTCCCGGCCGGGGCTCAAAAAAGTACCGCAGCGGTAATCGATCGGCAAAGGATTGGCAGACTTGCCCGGTGGCGTCTTTGGAGTTGTTGTCGACGACCACCAATTCCCAAGCCACACCGCGCGGGATCCTGAGTTCACAGACGCTTTGTAGCGTCTCCCGGAGACTGTCACAACGGTTGTGGGTGCAGATGATGACGGAAACGTCCATGGAATTCGGTGAAGGCTGCTAGGCGGAAGTGTATGCCGGAAGCCGGTCCGCGACCGTTGCGGAAGCCGCGCCCGGTTTTCGTACCTGCGTTTTCAAAATGTGTTCATCAATCAAATCCAGAATGGTGGCGTCCACCTGGGAATCGAATTTTCGCGCGAAGAGTTTGGGCGAACTGATGAGGGGACCGAGATCGTCCTGTCGCAAGAGCTTGGGATGACAATCTTCTGTGGACCAATCCACATACCGCAAGTCGTCATTGATCATCCGGTTTTTGAACAGCGAGTTCAGCAGTATGGTTTGAAAACAAATCTCATCGGCGGATTTCACAAATCGGAAGAAGCGCACAAATGACGGATGGGCTTTGACAAAATGATGGACATACAGAACATGCTGCCGCGCCAAACACCAGTATGCCCAGCCGCCGTATGGCTGGAAGCCCCTCGGAAATCGGCGCTGCTTGGGAAGCATCAGGTTTGCGGCACGACAGAATCGGGAGCTGCCCCGCAACGGGAGCCGCAGATAATGGCCGAATAGGTGTGCGTGCCAACATTCGATCCTCGAAGCATTTTGGATGATGCGTCCTCCGGCGGGATGCGTGCCCTCAAAAGGCAGTGGCAAATAACTGAGAAACGATCTTCCCTTCGCATTCTTCAGAGCGGTCTTAATCTGACGGTTGGTCTTGATCGGGTAGTCCTGGCCTGTCAAGTAAATGACGTAGTCAAAGGGCGTGCCGGACAGAAGAAGTTCATCGATCCCTCGGACCACCGCTTGCACGGCACTGAACAACGTCATGTAATGGCACTGGAACCTCTTTGTCAGGAAATGAACGTCGGGCCTAGGCTTCAATCCATCAACCATGTGCCGGTAGGTAGCTTCATCGGTGCCCTTGTCGACGTGCACGAAGAACGACGTGCCGTCGCAGTTGAGCCGTTCCACCAAGCGAACGAGTTGCCCAGGATTCTTGTGGGCTGTGATGAGGTAAGCCAGGTTCATGGATCGTCGAACCGCGGCGCGCACGAGTTACTCGAACTTGGCGCGGCGCTCGTAGGGGAGAAGTTCTCCAGTCTTTCGGAAGATCAAGGTGTTTACCGCCTTCGCATAAAGCTCGTACCCATGTCGCTGCATGAACGAAGCGACGGGAGATTTGTCCAAATGCCTCAAATCCGACAAGCAAAGGTCTTCGGCGAGTACAATCATGGGGCGGTACTTCGTCCAGTCGTTGGATTGTAGAACTTCCAGATCAAGACCCTCAACGTCAATATTCAAGAAGTCGATGCGCTGGCCCGCTGGTAGATGGCGCTGGAAGATCTCCAACAAGCCAACAGTTTCGACTTCGCGCTGCTGGACGATCCGATAGGGGCCGTTTTCGTGGCGAACCAATGAGATTTCTCGCGACAAGCCGTTCAGCGTCGGCTCATCGAATTCATAATAGGTCAACGTGCGCCTGCCATCGGCGACAGCCGCTTCGACATTGATATCGCGCGGCCGCATCTTACGAAACAGGTGGATGCTCTCCGGCGCGGCGTCGACATTGATGCCTCTCCATCCATACAGGTAAAAATAGTACGTGTTCGAATACCGCTTCGGATGATGCGCTCCAATATCGACGAAGAAACCCGTCTGTTGACCGGCGAAAATTCGCCGCAGAATCCCGTCTTCACCTTCCTGGGAGTAGGAAGGAGCCAACCAGTGGCATCGAAAATCCATCAGGAATCTTTGCAGTGCCTGCCAGCGCCAATACACTCGCTTGAGTTTCAAAAGTGGATCGCTCGCCGACGGCGTCTTGGCCTGATCCAACAAGCCGCCCAGCAAACCCGGCGACAACGGCAGCGGATGGCATAACTCTTTGGATTCCGCCAATGCGGCCGAAACGTAAGGGGAATGGTTCATGCGTACGCTTTCTTTTCTCCAATTCCCTCCTCAACCATCCCCCGCTCTTCGAAAATTGCCGACCGGTTGAGGAAATGCGCCATCGCTTTCTCCCAGTCGGTCCGGCGACGATATCGCCTGCGGTATCGGTAACGGTAAGCAGTGGAAACCAGTCGGCCGCCGCGACTCAGCCGCCGCATCCGTTGCGCTTCTTCGCTGAAATCCCCTTCCCGCTCGAGTTCCAGAATTGCCTGTCGCAGACAGTCGGTGTCGCCCGCCAGCATTTCCAGCAGCACAATGAATCCCCAAAAACTCCCCGGACGAACCTCGCTGGGGAACGCAGCCGACATAATCTCGGGCGCATATTTCTGCCGCGCTCTCATGCATTCCTTGATAAATGCGGCGTTCTTGCTCATCGAACGCGGGCTCAATCGGTACACGTAAAGGGGCCGGCCGAGTTGCCATCCTTTTCCCCGCTCCAAAATTCGAAACCACAATGGCACATCGCCCATGCTAAACTCCGGGTCCAGGCCGCCCGCTTCCAACGCTGCTCGACGACTGAAAACCGTGCAGGGATCCCCAAAGCGTCTGCGACCAATCCCGAGAAAAGCCCGATCCACTTCCCGCGTTTCAATGGCCGGCAGCCGCTCGAAGATGTGGCCAAAAGGAGTCATCATCCCAAATCCCGAACTCACCAAAGCGATCTCAGGATGCTCCGCGATAAAATCCATCTGCACCTGCAAACGTTCCGGCAGCATGATGTCATCGGCATCCATCCGCGCCAGCCACTCAGAACCGGCGCTTTCGATGCCGAATTGAAGCGCCCCTTGAAATCCCACGGGACCCAAATCGAACACCCTGATTCTCGACCCTTCAAATCGTCTGGCCACCTCCAGCGTTCGGTCGGTCGAACCATTCTCCAGCACCCACAGCTCCCACGCTTCGTAGGTTTGGGCGAGTACGCTGGCAATGGCCGGGCCAATCCACTGTTCGGCGTTATGCGCCGGCATGATGACCGTCACATCCGTTCTCATGCGTCCAATTCCAAAAGCTCGGTCTGCCATTGCAGATTGGGACGCACGGCCCCCGGCCATCGACCGTGCCAGGCATTTCTCATTTCGGTCGCATCCAATACGGTGAACGCCAGCAAGTCCGGGTGCTTGTAAATGGCCGTGGCCTGATCGGAAGTCACAACCAAACTCACCTTGTACTCGCCGTCATTCATCAGGTCGCCAGGGACGAAACACGTTGAACGAAACAGCCCTTTGGGCCGCCCTCGGCCATGCCAGGTCGGCTCCAGATACGTGTTGTGATTGAAAACCATGATCCCTTGTTCGTTGTATAGATGAAAACTAAGATCGAGCCGCGCTTCCGGTATGCGATTCCAGTAATCGAACTCGATCACGTATGGCGTACGAATATTGATCGAGCCGGAAGCCGGCCCCTCCGCAGGCCGGATGCAGACGCGGTGCAACTTAATCTTTTCATTGCCGGGGGCACTGTGAATGTCGTCCCAAACCTGCTCGGTGATCGTCTGCAGTGACGTGCGCAAATAGTTCGAGACGACCTCGCTGGCTTCACCCAACGTATGAACCTGTCCGTTTTGCAGCCAGACGACTTTTTGACAGAGCCTCTCGACTGCGGCCATATTGTGGCTGACGAAAAGAACGGTTCGGCCGGCCTTCGCCACGTCTTCCATCTTGCCGAGGCATTTCTTTTGGAAAGAGGCGTCGCCGACCGCCAACACTTCATCGACCAACAGAATCTCCGGCTCCAAATGCGCCGCCACCGAAAATGCGAGCCGCAAGTACATTCCTGTAGAATAGTTTTTCGCCGGTGTGTCGATGAACTTCTCCACTTCCGCGAAAGCCACGATCTCGTCAAACTTCCGGGCAATGTGCGTGCCGGTCATCCCCAGAATCGCCGCATTGAGGTAAATGTTTTCCCTCCCCGTCAATTCCGGATGGAAACCCGTGCCGACTTCCAGCAAGGAACTCAATCGTCCGCAGATGTCTGCGTAGCCAATGCTGGGCTCCGTGATGCGCGAAAGGATTTTCAGCAGCGTGCTCTTGCCGGCTCCATTATGGCCGATGATTCCCACCGCTTCGCCTTGTTTGACTTCAAACGAAATATCCTGCAACGCCCAAAAGACTTCCGATTTTTCCCGCCTCTTCGAGAATGGAGATTGCACCAGGCGTTTGGCGGACGCGGTCAGTCTTTCGTGCAACATCGGACGATGACCAAACGCCCCGCCAGTTTGCCGGGCACCAATCCGATATTGCTTCCCCAGATTAACTACGCGAATGGCAATATCATTCATGCCCGGCTACTCACGCCCTGGTTTTGCAGCATCAATCCCAGGTTGACCCATTGCCAAAGGAAAAAACTGTTGTCCCCGCCGTGGTCTCGATACTGCTGCCACCGCTGTTTCATGGCGCCGGGCTCGAACCAAGACCCGCCGAGTTCACCCGACACGGTTTCCAATTGCGTCTCGACCCAATCGCGCAGCGGTCCACGCAACCATTCCCGCTGCGGTGTTTGCACTGGCCGCTTGGGCGCTTCCCGCACGCCGTCCGGCAACAGTTGTTGCGCCACCCGGCGCGGCAGCCATTTCCCAACGCCATCCCGGGTCTTACGGTCGGCGGCCTGACGCAATCCCAATTCCACGATCCGGTGATCCAGGAAGGGTTCGCGCAGTTCGCGGCTGTACATCATCGAAACCCGATCGGCAAACCGCATGGACCGGGGAATCTTCGCGTAACGAAGATCGCGATACTGCAGGTCCAGCAAGGAGTCCCCAAACGGCCGGGCGGGAATGAACGGCACTGCCTGACGAGCGAATTCCCCGCACAAACATGTCGAAGCTTTTTCCTGACGCGCGCCTTGGACCGGCCCGACCGATCCGTCAATGGCCTCGGCTTGCGCATAGTAGTCGTACCCCGCCCAACCTTCATCGAGCCCGTTGCCGTCGAGCAATACGACCACCTTTTCCGCGCACGCTTGCTCGTGAACCTTGGCCATTCCCAAAGTGGGTAAGCCGCCAAAGGGTTCATCCTGCGTCGCCTGCACTCGCGCGGCCAAATCCGGAACTTCGTCCACACTCAATCGACAAAAAGAGGATGGATGCCGCGTCTCGGCCAGCATCTGCTTTACCCATGGCGTCTCGTCGTAGGCGGGGTCACCGCAATAAAACGTGAAAGTCTTGACCGTCGACTGTTTCCCCTGTAACCGATGCACCAGTCCCAAAAGCAGGGAGGAATCAAAACCGCCAGATAAACAGATGCCGACCGGCACATCCGCGCGGAACCGAAGGTTGACGCTTTCCGTCAACAGGTTTAGCAACTCTTCGCCCACTTCGTCTTCGCTTCGTGAGTCGGGCCCCAAACTCAGCGCCGTTACAGCCGGATCGTACCAGACTCGTTCGTGCACGCCGCCGTCTTCGCTCCACGTCAGACAACTTCCCGGCAGCAATCGCCGAATCCCGCGCCAGAACGTTCTTGCGCCGTGGTCATACATGCCCGAGGCCAGATAGGTAGCCCAGGTCGCTGTATCCGGTTCCGCGGGAACACCGGCGGCGTGAAAGGCTTTGATCTCGCTCGCCAGCCACAATTCGCCGTCGCCCGGCTCGTACAGATGCAGCGGTTTGACACCAAACCGGTCGCGGGCGGCGAACAGACGACGTTCTCGTTCGTCCCAAATCGCAAACGCGAACATCCCGATCAGCCGGTCGAGGCAATCCTCACCCCATGTTTGATAAGCGACCAGCAACACTTCCGTATCCGTGCCGGTGCGGAAGGTGTAATGCGCGGAAAGCTCCTGGCGTAGCTCGAGGTAATTGTAAATCTCGCCGTTGAACACGATCCAATATCGTCCGCTGGGGGTGGACAGGGGTTGACGGCCAGCGTTGGAGAGGTCGAGAATGCTGAGCCGATTGTGGCCCAAAGCCGCCATTCTGCTCGGCGAAACGTAGACGCCACTCGCATCTGGGCCGCGATGACACTGACTCAGCACCATCGCGTCGAGTTGCTCGCGGTCAAAATTCGATCCAAACATTCCGATAATCCCGCACATCTTCGTTCCTCAAACCGCGGTAACCGCCGCCGACTGTTTTGCCTGAACCATCTTCAACACGTCGTTCGTATCCACCCGGCGCAGCGTGAACAAATCGGCGCCGGGCTGGATGGCGCCCGGCACCGTGGTGAACCCGCAGACAAATCCAAGTTTTCGCAGATTGTGGATCGTGGTTGCGTTAAAGGAGTAACTGTGACCGTACGGATAACAGAAGGGCCAGAGTGTCTGCGGCGAGGTGCGCTTGTGGAGCACTTCGGCGCAAGTCGTCAGATCCAATTCCTGTCCTTCCGCATTGAGGCTCGACAGCGCGACGTGATTGTTAGAGTGACCCCCAATTATCATTCCCAGGGCCTGCATTTCTCGCACTTCTTGCCAATCCAAATACAATTCGTGGGCAAAGACCGATTCGTCCCCCAGAAATTTCTCGAACAACGCATCCAAGACCTGCACGCGCAGATGTTCCGAAATGCGATAATTCAGAAAGAATTTGAACACCGCGACATCCGCGCTATCCCACGGATACGCTCGTTTGGCTTTCTCGACATCGACAACATTCGGCGTCTCGTCACTGAGAGCCGCCAGATGACCCAGAAATGCCTTTCGATAATCGCTGAATTCCAAATGCGCCATGAGAAAGTGGTTCTTGTGAACTGGCAACACTCGATGTTGTTCCAGACAAACCGTGCTGATGAAAAACAGACCCTGGATGCGACGCCGGGCGAGGATGGATAGAACATTGGTGTAATGATCCTTCAGTCCGTCGTCGAACGTCAGCAGACACAGGTCGCGGGACGGTTCGTATTCGCCCGCCAAAAAGGATAGCGCCGACTGGAGCGTGGCCATTTCACAATGCTGGCTTAGCCACGCGACTTGCTGTTCCAACTCACTGACCAGCCGACCGCGAATGCGCGGGAAGCGGGTGTGCGGCAGATCCCGAACGTAATGGTAGGTCACCACCCAAAGTGCGGCGTCGGAGTGATTCATGCCGACCTCATTTCTCCGCAGTCGCGGTGCGGAACCTTGATCATTGCGAAACCGGAAAGCACGACGGCGCCGGTCTGCTGGTTGCGGACTTCTGTGCGCAGTTTGACAATGCCCACAGCGAGGGAAATCTGCTCGACCAAAACCCGCGCTGAGAGCGTGTCGCCGACCAATACCGGCGCAGGAAATTTCAGGTCTTGGGAAATCCACAGCGAACCGGGCCCCGGTAACTGGGTGCCAATCAGCCGTGAAATGGCACTCAGCGCCAGCATTCCGTGAGCAACTCTCCGCGGGAATCCGTACGACCGCGCCACTTCTTCGTCCATGTGCAACGGATTGTCGTCTGCCGACAATTCAGCGAAAGCGGCGACGCTCCGTTCATCGGCTACAAACTCGCAGGATGCCGCGTCCCCGATTTTGAGACGAGAAATATCCGCCCATTGAATCGTGTTCATTTCGTGATTGCCTCAGTTCGGTCGGTCTTGGTCGCCGTCGCTCTTCGTCACGTACCAATCCTGCACTTGAGCCGCCTCAGGAATGCTGCCGGGATTCACCATGAACCGAATGCCGGAACGCCGTCGATCCAACGGTTGAAACAACATGGGAATCCTCGACGCTGGCTCGCTTTGCCCGGGCACGAAACCATTCCGCGTCATCACTTCCGACAGCCGTCGGCTGGCGCAGAAGAAATCCATGATTGCCACGCCTTGAGAACGTGCGTCATCCAAAACCGTATCGAGCAGAGAATTCGCCACACCAGATGGATTTTCTAAGTCCAGAATCAGTTCCACGAGTCTCCCGACGCGCACCGGCAGGTCGCGAACCTGTTCGACGTGATAAACCGCAACGCCACAAAGTTCTCCGTTTTGACGCGCTTCAAAGAGCCGATACTTGAACACTGGATGAATCGCATACCGCCAGTTGAGGAATGCCGCGGAGCGTCGCGTGCCGCCAGCCCGCGATCCCTTCGCGCCCCACGTCACGTCCCAAAATTGCGTGGCCTCGTCATTGAACTGCTCGACCAATTTCACGCTGATCGATCCATTCGTCGCCCTCCCTTGCGGCGGCGTTGACACGGGCCACTGCAGTTCGCCATTTTCGGTCAACGCCGCCGCATCCCTGTGATTCAAAACGCAAACGTACCTGGGTAGATCGCCCATGTCGGTCCAGCCCATGCGCGACAACAGGCTGCGGGCGTCTTCGTTGGCGCCCAAATCCAAAGCGACTTCAAACTCACCGACCACCTCACGCATCAAGAATGGCCCCAGACCCAGCCGACGCTCGTGTTCTTCCACCATCCAGTTCGCCACCCACGTGCCGTTCATTGTGCGCCCGTCCAAACTGACATCGACCGGGATATAACCAAGACAACCGGTCAACACACCATCCAGCCAAGCCAGCTTGAGATGAGATTTGTTCGGACTCGCGGGCGTCGGTCCATACTGCCAACGCAAAAGTGCCGGGTCCGTTGCCAACCGATAATTCGGCCGGTAGGTGCGCGCGAAAAATGCCCGCACTTCATCAAATTGGTCTTCCCTGCAATCAGCAAAGGTGGCTTTCGGGCCGACGGCCACGCCATTGTCACCCAGAATCGCGCGAATCGAGCCGATGTTCCGAATCTCCATCGCATCCTCGGGCGTCAAGCTGACCCCAAATTCACCCTCCAGTGCCACTACAAGGTTCAAGTGATTGAGCGAGTCCCATGCGGAAATCGTTTCGGGCGAAGATTCATCCGACAATTCAGAAGCCGGCACACCGAACACATTGGCCACCATCTGGTATAGACGGTCCACAGCGTCTGCTGCCGGGGTAATGCCTTCGATGCCCATAAGTCGATAAGTGCTATTTCTGCGTTACGGGCTGACCGGCGCGTTCGATGTAGGCGGGCCATTGGAACGGAACTTGTTTCAAATCCAGGCGCCAGTGGCTGCCTGAATCAGTGCGTGTAATCTGCGTGAAACCGTGCCGTGCGTAAAAATCCGCCGCTGGTGCGTTCTTGGCCGTCGGGATGAATTCGCCTTCCATCGCCGTCAATCCCCAGTCCTTTGCCCAGTCCACCAGAAACGACAAGAACGCCGTTTCCACTGTGCGACCGATGACCCGGCAACTCAGAAGGAAGGACTCGATATAAGCGGTTTCATCGCGGCGCTGCACGATAGCTGTTCCCACAATGCCGTTATCGCCGAACCGGTCCGCCACGCGCAGATAAAACACGCCGTGAGCGGCGGCGTCGATCATGGCCTTGAGCTGACCGGCGGAATGACGGCGCGTGGTCAGGTTGAATTGATTCGTTTTCTGCAAGAGATCCAGAACTCGCGGAAATGCAAAATCATCCACCCGTTCGATACTCACCGTCATTTGGAGGCCGGTCAGGAAATCCTGAAGCGATGTGGCCGATTGTTGAAGTTGGTGACGCGCGGCTTGCGCTTGGTACATCTCGCCGCGATGCCGGTCTTCCTCGGTCAGCGACAAACGGTCAAACGCGCGGCTCTCACGCAATAATTTGATGTACTTGATCGGCTCGGCGGGCACCGGCAAGGTCAGCACCTCGGGCAACACCTGCCGCATCAGCGCTTGTTCAGCAGGGTTGTCGTCGAAAAACACCAGGCTCTCCAGCCCGATGTTCAGTTCGCTCGCGATTTCTCGCATATTCTGCGGCTTGTCCTGCCAATTGATCTTCGTGCAGGCGAAATGCTCCAACTTGAGAATCATGTCGGGATGCGAACGAAAGACTTCCTCGACTTCAGTTCGGTTGTTTTTGCTGTTGATGGCCAACAGAACACCGCGAGAGCGAAGTTCCAGCACCGCCTGTTGAAAATCGCGGAAGACCGAGCCCGGATAGGTTTGTCCTAACTTGATGTTGGCGAGGCCGCTCTCGCCGAGAATCCCACCCCACAGGACGTTGTCCAAATCCAACACCAGACATTTGCGTTGCACACCGCGCAAGGCGTGAATGAATGTCGCCTGTTCCAGCGCCAGGGCGCGCCATGCCACGACGGAAAGCGGAGAGCGACCCAGGTACCACATCTTGTCGTCATAACAATTGTCATATCCGACATTGGCGCACACACGATCGAAATCCAGAACGTAACCACCCGGCACCGCACTGATCGCCTTCGACAAACGGGCGTTGACGCGGCCGATCGCCTCCGTTTGCGAGTCGGCTGCCATTGCCTCGTAGATGCCCAGCGCAGGATGACGCGGCCGAGCGAGGTTGTGGAGCACGATCGCCGCCGTGGAATGCCTCCGAAATTCATGGAACGGTGCAACGATCTCGCCTACCAGCGCTGCGATTTGCGAATCCACCTGATTCGGCAACACGTCGTGAGCCAATGCCGGGCAAACGTCGCCGAGAAGATTCGCGACGAAGACGATATCTGCTTTATGCCGAATGCAGCCGCCCGCGGCGCTGAGCAACTCTTGTTTCACGGAATTGAATGGCGCGACATAAACTTCCGCAGCAAATCCGGCGCGGGCCGCTTCGACCGTCAAGAAAGGTACGATTGAATCGATCGTGAACGAAGCCAGGAAGGCCACACGCACCGGTGTAAGCTGTTCCCGAAAAGCCGATACTTCTCGCGCGGCCTGCATATATGTGGCGGCGCTGGGACGCGCATCGAGCGAGGCGAAAATCTGGTCGAGGTCCTGTTTCATTTCACGGTCGGCTGCGGAGCGGGCACTGGATTTCGCTCGAACTCAGGCAGGCTCCCCGGTTTGGCTTTGCGGCGCGCCTGCCAGGGGATCGTCACCAGATGCGCATTCCACACAATCTTGCCAAAGGCGTAACGGAAGGCAATCGACGGCGCCGTCAGCAAAGCCTTGGCGCTCTCGGCGAAAAACTTCGGCCAACTCATCGGCGCCCGGCCGGTCATTCGGTAGAAGGCGAGTTGTTCGCGGTTGTCTTTCCGCCAACGATCGCGCGGACTGTAGTGACGCATGTACACCCACATCGCTTCCGAGCAACAACGCATTTTGTAGCCGCGGGCCAGAACCTGCGACGCCCAAAACTTATCCTCGTTGGCCTCAAGCGTCTCATCGAATTTCACCTGTTCCCAAACCGAACGACGAAGCGCGCAACATCCCGCAGTCGGATATTCGCTGAGCCATTTCGTTCCTGATTCGGCAGCCTTTTGCTCTTGCGAAGACTTGTACTGGATATCTTTGGGCTGGTGCCAGCGGCCAATCACATCTTTGGTGCTTCCCAACCACAAGCAGCGTGTGGCCGCCATATCCGGGTCGGTGAATGGCGCGATCGCGCTTTCGAGAAAATGGGAGCCGACCGGAATCGCGTGCGCGCTCATCAGCAAAATCAGTTCACCACGAGCATTGCCGATCCCCACGTTCGTGGCACGACCATAGGTAAATTCTTGCCGCGGAAGGGAAACCACGCGGACGCCGTATCCCTGGCAAAGCTCCCGCGTGTTATCTTCTGACTCGTTATCAACCACCACAATCTCCCAGTCAAAGCTGCACCGCTGCGCCTTCAATGCGTCGAACACATGACGCAGGCTTTTCGCTTCATTGCGACAGCGGATGACGACGGACAATTTCATGCCAGTCGCGACTCCGACGGAGAGAACGAAGAGACATCCGAGTGTTTCGAGGTCAAAAAGTCGTGCAGCTTACGCGCCATGTGCAGCTCGGTTTTTTCCATCGATTCGACCGTGCAACCGCCGATGTGGGGCGTAATCAGAAGGTTTTCGTGCCGACGGGCGTACTGCACCAACGGATGACTGCCCATTCCCGCCGACCGCTCGTCCGTAAGAACATCCAGGGCCGCACCGCGGACGCGGCCCGCTCGCAGGGCTTCCAAAAGCGCCGCCTCATCCACCAATTCCCCGCGCGCCGTGTTGACAAACCAGGCGCCGGATCTCATCTGCGCGAAATGTTCTCTCCCGAAGAACCCGGTCGTCTCCGCATACAAGTTCACGTGCAAGGTGACGAGGTCCGCTTGCCGGAGGAGATCATTCAACGGCACGACCTGCACGCCGGGATCGACGTCCGTAGTCCAAACGTGTGGGTCGCTCGCCAGGACCCGCATCTCGAACGCCAGCAACAGCCGCGAAACGATCCGACCCAACCGCCCGTAGCCCACGATGCCGGCCACCTTGCCCGCCAACTCATTCCCCCGAAAACGGTCGCGGTTCCATCCGCCACCGAGGACGTGAGATTTGGCTTCGGGCACGCGACGGACCAGGCTGAGTATCAAGCCGATAGTGTGCTCCGCCGTAGCGTGCACATTTTTGAGGAACTCGGTCTCGCCCCGCAACGAGAGCACGCGGATCCCACGGTGTGCGGCTTCTTCCATATCGATATGATTCAAACCGGTCGTGGGACTGACGATGACTTTCAAGCGCGGCGCGCGCTCCATCAGCTCTTCATCGATCTGGTGACGAAGGCGGACCCACAGAACGTCAGCCTGCGCCGCCTCTCGCAACAATTCCGGACGGTCCAAATCGTGATGCAAAACCCGGCCCACGCGACGCAGCAAAGCCGTCGCGTCCTTCGAGAACCCGTGCGATTCCGTTATCAGAATGGTTGGCTTAGGCGAGGCCATGGAATTTCAACAACTGTTCCGCCAGGAATAAATCGAACGGACCATCGATATTGCAGGCCCGGTCCGGCGGCATAATCCACGCGCGACAATCGCGTCCCTTGATGGAGTTATGCTTCATCAAAACGTCGCGGCGCGTCAGGTAAATCGAGCCTTCGCGCAAATACAGCGCCGGCAAATCCTGTCGTCGCTGGCCTTCGTGTTTCTCCGCGAACGGCGGGTCGATCACTCGTCCGTCGTCATCAATGAACTTCATGCGGGCCGGATGCTTTTCTCCGACCGCCACGAAGGAAATCACTGAATCGGCACCGCTCCGCTCCAGCAGTTCAATGGCGCCGTCAATATCCGACGGCAGGCGCAACGGATTGGTGGGCTGCAGCGTGAGGATCGCGTCATACTTCTGGCCTGCCTGTTCCAGTTTGCGAACCACGTCTTGAAGCACCGGCGCATGCGGTGTGTCGTCTCGCGCCAATTCCGGCGGACGCATAAACGGTAGATCGAGTCCGCAGCGGCGGCCGACTGCGGCAATCTCTTCATCTTCCGTGCTGAGAACCACGCGGGTCAGACGTTTTGCCTTCAACGCGGCTTCGGCCGTGTACTGCAACAGCGGCTTGCCGCAGAGCAGGTGAATGTTTTTGCGGGGCAACCCTTTCGAGCCGCCGCGCGCCGTTACGATGCCGAGGACTTGCATGGAATCACGTTGCGAGTGGCCACGGCTTCTCCGTTGCCGTTTTCGCCGCCCTTGCCCGATCCATTCCCATCGGCCTGATATATATAATGGAGACGCTTTTGGACGTACGGATTGAGTTTGGCGAGCGCGTCGGCGATGCGGTCCGAAACAAAACCATCGCCATATAAGGAACTCGCCGGATAACGACCGTGGGAAAGCTGGCTGCGGATTGCCGAAAAAATCTGGTCCTTTTCGGGAGCGACAGGCAAAACGTGAACGTCGGTCTCACGTCCTTCCTGACGGTTGCCCACCAAAACCACCGGCGTACCGAAATAGCTGGCGTCGCGCACGAAACTGCTCGAATTACCCACGGCGCAGGCGGTAGTGGCTAAAATCCTTTGGTATTCTTCCGGCGGCACGTTGATCAGCGTGCGCAACCAACAAGGTTTGACGTGGTCGCGGAAAACGCGAATCGCTTTCGAAACGTGGTCGGAACCAGCGTCAATATTGGGCCAGAGCAGGATTGTCTGCTGCTTCAATTCATTCAGAGCGCCGAGAAGTTGCTGCATCTGCACCGGTTCGCCGCCGTATTCGGTCGTCGTTGGATGAAAGACCACCAACAAGAACGGTTGCGCGAGGTCGATCTGAGCCCCGCCGCCGCGTCCGTTGATCACCTCGTCACGGAGCTGGCGATCCAGGCTGCGGGCAATATCGCCGCTCGGACAACCAATGGTGAGTACGGTTTCCGGATCTTCGCCCATGCGGAGCAAATATTCCGCCGAACGTTTCGTGCTGGGAAAATGATAATGCGCAAACTTGGTAATGGCGTGACGCGCGCTTTCGTCGATCGAGCCGGACACCTCGCCACCCTGAATGTGTCCGAGGCAAATATTCATATACCCTGCCGCAATGGCCGCGGCCAAAGCTTCGTAACGGTCTCCGATCAGGAGAACGATGTCCGGCTGCAGCCGCTGAAACGCGCTGGCGAATTCCACCACGCCAAAGCCGACGGACTTGGCCATCGTCGCCGGCGTCGAACCTTCCAGTTCAATATAAATCTCTCCATCCACCGGAAAACCGTCCTGCTTGACCACGCGCACCGGCAGATCGAAACGTTCGAGGACCATCGTGCCCGAGGCCAGGACCTGCAGTTCCAGATCCGGATGCGCAGCGATGGAGCGCATGACCGGTTTCATCCGACCATAGTTGGCGCGGTCGACCAAAACGACGCACACCTTTCGTGGTGCTTTCTTAATCAAGGTGTTCCTCCAAAACCAATGCGTCCGCCGGGAGGGCGACTCGGAGTTTACGATTCAGAACCAGCCCCAGCTTGTCTTCGGAAAGACCGTGGCCGGGTTTTTTGACCGTCAAATGTTCTTCCTTCAGCAACGTGCCCGCCGGCAACGCGGTGCGGGTGACAATGCTCTTGCCAAACAGGCGCCGCAGAGGCTGCAATTCCGCGGCCAAATGATCCTTGTCCACCGGCCGGGCTTTCATGCGCTCGATGAAGCGCACGCCTTCCACCAACTGCTTCAACTCGGTGGCTGTAACGGACGAAGACACATCCGGGCCGTACATGTCCCGGCTCAGCGTCACGTGCACTTCCAGCACCGAAATCCCCAGCGTGGCCGCCGCCAGTCCCGGGTATATCGTTCCCGAGTGGTCGGACAATCCCACTTCCGTTTGATAGCGGTCGCGGAAAAAGGAAATCAGGTTCAAGCCGACTTTTTCCGGCGGACACGGATACGCCGTGGTACATTGCAGCACCGTCAGTGGCAACCCGCGGGATTTGATTTTATCGACGGCCCAATCGATCTCTGTCAGGGGGCTCATGCCGGTCGAAAGTAGAACGGGTAGTTTGGCACTGGCCATCCGCTCGAACATTCGCGAGCCGCCGACTTCGCCGGAAGCAATTTTCCACGCAGCCACGCCGACTCGTTCGAGCAGCTCCACGGCTTCGACCGAGAACGGTGAACTGAGGAAGAACAGCCCGCGCTCGCCCGCATGGCGCTTCAGCTCGATCCACTGATTTTCGGAAAACTCCATCCGCTGCCAGTAGGCGTACCGACTCTCATCCTGCGGACTGAATTTGACGCGCCAAGGTTCGGCGGGCGTGCTTTCGGCAGTGGCGATGTGAGTTTGAAACTTCACCGCATCCGCGCCGGCATTCGCAATCGCATCGATAAAAGCATGGGCCAAACCCAGACTGCCGTCGTGGGCCTGAGCGACTTCGCCGACGATCAAACAACGACCGTCTTCGAAACCGAAGCCGGATTTGGAGTTGGCGGGCTTTGTGGTTTGGTGCTTCACGCGTTACACGATGTCGGCGAACGTGCGTTCCATGCGGCGGAAGTACAGAGCGCCGCTGATCAATAACACGACAGCCGTTGCGGAAGAGACGATCAGAATCGCCTCTGGGTGCGTCTTGGTTCCCAGCAATCCCCAACGAAAGCCCTCGACGACGCCGGACATGGGATTCAATCCATACAGGGCTCGCCAACGCTGCGGCACCAGGCTGCTCGGATAGGCGATGGGGGTGGCGTACATCCAGAATTGAGTGACAAAGGGGACCACGTATTTGACGTCGCGGTATTCCACATTCAAAGCGGAGAGCCACAAGCCCACGCCCAACGAGGTCACCAAAGTCAGCAGAACAAAAAACGGAACCCAGATCACATTAATGGTCGGAGAAATGCGGAAGCAGAGCATCATCCCCACCAAAATGCCGAACGCGATGAGAAAATCGACGACGCCCGAAAACAGACTCGAAATTGGTATCACCAGTCGCGGGAAGTACACCTTGCGAATCAGATTGGCGCTGCCGACCAAACTGTTCGACGATTGGGACAGCCCATATACAAATAGCGTCCAAGGCACGAGCCCTGTAAAGCTGAAGATCGGATAAGGAACACCGTCCGAGGGAATTTTCGCCAACTTGCCGAAGAAGAGGCTGAAGATCACCATCGTGAACACGGGCTGAATAACCGCCCAAGACGCGCCGAGGGCCGTCTGTTTGTAACGAATCTTGATATCCCGCCAGGTCAGGAAATAGAGGAGTTCGCGGTATTCCCAAAGTTCGCGCAGTTTCAGAGATACCCAGCCCTTGGATGGCTGCAGACGAATATATGGTCTTTCCGCAGCGGAAATCTCGGGTGCATTCTGTGTCACCGGACGCGAGAGGACGTTGGACGCTTGAGAGTTCATTCCTGGAGCAACAAAACCGGCATGGGCGGATCCGAGCAAGCTGCCGCCATTGGCGTGCACAGAGCGATACGACAGTGCCGCTGAAACGCGTTCACGTTATGTTTGGATACAGCTCTCCACGCTTGTCCGTCGTGGGACCAATGGAGCACGATTTGTCGATGTGGCGGCGCTTCTCCGGATCGGTTACCACACCGACTCAACCCGTGCGCAGCCATTTAGCGCTCTGTGTGCCAATAAACATAAGGCCTGTGAGCAGCACTGAATCCGCTCGCTAACTCGCGGCTTGACTGGTGAATCGAAAATTCGAAATGCGCCGTGGTGCGCAGAAAGTCGAAGCCTCTCCCTTCGCGCTCTGTCGGATCGACGTTACATTCTGAACACGTGTGTCTCGTGAAGTGAACACTGGTTACCACGGGCAGCCGCAATTATCTCGGCGGGCGGTTACCGGGGTAGCGCCGGAGAGCTGATCGGCTGTTGGCTCAAGAAAAATGTCGAGAACAGCGCCGGTTGGTTTGCAATTCGCGTCGCTAACGGTTATTGTTGCGAGCGCGAGTTTTATATGTTCGAGGATGATTACCAACAATCGGATGGGACGGGTGTACCTTCGTTTGACTGGCGGAATGTCTTTTACACTCTGCTCGAACATTCGAAGCTGATCGTTCTCTGCTTGCTGGTCGCCGCCACGCTCGGCTTGCTTTACCTGGCCCGGGCGCCGGTGATCTTCGCTTCCACCGCTGTCCTGAAATTTGAAACCGACAAACCGAACATTTTGAACATCGAAGGCATCGTTCAAGATGATTATCACAGCGAAGACGCGCTCAATGAAAAGGAGGTCGAGATCGGGCAGCTATTGAAGAACCCGTCGATCCTGGCGAGCGTGATTGCCACCAACAGTCTGGCGACGGACCAGAATTTCATCCCCCATCCCTCCGGCCAAACAGTCGAGCAGTCCCGCCTTATCGCCAAATTGTCGGGGATGACGCAGGTGAGCTTGCGCAAGGGAACTCATCTGATCGATATCACTGTGGAGCACACCAATCCGAAGCTGTGCGCGGAGATTGCCAACTCCCTGGTGGACGAGCTGCTTCGCCACAATGCCGAGTCCTACAAGACCGCTTCGCAACTGGCTACGGCGTTTCTGGCTGACGAAGCGCAGCAACTGCAACATAAACTGAATGAGGCCGAAGCCAAGCTGCAGACCTACAAAGATCAATCGTTGTCGCTCGAGCAGCGCCAGGCCATCG
The DNA here is from genome assembly GCA_035516795.1 of Verrucomicrobiia bacterium. GTDB lineage: Bacteria > Verrucomicrobiota > Verrucomicrobiia > Palsa-1439 > Palsa-1439 > DATJBF01. Next base: position 42,710 of record DATIZX010000093.1, read on the forward strand.
TAGCCGATAACCTGAAGAGTTTGAACGAGAAGGTCGAAGCCGCCCGCGGAGAACGCGTGCGATTGGAAACCGAGTATCGCCCGATGAAAGATTTCGGCGACGACGTCGACAAACTCCTGGAATTGCCGTCCATTGCCAGTGACCCCAGCGTGGTGGCGATCCGCGCCAGCATTGCCCATCAAACGGTCGAGTTCGCCAACATCAAACAAGTGTTCAAGGAAAAACATCCCACCTACATCCAGGCGCAAAGCAAACTGACCGAACTGTACCAACTCTTGTCGAATGCCACGCTGCGCGCGACCCAGGTGATGCGCGCGACCTATGAGAACGCGGTGGCGCGCGAACAGGCTCTGAACGAGGAATTGCAGAAACAAGAAGCGGCCGCGCAGGTGTTGAACAAACAGTTCGTTCCCTACAACGTGCTGTTGCGCGACATCGAACAGTACCGCGCTCTCTATGATTCGGTTGTGAAACGCATGGGCGAAACCACCATCGCTGGCAACCTCGATAACCAGCGCATCCAGGTTTTTCAAGCGGCAGAACCCCCCAAGCATCCTTTCAAACCGAACCGCATCCGCGTAATGGCGCTGGCGTTGATCGCGGGTCTTGCTGTCGGTCTGGGACTCGCGTTGGGAAGCGGCTTTTTCGACGATTCGCTCAAGACGCTGACGGAAGCCGAGGACGCCCTCAAGCTGCCCGTGCTCAGCACCATTCCCCAAATCCAAACCGTGGAGTCCGGCGAGAAACGCGTGGTGGTCGACGACGATTCACCCAGCTCTGGTGCGGAATCGTTCCGTTTCCTGCGCACGTCGTTGTCCCTGCAGGGTCAGGAGAAACCGCTGCGCACCTATTTGTTCACCAGCGCCTTGCCCGGCGAAGGGAAAACTTTCTGCGCGGTCAATTACGCCGTCAGTCTCGCCCAACAAGGTCTGAGCACGCTGCTGATCGATTGCGACCTGCGGCGTCCGATGGTGGATGAATTCTTCTGGGGCGAGAAGTCCGAGCATTGGGGGCTGACCCAATTCTTCGGCCGCAAACAGCGCTTCGACGATATCGTGCAGACGACGACGATTGACAATTTGTGGCTTGTGACCGCCGGCCCCTATTCACCGAATGCGTCCGAGTTGCTCGCGAAATATCCGTTCAACCTGCTGTTGGAAGAGGCGCTCCGCCGCTTCGACCGCGTCGTGGTGGATTCCGCGCCCGTGTTCGGCGTCAGCGATACGATGTTGCTGGTCAACCATACGGACATCGTCTGCCTTGTGATCCGTGCTCGACACACATCCAAGGCGACGGCCGCGCGGGCCGCGCAGGTTTTGGAAAGAGCCGGCGCGAAGGTTGGCGGCGTCATTCTGAATGCCGTGCCCCGTTCTCGCCGTGCGTCCTACGGCGACCCGTACTACGACTACGGTTATTATCCGAAGGCTTATCGCGCCAACGTCGAAAGGGTCTGAGACTTCAGGACTCTACAACGAGTCCGGCGATCAGATTCTCTCCGGGACAAAACGAAACACAAAGCCAACTTCCTCCGTTGACATCTGTATGGCGTCCTTTTCCCTTTCGAATCGTCGCTGTGAAATCCAGTTCGAGAAGCGACCGCTCCAATCCCACGCCGCGGGCCTTGATAAATGCTTCCTTTATCGTCCAATGCCTAAAGAACGCTTCGCCACGTTCGGCTTCTGGCAATTCATTAATGCGCCGCACCTCGTATGAATGAAAGAATTGGCCGGCAATCTCATTCCAGTCAAAATTCCGCCGAACCTTCTCGATATCCACGCCCACTTGCTGTCGCACGGTGAATGCCGCAAGCGCCCATTCCGCTGAAGCAGAAAGATTGAATTGGAGCGAGCGTTCGCCCGCGGAGCCTGCCAATTCAGGTTTGCCAAAAGAGTTTTGGACAAACTCAATCTCTCCCGGAATCTTCCCGAGGTATTGACCGACGATTTGCCGCAGCACAGCGCGACGCACGATGAATCGATTCCGATCGCTGTCAAAATGAAATTTCCCGGCTCGCAGACGCTCGTCTTCGCGGAGCACGTGCTGCAAGGCATCCGCCTGCCAACTCGGCCCGTCGAGGTTGGTCATCCACAGGTGAATCTCGTCGCGTTCCAGAACGGGTTTGGATGGGGAGTCCTGCCAGGCGAACTGAAGCGGCCCGTCTTCCCTCAGCTCGTTCAGCGAAACACGGCAAAAGCGCAAGTCGGAAGCATTCATTTGTCGTGCGCCTGATTGCCAATTCGAATCCCTTCGAGAACAAACACGGCAAATTGCTTCCCCGTTTTCGGGACGGCTTCGAGGTTCATCCAGCCATTGGGAACAGCGGTGTTCAAGCTTGTCATCGGAACCTTCAACGGCTTTCCGCGATAAGTGCCGGCCAGGACCGGCGCTCCGAAATAATCCTGCGCGTTGTGCATTTCGTAAGTGTCTCCTTTGTGTAGCACCGCGCTCAGATTGACCAGCACAAAGCTGGAGAGGCTCCAGTTATACACCACAATGTTCGCTCGCTCCTTTTCATAGATGTTCGGAATAAGGGCGATTTTATCGGGAGGTCGAATCTCCTGAATATAGCGGCTGTGGGCGTCGAATCCGGTCTCGGTTCGCCATTTCTCAAAAGCAAGTGGTTGATTGTCCGCACGGAAATTGGCATCCGCACTTCCATAATACGCATTGCCATCGACCGTATAACCAGGCGACAAGTGCAGGCGCAATAGGGAACCGTTGGTGCTGTAGAGCGTGTTCTTGGTGAAGCTTACGGAATCATACGCCCTCGCGGACACGAGATAATTCCCGCCACCCGATCCGCCGGCGACGTAGTTGCCGGTCATCGTCACATCGCGGTTGGAAATCGCGCTGTAATCGGGGGCCAGCATCGGCCCGTGCAAGTCGAGCGGCTGGTACAGATAGTTGTCGATGATCTTCAGGTGTTTGATCGTCGTCCCGCCGCCGAACAGGATCTGCTCGCCAGTATCCACATTCGGAGGCGGCACAAAATGGGCGTTATTAAAGATCGCATTCTGCTCGATGTCGAAGTTCTGCAGGAAACTGTTCACCGTGTAGCCATGAATGCCCATCCCGAAATTGTTGAACACGATGTTGGCGATCAATTGCTTCGTGCCATTCAGATTCTGCGTATAAATGCCGTGACCGTGTCCACGATCGGGCGCCGTCCAACCGTTGTTGTAAATGAGGCACCCATACGTTTCGCAGTTCGTCGCCGCGGCCCACAGCCCCAGCCCACCCCGCGCATCGTGCACAACGAGATCAATCAATTTGATGTTCGGGCCGACCACTTCAACTCCCGATGGCAATGGCAACTCCGATGGAGTTGGGTCCGACCCGGAAGTCTCAATGATTCTTTTCCTGCACGATCCCGCCACCTCAAATCCCCAGAACCATGTGTTGCTACCGAACACGTAAAGAATCGTCTGCCGGGCATTGTCGGAGCCCGTGAAATGCTCCACTTCGCGCAACGTGGCTCTTTCTCCCGGCAATTGCCGAACAACAATCGGCCGATTGACGCTCCCTCCGAGTTCACTCTTGAAACCCGTCGATGACGAATCCAAGGGACGATAATCGCCAGCGCGGAGCCAGATCGTGTCCCCGGGGCGAACGACGGAAGGCTGATTCAACGCCGTCTGCAAATCCCATGGCGCGTTTTTGGTCCCGGTTCCATCCCGATGTCCGTCGGGCGCCACATAAAAGTCCGCGGCGAAGAGCGGAGCCGCGACCGCCAAAACACAAACCAGAAGGCAATGTTTTGCTCGGAATTTCAGCGCTGCCACAAGGTATGACCCTAACACTCCTACGCGGTGGGTCAAGCCTTCGCGGTGGATCAGGTGCATCTTGACGCTGCCACCAAGCCCGCCGGCAGGTGGGGCGCGACCGTTGAACGCGCCGCATTTCTTCAGAGGTTCGGACGGCCCGGCGGTCCGTCCCTACCAACGACTCACCAATCACGGTGGCAGTACTTGGGTGCGCCCGTGTAGGAATTGGCGCCGGGATTGCGTTTGCAAACCGGCACACGCTTCGTTAACGTTGCGCCCGCATGATCGGCACAACGTTCGACACCTTCAACGTCCTCGAGAAAATCAATCGGGGCGGGATGGCCGACATTTACCTCGTCGCTGACCGGCAAGGCCAAAAGCTGATCTTGCGAGTGCTCTTGCCCGAATACCGACTTAGCTGGCGACGCATTCGTCGATTCAAGTGGGGCTGCAAAGTCCTGCAGCAACTCGATCATCCCAACATCGCCCACTATTTCGGTTACGGAAGTTTCCACGGATTGCGGTACGCGCTCATCGAACACGTCGACGGCCCCAATCTCAAGGAATGCATTTTGCGGAACGATCCCAATCTCCGCGCCAACCAACTGAAACTTCTCGTCGGCATGGCCTCCGCCCTCGCCCACGTCCACGAACGCGGATTCCTGCATCTCGATTTCAAACCCGAGAACGTCCTCATCTCCAAAACCACTTACGAGCCCAAGCTGGTCGATTTCGATCTTGCCATTCCACGCCCGGCGCGACCGAAACGCGCGTCCACGCTGTCCGGCACGCTGTTCTATCTCGCCCCCGAACAGATCGCCCGCCGCCCGGTCGATGAACGCGCCGATATTTTCTCTTTTGGCATTACTGCCTACGAAATGCTGACCGGCAAGAAGCCAATCACTGGCGAGACCCGCGAAGAGATTCTCGGCAAGTATTCCGATTTCAACGAACATCTCCGGCCGCCACGCCAGCTATTTCCAGAGATTCCGCTGGCCATCGAACGCGTCATTCTCAAATGTCTTGAAAAGGACCCGAACCGTCGCTATCCTGCGATGGGATTGGTGGTTCGCGACTTGCAGAAATGAAACTTTGGCTCGGATGGGTTGTGGTTCTAACACTCTGGCTTGCGGGTTGTGACCGGCTCCCGCATTCCAATGCGCCGTCGTCGTCTTCTTCTGCGCCTGAATCCTCGGCGGCACAACCAGCCGCACACGAATCCGCCGTTTCGCCGCCGGCCGCTGTTGCCGCTCGACCGCCGGCACCCGCCGAATCCAACGACGACTTGTACCAACGCGCGCTGACTCTGAAAAATGATGGCAAACTCGAGGAAGCCCGCACTTTGCTCCAACCAGTGGCGGATGCTGACGGCGCCCCCGACAAGGTGCTTGATTTGCTGGGCGAAATCGATACCAAGATCATCTTCACGGCGGCGCCCGCCCCGGAAAAGGTGGATTACACCATTGTCGCAGGCGATTCACTGGGAAAACTCGCCCAGAAATTCGGCACGACGATCGACCTCATCAAGAAATCCAATAATCTCGACCGCGACCTGATCCGCATCGGCGACCGGCTCCGCATCTATCACGGGCATTTTGCGGTCAACATCAGCAAGGCCACGAACGAGCTACGATTGACCGATGACGGCAAATTCTTCAAGCGCTATCGCGTTGGCACCGGTGAATACAGCAAGACGCCTGTCGGCGAATTCAAGATCACCAGCCGCATCGTCCATCCCCCTTGGTGGCGGTCCGATGGCAAGACGATTCCTTACGGCGATAAGGACAACATTCTCGGCACGCATTGGCTCGGCCTCAATATCCCCGGCTACGGCATCCACGGCACCTGGGACACCAACTCCATCGGCAAACAGGCCACCGCCGGTTGCATCCGCCTGCTCAATGACGATATTGCCGAGTTGTACACCATCCTGCCCATCGGCACGGTGGTGACCATTCATGACTGAACGGCTGCAGGGAACTCATGAAAATCTACACACTCGAATTTGAAAAGCCGATTGCCGAACTGGAACAAACGCTCGACGCGCTCCAGAAGCAGGCCACCGAGCAAAAGATCGACTTGTCGGCGCAAATTCACTCCATCGAGGAAAAACTCGAAGCCACCAAGAAGGAAATCTTCACCAATCTCACGCCGTGGCAACGCGTCCAGTTGGCGCGTCATCCGAAACGTCCGTACATGCTCGATTATCTCCAGCGCATCGCCACCAACTTCATCGAACTGCACGGCGACCGCCGGTTTGCCGACGATCATGCGATTGTGGGCGGCGTAGCCACGATCGACACCAGCCGCGTGATGGTGATCGGCCAACAAAAAGGCCGCGATACGAAAGAGAACCTGATGCGGAACTTCGGCAGTCCGCACCCCGAAGGCTACCGCAAAGCGCTCCGCCTGATGCAACTCGCCGAGAAATTCGAATTGCCGGTGGTCAGTTTCATCGACACGCCCGGCGCCTATCCCGGCGTCGGCGCCGAGGAACGGCACATTGCCGAGGCTATCGCAGTGAACCTCCGCGAGATGATGACGCTGAAAATTCCGTTGCTGGCCGTCGTCATTGGCGAAGGCGGCTCGGGCGGCGCGTTGGGCATTGGCGTCTGCGACCGCGTGTTGATCATGGAGAACGCTTATTACTCGGTCATCTCGCCCGAAGGTTGCGCGGCCATCCTGTGGAAAGACCGGGCCAACGCTGCGCAGGCCGCCGCCGCGCTCAAGTTGACCGCGAAAGATTTGCTGGAACTCGGCATTGTGGACGAAGTGATTCCCGAACCGTTGGGCGGCGCTCATCGCGATTACGACACCACGGCAGCCACGCTCAAGAAAGCGCTCCTCAAACACCTCGAGAAACTCAACGACATGAAAACGACGGAGTTGCTGGAGGCGCGCTACAAGAAGTACCGGAAGATCGGCGAGTTCACCCGGGCCGAACCGAAGAAACGCCGTCGCGGCAAGGTCCAAAAAGCCACACCCGTCTCCACCCCCGCCGAATGATTTGGTAGCATAGGCGTCCCTGCCTGTGTTCATCCATGGTGGGACAGGCGTTCCTGCCTGTCGCCGTTCACAGTGGAACGGGCGTCCCTCCCGTTCGTATTCGCTCCTTCTCCCACGTTTTCGTGGGAGTGGCGTCCTCGCCGCGACTCATCCATCCTCCTCATCCGTGGTGGGAGATCGCAACCTTGGTCTCGGGAAGATGCTTACCTACCTCAGGCTCCTAAAGCTGGAGAAGGAAGCTCCATTTACTCACCTCCAAGAGCTCCAGAAGAAACGAAATGCTGCCGTTCATGCAGGTCTGCTTGCTCGTTCAAAAGCGCGGTTCGGAAAATCAGACCTCACCTGTTTTGATCATGTTGTTCGACATTATGGCATCTGAACATCGAGATCGGCCGATTTTGATAGGAATCCGCGGTAACGGGGTCAACTCCGCACACTGTCCATCGCGCTGAATACTCAGCATTGAGCCAGTCCTGTTTCTTCTTGGCGGAAAGTTATAGATAGCGCTATGCATAATATTCCGGAGCCGGACGCGTGCCAATGCGTTTAGGAACTGTTGAACTCTCAGATGCTCTTTCCCGCTCCGTGAAACTTTTCCGCTTGCTATCAGAATGACGATAGCAGTACAGGGGTGCCTTGTGAGCAGGCGAGATTCAGGATCACCATCAAAAGGCAGTAGCCGCGCTTGCCTTTGTAATTCCTCACGATGGAGAATAGCGCATAGACCAACAACAGACGCTGTAGAACTGATCCAATGCGAGGGAATCAGGTCATGAAAAACCTATGTTTCACCAGACAGTTTGCAGTACCAGCAATTATCGGTCTTCTGATTGTTTTCAGTGCGACTCCGGGAGTCGCCCAAGTGCCCAGCGGCACGTTCAGCTATATCTTCACAAACCTGCCCCTCTGGGACATATCTGGCAGCTACACGAACGACAGCAGTGTCAACGACGCCACCGATCATGTCATCATGAATTTGACACAGTCGGCCACCGGCAAGATTACGGGCACGCGGACGGATTCAATTAACGGCGTCGGGAGTGCCAATTTCACGAGATTGAAAGGAAGAGTCGCTGTTAAGCACAGGGTAGTCGGTGCCAGGGTCAAGATGAGGGGTATGTTCCAGGCGTACGCCTATAGAGGTCTGGCCGTAGGGACAGGCAACGGAACGATTGATCCGTCTGGTTTATCCATCGACATCTCCGGCCATGAGAAACTCTGCGTGAATACCCCCAGGGGAACAGGATGTGAGAGCTTCTCTGCCGACTCAACCTACGCATTGCCGGCGACCATGAACGGAGACTGGACCCTCGACACCGATATTAGCGCGAATGCTGATAAGCTGTCGGGCACCGGCACGCTGACGCTGTCCAACGGTCGCGTCCTCAACTACAAGATCAAGGGCACTTACAACGCAGGGAGCGACCTCGCCAAACTGAAACTGGTCGGTCAGGGTGATGCCATCGGAACGAGTCTGTCGCTTACCGCACAGGGTGCGGATATGGCCGTGACCGTCCTAAAGGGCAAGGTCTTAGGCCAAAAGCCAATGTTTCCGTAGAATGTGAGTCGAGCTAAACATGGATGGGAGGTCAGGTCTTAACACAAACAAGCGGGGTACGTGGTTTTCGGATCAACTCAGCACGCGATACAGGGTGTGCAATCCTCAGCATAGAGGCAGTTCGGAGATTCTTCTTGGCCGAAAGTTATAGACAGCGCTATCCATAAAATCCCGGTGTCGGACGCTTCCCAGCAGCAGACGGCGTGGAGGCGAATCGGCGAGCCGTCGACAGGCGGTTGCGAAACGCTAGCGGCAAAGCTGTAATGTCGTTTTTGCCTCTGCGCTTCGCAGCCCCCGAAAAACTTTCGGGGTGAAAAGCGCAGCTACAACACGACGGTGACAACGCGGCGCGCCCGGCGGTCGCGCCCTGCCGCGGATTCAAACTGCGCGCTGACGGCAGCGCGCCCTACCAACGGATGCGAACGGCGCACGCTGCCGAAACATTCGCGTGGATTCGTGTGTATTCGTGGCTAGAATGCCGGTGCAAATAGCCCGACGACGAACAACGCGTTGGCGAAATCGGGGATATTCCATTCCAGAGCACTGTGAATCGCGAAGTCATATACTCAGCGGCGCATGCGGAGTTTCCAGACAGCGAACCGCTCGGTGGCGGCAAAGCCGTCGCGGATTACCTGATCCGCGAGTGGCGACGCGATCAGCCGTTCCCGCTTACGGTGCTCAGTCCGAAGTCGGTCGGGCTTTGGCTAGCAGACGCCCCGCCTCACAAACGTCTGGCGGAAATGAGCGAACTCGAATACGCGCGGTTCTGTCGCCAGTTCGAGCAGGCTGTCACGGCAGAAATCCTGAAGCATGACCCCCGCGACTGCGTGGTCCTGAGCAACGACATCAGCGAAGGCCCAAACTTCGCCGCGCTTGGCCAGCGTGGCTATCGCATTGTGGCGATCTTTCACGTCGATGTGGTGGAATATTTCACGAGGTTTTATTTGCGCAATTTGGTTCGGCCTGAATGGTTGTCGAAAGTCTATTGGTTCAGCCTGGTGCCTGACGTGTTTCGGCTGGTTTTTCAAAAGCAATACGATTGCGTCCGCCACAGCGCACGGATCGTCGTTCCCTCGGCGCCCATGCGCGAGACGGTTCTGCGGTGTTATCCTTGGTGCCCGACGGAGAAAATCGTCGTGCTGCCGTGGGGGAATATTGCCGTGACACATCTGTCAGCGCTCACCGAGCGCCGCTACACTATCAGCGACGACGAGTTTGTGATTTTAACACTGAGCCGATTGTCACCGGAAAAAGGGATCGAACGACTGCTTCAGGCGCTGAGGCATCTTGGTTCCGTGGACAACCCTTTACGCCTGGTGATTTGTGGCGGCGCGGCGTACATGAAAGGCCGCGCATACGAACGCAAACTGCGGCGGCTGGCAGGGAAGATTGCGAATGCACGAGTCGATTTCACCGGCCACGTCACGGGTGAAGAGAAAGCGGCGTTGCTGGAACGAGCGGACCTGTTTGTTTCACCTTCGCGGCACGAGAGTTACGGTCTCGCCATCGCCGAGGCGCAGGCGGCGGGATGCCGCGTGATTTCGCACAACCATTACGGCGCGAGCGGGACGGTCGTGGATTGCTCCGATCCTGCCACGCTCGCACGGGCCATCAGCGCTGTTCTCGCGACGGGTCGAACGCCAAAAACTGGCGTTGTACCTTCTCCATCGCGTGTTGCGGAACAACTGGCCGAGTTGCTCGCGACCACGTGAGCAACTTCGCCAAGAACATCGGTGGTGGGATATTTTCGCGCGGCGCTCCCTGCCCCGAAAGCCTTCGGGCTGAACGAGCGTCGAATCCTGAACCTCGACGGTCATAGACCGCCGCTACAATTCTCGAACTGTAGCATTACCGAAAGCATCTCCATGCTTGCATTGAATATTCTGGGCCATTATTCTGCGCGTCGAGGTGACGCCATGCAACTGGATGATATACTGGAACATTACCCGAAGGCGGTAAAACTGAAGACCGGGACTGCTGTCATGATTCGCCCGTTGGAATCAACCGATGAGAAACGGTTTCACGAGTTTTTTGTGGCTGTGCCCGATAACGAGCGAATTCTATTCAAGCACCGCGTCACCGATTCAGCAGTCATTCGGGATTGGTGCCAGCGGATCGATTACGGAAAAATCCTGCCGCTGCTGGCGCTCGATGGCGACAAGGTGGTGGCCGATGCTTCGCTGCATCAGACGCTCGGCGGCTGGAAACGTCATATTGGCCGGCTCAGCGTGGTGGTGCACCCCGACTATCGCGGCCGCGGTTTGGCGGGAATCTTGGTGAACGAACTGATCGAGATCGCCCGCAACGTCGGTTTGGAGAAACTCGAAGCGGAATTCCTCGGCAATCAGGCAGCCGCCCGCCGCGTCTTTCAAGAGCACGGCTTCAACGAATTGCTCGTGTTGGAGGATTACGTCAAGGACATGCAGGCCATCAGCCACGACTACGTCCTCATGGGGCGCCACATCATCACCGACGAAGAATACGCCGGTGCAGGCTGAGTCGCAGGGCATGCGGCTCGGCTTCTACCTTCTCTACTACGGCGTCAGCAAAACGCTGTCCACGACCATCTTTCGCGGCGTGTTCTGCACCCGCGTCGACGGGCGCGACCGCATTCCGCGTGACGGCGGTCTGCTCATCGTGTCCAACCACATCAGTTTCGTCGACCCGCCGTTGATCGGCGCCATCATGCCGCGCCCGGTCGAGTTTATGACCATGGCGGAGATGTTCCGCAAACCGTGGATGGCGAAGTTGCTGCGAACGATCGGCTGTTTTCCCGTGGACCGGTCCCGGGCCGATGGGGGCGCGGCGCGCGAGGCGATCCGCCGCTTGCGCGCGGGCCGTTGCGTGGTGATCTTTCCCGAAGCCGGCATCCGCCTCACCGAGAAATCCGTGCTGGGCGGCGACCCGGTGTTCAAGCCGGGCGCCGGTTCCATCGCCCTACTCGGTGAAGCGGCCATCCTGCCGGTCATCGTTCGTGACACCCGCAAACCGTACGTTCCCCGCAACTGGCTCCCGGTCCATCGGGGCCGGCTCGGTCGGGAGACGATGAGTCTGACGTTTGGCCGCCCGTTCTGTATCTGGAACCCGTCGGACATTCCCGCCGACGAACGCCGACGGCGCGCCCGCGAAACGTTGCGCGAGCAACTCCTGAAAACCGTTGAACTCGGTTGATGATCTGCTAGAGTCGCCGCATGGTCGTCAGACAATTCCTCGTCGCCGTCATGCTCGTCGCCGGAGTCGTCTCCGCGCCCGCCCAAACCACCCGCGTCGTGCGACTGACCACTGCCGACGACGTCGGCATCATCGCCACGTATTACCCCGCGGAGCGGGACCACGCTCCGGCCGTGCTGTTGCTGCACGCCTTGAACAGGGACCGGTCGGATTGGACCGATTTCGCGTTGCTGTTGCAGCGCAACGGCATCGCCGCCCTGACCATTGATTTTCGCGGGCACGGCGAAAGCACGCGCAAACTGACCGCCGCAGGCGTGGTCGAGTTGAAAGTGCAGGATTTCACCGGCCGCGATTTGCAGAACATGCTGCTGGACGTCGAAGCCGCGGTGGATTGGCTGCAGGCCCAGTCCGAGATCGACAAAGACCATATCGCGCTGCTCGGCGCGGGTTTCGGCGCCAACATCGCCCTCCGCTACGCTGCGCTCAACGAGGACCTCGCCGGGGTTGCGGCGCTCAGCCCCAACATCAACGAGCGCGGCATCCGCACCGACGATGTGATAGCGCAACTCGGCGTGATGCCCCTGCATATCTTCGTCTCGAACAACGACCCGGTCTCCTTCGAATCGTCCAAGCGCCTCATCGAGATTCGCCGGCAGTCGGGCGTCAAAACCGCGGACAAAGAACTGACCATCTGCACCGGATACCTCCACGGCGTCCCGATGTTGAAGGGCGTAAAGAATCTCCCGCAAATCGTGCTGAGCTGGTGCCAACAGGTCTTGTCCGCGCCTCGCGTCGCGCCCGTGGAGACCCCCGCAGCACCGGCTCCACCGACTTCCTCCCCTCCCGCGGCTCCGCGGACGAAATGATTCCGCTGCGCGACGACAATCCCACGCGCACGTTCGCCTTCGTCACGGTGGCGATCATCGCGCTCAACGTCATCGTGTTCTGGCATGAATTGACGTTGCCCACTGCCAGCCAGGCTGAGGCCTTCTTCGCGAATTTTTCGCTGACGCCCGCGCACCTCACGCAAACGCCGTCGCCCGATGCCTATCTCACGGTGTTCACCTCGATGTTCCTCCACGGCGGCTGGCTGCACATCATCGGCAACATGCTGTTTCTCTGGATTTTCGGCAACAACATCGAGGACTCCGTCGGCCATCTCCGATTCGTCGTTTTCTACCTGCTCTGCGGAATTGCCGCGGCCGCCGCGCAGGTGGCGACCGCGCCGGACTCGACCGTGCCGATGATCGGGGCGAGCGGCGCGATCTCCGGCGTGCTCGGCGCGTACCTGCTGCTGTTTCCGCGCGCCCGGGTGCTCGTGCTGCTTCCGATCTGGATCTTTTGGCGCGTGTTCTACGTGCCGGCCGTACTCATGCTCGTGTTCTGGTTCGGTCTCCAACTGCTGAGCGGACTGGCCATACGCGGCGCCAACGTCAGCGGTGGAGTCGCCTTCTGGGCCCATGTCGGCGGATTCGTCGCCGGAATGGTGCTGATTGTGCCGTTCAAGAAGCGCGGGGTGAGATTGTTTCAATGACGGCCACCGACCCCAGCGCGCCAACCCGGCGCTGACGCCAATCCCGAACCGTCCCGACTACGGCTGACGAGGAACTGCGTGCTTGCCCGGCGTCGCCGAATCCTGCTACATACAGAGCCGTGCTGGCTCAGGCCGGTGATTCCGGTAGCATCAGACAGAGATCATGACATGAATATTGCATTGGTGATGCTGAGCTCACTCGCGATGCTGATCCTCGGGTTTGCCCTCTACAGCCGGTTTGTCTGCAAAGCCGTGGGTGTCGACGCCAGCAAACCAACGCCGGCCACCACGATCCACGACGGCGTGGACTATGTGCCCACGCGTCCGTTGGTGTTGTTCGGTCACCACTTTGCGGCCATCGCTGCGGCCGGGCCCATCGTCGGCCCCACGCTCGCCCTGTACTTCGGGTTTCTCCCGGCGTGGCTGTGGATCATGCTGGGGGTGACGTTCATTGGCGCCGTGCACGACTTTACCGCGTTGTTCGTCGCGGTGCGGGAAGGAGGCCGCTCGATTGCCGAAGTGGCGCGCAAGACGTTGGGCAAGCCCGGTTTCGTGTTCTATGTCTTGTTTGCCATCCTGCTCTGCCTGCTGCTGGTGGCGGCGTTCCTGCAGCTTACGGCGCTGGCCCTGACCTCGACGCTGCCGCCTGACGACGTGAACCTGGCGCCGGGGGCCTCGGGCATTCACTTCCTCCAACAGAACGGTGCGCTGCGCGTTCAAATCGGCGGCGTGGCCTCCATGTCGGTCATTGTGATGACGGTACTGGCACCCGTGATCGGGTGGATGATCTACCGGCGGCACATGAAGACCTGGTTCGTCACGCTGGTATCGGTCGTGGTTTCGCTCGCCTCCATCGTGGTCGGTTATTATCACCCGATCACCCTGATGCCGACACTGTGGATCTTCATCATTACCGTGTACGTGTTCTTTGCGTCGTGGATACCGGTCTGGATCATTTTGCAGCCACGCGATTTCGTGAACGCTCAGATCTTGTTTCTCGGTCTGGCCTCGATGATCGTGGGCGTACTCGGCGCCGGGTTCGGCGGCGCGGTCATCAACGTACCCGTCCTGAATGTCCAAGAGGCGATGACCGCCCCCAATCTGGGCGCACTCTGGCCGTTCCTGTTTATTACCATTGCTTGCGGCGCCGTCTCAGGCGCCCACGGGCTGGTCTGCGGCGGCACGTCCTGCAAACAGATCTCCAACGAAAAACATGCGCGTTACATCGGCTACGGCGGCATGTTGCTGGAGGGGCTTCTCGCGTTGTGCGTGATCCTGCTCCTGTCGGGTGGGATGGATTTCGCGAAATACAAAAGCATCGTTTATCCCGCGGGCGGCGGCAGCAACGCGCCGCTGGCGTTTGCTCTCGCTCTGGGCAACGTTCTCCAGAAGAGCGTGCGGTTGCCCACGGTGTTCGGCACCATCTGGGGCATCCTGTTGCTCGAAGGGTTCCTCGTCACCACGATCGACGCGCTGGTGCGGCTGGCGCGCTACTTGTTCGAAGAACTATGGGTGACCATCCTGCCCAATCCTCCGGCCATCCTGAAGAGCCGCATCTTCAACAGCCTGCTGGTCGTCGCCGGCTTCCTGACGCTGACGTTTTCCAATGCCTACCTGAAGATCTGGCCGATCTTCGGCGCGGCCAATCAGTTGCTCGCGGCGCTGACCTTGATCGCCGTGACCGCCTGGCTGGCGCAGAAATCAAAAAAGTACTGGTTCACCGCGTTGCCCGCCGCGTTCATGGTCGTCACCACGGTTGCCTCACTGATCCTGCTGTTGAACCGGTACGTCCAGCTCCACAGCTGGAGCCTGCTCGTGACGGACATCGTGCTGCTGGTTCTTGCCGCCGGGGTCGTCGTCCTGACCGTCAGGTATTTCTACAACCTGCGCGTCCGACTGACCGCCGAGGCCACCAGGTAACCCCAGTGGTTCGTCGCAGTTCGGTTGATGGGTAGCCGCACCCTTTATGGGTGCGTCCGCGAACGCAGGCTAAAGCCTGCGGCTACGGATCCGGCCCGTCAAATCAAGTCTGTCGTAGCCTGCCCAGCCTGGATGGGATCATTGTCGGAATGACCGGACGCGATCCGCCGGTTCTCACGAATTCATTTCACGGCCAACTTCATCTGCGGCTCTTCACTCCTTGAGCTGCCCGCTGCCTGTTGCGCGCGCCGCCACGCGGCGAACCCGACCAGCGCCAGTTCGATTCCCACAAACCCGGCGACATAGCCAATCCCGCCGACGCCGAACCCGTAGCTGTGCAGTCCTTTGCCGAGCACGAAGTTCACGCCGTACCACGCCATCAACACGGCCATGAAGCAGACAACGCTGGCAACCGACAGCGCGAAGTTGCTCATCCAACCCGCGAGCCGTCCGTGCAGCGGGATCAAATAACTCACCAGCGCAATCAACGCCCAAGTCTCTTTCGGATCCCACCCCCAGAACCGTCCCCAGGCGTAGTGCGCCCAGATCCCGCCGAGGATGGTCCCGGCGGCCAGTAACAGCACACCGATCTGCATGGCGCGATAGACGAAGTTCTCCACCTTGGCGATGGTCGACTGCGCCTGTGGCGCCAACACGTAATACCCCAGCGCGATGTGTCCCACGGCCATCGCCACGGCGAACGCCGCGTACCCGAGCGTGATCGTCGGCACGTGAATACTCAGCCAGAAGTTGTCCCGCAACACGGGCACCAGCGGCCCGATACTCGGGTCGAGCACCGCGGGAAATTGGTCGGCCAGCAACAACATCACCACCGACAACGGTGCGACCGCCACGAGATAGTATCGCGGCCGGTAAATGAGTTCCAGGATCAACGCAAACAATGCCGCGCCGAAACTCACCCACACCACCGACTCGTACATGTTGGTGATCGGCGGCCGTCCCGAAATCATGATGCGGAGGTAAAACCCATAGCCGTGCACCAGCACGCCGGCCACGAACGCCCCCACGCCGATCCAATAGACCGCGGCATTCCGCACTCGCCAGGTGGCCAACAACCACACAAACGCAATGAGATAAAACATCCACGCCTTCCGAAACGCATGGAACGAGTTGTAGTGCACTTCGCGCCGCAAGCTGCTGAACGAGGGGTAGAGCGGCTCTGCGATCATTTTCGGCGTGTTTGGCACCGGCAACAGGCTGTACGCGGAACGCTCTTGCGGCACCAGAACCGTGCCCGGCGCCAGTCCGCGCAAGAACTGGCTCAGGTCGTGCGACGCGCTGGCAAACGTCCCCGGATCGCGTTGCACGTACGCCGTCGCCAATGCCTTGAAAATGTTCTGGAGTTCGGCTTCCTTGTCGGCTCCGTAATACTTCGCGGCCTCCGTCACCGGCACCCATGCGCCTTTGGGGTTGCTCGGATGCGGCACCACGGCCAGCGATTGTGGCCCGACCGCGTCGGTGAGCGTCTGCAGGCGTTGCTCCACCACCGACGCCTCGCGGTCGTCGTGGGTGAGGTCCTCCTTCCGGCGGTCCTTCTCCGCTACCCGCTCCACCAGCGCCTGCAACTGCGGCGTCGCCAGTTGCTCGTAGGTGAAGTATTTCTGATCGACGGGCAGGCCGAGTTTTACCTTCAGCGGCCGGTAGTTCACCAGTATCACCGGTGTCTTGCTCCAGTCGCGCGACTGGAACCACATCGCCAACAACACGTCCATCGGCTCCATCGTGCGTCCACTCTCGGGATCGACGAACGTCTTCTTCCCCGTCAGCTTCTCCACGGTTTCAATCGCCACGGTGTCGAGCGGCTTCTTACGTCCGTCCTTCTGCACCGCGAGGTACTTGAGCGTCGAAAAATCCAGGTCGTCGGCAACGGCACTTGGTCCGACTGCCAGCAAACAAAGTAGTGTGATTCCGAGCGAAGCGAGACCGCTGCGGGCCGTCTGTCGTACGACGGCAAATCCCCGTCGTTTCCGAGAGAGAGACCCGTCGCCGTGCGCCGGGTGACATACCAACCAAAACGCCGCTCGATTGTTCACGCCGTCACCATCTCCTTTTGTTTTCGCCCTTCCCCTTTCGCTCTCCCGTCGTCGCCCTTCTTCCCCTGCAACCATCCGCGTCCCCAGAACATCAACGCGATACCGCTCACGATCAGGATCGCGCCCACCCAGGTCACGTACGTCACCCACAGCGGGCTCTTCTTCACCTGCAGCGCCGTGTATTTCAAGTCGTTCGGATTCCACGATGCCTGCGAGAATTTATAACCTTCGAACCACGCCGGGTGATTCATCCATACCGAGGCGCGTTGCGTCAACCCCCGCGCGTCATCGTGAAAGATGACCTTGCTCGTCCAGCCCGCGACGTTCATGCTGCCCTCGTCGCGTTCGACGATGAAATCCTCGAGTTCGACCGTGAACGGCAACTGCATCGAATCCCAGCCGTACATCACGTGCACCGTCTTGCCGCCGACCGTCAGCACCACCGGCCGGCCGAACCGGACCCAGTCCGATTGCTCCTGGCCTCCCGCCCATGCCGTTACTTGCACCGCGGGCGAACTGCCGTCGGGGTCGGGTGCCGCCGGCTCGATCCGTTCCGACACAACGGCGTTGGCCACGTATTTCACCGGCGTAAACTGAAAGTCCATCCACCCGGTCGCGACGGGTTCGCCCACCTTCATTGCGCCGGACTTGAAGCCCGCTTTGGCCGCCACCGCGTAGTGCAACGTTCCATCCGGCGCGAGCACGACGGTCATCACGCCGGTTTTGCGCTGGGACGCCTTTCCCCCCGTCAGTTGCACCTGCGCGCCGATCCCGTTCCCGCGGGTGACCTTCACGATCGGGCCGATCTCTGCGCTCGAGAAAACGAATTGCCGTTCCTCGTCGTCGCCGCGGCTGAGAATCACCACCGCAGCCGGATTGTTCGGCTCATCGGACGCGGTCGTCGGCTGGTGGCTCTCGTCCATGCGGAA
>DATIZX010000094.1:0-3109 GCA_035516795.1 Verrucomicrobiia bacterium
ATTGAACTATCTGCAAACCTTCACCCAGACGCAGATTTTCTTGAAATTCTCCCAATGGCATTGCTGCTCCAAACGGCAATTTTTTCCTGTTTTCTCCTGAGCCTGTGCGGCCTGGGGCGCGGACACAGAGATCAAGGTAAGAAGCCCGCAGGAAAGAATCAGAGAAAGTGCACGCATTGTTTTTCTCCTTTGAATAGGGTGAGCTTTATGTCACCAGTCGCCTTCGCTCGCTGCGCGGCGTCAGCGGCAGGCTGACAACGGAATACCGATCGAGGCTTTGCGTTGGCCGCCTTGCAAACACCCATCCTTCCAGATGCCGTGCACGGTTTCGCTGCCTTCCGTTAGGCTCCCGGCGCCGTTGGGTTTACCGTCGCGGAATTCTCCTTCATACCGTAGTTTTTGCAGTGTCAACACGCCTTGGCCGTTTGGTTCGCCGTTCGAAAGTTCACCTTCGTAGCTGCCGGTGGACCAGGTCTGAATGCCTTTGCCTGCCTGCCGACCATCGCGCCACTCACCCTTATCGATTTCGATAAGGGTATTACGCTTGGACCATTGCACGGTTCCGAGCCCTTCGGCGTGGCCATTGGCACACGTACCCGACCAGGCCACCGTTTCGTCGAACTGTGGATTGGGGTCCCAAACCTGACAGCCGGATTGAGCGTCGGCGAACCACGCGCCCGCATAAGCGTTCTGCGCTGCAAGCAACGGGCACGCCACGAGGGTAGCCGCTCGGGCACCACGTAAGAGTTTTTGCCCAAGTAACATCGGGATCCGGCCTTGGCTATCGACTTTTTCGCTCAATGAGGCAAGAGCGGCAGCACAAGCCCATTGAGCAATTCGTCGCGCACGTCGATCATCATGTCACGAACTTTGCCGTCGCTGTCGATGATCCAGGTGATCGGTACTCCTTTCGGCGGTCCGAAGCCGTCAACGGTGATACCTTTCAATGTGGCGACTGGGTAAGCGAGCTTCGCCATGACTTTGCGGACCCTTTCCAGATCGCGGTCGCGATCAACGCTGATGCCGATCATTTCCAGATTCTGATCATGATGTTGGCGATAAAAGGCGTCGAGCTTCGGCATGTCCTTGCGACAGGGCGCACACCAGGTCGCCCAGTAGTTCACCAGCACGACCTTGCCACGCAGCTTCGTCAGATCGAACGTGTTGCCATCGAGTTCGGTAATGACGAGCGCCGGTGCTGTCGTGCCGATTTCCGGCGCAGCGCGTGCCGGACCCGCTGCGGATGCGTTGCACAAGATCACGGCGGTTACCGCCAAGGGCGCTAATGCGCCCGCGAACTTTGCATCGAGGACCGACATCAAGCCGCCTCCGGGGTGCGAAACATCTTTTCGTTGATCGTTCCGCAATCGTGGCTAAATATCATCTTGATCATGTTCAAAACCCACGGGCGTTCCTTGGATTCGGCAAAGAGGAGAGGAGCATGTTCAGGGTGGTCGCAGCCGTCCTCTTGACGACATTGCTTTGCGTGGATCCGGCCGGCGCACGCGGCGGCGGCGGCGCGGAACCGATGCCGGGCGTCAATTTCACCGACATGCCGCCCTATCTGAGCAGGCCACCCAGGTCGGTCGAACAAGTCAAGCCCGTGCGCAGGCAACTTCGCTGGCGCACAGGCTCCGACCGCGACCGCTGAGAACAGCATCGCAACTTCTTCCTCGCCCACCGACGCCACGATCGGCGCGTCGGTGTTTTGCAGTCAGAAATTATAGCTCGTCACGACTTTGATCAGATAGGGAGCAACCAATTGACCCTCGGTGCCGCCATTGTTGGCGGCATTGGCGCGGTAGTAAACCGGCACCTCGATGTCGAAATAGGCCTTGAACACCCGGTTGTTGGCCTCATCGAGCACTTTGGTGAACTCGATGCCGGGCGACAGCATCACTCGATCGAAACCGGAGTTGAAGGGATCGGCACCGGTGCCCGTATCGTGGTTGCGGTGCGAAATGATGACCTGGGCGAGCGGCGTGATCTTGTCGAAGCCGAAGACGTTGTACCAGTTGTTGTAGACGATGCCCACGGAGCCATCGACCTGCATGCCCGGATGGTAGCTTTGCACGACGCCAGGATTGCCGTCGAAGAAGCCCTGCGGGTCGGCAGCGTCTTGATAGAGGAACGGCTGCCGCCACATCGCTTGCGCGAAATATTGCCAGGCGTTGTCGCCGGTTAACAGACCGCGATGAAAACCACCGAGGAGAAGGTCGGTACTGCCGGACCCGATCTGGGTGTCGCGGTCTATGCCAGGGGCGGTAAAGGTACCACTGGGTAACTTGAGACCGAAAATGACGCCAGTCGACATATCTTGGAAGAAACCTGTGTATATTCCCATGACCTCGATGTCGCCGATACTCTTTGAGTTGAATGTTTGGATTTCACCGGGAAACGAAAAGTCGGTCTCGGTCGTCAGCGAACGGATTGTTGTCGGCACCCTGACCATAACGCCCCAATCGCGATTGAACATGTATTCGAAGCCCACATTGTACCATTGCGTGTTGATAACCTTGTCTGTGTTTAGAGAAGACGGCGCACGCGAGCTTCCAACGTAATTCTGGTACTGATAGCCGTCCCAGAATTCAAAAAATACGCGACCACCGTGATCCTGTTCCTGCGGTGTGTCGAGCCCGCCGACGTCGAACACACTGCAGCCGCAGGCGCAGGCGAGCGCCGCAGCAGCGCCGAGGCCAAAGAACGGCACGACGGCGAGAAGGAGTGGGAGAATGAATGCGAAGAGCGCAGCGACGGCGCGGTTTCGCGCCGACTGTGGTGCGATTGCGTTGGCAATGAACATGGTATCTCCGTTCGGGTTCGCGTGCCGCGCTGCAGCCGCGTGACGACGCGCGCGCAAGCCGACGATGCGAGTTGGAGAGATGACGGGTTGAAACATGACGGTCCCCCGGCGTTAGAATTTGAAATTCACGCCGGCGCGGGCGACCTGGATGATGAGGTCGCCAGAACCATGCAGAGGATTGGATCCGGTGGGGCCGGTTATCACGCCCGTCGCACTGGTCGTCGAAAAGCTCGAGAACAGATATTCGACCCGCACTGCCCAGTGTGCGGCTAAGGCGTATTCCCAACCGGCTCCCGCAGTCCAACC
>DATIZX010000095.1:0-52114 GCA_035516795.1 Verrucomicrobiia bacterium
TTCCTTTGGAAAGTGCCCCGCTACATTCCTTATCCTGTCACCGTTAGTTTTGGCAAACCGCTGCCGCCGACTTCCACGCCATTCGAGGTCCGGCAAGCTGTGCAGGAACTTAACACCGAGGCGTGGAAGCACCGCAAAAAACTCATGTTGCCCATTCACCGCGGGTTGGTCCGCAAGGCGCGACATCATCCGCAACGTTTCTTCATGGCTGACGCCCACACGCCGAAGTTGAGATTTGGCGACGCACTCACCCGGACGATTTTCCTTGCCCGACGGCTGCGCAGCCTTTGGCGAGGACAGGAAAAGGTCGGCATACTCCTACCCCCCTCCGTCGGTGGCGCGTTGGTCAATTATGCCGCGCTGCTGATGGGCAAGGTGCCGGTCAACCTCAACTACACCACCAACGATGAGGTTCTCGCCTTGTGTGCCCGTCAATGCAACCTCCAGACCGTGGTCACTTCCAAGATGTTTCTCGACAAGATTAAAATCACCGTACCCGGCAAGCTCGTCATGCTGGAAGAACTTGCCGCAGCTCCCCGGCTTACCGAGAAACTCACTGCGCTAGTGATGACATGGACGTTGCCGGTTCGCCTCCTCGAGAGCGCGCTTGGTCGAGAAAAGAGAGGAACACTTGATGATCTCGCCACGATCATCTTCTCCAGCGGCAGCACGGGAGATCCCAAGGGCGTGATGCTCACACACTACAACATTGTTTCCAATGCCGAGCAAATGGGGCAAACGTTTGCGTTCAGCGGAAGGGATCGCATCCTCGGCATCTTGCCTTTGTTCCACTCGTTCGGATTCACCGGTACGCTGATCGTGCCGGCCGTGCTCGGCATCGGCGTCGTCTATCACGTCAGCCCGATCGACGCCAAAGCCATCGGCGCGCTCGTGCGCCAGTACCACGTCACGTTCCTGTTGGCAACGCCGACTTTCCTGCAGATGTATATCCGCAGTTGCGAGCCGGAGGATTTCGGCAGCCTGCAATTCGTCATGACGGGCGCGGAGAAACTGCCGGAGCGCGTCGCGCAAGCGTTCGAGGACAAGTTTGGCATCCGGCCGCTCGAAGGCTACGGTTGCACCGAATGCTCGCCCGCTGTCGCCGTTAACACGCACGATTTCCGCGCCGCTGGCTTTCGTCAGGTTGGCGCCAAGCGCGGAAAGATTGGCCATCCATTGCCCGGCGTCAGCGTGCGCATTGTTGATCCCGATGCGTTTGCGCCGAAAACAGTGGGCGAACCGGGAATGTTGCTTGTGCGCGGGCCAAATGTGATGAAGGGTTACCTCGGTCGGCCCGAAAAGACGGCGGAAGTTTTGAAGGATGGTTGGTATATCACGGGTGATGTCGCCGCAATCGATGAAGATGGCTTTCTGCAAATCACCGACCGTCTGACCCGGTTCAGCAAGATCGGCGGCGAAATGGTTCCGCACATCAAGATTGAGGACAAACTGCACGAACTGGCGGAGGAGACCGAGCAGACGTTTGCCGTCATCGGCGTGCCCGACGAAAAAAAGGGGGAGCACTTGGTCGTCCTACACACGCTCGGGGATGACAAACTCAAGCCTGTGCTCGAAAAACTTGCGGGTTCCGATCTCCCCAATTTATGGAAACCGCGGCCGGACCAGTTTTTCCGGATTGATGTGCTTCCGCGCTTGGGCACCGGCAAACTCGACCTGCAGAAATTGCGTGAGATGGCGCGGAAGTCCTCCGCCAACTGCGCGCTGGTTATATGAAGATTATTCTATCTCCGAACATAAGAAAAATGATCTTCGGGTGTGTCGCAACGTTATTGCTGGCGATCACGAGTGTCGTGCACTTCTGGAAAATCGGATACCTGCCGTCGGGACTATACGGCGATGAATGTTCCATCGCATATAACGCCTATTGCATCGCCAAGACGGGAGCCGACGAGTACGGCACACGTTACCCCGTTTTTTTCCGAGGGTTCGACAATTATCACGATCCGGTCATGGTTTATTGTCTTGCTCCGCTGACCGCGGTGTTCGGATTGAATGAATGGGTCGCTCGGCTGCCGAGTGCAGTTTTTCATGTCCTTGCCTCGATCATGTTCGCACTGCTCGTGCAGGAGTACTGTCGGAATCGCTGGATTGCCGTGGCGAGCGGATTTGTCTTCTCCGTGATTCCGTGGGTGTTTCCTGTGAGTCGGACCGTTTCTGCCGGCTATACCCCGATGTTGCTTGGCATGACGGCGGGCTGGCTTTGGCTGATGCGAGCATTCGGAAGGAGGTCTCACAACTATGCCATCGCTGCGGGTGTCGCATGGGCCTTCGCCATGTACTCCCACAACATTGGCCGACCCATGACGGCTCTTCTGCTTATTTGTTTCGCACTAGCCTACAATCGGCTTCTCTTATCCCGTTGGAAAATCGGCGTAACGTTCTCCGCGAGTTATGTGGCGACCTTGGTGCCGATGATCGTTTGGGTCCTGCGGACGCCGCAGGCGCTTACCGAGCGTTTTGAAACGCTCAGTATTTTCGAAGATCATCCGACAATCCTGATAGCGTTCCTACGTTTTGGATCGCGGTTCCTGGAATATTTCTCACCGCAGTTCCTGTGGTTGCACGGCGATTCCAACGTCCGTCATAACATCGGTTTTGGAGGAGAACTCTTTTGGTTTGTTGCGCCACTGGTTTGCCTCGGCTTGTTCGTGGTCATTCGCTTCTTCCGCCGGCGACCGCAGTACCGTTTTTTGGCAGCCGGCACCCTGATTTATCCAACAGCCGCCTGTTTGACGCACGACCACATGCACAGTATGCGCTCCATCAACGGGGTGATTTTTTGGATGTTGTTGGCGGCCCTGGGAGCGCGATTACTCTGGCAAAAAAGGGGACTCTGGAGAAAATTGCTTTTGGTGATTATGTGTGCGGCAAGCGTGGAAATCACCTTGTACCTTCGGACTTACTTCGGTCCCAAATACCAAACCCACTGCCGCACTTTTTTCCAGGGCGAATTGGCTGACGCGCTGAAGTATTGTTTTCACCACTTGAGGAAGGGTCAGGTCCTTTATATATCCAATTCGCTCTTTTCTCCAAATGGCTCAATCGTCAATACCGAACTGAAACCCTTTTTGTATGCTTACGTCCTGTTTTACGGCAAAATCGACCCGTACAAATACCAGCGGACCGGCTTTCCGATGGACACCGTGCAATTGTATGACGGTAATCCACAGAAAAAGGGCCTGTTGTTGAGGTGCAATTTCTATTTTTTGCCGCAGAACGATCCTCAGTGGGTTCTCGATGCGGAACGGTTGCCCGCCAACAGTATTCGTCTGCTCATCATCCCCTACGGGAACTCCGATGTGCACTATGAGATTCTCCAAATCCCAGGAAGTAGCTGACGCTAATCCGCCTGCGCCACGGATAAGGCAATTTTAACGGGAGTAGACATTCTTCGATAAGCATGGAATGGCGTACATCGTTTCGCATTTGACCCTTTTCCGTCGCTTTGTCAGACTGCGGGTGTGAACTTTTCGTCGCTTGCCAATCAATACATCTGCGATGGGCCGGTCTATGAGCCGGGACGACCGATTGAAGAAGTCGCGCGGGAACTCGGACTGAGGCCGCAGTCCATCATCAAGCTGGCATCGAACGAGAACGCGCTTGGGCCGTCGCCCAAAGCGCTTGCCGCGATGCGGAAAGCTTTGGCGACCGCACATCTGTACCCCGATGGCGGCGGCTTCTATCTGCGTCAGGCGCTGGCAAGGAAATTAGGAGTCGAGAACGACAACCTCGTCCTTGGCACCGGATCGAATGAGATCATCGAGTTTCTCTATCACGCATTCGTTGGCCCCGGTGACGAGGTCATCGCAGGTGAAAAGGCATTCGTCATCTACAAGATCATGGCGAAAATGTTCCAGGCGAGCTGCGTCGAAGTTCCGTTCAGAGATCACACGCATGACTTGAACGCGATGCGGTCCGCGATCACGCCGAAGACGAAACTGGTCTTCGTCGCCAACCCGAACAATCCCTCGGGGACGCGCGTTTCAAATGCCGAACTCGATCGGTTCATTCGTTCGCTGCCCGCGCATGTGATTTGCGTGCTGGACGAAGCGTACATCGAGTTCCTGGACGATCCGCCACCATCCATTCAGTGGGCGGTGAAACACAATGTCGTTGTGCTGCGCACGTTTTCGAAGATCGTCGGTCTCGCCGGGCTGCGTATCGGTTATGGCGTGGCGCAGAAAGACTGCATCGCGTTGCTGCAGAAGGTTCGGCAGCCGTTCAACGTCAACGCGATCGCCCAAGCCGGCGCGTTGGCGGCGTTGGGCGACACCGCGCACATTCGCAAAACCAGGGCGATGACCCGTCGCGGGCTGGCTTATCTGGAGAGGGAATTCAAGAAGCTCAAACTGGAATACGTCCCGAGTTGCGCGAATTTCATCCTCGTCAACGTCGGTGACGGCGACAAGGTATTTCACGGGCTGCAGCAACGCGGTGTGATTGTGCGCCCGATGCGGGGGTATAAAATGCCCGAATGCGTCCGCGTGACCGTTGGGCTTCCCGAAGAGAACCGGAAATTCATCAAGGCATTGAGAGAGGAATTGTGACTGGTGAACTGTGATCGATGGCTCGGAACTGCCGTCCGCTGGTCACCAGCCACCAGTCACTAATCACCAAATATCATGATTATCATCTGTAAACCGGAAGCGACAGATGCGCAGATTGCGCACATCGAGGAGGCCATCCGCAATTGGGGGCTAAAGCCGCACACCAGCCGCGGGGTCCAGCGCACCATTATCGGCATTATCGGGCCGGAAGATCAGGCCCGCGAACGGCCGTTGGAAGCCTTCCCCGGGGTCGAGTCCGTCACGCCGGTATTGAAGCCGTACAAACTGGCCAGCTACGAGTTCACGCACAAACGCACGGTGATCGATGTCAGCGGGGTGAAGATCGGCGACGCGAACAAGGTGATATTGATGAGCGGGCCGTGCTCGGTGGAGAGCCGGGAACAGATTCTGGACATCGCCAAGATTGTGAAGAAGGCGGGCGCATCGATCTTGCGGGGCGGGGCGTTCAAGCCACGTACGTCGCCTTACACGTTCCAAGGGCTTGGCAAAGAAGGGTTGAAACTATTGGCGGAGGCGCGAAAGGCCACTGGCTTGCCGGTCATCACGGAACTGATGGACACCAAGGACACCGAGATGGTCGAGGAGTATACCGATATCATTCAGATCGGCGCGCGGAACATGCAGAATTTCTCGTTGTTGAAGGAAGTCGGCCGCTGCAAGAAACCGGCGATGCTGAAACGCGGCATGGCGGCGACGCTCAAAGACGTATTGATGAGCGCCGAGTACATCCTCAACGAAGGCAACATGAACGTCATGCTCTGCGAACGGGGCATCCGCACGTTCGAAACCTATACGCGCAACACACTCGATCTTTCCGCCGTACCCGCGTTGAAGAAAGAATCGCACCTGCCTGTTATTGTCGATCCTACTCACGGCGCGGGTCATCGCGATCTCATTCCGACAATGGCGCTCGCCGCGGTCGCCGCAGGCGCTGACGGTGTCATGATGGAGGTCCACAACAATCCCGAGGCTGCGCTGTCCGATGGCGAGCAATCGATGTTGCCGGATGATTTTGAGTCGCTCGTTGGTCAGATGCGCGCGGTCGCTGCTGCAATCGGCAAGGCGATTTAGGGGAACATTCCTGAAGGCGCGCTCGGAAGACCGATGCCGAACAGTGCTTGCGAGGTGATGGGGGCGCGGTGTAAGAAAGCGCTGAGATTCCAAGGAGATCTCGGATGGCTTTATCGAAAAGGGGACGAATCACGCTGGCCGCAGGTCTATTCTTGCTGCCGAATCTTCTCGGCTTCCTCATCTTCACCTCTTTACCGGTAGCGGCATCGCTAGCGCTGAGTTTTTTTCGCTGGGACCTGTTCACGTCGCCGCGCTTTGTAGGCTTGCACAATTTCGGTGTGCTGATGAGGGACTGTGATTTCTGGTACTACGCCTTCAACACCGTGTTCCTGATGCTCATGATACCGGTGAATATGCTGGGCTCGCTGTTGCTGGCGCTGGTGATGAACCGAAAACTGCGTGGGATCGTCGCGTTTCGTACGATTTATTTCCTGCCGACGATTGTGGCGGGCGTGGGCACCTATGTGCTCTGGCGCTGGATCTACAATCCCGATTACGGGCTGATCAATGCGATGTTGCGAGCGGTCGGCATTCAAGGACCGCAATGGTTGCAGTCAATTGCCTGGGCCAAACCAGCGCTGATGTTCATGGGCTTTTGGACGAGCGTGGGCGGCTACAACATGATTCTTTATCTGGCGGCCTTGCAGGGTGTGTCGCCGGAGTTGTACGAGGCCGCAGACATCGATGGCGCCAACCGTTGGCAGAAATTCTGGGCGATCACGTGGCCGCTCGTCAGCCCGACGACGTTCTTCATCTTTACCATGAGCATTATCGGCGGGCTGCAAGGCGGATTCGAACAGGCAATTGTGATGACAGGTGGGGGACCGGCGGGCGCGACGACGACGATTGGTTATTACATCTACAATCACGCGTTTGCTTGGAACCACATGGGCTACGCGGCGGCAATCGCGTGGGTGTTGTTCGCGGCGGTGTTCGTGGTGACGCTGCTCAACTGGCGGTTTGGCGGGAAGGTGGTGCATTACTGAGGGATGAGAACGACACCCCGTTCCTTAATCCTCTTCCTCAAAGCGAGAGGAGGGAACATTCACCTCGCCCCACCGGGCGAGAGGCCGTCCGCGCCATCGTTTGCGAACACGAGCGGGAGGGCGCGGCTTTGGAATAGACCACTTTGAAGAAACTGCTCACATACTTTGTGCTTGGGGTCGTTGGGCTGTGGATGCTCTTGCCGCTTCTATGGTTGTTGTCCACATCCCTGAAATCGCCAGGCGAGGTGTTCACTACACAGGGCAATCCATTGCGGGCGCTGATGCCCCACCCGGCGCAGCCGGAGAACTACGCGAAAGTGTACGACGTAACGCACAACATGGGCGGCGGATTCACTCGTTGGTATCTCAACAGCATTCTCGTGGCGGTTGTGGTTACGCTCGGGCAGGTGACGACGAGCGCGTGCGCGGCCTATGCGTTCGCCCGCCTGCGGTTTCCCGGACGCGACAAATTATTCCTCAGTTATCTGGGCACGATGATGATACCCGGTGCCGTGACGATGATCCCGAACTTCATTCTCATGCGGAAACTGGGCGCAGTGGATTCGTACTTCGCTCTGATGCTGCCGCCGATGTTTTCGGCGTATGGCACGTTCATGCTGCGGCAGTTTTTCATGGGCATCCCGCGCGATTTGGAGGAAGCAGCGACGATCGATGGTTGCGGATTGTTCCGCATCTTCACCGCAGTGGTTTTGCCGTTGAGCAAGCCGGCGCTGGCGACGTTGACGATTTTCACGTTCATGGGGAATTGGCAAAGTTTCTACTGGCCGTTGGTCGTCGTGACGCAGGATTCGATGAAGACGTTGCCCCTGGGGCTGCTGTCGTTTCTTGGTTTGTATAGCGCCCAATGGAATTTGTTGATGGCCGGGTCATTAATGATGATCTTGCCAATGATTGTAGTCTTTGTCATCGGCCAGAAATGGTTTATCAGCGGCATTCAACTGGGGGCCTTGAAAGGGTGACTCCCGCACGGATTTGCCTTATGCCCGCATATCGAATACGTTTATATGTTGTTCGTCTGAAGAGTTGCGAACGGAGGAAGTTCAAATGAAGAAGATGACAAAATGGATATGCGCGACGGTGGCCGCACTGGCGATTTGTGCGCTGGCATCGACCTCGGCTCTTGCCGGGTTTGCTGTTGGCTTTGGATATCATGGTGGCGGAGGCCATTTTAGGTACGGCGGCTATCGCTATCACGGATGGGGCGGACCGAGGTATTCATTCGGGTTCTCGTATTATTATGCGCCGCCCACTTACTACTATCCACCGCCGGTTGTGGTATATCGTCCGTATTATTATGCGCCGGGACCAGTGTATTACTACAGTGGCGGATGCTTCTACCGGTACTAAGCGCTAGAGGATATCAGTCAGTTCGGTAAGCGGTATGCCATAGAGCGACGCCAGATTGCGGTAAACGACCTGTCCATCGACAATGTTGAACCCCGCCGCCACGGCGGGGTTCTCTTTTGCAGCGCGGCGAAATCCCTTGGTTGCAATCTCCAAAACGTACGGGAAAGTGGCATTTGTCAAAGCCGCGGTGGATGTGCGCGCCACGGCACCGGGCATGTTGGTCACGCAATAATGCACGACGCCATCGATCAAGTACGTGGGCTTATCGTGCGTCGTTGGCCGTGAGGTTTCAATGCAACCACCCTGGTCGATGGCTACGTCTACGATGACCGCACCGCGCTTCATCTGGCGGACCAACTTACGGCTGACGAGCGTTGGCGCACGAGATCCCGGCCGTAGCACAGCGCCGATCAACAAATCCGCTTCGCTCACATGTTCGCGAATATTATGGGCATTGCTCATCAGGGTTTTCACGTTTCTCGGCATTACGTCGTCGAGATAACGCAGGCGATTGAGATCAATGTCGAGAATCGCCACATCCGCTCCCAAACCTGCTGCCATTTTCGCGGCGTTCGCGCCCACGACGCCTCCGCCAAGAATCACGACTTTGGCGGGCGCGACCCCGGGCACGCCGGCCAATAGCAGCCCGCGGCCCTTCATGGGTTCCTCGAGATACTTGGCGCCCTCGTGGACGGCCATGCGACCGGCAATTTCACTCATCGGTGTCAGCAACGGCAGCGAACCGTCAGGCAATTGGATCGTTTCATAAGTGATGGCCACGATTTGCGAGCGAATGATCGCGTCGAAGAGTGGCCGATCCGCCGCAAAATGGAAATACGCGAACACAATCTGCCGCGGACGCAACCAACGGATCTCGGATGGTTGCGGTTCTTTGACCTTCACAATCATCCCGGCGCGTCGGTAGATTTCGCGCGGCGATTCGATGATGCGTGCCCCGGCAGCGCGATAATCGGCATCGAACGCGCCGCTGCCTTCGCCCGCCTTGCGTTCCGCCAGCACGGTATGTCCGGATTCCCTCAGCGCTTCGCAATGGACGGGTAACAAACCGACCCGGTACTCGTTATTTTTGATCTCTTTGGGTAGGCCGATAATCATAAGCTGACGGTGGCAGTCGGCTTATCCTGGCTGGCTACGGCGACGGTAATGTGGTGGGCGCCAATGCGGCGGAGCTTATCACCTACCGCGTGCTGCGCCAATTCGGGCCGGTTACAGTCGCGGCTGAGATGGGCCAGGAAAACATGACGGAGTTTGTCGTTGGCAATTTCCCCTGCCAGCGTGGCTGCAGCATCGTTGCTCAGGTGGCCGTGTCGGCTCATGATGCGCTGTTTGGTGGCCCACGGCCGTGCGGTGTCCTCCTGCAATAATTTCAAATCATGATTGGCTTCGAGCACCAGGACGTTGGTGGTGCGGACCCGTTCGATGGCGAGCTTGGTGGCGTGGCCCAGATCAGTGAGAACGCCGACCGACAGGCCCGAGCCAGTGTGGCGAATGACGAAGCCAACGGGATCGTAAGCGTCATGGGGAACGCTGAACGATTCAACGAGTAGATCACCGACCTCGAAAGGTGTCCCCGTCGCAAATAACCGCCACGAGATGCGTACACGATCCTGCCATTCGGGATCGGTGGATACGGCTTCCGCCGTAAGGCGATTGGCGTAAACGGCGATCGGACGCGATTTGCACAGGACGCCGAGGGCGCGTGTGTGGTCGCTATGTTCGTGCGTGAGAATGATGCCGTTGATTTGGTCAAGATGGCGCCCAATCAGCGCCAGCCGTTGCGCAATTTGGCGTCCACTCAAGCCGGCATCGACAAAGAGTCTGGTCGTATCGGATTCGATGAGTGCGCAATTGCCGGCGCTGCCACTGCCCAAAATCGTGATTTGCATCCCCACAGCGGGCATTTTACACCGTGCGGGAATGGACTCAAGCTTTCTGCGCGGCAGCCGATAGATTAAAAACGGGCGCATCTTGACACTGCCGCCATTTAGGAGGTGAGCCAGAGTTGGTCCCAGTGGCCATTGGTCCGCGCTTCTTCCAATGCGCACAGATGGCGCAAGCCCTGCACCGTCCAGAATTGGCCGGGCCGTTTGCACCTGCATTGCCGTTGGCGACAGGCCGACTCTACTGTCCCACTACCAATCGGCCAGCCCTGCGCCGCGATCCGATCGTAGTGGGTCCGCGCTTCATGCCCGGCGAAGTAATCCTGTTCGCGCCGCACGACCGCGCCCGCGTTGCCCCCGCGGCGGTTTCAGCGCCGCGATCTCGGCCAATACCGCTCGCTCTTTCCCCTGCCGCAGCCGATGCAATCGCGGCTCGACCCACGCCGCCGTTGCCGTATCGTCCCCACCGGGCCCGGCCCGGCCCAACTCCCAGAGATGTTGGCTGGCGTGGTAGAAATCCAACACTTCCGTTGCTCCGCGCCAGCGATCCGCCGCCATGTTCCAGATCCACGGCGCACCGTCGGCCACCACCAGAGTGTGACGGGCGCGCCCCAAGCCGCCCCGCAGGGCTTCCCAATGCAGCCGCTGTCCGAACTCCAACGGCTCGCCCTGCCAACTGACCACCACCTTTTCGGCCAACAGCCCGCGCCCACTAGCCGTCTGGGCCGCTTGGTCGTGGCGATAGAACACGCCGGTCTTCAATTCGTGCCATTCCACGCGGGGCTGTTTGGTTTTCTTGCGCCCCCAGCCGGGCCCGCGCTGGCGCACTTGCCAGCCATCGACCTGCAACACCGCCAGAGCGCTGGCGGCCCGTTGCGGCTCTCTCTCGGCGGGTGGCTGAGTCAGTCGCTGTTGGGTCTGCGCCTCGGCGCGCTGTCCCAACCGTTGCGTCAGCGCGTGCAGGGTGGCGTCGTCGGTTGGGCAACCCCATTTCGCCGCCACGGCGGCGGCTTGAACGTAGCTGCCCGTCGCGGTCACCGTGAACGCCAGCTTGTCTTGCAGCGTCGGACTGCTCTGTTGGTGCGGACTCAGGCCCCAGCGCTGGCGGATCGGACAAACCCACTGGTGCCTGCCAGGATCAATCCCGTGCCATACGCGCAGCTCGACGACGCCGACGCTGGTGCGCAGGCGCATCCACTGCACTTTGGCGTGCCGCAGCCGCCGGCCGTTGGGGGGGAAAAGCCCGACCGTGTTGGTCGGCTTCCTGTTGCAGTTGCTGCTCAAGGCGTTGGCGCATCCACTCCTGGCCCTCCGCCAACACCCCAGCTTCGATCTCCCGCAGTGTACGACCGGCCTCCGGTTCCGAGTTCTTCATGCTGACCTCCTTGGTCGCTTCAGTGACTCGGGTGGGGAACCGTTCACACCCCCATTATGGCGGCAGTGTCAAGATGCGCCCATTAAAAACCACGGTTGTCTTTTGGTCTTTACATGCCGTATGTGCGGCCTATAGTGGACCGGGTCTGTCGGGTTGGCAGTATCCAAGGAAAGCATGGCACAAGGTCCAGGATTGCATCAGGTTCAAAGGTTATCGCTGCAGCAGATTCTCGCGCCGCAGTTGCAGCAGAGTCTGCATTTGCTACAGGTGCCGACGTTGGAGTTGCGCTCGCTGGTGCAGGAGGAATTGCAGCAAAATCCCTTGCTGGAAGAGGTTTCAAAGGATGAACCACGCGTCGAAGTCGAGTCGCCGGAAGGCGCGCCGGCAGACGACAAGACGGATGGCAATGCCGAGACCGATTTCAAGGAAGAGTTCGAGGCGCTATCCAAGCTCGACGAAGAATGGCGCGAGTATTTTTCGCAAACCAGCAGCTTCCGGGCGCGCTCGCCGGAACAGGAGGAACAACGCCAGCATTTCTTTGATTCGATCGTCCAGCAGGAATCCCTGCAGCAACATTTGTTGCAGCAGTTGAGTTTCACTGGCATCAGCGACGAAAAGCGCAAGGTGGCCGAGTTGATCATTGGCAACATCAACGACGACGGTTATTTGCTGACGCCCATTGAAGAGCTTTCCGTCAGTTCTGGTATTCCGTTGGAACAATTGCAGGAAACCCTGGAAACAGTGCAAACGTTTCATCCCGTCGGGGTCGGCGCCCGCAATTTGAAGGAATGCCTGCTGATCCAGTTGGACCGTTTGGGCAAATCCGAGTCGATCGAAGCCGTCCTGGTCAATCAGCACCTGGACGATCTGGGGCGGAGACGCTTTCCTGAAATTGCGAAAGCCATGAGCCTGACGGTCGAGCAGGTGCAGCAGTTGGCGAATTTCATTTCTACGCTCGAGCCCAAACCAGGAAGGATGTTCACGACCGAACAGCAGCAATACGTTGCGGCCGACGTGGTGGTCCAAAAAATCGGTGATGAATACGTTGTGCTGCTCAATGACGAACAGATCCCGCATTTGCGCATCAGCAATACGTATAAGGAAGTGATGGCCAGTAGTGAGAAGTCGAATGAAGCTCGCGATTACATCCGCGAAAAGATCCGTGCCGGCAAGTTCCTGATCAAGAGCATTCACCAACGCCAACAGACGATCTACAACATCGCGAAGGTGATCGTCGAGCGTCAGCGCGAGTTTCTCGACAAAGGCATTTCCTTTCTCAAGCCGTTGACGATGGCGCAAGTGGCGGAAGTGGTCGGCGTCCACGAGACCACGGTCAGTCGTGCCGTGGCGAACAAGTACATGCAAACGCCACAAGGTTTGTTTGAGATGAAATATTTCTTCACGCCTGGTTTCGAGACCGCCTCGGGCGGTGCGATGAGTAATACCAGCGTCAAAGAGCAGATTTCCAAGCTGATCGAGCGCGAAGATCCGACCAAGCCGCTTTCCGATCAGGAGATTGTGGCGATCCTCAAGGAAGAGGGCATTCCCATTGCCCGCCGCACTGTAGCGAAATATCGCAACGAGCTAAACATCCTGCCGAGCAATCTCCGCAAGAAGTACTGAAGCCAGAATTCAGAAGGCGGGGTTTTAGCAGCGCCTGCGTCCAACACGCAGGAAAGAGATCAGTTTCGTTCGCGGGCCTGCTGCGCGTCGAGCAGGGGCAAGCCAACTTGGTCGGCGATTTCGTGAAATTCTTCGCGACTGACGGTCTCGAGGGTTTTGCCGCGGCGTTTGAGATGTTCATTCATTTTAACGGCTTTTTCCTGCATCACGCCGTGCGTCTCCTGGCTGCCGCCGACCAAATGAAAGTTTTCGCCGGTCGTAATCCGGGTATGGCCATCCTTGTTGTCGAGGCCCAGTCCAAGTAGCCAAGCCTTCTTTTTTCGCACAGGTTTGGCCTTTTTATGATTCATCACCAGGCAGACTAACAAAAGCACAAGTGGATTGCAACGCCGTTTGGACTGGAGGTCAAACGCTCGCCGCACTTGAGTTTCGGCGCCGGCCGGGATAATAAAGAGATATTGGTGACTGCAAAGGTGACGAACTGATGGACATCAAATTACCACGTTTGGGAGAAGGAGCTGAGTCGGGCACCGTTGTCAGCATTTTCGTCAAACCCGGCGATCAGGTAAAGGAAGGTCAGACGATTCTCGAATTGGAGAACGAGAAAGCGGTCGCGCCAATTCCATCGAGCGCCTCGGGGCGCGTCGCCAAATTGTACGTCAAAGAGGGAGATAAGCTTTCGGTCGGCCAATCGATTCTGGCGCTGGAAGCCGATGGGGCCAGCGCAGCAGCTCCGACTCCCGCACCTGCTGCCACTGCAGCGAAAAGCGAGGAGCGCCCGTCCGGAAAGCCGGCGCCGCGTGAGGTCACGCGGCCTGCAACGGCTCCGCTGCGAGAAGTGCCGAGCGTGGATGTGATTGGCGAGCCGGCGGTCAACAAATCGGTGGCGGCATCGCCCACGGTGCGAAAGATGGCGCACGAACTCGGGATCGATTTGACCCGCGTTCTGGGCGGCGGGCACGGTGGCCGGATTAAGTTGGAAGATGTGCGCGCGTATGTCCAACAGCTTCAGCATCGTGTGTTTGAGGTGCCGGCTGCCGGCGCCACGGCGGAGCCAAAGCCAGTCGCTGAACATATCGATTTCGGGAAATGGGGCCCTTACACCCGTCAGCCATTCTCGTCGTTGCGCAAAGTGGTGGCCCGCCGGATGCAGGAATCTTGGAGTGCGGTTCCGCGCGTCACGCAGTTCGACGAAGCGGATATTACGGACCTGATTGCGCTGCGGAAGAAGTACGCAGAGCAATACGAAGCGAAAGGCGGACATCTCACGTTGACGCCTTTCCTGATGAAGGTCGCCGTCCAGGCGCTGAAAAAGTTTCCGACATTCAACAGCAGTCTGGATGAATCGACCGAGGAGATCGTATTCAAGGATTACTATCACATTGGTATTGCCGTGGACACCGAGCAGGGTTTGATCGTGCCGGTCATTCGCGATGTCGATAAGAAGAATCTGCTGCAGCTTTCGCGGGAGTTGGCGGATGTTGCCGAACGGACGCGGCAACGCAAAATCGGAGCCGATGAACTCAAAGGCGGAAGTTTTACCATCTCCAACCAGGGCGGTATTGGCGGCGGATTCTTCACCCCGATCGTGAACAAACCAGAGGTTGCGATCCTCGGTGTGGGGCGCGGCGTGCAGAAACCCGTGGTCCGCGGCGATAAAATTGAGCCCCGCACGCTATTGCCTCTGGGGCTCTCCTACGATCATCGGGTAGTCGACGGCGGCATGGCGGCGCGATTCATTGTGGAGATCGTGAAGACCATCGAACATTTTCCCGAAGAGAGCGTAAGGGGGGGGTAAACAGTTTGAGAATTCTTGTTTTCAGTTTGTTTCGAACTTCGGATTTCGGTACTCGGAATCGCTAAATTATGGAGCCAACAAAAACTGAAGTCGTTGTTTTGGGTGCCGGGCCCGGCGGGTACGCGGCGGCTTTTTACGCGGCCGACAAAGGCAAAAAGGTCATCATGATTGAGAAAGATCCCCGGCTCGGCGGCGTCTGCCTCAACCGAGGTTGCATTCCATCCAAGGCCCTGCTGCACGCGACCAAACTTCTCACCGAAGCGCGCGAATCGGGTCATCGCGGCATTTCGTTTGGCGAACCGAAAATCGATTTGGACAAACTTCGTGCATGGAAAGAATCGATTCTCGACAAACTGGGCGGCGGAATCGCCATGTTGGCGAAACAGCGGGGCGTCGAGGTCATGCATGGGCGCGGTTACTTTGAGGATTCGAGCACGTTGCGCGTCGAGACCGAGGACGGACAGAAGTTCGTGCGATTCGACAGCGCCATCGTTTCGGTGGGATCGAAGTCGGCGATGCCAAAGGCATTCGACCTCGGCAATCCGCGGGTCATGACTTCGCGCGAGGCGCTCGACGTCCCGGATTTGCCCGGCAACCTGCTGATCGTTGGCGGCGGTTACATCGGCATGGAATTGGGAACGGTGTACGCAGCGCTTGGCAGCAAGGTCGTGGTAGTCGAAGCGCTCGGCTCGATCTTGACCGGAGCGGATGCCGATCTGATCCGGCCGGTGCAGCGTTATGCCGAGAAAGCATTCCAGGAAGTCCGTGTGAAGACCAAGGTATTGTCCATGGCCACGGCGGGCAAGCAGATCAAGGTTGTCATGGAAAAAGAAGGCCAGAAAGTGGAGGAACTTTACGACTGCGTGCTGGTGTCGGTGGGACGCGTGCCGAATCACCCCGATCTTGGGCTGGAGAACACGAAGGTCACCAAGGATGATCGTGGATTCATCAAGGTGAATGAGAAACAGCAGACCAACGACCCGGGGATTTACGCCATTGGCGACGTCGCCGGGGGCGCTTTGCTGGCTCACAAGGCGTCGCGCGAGGCTAGGATCGCAGTGGACGCCATCCTCGGCGAGTACGATGCGCTTACCCAGTACATTATTCCGGCAGTCGTGTTCACCGATCCAGAAGTGGCGTGGTGCGGATTGACCGAAACAGAAGCGAAAGAGAAGGGGACCACCGTCAAAGTCGCCCGGTTCCCATGGACCGCCTCGGGCCGCGCGCTGACCTTTGACCGGCCGGACGGACTGACCAAGCTCGTCATCGATCCGGAAACGGAGCGGATACTGGGAGCGGGCATCGTCGGTCACGGCGCCGGCGAACTGATTGGCGAGGCGGTACTAGCCATCGAAATGGGTGCGACGGCATTCGATCTTGCGTCCTCGATTCACCCGCATCCAACCCTGTCCGAAACCCTGATGGAATGCGCTGAGGTTTTCTACGGTCACGCCACGCACACCTATACTCGCCGAGAACCGGCGCATCGGGAATCCTGAACGGCGAAGCCACGATGAAGTCGTGGATCCTGAAGCGCAAATGGGATAAGGCCGTGGCAATCGCAGTGTGCACGACAACTTATGGCATGTGAGATGCGACTACGCTGAAAATGCGTTGATCTTCTTGGGATTCCGGATCCTACTCGATCTGGGCAAGTACTTACGGTCGAATTCTTCTCGCCTTATTCCAATCATGACGCTACCTCTGGGACGACCGATAGCGGTGACTGCTGTTTCAGCGAAGGCCGCAGTATTCGCGGTGAGCCGAAGATCGCACGAGAAACGAAATTCTCTGTTCCCTTCGTTGCCTTCTCTGAAAAACATGCGCGTGATTCGCGGGCAGGGTTCCCGTATTTCGCTTCCACAAGCTGAAGTTGGCAGTTGCAGGAGGTGTGCTCACGGTCGCTGGGCGGGTCTTCTGCAATTACGATGAACACGTTGCCGCCCGCGGCCTCGCTGTCATACAGGTCGCCGGTTTTGATGTAGCTCTCCAACCTCTTTCCGTTGCGCGCGTCGGGAAGATCTCTGACATTGACTACCCGGGCGAACTGACCAAGTTCAGCATTGATCTTGAAACCATGTATTCGTTTTCTTCTGTCTGAAGCGCGGTTCAGGAAAAGTCTCAGTTTATAATTGCATTATTCAAGGTGATGACCTATAAGCATTTGCAGGGTGAATAGCTCATCGCCAAGGGATCAGCGACGCCTGCCGGATCCGGAGGTCTGCCGGACCCGCTATCTGGGTGCTTTGTTCGGCTTTTCAGACTGCCTGACGCGTTCCCCCGAGAAATGCGTTTATTCACTCAAATTCCATGACGGATTTCTTTGTCGACACCCGGAACGACGTAAGTTTGAGATGAGCGAAAAAGAAGCCTCGCTCTGATCCTGCAGCTACAGCTGCCGGCCTACGGAACCTTCCACTTCGGCTGTCTCCGCATCAATTCGGGCTGATGACCACCAAGTCATCGCGTTGGTAGCGATGGACGAGTTGTTGAGTTTGTCGAAGGAGCGGGGATTGAAACCGCGCCTGACAGTCCTGAACCCGTGACATTGTTCGTGCCGATGAGATTGCCCGTGAAACCGGTCACCTTGATGTTGTGAAGTTCGACGCCGGTCACATTGGCGAGCGAAATACCATTTGTACACGTGCCAATGAGCTTGTC
This sequence comes from Verrucomicrobiia bacterium, assembly GCA_035516795.1. Lineage (GTDB taxonomy): Bacteria > Verrucomicrobiota > Verrucomicrobiia > Palsa-1439 > Palsa-1439 > DATJBF01. Next base: position 17,373 of record DATIZX010000095.1, read on the forward strand.
GATGATGAGTCCATCCAAGGGTTTGACCGGCGAGATCGATTTGGCGTCCACCAAGGTGCCGCAATTCACCCGCACCTCTGAAAAACGAAAATTCTTCGCCAGCGGTATGCCTTCGTTGCCCGGAACGGGATCGGGATCTCGAATCCCACTGTTGAGCAAGTTAATGCGGAGGAACCCACCAGGTGCAGTGTTGACGTCGAGATTGCGCGCGGAGATGTCCTCGATGAATGCGCCGCGTCCGGGGCGGCTCTTGATGTAAATGGCGTAAGTTCTGGCGTATTTGAATCGACAGTTCTCAATGCGCACGTTGCGAATGCCGCCGGAGGTTTCGCTGCCGATCCCGACACAGGCAAAGATGTTGTCACCCAAAGCGCAGTTACTGATCGATACATCCTCAGTCGGACGGGCGAGACGGTAACCTTCCATCCCTCGACCGGATTTGATCGCGATACAATCATCGCCCGACTCGAGGTCGCAATTCTCGATGCGCACGTGCTTGCAAGAATCCACGTCCACGCCGTCGCTGTTCCCGCCGATGCTGCGAACCGTCACTTTTTTCACGACAACGTTCTCGCAGAAAGTCGGATGAATTGTCCACATGCGCTGCTGCGACGCCGTAAATCCTTCGAGTCGGACATCGGTGCAATCAATCGGTTCGATCACACAGGGACGACGCGGCATTTGACGGCCACCGAGTGCAAGATTGCCGGCGATTTTGCCCGGACCGACAACGGCGATGTGGTTGGCTTTCGTCGCCGAGACAAGCGCGCGGTGCGCATCGACCATGCGACCTTCCCAGCGGGCTTTGATGATTGGGTAGTCGTTCAGATCGGAGCTGCCCAGCAACGTGGCACCGTGTTGCAGCCGGAGCGTGGTGTTCGATTTCACGTCGAGGCTGCCGGTCAGATATTCGCCAGCAGGCACGACAACCTCTCCGCCACCCGCAGCGGCACAGGCGTCCAGCGCCTTCTGGATGGCAACGGTATCTTTTGTTTTGCCGTCGCCCGTGGCCCCGTATGCTCGGATATTCATCGGCGCCGGCGCTACGCTGACGCAGCCGGCGGACCACAGACAACAAAGAGAGATCAGCCCTACCAAATGCACAGAATTCATTTCGTTGTCCCGGTCGCCGTTTCCGGCGGAAACCGGTCGAAGCGTCGCTCAATTTTCATTCCCCGAAGATATTTGTCCGCAAAATCCAGCATGGCCGACCAATCTTCCTCCGTGAAAGCGTGCCCGTGACGGGCGTAATTCACACCGAGCCGATCCGTGGCACCAAATACCGCGTAGGCTGGCCGTGCGTTCAACCAGGATTCTTTGACGGCGCTGGCGAGAGAAACCTGGTCGGTCAATCCTTCGAGTGCAATGAATGGTCTCGGAGCGACGAGCGCCAAAAACCAGTGCTCGTCAAACGGTAGCCTGTCGGTTTGGCCCCAGAATTGGTGGAGATGTGGCGAGAACCAGTTGGGGTATTTCTTCATCATCTCGCCCAGGCCTTCTTTGCCGCCGCGGCCCGTGCCGCTGAAACGGTAAGCGCCGATGCCGCCACCGCCGGTGACACACGGGGCGCCCATGGCCAGTCGGTCATCGAAGGCAGCGGCGATCATGGCCGATTTGCCGGTGCGCGACACGCCCGAGACGATGAGTTTGCTCTTGTCGATTAACGGATCAGTTTCGAGATAATCGACAAGGCGCGACACACCCCACGCCCAGCCCGCCAGTATTCCCCAATCGTAGCCGGGATAAGCAGGGTAGAAACGCGTCGTGCGAAATGCCCGGCTTCCGTCTTTATTCCGCAGAGTCGTGTCCTCGGCGCAATCATTGCTGTTAAATGTGACGTAAGCGTAACCTCGCCGAAATACCACTTCATTGCGCTTGGCCACCGTCTCGGCATCGGCCGGACCACGGCGCTCCATCGGACGGATCCCACGAGGCGGTTCTGACGGCATCACCACCGGCAACAAGGCGTCAACGCCATGACCTTGTCCCGGCGGATGCGCTAAAGTGGGGAGTGGCGTCGCGCCGGGAGGGGTTCCGTCCGGCATGATCACGGCCGGGAACGGCCCTTTGCGATCCGTCGGTGTGAAAATGCCAATATTCAGTTCAAGCTTTTCGTTCGGCCCAAACGTCAGGTGCACCAGACGGTATTTCACTTTGCCGACAAGGACAGTCAGCGATTGGACCTCATGCCCCTTCACATTTCCGGGTGGTGGCGGCATTCGGCCGGTGGCGTAGTATTCAAGAATCTGCTTCATTTCCTGCCGGCGCCGCTTCCATTGCTCGACGGTCTTGACCTTGGTTCCGTCTTCCATCACCAGCACATCGGGCATTTCTTTGCGAACAGGCAAATCGTTCACGCCCGGCATTGAGGGCAAGGTCGTTTTGATGGGCGGGACAGGGATCTCTCGTGGGTCGGGTCGGTCGAACGCGTTGGACGTTTGGCCCGAGGCTCGGCAGAATCCAACCCCAGCGATTGCGAGAATCAAGAGGTACCGAAGAGGTTTCACCGGGTTCAGTTTACGTGGATCCAACGGTTGTCGCGAGCACTTAGTTTGATGGCTTCGATGACCCGCATATTTGCCACCGCATCTTCCAGGGGCGTCGGCACCGGTCCATCTTCCAAAACGGCCCGGGAAAACAGGTCGCCTTGGAGTGTGTAATGGTTGCACGGATCCAACACAATTTCTTCAATTCCGCGGTTGGTTTGATGCCAGAGTTTGGAGGCTTTATCTGACGGCGCGTTGAACGGAATCTCGATCTCAATCCGTCCTTCCGTGCCGAAGATGTTGACCCGTTGATAAGGCGCAATCTGGGTTGCGCACGTAAAGGTGGAAGTGCCGCGTTCGAATTCCAGGATGCCCGAAGCCAGCCGATCGGTCCTGAAAGATGGGTCAAACTCCACCTGCCCCATCACCCGCCGCGGTTCAGAATCGAACAGAAAACGGGCCAGCGAAAGGCAATAGCAACCGATGTCCATCAATCCGCCACCGCCAACGTCCGCCATGTTGCGGATATTCTTGGGATCGAGGTTGGAGTACGAAAAAAACGAGTGAACCGTCCGAAGTTCGCCGATTTTGCCGCCCGCAACCATTTTGCGCGCAAGCTGCCATTGCGGATGCAAGCGATACATGAACGCTTCCATAATCTTCAACTGGGGATGCTTCTTGGCGGCGTCGAGCAGTTGTTGTGCTTCCGCGGTGGTCAACCCGATGGGCTTTTCGCAGAGCACATGCTTGCCCGCTTCGAGCGCCTGAATCGACCAGGGCACGTGAAGATGATTGGGCAATGGAATGTAGATGGCTTGGACTTCTGGATCTTTCAGCAACTCCTCATAGGAACCGTAAGCCTTGGAAATCCCCAATTGTTCGGCTACAGCACGGGCCTTTTCCGGTTCGCGGGAGGCGATCGCAGTCACTAGGCAATGTTTTCCCGCCTGCATGGCAGGAATGACTTTTTGCACGCCGATCTTGGCGGTGCTCAGGATTCCCCAATTGATCTTCCTCATGAATTTCTCACGAATATCGGGAAGCCTAACAGACCCAACTGTAACGGAGCAAGTAGGCTTATGAATCGAACTGTCACAATGCCGAAGCATGCACGCCGTAGCGGGATACGGAATGTTGTCGTCGTTCGGCGCCGGCGCATTGGACGATTCCATGATACTGTAGTCAGATCGCGTCAAGGATGATGATGGCGGAGAAAGTGACCAAAGAATCTCATCAAGATCTGCGTCAAGAGGCTGAAAACGCCATGTCGATCGACGGCAGGCATTCGCTGTCGACCCCTCACACCCCGATCGTGGCCCGACCAATGCAAAAAGGCTGGGCCCTGATGTTTCGGAGCTATGTAATCCCCGCAACTGCGGGCTTCGCCGTGCATCTTCAACGTCCGGCTGCCAATCCTGTAAACGTTTTCAAGATGCTCAACGATTACAGTTTCCCGACTGGGTGCGTGCCGCTGCTTACCGTATTCGTTGGTTCTCTGCTCTTGCACATCCGCGCTTTGACTCCGTGTTCCTGGGGGCAAAACTGTGTCCTGATTCTTCTGGGATCGCGCGTCGCGCTGCTTGGAGTTTCACCTGTCTATCTTGGGAAACATTGGCCCAGCGATGTCATCGGCGCCTATTTGCTCGGGACACTTTGGCTGGCGCTGACGATTTACTTATACCGCAATGGCAGAACGCGTATTTTGTGCATCAGTCGTTGGCTTGCTGCCAGCGATCCACAACTCAAAAACGACCGTAATTACTGAAAGAAACACCGCAACATGGATTTCTCCCAACAAATTCCGACACGAAGCGTCATGAGCAGCACGACTTCTCAACGTTGGCGGCAACTTCCTTGGTGGCTCAATCCGTATCTCGCCATGGCGTTGGCTATCCTCTTTGTGCCGGCGGCGGAGATGTTGTTGAAACGTGGGGCCATGGCCACAGCCCTTCATCACAGCACGGTTGCGGGCCTCGGTGTCGACGTCCTTTCATCCGGTTGGACCTGGCTGGCCATTGTGTGTTACATCGCCAATTTTACCTGCTGGCTGCATGCGCTTCGGTATTTGCCGTTGTACCTGGCGTTCAGCCTGCTCAGTAGCACACACGCACTCGTCCCCCTCGGCTGTTGGTGGTTTCTCGGTGAAAGCATTAGCCTCGGGCGCTGGGCGGGAATTGCCATCGTGCTGGTAGGCGTGGTGGTGATTGCCGGTCCCGCCATGAAAGCGGAGGAACGACTATGAGCGCTTCCATTCTGTTGCTGTGCCTCGCATCGCAATTCTGTCTGGTGACTGGACAGTTGCTGACGAAGCACGCCATGAATGCAACGAATCTTTCGCCAAAACCCTGGGCACAAATCGTTGGGCGTTTGTCACTCGGCATCGTCGTGCTCACGGGATGGTTTTTTATTTGGGCGGGTCTTCTTCAGAAGAAGGACCTGAGCTATGTCTTCCCGTTCGAAGGTCTCAGTCCGGTGCTGATCGTGCTCGGCGCGTCGGTCTTCTTAAGGGAAAAGCCGATGTGGAAAGCTTGGCTGGGCGTTGCGCTGATCAGTTTGGGAATTGCTGTGGTCGCAGCCAGCTAGCTGCGAATTGGGCCTTGATTTTCACAATGTAACAGGCAGATTGGCCTCCCGGCGTCAACCAGCCGTGTCTCGAAATGGAGGGAAGAATGGAGCAACGGTCAGCCGCAAGCATGGCAGCACAGCGCATTTGTCTATCTGGAGTTTTATTGGTTTGTTTTGGCAGCCAAGTTCTCGCGCAGGTCGATGTGGAGCATCGGCGGGTTCTGACAGTGCAATCCGGCATGTCCGTGTATCACAGTGAGGAAGCTGTGGATGGATTTGGGTTCTTCTGGTTCAACGAAAACCATTTTCCTTGGGAGCGCACTGCGTTGCGCCTCAACTATGCGGGCGTTTATTTGGATGGTGAACTCAGCTATTTCCTGCCCCTTCCCACCGTCACCGCTGTCGGGATTCGCCTCGGCGGTGGCGGTTACGCGGACGATGTCCACCCCTACGTCCAAGGTGAACGCATCGTCTCGCAGGAATTTGACGGCGATTCCGGGCTGGCTAGCGTTTTTATTGACCATCAGATCCTAAAGATCGCAGGTCAGCTGCCCCTCGACGTCCGTCTCACTTATCAAGTGCGCCACTCTTCCTATCGGGACGCGGATCATACTTCCGATTTCGTACTGCCACCCGATGTTTTCACGCACACGGTGCAAGGCGAAATCCGCTTGGGCGGCTTGGAACGAGAGATTACTTCGCGCCGAGGTTTGGTCGCGTATGTCTCGGCAGACGCGAACTACCGGGACGACTTTCGAGCGTTCGGACCCGAGGGCGCGCTCTTTCCAAAATACAGCGATTATCAACATTTGGTTGCCAAGTTGGGAGCGAGGATTCCCATCGACCAGACCACCTGGTTCTTGCTCTTCACGGGTGGAACCGGTCATCACTTGGACGAACTCAGCGCCTATCAACTCGGAGGTAATATCATCAATGCCGACCCGGTCATCTACACGCTGCACGGCTATTACACGAAGGAGTTTCTGGTGCGAGATTTTGGCCTGGTCAACTTCGAGGTGCGACAGGAGGTCAACAAACAGCACCATGTTACCCTGCATTTGTACGCCGACTGCGCCGCGGCACGGTCAGTTCCGCCCGATGACGACGCCAAACGCATCCTGCCCGGCGTCGGCACCGGGGTGGGTTTTCGTTCGTTTTGGCAGACCGACGTGCTCCTGAGCTACGGCTACGGATTCAACGCCGTACGCAATGGCGATCGCGGGGGACACGAAGTGGCCGTCGGTTTGGAGCGGAAGTTCTGATCACTCGATGGGCTTGCCGTCCATCTCACGGGAGAATATTGTGGGAGCGTGCAGAGCATTTTCCTCGTCGGCCCGACTGCCGTCGGCAAGAGCGCCGTCGCGCTTGAACTGGCACGAATGAGCAATGCGGAAATTGTTTCCGCGGACTCGATGCAGATTTATCGGGGTATGGACATTGGGACGGCGAAACCAACGGCGGCAGAACGGGTCCGCGTGCCACATCATCTCATTGATGTTTGCGACGTGGACGAACGTTTCGACGTGAAACGCTACATCGATTTGACTGCACCGGTCATCTCTGACATCCATTCTCGAAGCAAGATGGCGGTGATTGTGGGGGGAACAGGATTGTACATCCGGGCGTTACGGCGCGGCCTGTTTGAGGGGCCGTCGCGGAATCCGAAGCTGCGCGAGCGATTGGAGAGGTTGGGCGCAGCGGAGTTGTTCGCCGAACTGGAGAAAGCGGATCCCGCAACGGCTACTCGCATCGACCGCCATAATCCGCGTCGACTGGTGCGAGCCCTGGAAGTGTTTCATGAAACCGGGAAGCCGATTACGGAGTTGCAGAAGGAATGGGGAACAGCTGAGATTCCTCGACAAGCTCGGAATGACAGTTCTTGTGTTTGTTTGGACCGCAATCGCGAGGATTTGTATGAGCGGATTGAGCGGCGAATTGATGCGCAGATCGCGGCCGGCTGGGTCGAAGAAGTGAACCGGTTGTTGCGGCGTGGATTGGAGAAGAACGCGACCGCGAGGCAGGCGGCGGGCTACCGTGAATTGGTGGCGCATGTGCGAGGTGGGCTGGCATTCGATCAGGCAGTGGCGCTCATCAAGACCCGCACCCGGCAGTTGGCCCGGCGACAATTGACTTGGTTTCGACGCGAACTTGGTCTAGTGTGGCTCGATATCGGGCGAGATGAATCACCGGCGGAGACCGCACGGCGGGTTCACACGATTTTCAGGCAAAAGGAGAAAGAAACAATAAGTTGAAGATGTACGACACGCAGGAGCCGCTCCGCGAACGGGCGCTCCTCATCGGATTGGAGAGACCGGGCCACGACAAGTGGGCCGTGAAAGATTCTCTCGACGAACTCCGTGAACTCACCGAATCCGCCGGCGCCGAAGTTCTCGACATTATCAGCCAAAAACGCGACACGCCCGCTGCGCCAACGTTCATCGGCACCGGCAAAGCCGAAGAATTGGCTGCGCACTGTCGCGACACCGGCGCCAATATGGTGATTTTCGACGACGACCTCTCCCCGGCGCAAGGGCGCAATCTCGCCGAAATTCTCGGGGAAAACGTCAAGGTAATCGACCGTACCGAGTTGATTCTCGATATTTTCGCGCAACGAGCCCGGACGCGTGAAGGCAAGATTCAAGTCGAACTTGCCCAGCTTCATTACATGCTCCCGCGCCTCGCCGGGCTGTGGACACACTTGTCGCGGCAACGCGGAGGAGTCGGCACGCGTGGCCCCGGCGAACAACAACTGGAGGTGGACCGTCGTCGCGTGCAGGAGAAGATTCACCGGCTGGAGCGAGCGTTGGAGGAAGTGCAGAAGAACCGGCGCATCGAACGCAGCGGTCGACAACGCCTGCATTGGCCGCTGGTTTCCATCATCGGTTACACCAACTCCGGCAAGAGCACATTGATGAACGCGCTCACCGGCGCGAATGTGCTGGCCGAGGACAAACTGTTCGCCACGCTTGATCCAACCACGCGCAAGCTGCGGCTTTCGAACAATCAGAATATCTTGCTCTCTGACACCGTCGGTTTTCTCCGTAAGTTGCCACATCATCTGGTGGAATCTTTCAGGGCTACGTTGGAAGAAGTGGCGGAAGCGGATCTATTGTTGCATGTGGTGGACGTGAGTCATCCCCAGGCGCAGGAACAGATCGCGGCCGTCGAGATTGTGTTGAAGGAAATCAATGCCTGGGGTAAACCAACGGTTGTGGCGCTCAACAAGATCGACCGGTTGGAGGCCGGTGCAACCGTGCTGGACAGATTTCTGCGCGAATTCGATCACGCCGTGCCGATTTCGGCGAAGAACGGAGACGGTGTGGACACATTGTTGGAGGAGGTGGCAAACCAACTCAAGGAACGCCGCGTGGATGTGACGCTATCGATTCCGCAAAGCCGGCCCGAGACCATCGCTTTGGTATACCGCAGCGGTTATGTGAGCGAACGCGCGATGGACAACGGCAACGTTGTCTTGCGCGCTCAGATTCCGAAGGTGTTGGCCGGCGAATTGAAGCCATACGTGGTGGGAGAAGAATGAACTACGAAGGCACCAAGGCACCAAGAAGGCCGTGGTTTTGTTTGTTTTGGTGCCTTGGTGTCTTGGTGGGGATCCTGCCAGCTTTCGCCGACGTCGTCCAGCCCGCTGCCGTGCGCGACTGGCAGTGGATCATTATTCATCATAGCGCCACGCGAACCGGCAACGCCGAAATCTTCGACGCCGCTCATCGGGCCCGCGGGATGATCAACGGTTTGGCCTATCACTTCGTCATCGACAACGGCACGGACGGCGAGCCCGACGGCCACATCGAGACTGGTGAACGCTGGGTCAAACAGATGCCGGGCGGGCATTGCCGGCAGGCGTACATCAACGAACAAGGTATCGGCATCTGTCTGGTCGGTGATTTCTCGCACGATCACCCCACCGCCAAACAGATGGATGCCTTGGTGTTGCTCGTGCGCGGGTTGCAGGACCAGTTTCACATTCCGGACGATCACATTCTCGGCCACGGCGAGGTGATCGGCGAATTCACTGAATGTCCGGGCCGGGCCTTTCCTTGGGAAGAATTCCGGAAACGGCTTCACGAAAAGCCCACCGCGAATGAACGCAAATAAGAGCGAATCTTCGGTCGCATGACAGCCTACCTGATCCGCGAGATGTCACCGGCGGACCGGCCGCGGGAACGGCTCTGGGAACGCGGAGCTTCAGCCTTATCCAATCCTGAATTGATTGCCATTTTGTTGCGCACCGGAATCAAAGGTCAATCGGCAGTTCAAGTCGCACAGCAACTGTTGAAGGAATTTCTTTCGCTCGAAGAACTCGCCCGTGCCCCGCTCGAATCGCTGGCCAAAGTAAAGGGCGTCGGCGTGACGAAAGCGATTCAACTGAAAGCCGCTTTTGAGTTGGCGCGGCGTCTGACTGAATCTTCGTGGGACCGGCCGCGGACAATCAGTTCCCCGGACGAGGTGGCTGCGGTGGTACGCGAGGAGATGCGGATGTTCGACCGGGAGGAATTTGGCGTGTTGCTGCTCAATACCAAAAATGTCCTGATCAAAAAATGTCCTGTTTCCCGCGGCTCGCTCAACGCCAGCATTGTCGAACCGCGCGAAGTATTCAAGGATGCGATTGCCGCTTCAGCCGCATCGATGATCCTCGTCCACAATCATCCCAGCGGCGATCCGACACCAAGTAGCGAGGATATCGCGATCACAAAGCGGCTGGTGAAAGCCGGCGAGCTTCTGAACATTTCGGTGCTCGATCACATCATTATTGGCCACCGCACCACCGGGCGCGAGCAGGACTATGTGAGCTTGAAAGAACTGGGGTTGATGTAGCCGCCGTCATTTGGGCATATGAGGTGCTTGCATTGCGAGCGCCGAACCGGTAAAGTCCCGTCCGTTATTGAATGAGTCCGTCAATGGAACAGCCATCTGAGGCGTCAGCTTCCGCCACAAAGCTCCGTGTGCTGGTCGTCGATGACCAGCCGGCTGTGTGCGAAGTAGTGGTCGACACCATTCAATTCGCGGGACATGATATTGTCGGCACGGCCAAAGACGGCAAGGAGGCCGTGGAACGCGCGAAAGAGTTACAACCGGATTTGGTGGTGATGGATATTTTGATGCCGCGAATGAACGGGGTCGATGCGATGAAGGAGATTTTGGCGGCCAAGGCGGCCAAGCGGGTGCTGTTGATGTCGGGGGAATATCGTTCGCTCGGCGTTACCCGCGAAGAGATGATCAAGCAAGGGGCGGCGGGGTTCATGGAGAAGCCGTTCAATGTCACGGAGCTGTTTGGACTTTTGGCAAGTTGGGCTGGAAACAACAGATCTTCCTAACAGCCGCGCGGTGACGCGGTTAAAGTTACAGCCATGGTGAAACGATGAATGAGAAAACATTCCAAGCGTTGGTTCGGTATGGGAGCATTCTCATTGCAGTCTGCCTCATTCTGAATGTGTGGGTTGTGATGCGTCATGTTGAGATCTACCGCGATGCGGCCAAGGTGGATTTGCGGCTCCAACAAGTGATGGCCCAACAGCAAATCGTGCAAACGGTGTTGCAGGAGTTTGCGGTCCGGGCATCCAGTGACTCCGAAATCGCGAGCATTTTCAAGAAAGCACAGGCGATGAGCAGCGCGACCGGTACCGTGTCCGATGCCAGGAATCAATCTTTGCCGCCCATGGCAACCCCAGGAGCAGGACGATGAGCACACCGGAAAATGTCCAGGGCCAAAAACATGAGGATGTGGCGAAAGAACCGGCATCCGCGCACCAGCCGGCCACCGAGTCTATGGACATAACCGTGGCGGTGCAACAGTTGCGTTCGCTGGTGTGCGGGTTGGGAGCAGGACTGTTGGTGGTCAGCCTGGCTCTGAGCGCGTTTGTGTACAAGCAGAACCGCAACCTGACGGCGGCGATGAGCATGCGCCAACATCAAATCGTGGAAATACAGTCCACGCAACAGCCGCGCATGTTTGCCCTGAACGAACTCGGCAAATATAGCATCGGGAAACCGGAGTTGATGGCCATCTTCACCCGGCACGGAATTCAGATAACCTCCCCATCCGAAGTCGCCGCCCCGGCTACAAAGTCGCCGACCACGGCGCACTGACCTGATTGGCTTTATTCGCAAGCGATTGCCGCGCCGCACAAGGCTTGACCGTTTTCCCAGAAGCCAATCGACGAGAACTGGAACTCGTCGAGCCTGTCCGGTCCCAAAGACGGATCCGAGCGATAGTTCTGCCAGCGCTTCAAGCAGGTTCGTTGGAGACGCGTGCGGTGAGAATCTCTGGTAGAGCCGCCAACGCTGCTTCCGCAGCGACGGTTTCTGCCTGTTTCTTGCTCGAGCCGGTGCCGCGCCCGATTTCCCGCCCCTCCCATTCGACGACGGTTTCGAAATACTTGCTATGGTCGGGACCGGATTCGTGGATGACGCGGTAGGTCGGACCATTGGGTGAGTGAGCTTGCAGAAGCTCCTGCAAACGGCCCTTGGGATTCTGACGCGGGGTAGCTTGTTTGATGTTCGCAAATTCGTCCGCGAACTGGGCGAAGATGAACTTGCGAGCGGCGCGCAAACCGCCATCGAGATAGATGGCGCCCAGCAGCGCCTCGTAAGCATCGGAGAGATTGGACAAACGTTCACGTCCGCCACTGGTTTCCTCTCCTTTACCGAGAAGCAAATAATTGCCCAGCTCAATCGCCTGTGCGCGACGGAACAAGGTGTGTCGATTGGCAAGATGAGCCCGAACCTGCGTCAATTTTCCCTCCGGATAATCGGTGTAAAGCCGGTAAATCCGGTCGGTCAATACGACCTGAAGGACGGCATCGCCGAGAAACTCCAGTCGTTGATTATGTCGCCCGTTCTGAGTCCCGCGCTCGTGTGAGATCGAAGGATGGGTAACAGCCTCATTAAGCAGGTCCACGTTTTTGAAGGTATAACCAATAATTTTCTGAAGCTTCTGCAAGTGCATACTGGACGCGTCGCCTTCCGCGTGCAGGGGGATGTTGTCGCCCTGAACGTCCGTCAGGGCGCAAAATCCAACTGCAACGTTGTGATCCTACCGGAGCGGCCCGGGAAAATCGAGGTGAATCTTCGCCCAATTAACGGCGTCCCGACCGGGGATGGAACCGATAATGTGCCTCTTTGAGACGACGCTGATCTACGTGGGTATAGATTTGGGTGGTCGAAATATCCGCATGCCCCAACATTTCCTGAATTACGCGCAAATCGGCGCCGTTGTCGAGCAGATGGGTCGCGAAACTGTGACGCAGAGTGTGTGGAGTGACATTTCTGGAAATCCCAGCCCGACGGGCGTATTTCTTAATCGACAGCCAGATGGTCTTGGGACTAAGCGCCGTGCCGCGTGATGAGAGGAAGACCTCGGCTCGCGGGTGTCCATTGCGTCCCAACCCGGGTCGAGCCTCCGCCAGATAACGCCGCAGCCATTCGACAGCTTGTTTGCCGACCGGAACGATTCGTTCCTTGTTGCCCTTACCGGTGACCCGCAGGAAGCCGGCTTCAAGATTGACGTCGTTTATCGCAAGATGGCTGACCTCGCTAACGCGTAATCCCGAGGCGTACATCACTTCGAGCAGGGCCCGATCGCGCAGTCCCAACTTGCGTTCCGTGCGAGGCGTGGCGATCAGGGCCTCGACGCCGCGGTAGTCCAAGGTGTTGGGAAGCGATTGCCAAAGCTTGGGTGTATCGATGTTTTGCGTGACGTCCACCAAGAGGAGTTTTTCGCGAATCAGAAAGCGAAAGAGCATCCGAATAGCCGCCAAACGGCGAGCGACGCTGCGGGCGGAGAGACCTTGTGGCCGCGCATTGCCGAGCGCGGTGACGCCCGGTTTGCGCTGGCCGAGGAGGAATTCGGTTATGTCCTGCTGTCGAACAGAATGGATGTCATCGATGTTTTTGCGTCGAAGAAAGGCCGCAAACTCGGCAAGATCCTCCTCGTAGGCCCGGCGCGTATTGGCCGCCAGTCCCCGTTCGACGGTGATGTAATCCAAGAACGCGTCCACCAAATGGTTCATGCGGACGGCTTTCCTCCTTGGAGTGGCACTATAGCTCCGGAAGTTGCCAATTAAAGAAAATTCGGAAGTTTGTGTCTGGCGCAAACGGCCGGTCGCCAAGTGCAGCCCGGACGTACCCTCCTCGCCTTAACTCTAGGCATGTCAGGCCAAGCTTGTCGGAGGGTCTCTGCCCGGCTACACTTGTCCCGCTATGGTCTCTGCTTCATGTTGGATGATGGAGGAGTAGCATGGAACTCAAAATCGAGTATTTTGGCCACGGCTCGCTTACACCGGCTGACTTGCCTGATGGAATCACCATTACCAAGTTGACACTTGGGCCGGTTATGGAAGATGCGAGCCCATTGCCGGATAATGAACTTCATACCCTCGTTTTGAAAGTCGTTGCCGGGGTTTCAACAGCAGCTATCGTCGGCGTGTGCAAGGCGGTCTACGGCAAGCTAGCCAAGAACAAAACCGCGCAGATAATTACCCGCACACGCAAAATAACAATTCACGACGGCAACGTCTCCGAGGTTGTTGAGAAACTTGTAATTGAAGACAAAAAGTCAACCTAGACAGTCAATGATGCGGACTCTCCTGAATCTGAGGGGTTTTTGGTTTACTCACGGCATTGTTTCGCTCCTTTGTTGTTTGGGTAAAGCGCATATTTCTAGGCGATTGGAGGCCAGCCATGGACATTTCCTTTTGCTGTGACAAGTGCGGACAGCAGATCGTGATTGACGAAGCCGGAGCTGGACAACTCGTCGACTGCCCGAAATGCGGGACAACACTTGAAGTGCCATGCAAGTCCGAGCTTTCGTCCGAAGCTGCCGTGGCACCTCCGCTTCCAACATCTCGTCCTCGTCCGTTGGCGTCCGTACCGCCGCCGCATCCGTCGACTTCAGAGACAAAGAAATGCCCGTACTGCGCCGAGACAATCAAGCGAGAAGCGCGAATCTGCCGGTTTTGCGAACGTGACCTGGTGGTGGAAAAGCTAACCGGGAGTCCATCAAGCAAGAAACTTCTCCTGTGCGTTTCGGTCGTCGCGATTCTTGCGGCTGGCACTCTTGGAGCTGCGCATTGGTATCGCCAGAAAGCAGCGCGCTTAATAGCAGAGCAACAAATGGCGGAGCAGCTTAAGGCCGAGCAGACAAAGGCAGAACAACTCAAAGCCGAACGGGCGAAAGCAGAACGCGCAAAGGTTGAACAACAAAGAGCAGCCCGAGCCGAGGTGGAGAAACAAACGGCGTTAAAAGCAGAGCAGGAACGGCAATATGCGGCGCGCAAGCAAGCGGAATCGTACGCTCGAATCACCGCGGCAGCAAACACTGCGATGTCCAAGATTAGCGAAATTGGATCGGCCATAAACGCTGGAGTGAATTATCCGTTGTATGCTCAGAAGGTCATAGAGATGGCTGCGCCGATTGACGAACTTGCTGCCGTCGTCGCTACTGAAGCCAAAGCCTACCCCAATGCGGACGCCGAGAAATTAGTCCGCCTGACCCAGATCATATTAGCTAACCACAAAGAGGCTCGCGATCTCTGGAATTACGAGATTTACGGTGGAAGTACAGACCCTGATGTGTTAGCAGCGCAATTCGCCGGTACCGCGCAAGAGAGATATGACCATGAGATAAAGTGGATAAATAAGAAAGAAAACGCAGCACTGAAACGAATAGATATCTGGGAACAAGCTTTATCTAACGCTGTGAACGTGACGAAGATTCACGAGAGCATGGCACGCAAGGCTTACGAGACAGGCTTCGAGAACTGGTCACGAGCATCTGACCATTAGCTGCCGGCAAACTATGGAGCTTAGGGAGACGACCCTGCGCTCGTGATGGAAATGCGGTTGACCGGTTCGATCCTCAATTCGCGTGCGACGATCCTCCGCCCCATGGGATGGTCCGTTACGTCTCCCAGTAATCGAACCGCCGCCTGCTTGACACCCGATGTCATTAGCTACATGAAAGAATTCAGAACTATCTGTTTGACATATCAAACAAATGTCCTGTATACCTAACCAGCATGGAAACATGGAAGGAATTCGAGGCGAATGAGCTGACGCATAGCGCTGCGCATCATCTCCTTGCGATTTATGAACTCGGGCTTGAGTACGGCGGCTGGGCGCGCGTTTCCGACATTGCCAACGAACTCGGGATCACACGAGGCAGTGTGTCGATCAACCTACGGACGCTCAAGAAGCGCGGGTTCTTGGATACTGATGAGCGTCGGCTGGTCAAGCTTTCGGAGAAAGGGCAAAAAGCAGCGCAAGCCGTGATGGCGAAGAAAGCGGTGGTGAAGACTTTTCTTCGGGAAGTCCTCAACGTGCCGGAAGTGAATGCCGAAATCGACAGTTGCAAGATCGAGCACCTGATCAGCCAACCGACCGGCGAACAACTCGTCCATTTCATGAGATTTCTGGTTTCGGAGGACCCACTGGCGAAGGAAGTATTGGCGCGGTTCAAACAGTTTCACGATCATTGTCCCGAAAGCAAGACCTGCGAGGTGTGCAACGGCCATTGCCTGATTGAGGAGTTGCAGCACGCCGGCCTATGAAGACCGACCGCAACGAGATTGTCGAGGATTTGAACCGCCTGATGGCCGAAGAGCTGGAAGCGTTTCTCCGCTATTTTCAGATGCGTTACCGGCTGCGCGGAGTGGAGCGGCTGGCAGCAGAGAAGCTATTCGACGAAGGCACGCGGGAAACGCTGGAACACGCCGAAGCGATCGCCAAACAGATTCGCGCGTTGGGGCACATTCCTCAACTCAAGATTGGATTGGAGTTGCACGGCGGCCCGACCAATTTGCAGGAGGCGCTGGCGGAAATGCTTGAAGTGGAGCGGCAGGCTTTGGATGCGTACAAGGAGGTATTGCCGAGGGTGGCGGGCGACACCATGCTGGAAGATTTTATTCGCAAGCAAATCAGTGTGGAAACCGAGCACGTGCAGGAGATCGCAACTTTATTGGAATGAAAAATCTGAGAGCTGCGAGCAGGTTGGCACGCCGCATCGCAGCTCTCAACGGAATCACGCCCGCAGGCGTGTTCACAAGTGAAAGCTAGAACCGGGCGGGTCGCTTTGCAATCTCAAATTGCAGGCACCCGGTTCTTTCAAGAGCAACAGGAGACGCGTGCCAGTCTCGCAGGAGGGCTGACATGCAGGGCAGCAGATGGCGTTGGATGACGATGGCAACGGCAGCAATTATTTACGGGACCGCACTCACGGCGCAGGCTGATGAGCAACTCTTCGGCTTTGTCCGCGGCGCCGAAACTCTTCCGCAGGGGAGAAGCGAACTGTATCAGTTTGTGACGCTTCGGACCGGCAAAGCGGAAGGCACCTACTACGGCTACGATTTCGAGACCGAGGTCGAGCATGGGTTCACCGATCAGTTTCAAGCCAGCCTCTCCGTGGAACAGCGCTACATTGACAACTACGGCGTCAATGGAAACCGGGACGCCCTCGACGACACTGATGCGTACCGTTTCGGCGGGGTAACCGCTTCGGGAAAATACCGCTTGTGGAGTCCGTTCAAAGACCCGTTGGGAGTCGCGCTGCGGCTCGAAGGCAGTTATCTATGGCATGACGAAGTGGATGGCTTGCCGGAGCACGAACGATACCTTGCGCCGGAAGTTGACCTGCAAAAGAACTTCTATGACGACACGCTGATCACGGAACTGTGGTTCGGTTCCGAATGGGCGTGGGGCAAACAGCCGGCGGAACAATACCCGCGGGAACTCGCCGTCCAAGGGGGCTCGGGCATTTCTTATCGCTTCGCGCCGAACTGGTTCTTTGGCTTGGAAAACAAGGTTCGCGCGGAGTATCCATTATTCGATTTCGACCATTTCGAGCACGTGGTTGTCTACGCGGGACCGAGTTTGCACTACAGTGCCCAACGCTGGTGGGCCACGATGACCTACGTGTATCAGGTGTGGGGTGATGGCGTGAATGAACCGCACGACGGCAAGACGTACGCCGAGGAAACGAACCATCAAGTCCGCCTGAAAGTCGGCTTCAACTTCTAGCCGCCATGAACCGCATTCATTATCTTACAGCCAGCACGGCCATCATTGCCGTCGCGCCGTGCTATGCCACTGTCTATCACACTGTTGAGACCGCGCAGAAGGCGTGCTTTCCGGAAGCCACGGAGTTTGCCCCGGCGGACGTCAAGCTCACGAGGCAGCAAATGCGGGCGATTGAAAAGGACAGCGGCGTGCGCGTGCGGCTGGACACCCAGCGGGTCTGGCGCGCGACGAAACACGGCGAGTTCCTCGGCTGGTTCATCGTGGACGAAGTCCTTGGCAAACATCAATTCATCACGTGGGCGTTGGCGCTCAACATCGATGGCAGCGTCAAGAGCATCGAAGTGATGGACTATCGCGAAACCTACGGCTACGAAATCCGCAATGCCGACTGGCGCATGCAGTTCCTCGGCAAGCGGCCCGGCGCCCCCCTCAAGCTCGACGAGGACATCAAAAACATCAGCGGCGCCACGCTCTCGTGCCGGCACATCACCGACGGTGTCAAACGTCTGCTCAGCTTTTATGAAATTGTGCTCAACCACTGACATCCGCCGCTGTCGTCCGTTGCTCGGCACGCTCGTTGAGGTCGCTGCATGGCACGCCGATCCAGCGCGGGCGCACGTCGCAGTCGACGCGGCCTTCGCCCAAATTGAGTGCGTGCAGCGGTTGATGGGGTTTCACGATCCGCGGAGCGAGGTTTCTCATCTCAACCAATTCGCTGCGCGCCGGGCCATGCACGTCAGTGCTGAAACCTGGCGCGTGCTGCAAGCCGCCTGCGAGCTCCACAAATGCACCGGCGGCGTGTTCGACGTAGCGGTCGCCCCCGAGTTGATGCGCTGGGGGCTGCTTCCACGTCACCTATTCGGCCGCGCGGATGTTGACGGCGACGGACGAACGAGCGACATCGTGTTGTTGCCGCACCAGAGAGTTCAGTTCTCACGACCGCTGCTGATCGATCTCGGCGGGCTGGCCAAGGGCTTCGCAGTGGACTGCGCCGTTGAAGCGCTCCAGGCCAGCGGGATCACCGCTGGACTTGTGAATGCCGGGGGAGATCTCCGGTGTTTCGGAGAACGGGAGCAACAGATTTGGGTCCGTCATCCGAAAATCTGCGGTCTGTTGGTCGCCCTGCCCGAATTGAAGAACGGCGCTCTCGCCACCTCAGCCAATTCCTACCAGCGGTGGCGCCGGCGGGGACGGACCATCTGCGCACACATCCACGGCTGGACTCGGCTTCCGTGTCTGCGGTCGTTTAGTGTGAGCGTACGGGCTCGTACATGCTTGATTGCGGACGCCTTAACCAAGGTCGTCCTCGCGCTCGGCGAAGCCGCGTCGGCTGTGCTGAAAGAGTACAGCGCGATTTCGTACATCGTACCAGCCGACGGACGGATGACGTGTTGCGGGGAGGGCGCGGCATGATCGGCAACAACGTTCGTTTCAGTCCAAGAATGAATCGCTGGTTCTATGGTGTGTTTGGCGCGCTCGTCGCCACGGGCGTGCTTTGGCTGCCAGTGCATTGGTTCGGCCCGGAGAACAGCGCGACCGGAACCTGGCTGATAAAGTTTCACGGCGCGGCGGCGATGGCGTCGCTGGTGGTGTTGGGTGCGTTGTTGCCGACCCACATGCAGCGTGCGTGGGGGCAGCGGCGCAACCGTCTGACTGCATTGGTGATGGTCTCGCTTTGTCTATCGCTCGTCGCCAGTGGTTATGGACTGTACTATTTTGGCGGGGAAGAGTTGCGAACAGCAACGAATGCGTTTCACTGCATCGCCGGATGCGCTTTGCCGGCTGTATTAACGTGGCACATCGCAATAGGGCGGAGACGAGGACGGTCGTTTTCACGCCCTTCCGTCGCAGCGGTGCTTCAGAGGCCTTCCGAAGGCAGCGTGCCTCGCATGGCGAACTGCAAGGGGACAAAGGAGTTGGTGTTCAAATGATAACCAAAGGCTTTGACGTCCGGTGGAACGCGAAACGAAGGTGCAGATGAAAGATACAAGGAAATAAAATCGAGTGGTGAAGAGTTTGCCGGATTATCAGACTATTTGCATGGAGGAACCGAGAATGAATGGAGGAGACAATGAATGCTGGTCGGCCATCTGATTGGGGCGAGCCCGTCGTCTGCGCGGCAGCTATTCCATCACGCACGACAATGTTCTTGGCCACTCCTGTTGTGCGCATTCTGTTACGAATTGTGCTGGTCATCGCCGCGCTCATTTTGGCCGGAGTTTTGGTGTGGCAAGGAATCACCGCTCACGGCACTCCGGATCCAACAACTCCGCAAACCAGCGCAGCGGCGGCACGGCTCGATATAGGTGTCCTGGTTTTTCGCGAGGGTCTGGAATGCATTCTGGTTCTTTCCGCCATCACCGCCAGCATGGTCGGTCGCCAGAAAGTGTTTTGTCGCCCCGTGGCGCTGGGGGCGGCCTTCGGATTTGTGGCGACCATCATCACGTGGTTTGTGGCAGTGGGCATCGTTAGCAATCTGGCGGAGAATCTGCCGGCGCTCCACGTCCAGGCAGCCACGGGACTTCTGGCGATCATCGTCCTGCTCGTGGTTATGAATTGGTTTTTCCACAAGCTTTACTGGGGCGGTTGGATCTCGCTGCACACGAAGCGGAAAACGGAATTGCTCCGCGACGCCAGCAACGCTCAAATCTCCCAATCTCGCCTGACGCGCGGACTTTGCCTGTTGGGGTTTGCCTCGCTTTATCGCGAAGGCTTCGAAGTGGTGCTGTTCCTGCAAAGCTACCGTCTCAAGCTGGGCACGCCAACGGTCCTGGAAGGCGCTCTCCTGGGGTTGTTTTTTACAGGCATTGTTGCCGTGCTCACTTTTCTGGCGCACCACCGGCTACCGTATCGGAAGATGCTGGTGCTGACGGGCATCCTGCTGGGAGTGGTGCTGCTGGTCATGGTCGGGGAACAGGTCCAAGAGATGCAACTTGCTCACTGGCTTCCCGCCACTCCCATCCCGGTTTTGGAAAACTTCATTCCAGGTTGGATGGGCATGTGGTTCGCAGTCTTTCCCACCGTGGAAACTCTGCTGGGCCAAGCACTCGCTGCCGCGCTGGTTCTCGGCTGCTATTTTGCGCCCCGATTTCGACCGCCTCGCGTGGAATCGAAGGCCAAATTGTCCTTTCCCAATGCGTCACCGGTTTCGCAACCTCAATCGACAAAGTAAACGGCGATCCGTTTCGGGCCGTGCGCACCCATAACCAGGATTTTCTCGATATCGGCGGTGCGGCTCGGCCCGGTAATGAGCGACAAGGCGCTGGGCCAGTGCCCGCGGTAGCGTTCGCGTAACCACATGATTGCGGCGTCAAGGTCCGGGACAATTTGACTGCGATGGGCGATGATCAGATGTGTTGGGGGAAGCACCGAAAGTGCTCGATCACCGGCCGAATGCGTCGACACAATGACAGAGCCCGTCTGCGCGACCAGGCAATCGCAACCGGTCACGCCAAGATCAGCGTCACGTATGCCAGCGTTGCCTGCGCCCACAAGCTCTTGAACAAGCGGGTTGCCGTCGGTGGCAATCCGCGTAAACCCCTTCAAGAATTGACCGAGGTTCTGGACAACTTCACCGGTGAGCGCCACAAATTCTTCTTTGAAGCGCACTTCCGAGTTCAGGACCGGCGGGAAAACAGAAGCATCTGTTGCGGGAGGCGGATGACGCGATTCCGATCGTAGTGCCGTTCGCACACGCGTGAGGATGTTCTCACGAGCCGCGTTCATGTCGCCTCCAGTAATCTTTGAAACTTTGGGCGGGTGCCTTGGGAAGTTCACGATTCGCGGTCCAAGGTCGCAAGAACTTCTGGGCAATCCCGAGCCGCAACGCGAGCCTGGCGGCTTTTCCGGCGACCGCATACCGCGGTGGAGATTGCATCGTCCAAAGCCAGGCGCGAAATAGAAGGCTCTGTCCGGTGCTGTCGAATTTGTGCTGGACGGCGTTGCGACGGTTGTGGAGTAAATGATGATGCAGGTCGATTCGCACCGGGCAAACATCGGTGCAAGCGCCGCACAACGAACTGGCGTACGGCAGATGCGACCAGTCCCGCTCGTCCCGTAAATGCGGCGTGATCACCGAACCGATCGGGCCTTGATAAGTCGTGCCGTAAGCATGTCCACCAATGTTTCGATAAACGGGACAGATATTCAGGCAGGCGCCGCAACGAATGCAGTGCAGTGCATCGCGCTGCTCCACGTCCGCGAGAAGCCGCGTCCGGCCATTGTCGAGTAAGACGACATGGAACTCCTCGGGACCCAACGTTTCAGGGGATTGGCGCGGTCCGCCCACGAGCGAATTGTAAACGGTAACCGCCTGCCCGGTCCCGCTCGTCGAAAGCAACGGCCAGAGCAAGGCCAGGTCTTCGAGGCGTGGAATGAGTTTTTCGATGCCGACGACCGCGACATGAACGCGTGGCAATGAGAAACTTAGCCGGGCGTTTCCTTCGTTCTCGGTGATGGCAACCATGCCGGTATCGGCCACGGCGAAATTCGCGCCGGTAATCCCCATATCGGCTGCCATGAATTCGTGGCGTAGTCGAGCCCGGGCAATCATCGTCAATTCCTCTGCGCTCTCGGTCAACGGCGTGCCGAGTTTCTCCTGAAAGGTGCGCGCGATGTCGGCTTTCGTCAGATGCATCACCGGGGTGACGATGTGGTAGGGTGGTTCGCCACGCAGTTGGCAGATGTATTCTCCCAGGTCAGTTTCGATGACCCGAATTCCTTCCCCCTCCAAAGTTTGATTGAGATGGATTTCTTCGGTGGTCATCGATTTGGACTTGACGATCTTCTGAACGCCGTGCCGCTTCGCCAGCCCCAGGATGTAATCCCGAGCGTCCGCAGCGGTTTCAGCCCAGCAAACGCAGCCGCCATTCGCGAGCACGTTGCATTCGAATTGTTCGAGATAACGATCGAGATGATTGATCGCTTCCCATTTGATTGCGGCGGCCCGCGAGCGGGCGTTCGACCAATCGGAGAAACGTGCTTTGCCCCGGGCGACGGCTACATCGTAGGTGGTAATGTTCCTTTGAATGACCGCACGATGGTGAAGGTCGGCGGCCTTGGTGGCCGCGTCGAGTTTGAATCGCGTTAAAGTACCGGTTGTCACGTCGCCGCCAGCACCTCCGCGAGAGAGATGGTCTTGATCGGCAAATTCTGACGCCGCAGGTAGCCGTCGATTTGCATGAGACAACTGGAATCACTTGAGACGACGTACTGGGCCTTCGTTTTCTCGATCGCCGCCACCTTCGCGTCGTCCATCGCACCGGAGATCATCGGGAATTTGACCGAAAACGTGCCGCCGAATCCGCAACAGGTTTCCGCCTGATCCATCTCGACGAGTTCCAGTCCCCGCACGTTGCGCAGCAACTGACGCGGTTCGTCCTTGAGGCGGAGTTCGCGCAGGGCGTGGCAGGCATCGTGATAGGTGACGCGCGCCGGGAATTGTGCGCCGACATCGGTAACGCGAAGTTTCCGGACCAGAAATTCGGAAAACTCGTATGTCTTGGAGGTGCAGAGCTCTTCCCTGCCCAGCAGTTCGGGATAAAAATTGCGCACCATCGCCGTACAAGATCCCGACGGACATATGATGGCGTCCGCGTCCGCAAAAATCTCACAGTAACGTTTCGCCAGCGAGCGTGCTTCGTCCCAGTACCCGGTGTTAAAGGCAGGTTGACCGCAACAGGTTTGTTCCGGGGGATAATACATATCGAGGTTCAACCTGCTGAGGACCTTGGTCATGGCAATGGCCACGTTGGGGAATAATTGGTCGACAAAACAGGGAATGAAAAGGGCAACGCGCATCGGGCGGTGAAATTACGAACTCAGGGCGGGCGAAGCAAGCCGACAATTCGCCGGGCAACTGCGACTTGGTTGGGTGCGCACGAAGCGTGAATTCCCCGTCAGCAGCGCAACCCTAAATGGCGTGAGCGCGCATTTCGCGGACGGTGGTGATGTACTGCTGGAGCCGCTCCATGTGATCGGGGATATGCGCCGTTCGAAACAGGGCATGCACGCGGATCAGGAGTTCCTCGATCTTGAACGGTTTCCCGAGGTAATCGTCCGCTCCCGCCGCCATACACTCTTCCAGTCGGCCCCGCGAAGTGTGGCCCGTGATGATGATGATCGGAATATTCTGTGTGTCGGTGCCGGCCCGAATCGCCTTGCAAAAGGTCAGACCGTTCAGGTTGGGCATGTTGACATCCAGCAGAATCAAGTCGGGCTTCAGCGACAGAGTTTTTTGGAGCGCATCCTTGCCATCGACGGCGGTATAAACCGTCACGTTTTCGGTGGCGAGGATTCGTTCGAAGACCTCCCGCATTGCTGGGTCGTCATCCACAACCAAGACTTTGCGTTCGCTCACAATCCTCGTCTATATCAATTCACCGGAATTCATGCAAGCTTCTTGAATCGAAGCTGATCTTTCATCACCGGTACTGCGGAAGCACCTCATCTTTGCCAATCCATCGAGATAATGAGATTGATAATCATTTTCTGAAATGTATCCTCAGATCCCGTGAAGATCGCCGCCCACCGTGTTTTTGCCGTCGCCCTGATTTTCTGCGGCCTGCTCGCGAGTCGGGCCGATACGGCTTACGATCATCAGGTCGCCCAAGAGCGACCGATCCAATTAGGCACGTCGGGCGGTAACTTCAAAGACCGATCGAGACACTATTGCTGTAGCGGGACATTGGGCGCGTTGGTCCAGGATCAAAAGGGGCGACTTTTCATTTTAAGCAACAATCATGTGCTGGCCAGGACGAATCGCGGACAAAAATATGAGCGGATCTCGCAGCCCGGAGCCATCGACGAAGGCTGCAGGTTGCAGGCGAACGCAGCCGTTGCGAGGCTCACGAAGCGAATTCGCATTCGTTTTGGTTCACATGCGCAAAACGTTATGGACGCCGCTATTGCCCGAGTCTTGCACGGTCGGGTCGATCCCGGCGGAAGTATTCTGGGAATTGGCATGGTCGAGGCAGGAACGATTGAGCCGTCCGTCGGCTTGGCGGTCAAGAAAAGCGGTCGCACAACTGGAGTGACGCACGGTGTTATTTCTGCGGTCGAGGTGAGCATTGAGGTGACCTACAACCGGCGTTGTGGCGTCGGCAGTCGAACGGCTCTCTTCCTGCATCAAATTCGCATCTCGCCAGGTAATTTCGGGGATTTCGGCCAGGGTGGCGACTCCGGATCGTTGGTCGTGGAAGACACCGACAATTGTCCCCGAGTGGTGGGTCTTCTTTTTGCCGGAGGAGGGGACGACATATTTGCCAATCCGATTGGCCCGATTCTTTCCGAGTTCAATCTCACCATCGTTGGCTGCGATGGAAGTTCCAACTTGTCCAGTACCGCATTTGCGTCGGCGGCGCCTTTGCAGCGGGGCGGAATGGCGTCATCGAAATTCCTAGCGTGCAAGGCGGTCAAGGAAGCCGCCGAAAGCACGCTGCTGAGTGTTCCGGGCGTGGTCGGTACGGGCGTTGGGCTCAGCGATTCCGCATCGGGAGGCGCCGCAGTGGAAGTTTACACCACCGAAGACCCGGCTGAGATTCGGAAGAGACTCCCGGCCGTTCTGAACTCGGCTCCTCTCAAGATCATCAGGACCGGCACGATTCACGCCTTATGATTGCAGACGGTGGCGATAATTCGCGGCGGAGGGTGACTCCAGAACCCACTGCGGTGCGCACTCGCTGAGTGTCCCCATTCTGGTTCGTCCCTCAATATCCCAGCGCAATTTGCATTGATTGGCGGCTCAGTTGGCGGTATAAATCCCTCGGTCGGCAAGACGCCCATATGTCCCTGGAAGGGGTAAATTTCCATGAATAAACAAGCAAACGCCACGGCCAAGAGTCGTGCGAAGACCGAAGTGCCCACAGTCGAAGTTGGCAGCGAACAATCTCCCCTGATGCGAGGAGCGGACATCGTCGTCAAATGTCTGGAGCGGGAAGGTGTGGAGGCTGTGTTCGCATACCCCGGCGGCGCCAGCATGGAGTTGCATCAATCGCTGACCCGCTCCAAGAGCATTCGCACGATTCTGCCCCGCCACGAACAGGGCGGGGCGTTCGCCGCTGGTGGTTACGCCCGCGCCAGCGGGAAAACGGGTGTCGCCATTGCGACCAGTGGCCCCGGCGCCACCAATCTTGTCACAGGCGTGGCCGACGCGTTCATGGATTCCGTGCCGATTGTTCTGATTACCGGCCAGGTCCCGCGAGCCATGATCGGCAAAGGCGCGTTTCAGGAAACGGATGTCTTTGGGTTGACGGTTCCCATCGTCAAGCACAGTTACCTCATTATGAATGTGGAAGATATCCCGCGCGTCTTCAAAGAGGCTTTCTACATTGCCAGCACCGGCCGCCCGGGCCCTGTGTGGATCGATATTCCCAAGGACGTCCAGCAGAGCAACTGCAAGCCGGTGTTCCCAGAAAAGGCCAACCTGCGCGGCTATAATCCGGACAAGCGGATCAGCGACATTGCCGTCAATGAAATCGCCGGCCTGATTGAGAAGAGCGAACGACCAGTCATTTATTGCGGCGGCGGCATCATCTCCGCCAATGCGGGCCCCGAATTGGTCGAGTTCGCCGAAAAGACCAACATCCCCGTGGCGACCACGCTCATGGGCATCGGTGCGATTCCTGCCGAACACAGGTTGTCGCTGCGCTGGCTGGGCATGCACGGCACGGTGTACGCCAATTACGCAGTTGATCAATCCGATTTGTTACTGGCGCTCGGGGTGCGTTTTGACGACCGCGTGACCGGCAAGGTCAGTGAGTTCGCCAAGCACGGCACTATTGTCCATATCGACATCGACCCCAGCGAGATTAACAAGAACAAGGTCGCCCACCTGCCTGTCGTCAGCGACATCAAGTACGCCTTGCAGCAACTCAACAAAGCCGTCAAAGGCAAACAATTCGAAGCGTGGCACAAACGAGTCGACGAATGGAAGAAGCGATTCCCCTTCCGTTATCACGTCACCGAAGAAGTCTTGAAGTCGCAATATGTCCGCGAATTTTTGCACGGCAAGACCGACGAAATCATCATGCCGCAGTACGCGATCGAGTTGCTCGACGAACTGACTCATGGGGAAGCGATCGTCACCACGGGCGTTGGCCAGCATCAGATGTGGGCCGGACAGTATTACAAGTGCAAGTATCCGCGCTCGTTTCTCACCTCGGCCGGACTTGGGGCGATGGGTTGTGGTTATCCGACCGCGATGGGCGCCAAGGTAGCGTTTCCGGACAAGCAGGTAGTGGACATTGACGGCGATGGATCGTTCTTGATGAATATTCAGGAACTGGCAACGGCCCACATTGAACGTATCGCCGCCAAAGCTTTGGTGCTCAATAACCAGCATCTCGGCATGGTCGTGCAATGGGAGGACCGTTTCTACCAGTCGAACCGCGGCCATACCTATCTCGGCGACCCGCAAAACCCGCACAAGGTCTACCCCGACTACGTCACCGTCGCCAAGGGATTCAATGTTCCAGCAGAGCGCGTCGTACGCAAGAGCGAACTGCGAGCAGCGATGGAGCGCATGCTGGCGTCGAAAGAGCCCTATGTCCTCGACGTTATCGTTCCGTACACCGAGCACGTATTGCCGATGATCCCCGCGGGCAAGACGGTCCACGAGATCATCATCGACCAGGACGCCAAACCGGGCCTCGGCACGAACCTCGGGCTGTGATCGCCGAATTGCCGCGCTGATCGAACTTTCACTCGCCGCAATCGTTCGGTGTCGTTACAATTCGCCGCGATGAATCGCCCTTGGATTCGCCTCGCGCTGGTACTGGTACTTTTTGCCGCCACTTTCCTTGCTCTGACGGTGGGCTGTTATCAGCGCGAATCGGCAACCGTGGACGAACCGCAACATCTGGTAGCGGGCTACATCGCCTGGAAACTGCACGATTACCGCGTGGCTCCCGAGCATCCGCCCTTGTTACGGATGTGGGCCGCCTTGCCTCTGTTGGTGAGTCGCGACATCAAATTGGCGACCGATAGTCCGTATTGGCTGAAAGGTGACCAGTGGCGTTTCTGTCGTGAATTCTTTTTCCAGGATAACGACGCCGATCGATTGTTATTCCGCGCGCGCTTCATGATTGCGCTGCTTGGAGTGCTGCTGGGGATTCTGGTTTTTAGTTGGGCTCTGGAATTATTCGGGTTTTGGCCCGCGACAATCGTTCTCGGATTGTATTGCGTCGAGCCGAATCTGGTGGCTCACTCTGGTCTCGTGACCACCGACTTGGGTGCCGCTTGTTTCATTTTCGGCGCGGTTTATTTCGCGTGGCGGTGCGCCCGCAACCTCAGCCTTGGCAACCTAGTTGGACTCACCGTATTTTTTGTACTGGCACAGGTGAGCAAATATTCGGCGCTGTTGTTGGCGCCAATTCTTCTCGGACTTTTCTTCGTGCGGGCCTTGAGTCCTACGCCATGGCCCGCAGGCAAAGCGAAGGGGATTACGACGCGGACCTCCAAGACCCTTGCGGCACTTTTGCTCATCAGCGGTTTGGTGCTCCTCTCGTACGGAGCGTTATGGGCTGTTTATGACTTCCGTTATGCGCCGACACCGGCAGGGGTGCAGCAGGCCGAGTTTGTGATGACCGAGGGTGCTACGCACGAACTACCACGTTTGACCGGTCTGATGCAATGGATCGATACGCATCATCTGCTGCCGAACGCATGTGCGAGAGGGCTGGCCTCGATTGCCGTGAATGCGGAACAGCGACCGGCGTATCTCCTGGGAGAAACAAGCAACAGGGGCTGGTGGTATTACTTTCCGTTGGCTTTCATCATCAAAACGCCAATTGCGCTTTTGGTGATGGCGTCTATCGGTTTGATTCTTTCTTTTGCGCACTGGAAGCAGAAGTGGCCCGACATCATATTCATCGTGGCTCCGCCCGCAGTTTACTTCGTGACAGCCATGGCCGGCCATTTGAACATTGGACTTCGCCACATTCTGCCGGTGTATCCATTTGCGCTCCTGCTGGCGGGTTGGACTATCAGCGCGCTGTTGCCAGGAATTTCAGTCGGCACGAGGACCAGTTGGCGCAGTGTGGCGCTGGCTGGTCTGTGCTGTATGCAGCTCGTAGAATTCGCCGCGGTATACCCGCATTGCCTGGCATTCTTCAATTTTAGCATTGGTGGGCCAAGACATGGCGCGGAATATCTCGTGGACTCGAATCTGGATTGGGGCCAGGACTTGAAGTCACTGAAGCAATGGATGACCGAACATCAGGTTCACCACATCAACCTCTGCTATTTCGGGGTCGCGGCTCCATCTTACTACGGCATTGACTACACTCCGTTGCCGGGTTCGCCCTATTACGATCCGAAAACAGTCGCCAAGCCGGAACTGCCCGGCTATGTGGCCGTGAGCGCCACCAATTTGCGCGGCGCCTATCTCAGCGAGTTCATCAAAAGCCTTTACGCTCCCTTGCAGAATCGAAAACCGGCTGCCGTTCTGGGATACAGTATCTATGTCTACTGGGTCGAACGCCCGTGGTGGTAATCAGCGAGGTTTTGGTGGTCGCCGCGACCGGCGCCCGCTACAATCCCCGTTCATGAATCGGCTTTGGGCGCGCACGGCGCTCGTGTTGTGTGTCTTTGCTGCGATCTTCATCACGCTGACCGTCACCAGCTACAGGCGAAAATCGGCAACCTGGGACGAACCGCAACATTTGATCGCGGGCTACAACGCGCTCAAATATCACGATTATCGGACCGACCCTGAGCACCCGCCGTTCTTGCGCATGTGGGCCGCTCTGCCGTTGTTGGCGCAACCGAATATCAAGATGGACGTGAGCGTCATCGATAAGGCCGATCCGATTCTTTGGACGGGCCTGCTGCAGTTCGAGTTTTGCCACGCTTATCTTTACCTTGTGAACGATGCGGACCGATTGTTGTATGCGGCGCGCTTCATGATAGTGTTACTTGGTGTTTTGCTGGGAATTCTGTTGTTCTGCTGGGCGCGTGAACTTTTCGGGTTTTGGCCGGCGGCCGTCGTGCTGGGGTTATACCTGATCGCGCCCAACATCCTTGCCCACTCGCGCTTGGTAACGACGGATTTCGGCGTCGCCTGCTTTGCCTTTGGCGCGGTTTACTTTCTTTGGAGATCCGCTAAAAACCTCAATGCTGCGAATCTCTGTGGGTTAATTGGATTCTTTACACTGGCGCAGGTGAGCAAGTTCTCGGCACTGCTTCTTGGCCCGATAGTTTTTGTGCTCCTGATCGTGCGCATTTGTCGGCGCGAACCCTGGCAAGTCGACCTCGGCAAACGCCGAGAGTTGACGAGCACGGGCCGTAAGACCGTGGCCGCGTTGGCGATCCTTGTTGCCCTCACACTCGTGCCCTGGCTGGCTCTCTGGGCAAGCTATGATTTTCGGTTTTTGCCGTCCGCATCCCCCACCTGGAAATTGAATTCGTGTGCCGATCCGATGATGCAACCCCGCGCGCCGGGCCTGGCTCGGATCATAAGCTGGGCAGACGACCATCACTTGTTACCCAATGCGTACCTCCAAGGTTTGTTCCTGACACAAGCGAAAGCAGAACAACGCGGCGAATATCTGGCCGGCCAATACAGCACGCACGGCTGGTGGTACTTCTTCCCATTCGCTTTCCTGATCAAGACGCCCGAGTCTGTGATCGTGTTGTTCCTTGCTGGCGTCTGCCTCTGTGCGGTGCATCGTTCGAATTTTCTTCACGACGATATCTTTGCTCTGGTTCCGATCGCGATCTTTTTGGCAGCCGCGATGACAGCCCATTTGAACATCGGCCTGCGACATATTCTGCCCATTTACCCGTTCGTGCTTTTGATCGCTGGCAAAACGGTTGTGGCTCTGTGGAATGCCAAATCGCGCTTGTTTGGCGGGTTGCTCGCCGCTCTGTGCTTGTTCGCGGTTGTCGAATCCGTATCAATCTATCCGGATTACCTCGCCTTCTTTAATCAGTTGATCGGCGGGCCGCGCAATGGTCAGAAATATCTTGTAGATTCAAACTTGGATTGGGGTCAGGACCTGAAGGGACTGAAATTCTGGATGGATCAGAACGACCTGAAGCAGATCAACTTGAGCTATTTCGGCACGGCCGACCCCGCCTATTACAAAATCAATTGCACTTATCTGCCGGGCTCGCCCCTTTTCGCGTTACAGCAAACTAAAATGCCCAATCTGCCGGGGTTCGTGGCCGTCAGCGCGACCAACTTGCGCGGCGTGTACTTTGCGGACAATTGGCGGAACTTTTACTGGCCGCTGTTGAAAAGGAAACCAGAAGGAGTAATCGGATATTCGATCTACGTGTATTGGGTAGAACAGCCATGGTGGAAGTAACACCAGGCAGATTGTAGCCGTTTCAGCTCATGGAAGGACGAAGCTACGCGATTATCGGCACCGGCGCCCTGGGAGGATTTTACGGCGCCCGGCTGCAGCGCGCGGGCTGCGAAGTGCATTTTCTGTTGCATAGCGACTATGACTATGTACACGAACACGGCCTTGTGTGCGAATCGAAGGATGGCGATTTCTCGCTGCCGAAGGTTCACGCGTATCGTGACGCTAAGGATATGCCGCGTTGCGATGTGGTTTGCGTTTGCCTGAAGGCGACGCAAAACCATCTGCTACCAAAACTTATTCCGCCCGTGGTCAAGGAAAACGGCGCGGTAGTGCTGATGCAAAATGGACTTGGCGTCGAAGACGAAATCGCAAAAATCGTCGGTGCGGTGCGGGTAATGGGTGGGTTATGTTTCCTGTGTTCGAACAAAATCGGCCCCGGCCACATCCGCCATCTTGATTACGGCATGGTGACGCTGGGCGAATTTGCAGAGCGTGGAGTCAGCGACAGGATGCGATTGATCGGGAGCGATTTTGAGCGGGCCGGCATTCCTGTCCAACTTGCCGAAGATTTGATGGTTGCCCGCTGGCAAAAACTGGTCTGGAATATTCCCTACAATGGCTTGTCCGTCATTCTCAACGCCAATACCGATGCGCTGATGGCAGACCAGCACACACGCCATCTTGTCGAGCAGATCATGCGGGAAACTGTAACCGACGCGACTGCTGTGGGCGTCACGATGGAACCCGGGTTCGTCGAAAAGATGCTGGAATACACCGACAAAATGAAACCGTATCGTACCAGCATGAAGATCGACTTTGACGAGCATCGTCCGATGGAAGTGGAGGCGATCTTCGGCAATCCCTTGCGCGCCGCGCGTCAAGCTGGTGCGAGATCACCGTTAATCGGGATGCTCTACGCGCAATTGAAATTTATCGATCGCCAAGAACTGCCCTAATTGGGTAACCGGCGGGCGGATCTTTCTGATGGCATTGACTGAAATACATGTTTGCCCATCGCTCATTTGGGATGATGTTCCATCTTTGGAGGGGAGACTGTGTTCGTTATGCTCACATTCAAATATACAATCTCAGGCCGAGTCCCGCGGAAAACTGTAACCGACTTTTTCCGATTCCCAAGGTCCCTCGCATTATCGATTGCTATCAAAGGCATGGCACGCCAAACATTGGCATTCCTAACTTCAGGCTTATGGAGCCAATAATTCGTACCCTGAAATGCGTGAACCTGCGTCATTCCCCGAGGCGCTGTTACCAGCATCAGCGTGAAGATGCACGCGATCCTTTTGAACTTCTCCATAATATCCACTCTTGAGTGCACAGACCAAAGCCTCAATCTCGGATTATGAAGCCCTTGTTGGTTCGAGGCAAGTCTGAGAGGCAGGAAAGCCAATCGTTTGCTGGAGCTACTCCCTATGAACTCTGCCAGCGCTTGACGAGCTTCTGCTCAATCGCGAGATGATCGAGCACGCGGGCGATGATGGTGTCCACCAATTCCGTGATCGTCTTGGGCTTCCCGTAGAACGACGGGCTGGCGGGAATGATGGTCGCACCCGCTTCCGTCAATGTCACCATGTTTCGGAGATGGATCAGGTTGTAAGGTGCTTCGCGAGGAACGAGGATGAGTTTTCGGCGCTCCTTGAGAAACACGTCTGCCGCGCGTGCCACAGTGCTGTCGGAGGTGCCGTGGGCGACACGCCCGATCGTTCCCATCGACGCGGGAATCACCACCATCGCATCGAACTTCGCCGAGCCGCTCACGAACGGCACAAACATCGAATCGTTCTCGTCATACTGAATCACTCGCGGGTCCAACTTTAGTTCACCCTTCGGCAGCTCAAGCCCGGCCACCTCCCGCGCGTGTTTGGTGGAGACGAAATGAATCTCGTGAGCTTGCGGGTCGAGATTGTCGAGCAACCGCTGCGTGTAAATCGCGCCACTGGCGCCAGTCATGGCAATGACAAGTTTCATGGGGATTGGGGATTGGGGATCGGTGACCGGTTATCGGTAACCAGTGACTGGAGATCGGAAAGATATGCTGCAGGTGTTTCGCGAACCCCGGCAGTGTTCTTCTGGTTCAACAAGTACCGGATGTATCCATTAAGTCGCCGCTCCACACTGGTGATTTGAAGTCGCAACTCTCTGAGAGCTTCCGGCACCACATAGTTTTCATCTTCGCAAAGCGTCAAGTCATCCAGCACTTCTTCCAAAGACCCTCGGGCCAACCGCAAAAACTGCGCGTTCTCCTGATAATGAAATCGGCCGTGACCTTCGGCTATATTGTTGGTGATGGATAACGCGGCGCGCCTCATTTGGGGCACGAGCACGAACCTCTCTCCCGCCGGCAGCTTTTTCGTCAGCGCATAGATTGCTTGCCGGAGTTTGCGTGCTTCTCGCCAAACTTCCAACTCTTCAAAGCCTCGGTATATCTTCTCGCTCATCCTCTGGTTCCAGTCACCGAACACCAGTCACCAATCACGACTCCTTCATCGCCTCCGCCGCCGCTCGCACCGTTTTCTCAATGTCCTCTTCGCCATGCGCCAGCGACATAAAGCCCACCTCGAACTGGGATGGCGCGAAGTACACACCGCGTTCCAGCATCGCGTGGAAGAATTTTGCGTAGCGCTTAGTGTCGCTCGTTTTGGCACTCGCATAATCGACAACTTCGCGGTCGGTAAAAAAAGTGCAAAACAGCGATCCGATTCTGACATGCTGGGCGTTCACGACTTTCTTTAGCTCGTCACCAAGTGATGCGCCGAGTTTCTCCAGCCGTTGGTAGGGCGTGACCGCCGGGCGCGCCAGGTCGTCAGGGGAACGGACGGCCCGGCGGTCCGTCCCTACCCCAAACAATTCCTCCAACGTCGCAATCCCGGCCGCCATGGCCAACGGATTCCCCGAGAGCGTTCCTGCTTGGTACACCGGACCGTTCGGCGCCAGCAGGTCCATAATGTCGGCGCGTCCACCGAACGCGCCCACAGGCAGGCCGCCGCCGATAATCTTTCCGAGCGTGGTGAGATCGGATTGAATTCCATAAAGTTCCTGTGCGCCACCTTTAGCCACGCGGAAACCGCTGATGACTTCGTCAAAAATCAGCAGCGCACCGTTCTCACGGGTCAGTTCGCGTAGTTTCTGCAGGAATTCCAATCGCAGCGGAATCAATCCCATGTTGGCCGGAATCGGCTCGACGATGGCGCCGGCGATTTCCTTCCAGGGAACGTGTTCCAGTGCACCGACATCGTTGAGTGGCAGCGTCAACGTGTTGCGGGCGAAATCCGCCGGCACACCAGCGCTATCCGGCACGTCGAATGTCGCACCGCCCGACCCGGCCTTAACCAACAAAGAATCTGAATGCCCGTGATAACAGCCCTCAAATTTCAAAATCTTGTCGCGTTTGGTGAATCCCCGCGCAAGGCGGATAGCTGACATCGTCGCTTCGGTCCCGGAATTGACGAATCGCACTTTCTGAATCGACGGAAAGCTCTCGCAAACAAGTTGAGCCAGTTTGATCTCGCGCGGATTCGGTGTGCCGAAGCTTGTGCCGTCACGTACAGCCTCCTGCACGGCGCGGACGACCTTTGGATGCGCATGACCGAGAATCATCGGTCCCCAGGAACAGACGTAATCGATGTACTCGTTGCCGTCGATGTCCCAGAGCCGCGAGCCTTTCGCCCGCTGGGTGAAAAACGGAGTTCCGCCGACACCGCGAAACGCGCGGACGGGTGAGTTCACGCCGCCGGGAAGAAGACGCGATGCTTCGTGCCAGAGTTTTTCTGAGTATTCGCGGGACGGTTTCATCTCCGCGCAAATCTAACAGGTTTCGTAGTTGATGCTAGGCGAAAGCTACCATCGAGGGTTCCACTTGCAGAAATTATTTCTCGCGCAGGGCGCCGGCCAACAACTCCGGATCAAAGCCTTTCGGCGCCAGTCGGTCATTGTACGCGTACAGGTACACCGCCGCCTGGAAAATGCTCTGCAACGCCGATTGCACCAGCGACAACGCGATGAAGTAAACTACGGCGGCCAAAATCGCCAGCAGAATCAATAGCCCATTGCCCAAAACGCCGACCGCCACCACCAGCGCTATCGCCGGTAGACTGAGCAGTCCAAAGATCGCGCCGAAACTGAAATTGCCGACGAGCTGCTCGCCCCAAGTCCGGCGGAGTATTGCAGTCGATCCTTTCAACGCGCCAATCGGCCCTTTGCGTTCCGCCACGATGACCGGCACAACCATGAAGCTGGTGACGGTCCAAGCCATGCCCAGCAGACCCGCCACGATCCGCCCGATCAATCTCGACCGGTCCTCAATGACGCGCAAGATCAAACCGACCGTCGCCGACAG
>DATIZX010000096.1:0-55445 GCA_035516795.1 Verrucomicrobiia bacterium
GATCCGAATCACCTTGTCCAACGGCTTGGGGGCTGTCGCCTCGGTCCTCTGTTCCATTTCCTTGTCTCCTCGTTCTGGTTGTTCGTTTGTTCAACCAGATCAAGGCCCCTCAGAAAAGTGCGAAAGATATCCTACGTTATCTCGTGTCACTTCTCGACTGTGAACGTGGTGTCCTTCTTCGCATCGCCGCCGTTATCCTTGGCATCATCACCAATGCTGTACACGAGGTAGCCTTTCGGCAATTTCTTGTATCGCAGCGGCTGGCCGGTGAACGGATCGAGAGGAATGGCGATGAGATACGCGGGTACAAACTCAGTCAGTGTATCCGGCAACTTGTCGTGACGAAGCTTGTATGCCTCGACCGCGAGCGCCCCAATCCCCTCGCAAAGCTCACCAACTACTGGGGAAGTCATGCGAGACGCCGACTCGGCATCGCCAAACTGTGTCTGGAGTCCCTCGATCTGACACTCAGAGAACCTTAGTCCGCCGACGCGTTCATAGCGGCGGGATTGCGGACGGATGCTGTTGCTTCAGCATGCGCGGTGCGAATTTGGATCTGATCTCCTTCTTCCGTGCGGGTGCTCTCCAGTGCCCCAACCGGAAGCTCCAGAACGTATACAGCCTTCCTGAAAACCGACGTGCGATACGGTGGCAATGATTTAACGGTCCGGATGACGTGGAGATCCTTGTCAAGGAATAGCACATCAATGGGGAAGCGCATGCCAAACGTATGAACGCCATAGCAGCGATCAAACAAAAGACCTTCGCCTTGAGCGAATTTTCGCCGATTCAACAGCCCGACCATCCGTTTCAGCACGGTATTCGCAAAGTGGCAATGATCGGATAAGGTTGTCTTCTTTGTGGTGTTGACCAAGACCATGAAGAGGTTGCCTCTCGTGCTCCCTAATGTCCCAGTTGCTGCCAGATGCCCATCAAGGCCGGCCCGAGCAAAACCACAAACAACGTCGGGAAGATGAACAGCACGAGAGGAAACACAATCTTTATCGGAGCTTTCATCGCCTGTTCTTGTGCCCGTTGACGGCGGCGCACCCGGATCGAGTCAGCCTGGATGCGCAAGGTGTTGGTGATGCTCCCCCCCAAGCGGCTGGCATGCACCACTGCGGTGATGAAAGTTTTCAGATCCTCTACGCCGGCACGATTGCCTAAATCTTCGAGGGCTTCCAAGCGTGGCTTGCCAAGCCGAATTTCGTTGAGGGTTTTGGAAAACTCTTCGGAGAGCGGGCCCTTGATCTTGCGCATCGTGTAACCGACGGCGGCATCGAAGCCCATCCCGGCTTCGACGCTGATCGAAAGTATATCGATCGAATATGGCAAAGAGACCAGAATTTCCTCTTGTCGTTTGCGCACTTTCTTCCCGAGGACAAATTGCGGAAGAACATAACCGCCAGCGATCGCAATTAACAAAAAGAGGACGTTGACAGGGTCCCCCAATTTTACCTCACCGCCTTGCTTAGAACCGAGCGCGAACAACAACAAGACCATAAGTGCCAAGCAAACGAAGGCGCTAATCCAGCTCAAGCCCAGTAATTGAACGGCGGTGACACGAGGATACAAGCCCGCCATAACCAGTTTCTTTTGGATGCGTTCGGAAACCTCCGCCGGCGCGTAGCCGCGGAACAACTTCGCCACGGATTCGCCGATCGGGAGCAGCACGCGCTGTACAAATGGCTTGGCCAGTTCCTCTTCCACGGTCTGCGCATCAGCGACCATAATCTGCTCGATCCGTTTCTCAACGGCGAAACGCGTTGAAGTCCGATAATAGCCAATGAAGAACAGAACAATGGCAAGAAACGCGATGATAATCGTCAATACGAGCATGTCAGACCTTGATGGAAATGATTCTGAAGATCATGTAAAACCCAATCAGTTGCCAGCATACGGCGCCTACCAATAACAATACGCCCCAGGGCACAGCATGGTTCATAAAATGCCCTGCGATGGGTGGACCCAGCATCGTGCTGAAATAATCCGGAGCCGCCATTACCAAGAACAAGCCCACCGCAAGAGGCAAAAGCCCGACGACCATACCGGAAAGCTTGCCTTGTGTTGTCAACACGCGAATATCACCCTGGATGCGAAGCCGTTCTCGGATTGTTTCCGCGACCTTCTCCATGATTTCAGTAAGATTGCCGCCGACATCCTTTTGCACAAGGTAGGCGCCGATCACAATGTCCAAATCCTGACTATTGACACGGCGCCCCAGATTTAGCAGCGCCTCGTCAACCGTGGCTCCCAGATTGACTTCCCGCAGCATACGGTTCAGTTCCTTGGCAATCGGGTCACTCATCTCCTTGGCGACCAATTCCAAACCCTTCAGAAAACCGTAGCCGGAACGCAGCGAATTCGTCAGTAACATCAGCGCATCCGCCAATTGACGTACAAATCGCGCCCGGCGGCGGTTTTGGTGCACGCGGACGAAGAGAGCCGGGGCCGCGAACCCAATTACGGCGAGAATGATGCAACTTTGGATATTCCCCAAAAGATAAACTCCCATCAGCAGCCCAAGCCCCGCCAATAAAGCCCGCAACAAAACGTACTCCGTGGGCCGCATCGGGATATCGGCGCGCGCAAGTTCTTCTTCCAGTCGCGCCATGTACTCACGCGGGAATAGCAAACGCAGAATCCGGGGCAAGCCGGTCATTTTCTGCATTTCAGCGTTTGTCGCGATTGCCGCTTCCTCTTCTATGCCTGCGTAGGTCTCCAGTCGTTCCGCTAAAATGGCTTTGCGGCGCGTGACCAACAAGAACAGTCCATAGCCGAGCAATACAAAAAAACCAACAATCAGAACGAGGATCAAAAGCAGTGTACTTTGCATAGGTCAGCGAGCCTCGCTGCTCCTCTTAAAAATTTCGGTTGGCAGCCGAATCCCCGCCGCCGTGAACCGATCGATAAACTTCGGCACCATACCCGTGGCTTGCATGGTTCCCAGCACTTTTCCGCCCTCGCCAACACCCTTTTGCTGAAACGCGAACAAATCTTGAAGAACGATGACATTGCCTTCCATCCCTTGGATTTCGCACACGCTGGCCACCTTGCGGCTACCATCACTCAAACGGGCAATCTGCACAATCAAATGGATCGCGGCAGCCACTTGTTCGCGAATCGCGCGGGACGGCAAATCCATACCGGACATCATGACCATTGTTTCCAGACGTGCCAGAGCGTCGCGAGGCGAGTTGGAATGAATCGTCGAGATCGAGCCTTCATGCCCCGTATTCATCGCTTGTAACATGTCCAGCGCTTCACCGCCGCGAACTTCGCCGACAACTATGCGGTCGGGGCGCATGCGCAGACAGTTGCGCACCAGATCGCGTATCTTGATTTCGCCTTTGCCTTCAATGTTGGGCGGACGCGATTCGAGACGGACAACGTGTGGCTGATGCAGTTTCAATTCCGCTGCATCTTCCACGGTTACGACGCGTTCGCCCTCGGGAATAAAGGAGGACAAGACGTTGAGCAGTGTGGTCTTGCCAGCACCGGACCCGCCGGAAACGAGAATGTTCAGTTTAACTTTGACGCAAGCAGCCAAAAACGCAGCCATGCCTTGTGTGATTGTGCCAAAACCGATCAAGTCCTCGACAGTGTATGGGTCCACAGCAAACTTGCGGATTGTTAATGTCGGCCCATTGAGCGAGAGCGGGGGGACAATCGCATTGACTCGTGAGCCATCGGGAAGACGAGCATCGACCATCGGACTGGATTCATCCACGCGGCGGCCGAGCGGAGTGACGATTTTGTCGATGACATGACGAATGTGCTCGTAATCGCGAAATTGGATGTCCGTCAGCTCCAATTTCCCAAAGCGTTCACAGTAGACTTGATCGGGACGATTGACCATGACTTCGGTGACGGTGGGGTCGCGCAGCAGCGGCTCGATAGGCCCGAAGCCGAGTATTTCATCGGCCATATCCGACACGAGGCGATTGCGCATCTGCCGTGAAAACGGGAGCTTCTCGGAGCGGAGTTTCTCCTCGACCAATTCCTCGACCCGGCGACGCAGAAGTGTTTCGTCGCCTTTTTCGAGAAGCTTCTGGTCAATGTTCTGAACCAAGTACGCGAGAATCGCATTTTTGGATTCCACGTATAATTGCGTGCTGATCTCTGGAGTTGAAGCCATAACTTACCGCACCTCCTCCCAACTCACATTGCTCGAATTTATTGCAAAAACGAAAACCATCGTCCCGTGCGTTTCTTGCCAGCAGCGACCCCGGCTGGCACGACATTCTGGGCCAGATTCAAGATCGCTTTGGAGACCGGCTTATTCGGATTTGATGCCACAAACACTTGCCCTAGGTTTACTGAGGATCCGACCAACGTGTCGTCGTTGGGAACTTGCGCGGCAACGGGAAATTCCAAGATCGTCTCCACTTCAGAAGAGGAGATTTCCTTTGAATTCCCAGCCCTGTTGATAACCACCCGGATTTTCTCCTTCGGATAATTGGCGGCCAGCAGGTTCTTCAAATACAGTTTCCCATCACGCAGCCGCGGCAAATCCATTCCGACGACGACGAGAATCAAATCGGAATAATCCATCGCGGCGAGCGTCGATTCGAGATTCGCGTAACCGGTGTCGACGATGGTAAACTCGTAATGTTCCCGAAGAGCTTCCAGAATGCTCTGCACCATATATCGCGACAAGGTGGAACCATCAAACGTCCCCGTGAGTGGGGCGGCCAATACCGATACCCCCGTAGAATGCTTGCTCATCACGCTGTCGACAACATCATAATCGATCCCACCGAACCCGGGCAGCAAGTCACCCAGTGTTCGCTTGGGCGTGACATCCAATAACATGGCTACATCGCCACCCCACAGATTTAAATCCACCAGCGCCACTTTCTCGCTGGCGTCAGCCAGGGATACTGCAAGATTGGCGGCAATCACGGTCTTGCCGCACCCTCCTCGGGGCCCGGTCACCGTGATGATCTGCCGCTTTGGGCCTTTGGTTTCAGTGGCGCTGGTACCGGTAACCCGTTTGGCTGCCTTGGCTTGCATCGCCGCTACTTTGCGTACTTCTTCAAGGAGACGATCCGCTGTGAGCGGACGGGTAATGAATTCTTTGATCCCCGCCCGAAGCATCTTGTGCCAGACTTCTTCACCTTCCGAGCCGCTGAGGATTAGAATCACTCCGACTTCGGGCATTTCGGCGGTGATTTGCTCGGCGGCTGTCAGGCCATTGACGACCGGCAGATCCTCCTTGACCAAGACAATGTTTGGGCGCTGTCGGCTGACGAGGTCGAGGCATTCCTTGCCGTCACGGGCTTCCCCAACTACCTGAATGTCCTTCTCACCCCCGAGCAAGCCCTTGATCTTTTCACGCTCGCCGGATTCATTTTCGGCGATTATGACGGTTATCGACTCCATGATCCTTGCCTACATCACTTAAGCTGTGCACTCCTCTCAATCGTCTGAAAGGCCGGTAATCTCGACGTCACTCTCCTGCAGGTCTAGCGGGCGAAAAGTTTGTCGACGGTTCTTCTTGCGGCGATGCTGGAGCGGCTTTCGTCGCCTCGGGCTTCTCGGTCGCCGGAGCCGCCATCGGTGGCGAGACCACGACAGAAGCCTCTGTCTTCGCCGGTTGCGCAGGCTGCAGATCCGTCCGTTTTGCTGGGGCGGCAGGCTTCGCTATCGGAGCCGCTTTCGCTGCTGGTCGCCGAGTCTTTTCATGGTGCAGTGCGGAGAATCCCATACCATCTGGATTGTGCAGGCCCCAATCATCTTTCGTATCGGGCGGCGGTATGAATTTCCCTTTGTTCCATGTTGTCATCCAATGCCGCATTCCCGGGGTCTTCACCGCAGCAGCAGTATCGGCATCCGTGTCTTTGATGACTTCCGGAGTCATGAAAAACAACACTTCGCGTTTGGATTGATCGAATTGCTTGTCACGGAAAAGTAACCCAAGCACCGGGATGTCTGCCAACCATGGCAGCTTACGCAGGACATCACGATTAACATTGTTCTCCAACAACCCACCGATCACGATGGTTTGCCCATCATTGACCTGGAGGGTTGTGTCCGCGGTCTTGGCGCCAATAATCGGAATGCCATTCACGCCGGTGCCAATGACCTGGCTGACTTCGGCGTGGATCACGGTGTTGATACGATTCTCGCTATCGGCCGTGGGTTTGACCTTCATACGAACGCCCACTTCCTTAAACTCCACGGTAAACGACTGTGGCAGTTGTTGAACGATGGGGATTTCCTCGCCAACAAGAAAACTTGCCTCTTTACCGCTGAACGTCACGAGTGTCGGCTCAGATAGCAGACGCGCGTAACTCTTTGAAACGAGCAGGTCTAACAAGACGGTCAATGTCGTGGTATTCGGCGAGTTTACCGAAGCTCCCTCGGTGGCGAACTCGCTGGCGGTCGGAATAAAACCATGAAGAATCGAACCGCCGCCGACGTACTGCATCGCGTACTGCACCTGTCCTTGCGGGCCGAACCATTGGAATCCAATATTCTTTATGGCCTCTGTGTTAACTTCTGCGATACGAGTGCTCACACGAATCTGTCGTGGTTTTTCGATCTCCAGAAGGTTTACCACTTGCCCCTTGTAGGCAGCGGCAACTTGCCCAGCACGTTGTGCCTCGATTTCGTCGTTTACCTTGCCATCCAGTACCAGCGTATCCCCGATAGCACGGACAATGATGTTGCTCGATCCGACCATTTGGCGAATCATCGTAGCGGCCGCATCATTGCCGACTTCCATGAGGTGGCTCTCAGTTGCAGAGCCGTCGCTCTTCACGATGGTCAGGGTCGTAACACCGGCCTTCTTGCCGATCACGCTCAATTCTTTGTCAGAAAGAGGAATTACATCCGCGACCGTTGGATCCGCTATGGCAATCTTGGAAACATTCTCGCCTGGGATCGTCACAGCTTCGCCCACGCTTACTTGAATCGTATCGGCCTGCGCAAAAGGAACGGACATTATCCCGATAACCGCTAACATAACGACCCCCACGAATCCTCCCCATTGGATCTTTTTCATTCTTCTGTTATCCTTTCGTTCTGAGATTTTATCGACGAAGATCATTGTGCCGCAACAGTCTGTTCTTGGGTGCCCCGGTAGATCTTGATTTCTGGACGATCACGACCAGGCGGCGGGTTGATAATAATCGGCGTGGCGCGCCCCGCATCCGGGGGCGAAGTGGAAAGTTCCATGGTTCTGCGCCCAGGGAAATCCCTGGTTTCAACTCCCACACTGGGTATAATTGTCTTGTCTTGCACCGGTCGCAGAGCCACCCGCAAAGCCCCCGCACGGTCGGCTGCAGTTAACAATTCCGCTTCTTCCGGCTTTACGGCCAAGGTCATCGAGCTGTTGGCGCCTTGCTTGCCTTGGGCGTCTGTGTCGCCTTTGTTAACAGCAAGGACCAAGACATTCTGGAGAATCATTTGAGTGGTTTCTTGCCGCGTCGCTGGATTTCGATACGTAGCCAAGATGTCGACACGGTCACCGGGTTTAACGGCGGTGCCGACAGCCATAACTTCACCCGCCTGAATAGCGATCGCCCGCATGCCCTGAGGAATATCGAAAGCCAACGTGGGCGCTTGACCTTCTGCAACAAGATCGGAGGCGCGAATCTGGTCTTTTGCCCGAATGCGCGCGATGGTCAGCCGCCCCTCCGCTTCCTTTGGATCTGTAAGCGCCCCATTCACAATTAAATCCTTGGGGTATTGAGTGAGCGTAACCATCTCGCGGGTGACCTTTGAACGTGCGGGAATATCTTGCTGAGCCACGACCACATAAGTCCAGTTCTTCTTCGACTGCAGTTCGCGTTTCCGCTCAATGCTCCAAATCAAGTAAACCGCAATCAGCCCCAAAACGACAGCCGCCAAAATAATGCCACCGGCACCAGGTTTCTTAGCCATTGAGTCCTCCTTGTTCGACTATACTACCCAGCTTTGCGTCATTTACCTCTTTACTGTTAAAAAAAGCAACTAGAATTGTTTGAAAGATTACTCTGGATGTTGGGGAGCAAATCACAGGCCAATCAAAGACTTGAAAGCTCTCAGGGTATCCGAAAGATGACACAGACTTCTGCTTCCTCTCTAACGTAAAAATCAACTCTTCTTATTACGCCCGGACGGCGTAAGCTTGCCTCCACTTCTCGCAGCTCAGGTTTATCGGGGGTGAAGAGGAAAGCCGGCTCCTCTTCACCCCCAAGGCGCTGTTGCATACTACTACAGCGCCAATTCGCAATCCTCTATGGAGCCGCAAGGTTCTCATTAACGTCTATGAGTTTCTGATTTACGTTACTGCCAATGCCCCTGAGAACCAGGATCGCCACCACCGCGATCAGCGCCAGAATCAGCGCATACTCAACCAAGCTCTGACCCTTCCGCTGCTTGATTCCACGATACAACTTTCTAAGAGACTTCTTCATCTATTCACTCACCTCCTTTACCTAGCTTGCAGTCATCACAGACACTTTCACATCAACAACTATCGAAAGGCAGCTTACGTGCCACGTTCCCGTTTCCCTGTCCGCTACGACCAGTCGTACAGCGCACGAACAAACACAAACCGCTATACCCAAAAAACTTCCGAAAGGAACATATTGTTCACTCGGGAGCCAGAGGGAAACGTTCATTTTCGCTGTCGTCAGGCACTCAATGTACATTTCCTCTTTGAGTGTCCTACTTCTGGACACTCGATTCTCCCATTAGACTTTGCTGTCTCACGGGCGGGAAACAGGTTCTCTCCCACTATTCGTATGCAGCACCTCCCTGCCACCCATACGCCGTGCCACGGGCAAGAAATACAGCGCTGGCTCTCGATTCGTCAAGCATGTTATATTTGCAAGCGACACATACTGTTTGAAGATTCCCACATCTTCCTTCGGGGGGACTACGAGGATGATCCCCTTCTTCTTTTCCAAATCCAAGCCTGCGACATACTGCAGACAGCCTCCGCGCGCTCGCCACATCGGTCTGCCTTTGGGGTGTATCGTGGTTGAGTCGATTGCCAGTTGATAGTTGTCATACTCTGGCAAGTAGAGTTGAAAGTGTCTCAAGCCATACAGGTAAAACTCATCGGCATGGCAGACGATCACGTCGTTTGGTTTGAACAGACGTCGTATCGTCGCGACGGTTTGGGACAATCGCCTGTCATGTTCACGAATCTCACGCGCGGTTCGACCCACCCCAAAGAAGACTTGATCCCACTGCGCCGGCCAGGCAACGAAGACGAAAATGTTCGTTATGCAGATAGTGCAAGTTGTAATTGTCCTATAGCTTCTGCGCCCTAGCGCCGCCACTAGGGCACCGATTAGCACAAACCAACCCGGCAGGTAGCTTAGCACATAGCCCGGCTGCTTCGTGAAACCAATCACAGTCCCCAAAAGCATCATCGGCACAATCCAGAACGCCAGGAACTTCAGCGCAGTCGAATGCCGACCATCCCACTGGCGCTTGCGCTGCTCGGACATTCGAAATGCACGATGGAAGAGTGCGGCGATTAGTACCGCCGCGGCAAGGGCCAGACCATTCCAGCAAAACCCGGCAACTCGCGCCACATTGTCAAACAATGCCCGCCAACCCCCTCCCAGAAAGGTTGCTGGGGCATTGAAGGCGGCATGTCGTCGTATTATTTCCAGATAGGTGCCGATTCCTCCAGATAAACGGATCATGGGCAAGAACCAGGCAATCCCAAATCCCGTGGCCACCGTCGCCGCCAACGTGAGTTTCGCTGCTCGCGCACGCCGAAACCGCCAGAACGCGAACACGATCAGGGGCAACAGCCCCGGTACGCTTTGCTGTCGGACGCCCCCGATCAACGCCAATATTGTTCCTGTCAAAACGGCAACCCAAAATGTCCCACCGTTTTGCGTACCCTCCCAGAGCACAAAGACCATTGCACAGACCAA
Organism: Verrucomicrobiia bacterium; assembly: GCA_035516795.1. Taxonomy (GTDB): domain Bacteria; phylum Verrucomicrobiota; class Verrucomicrobiia; order Palsa-1439; family Palsa-1439; genus DATJBF01. The sequence continues at coordinate 9,888 of DATIZX010000096.1, forward strand.
AAAGCTGTCCACGATATACGTCAGAGCCACGCAGCTGTGAAACCATGTCTGCGGACTTGTCATGGTCACTAACACCGTGATGGCGCCCGCCCGACGCCCAAACATGGATGTCCCCAGTAGATACAGGATCGACGGCAAGGCGCTTCCGAAGACAATGCTGATCCATACCAGGCTCGCATGAGGGTCGCCAACGAAACAATTTACAAGCCGTCCGAACATCACGTAGAGGAAGTAACCAGGTGCATGCGGCTGACTGAGGCGAATATCGTACTGGTTAACTGCCAGTGAGAATTGAGCGCTATCCCAGTGGTAGGCCATTTGGCTGCGAAACGGAATGCGCAAGGCGAGACTCATTGTGAAAAAGAAAAGGGTTAATATCCAATCTTGGCGCCTGAATTTATCAATTCTGTTCATGTCCCTATCCACCCAGAGGTTGTTCCCGCTGTCCGGCGGCGGTGCGCCTCCCGCAGCACACGAAACTAGGATGTCGATTACTCAGAAGCCAATTCACTAGACACCTCGGCCTCGACTGAAGGAAACACCAGGGTACATGGCGCCGATCCGGACCAAACCACACATGCGTAAAGATACTGAAAATTCCGTCTCATCCCAAAAGTGCAGCATTTGGTTGGGAACGCCAAGTGTGACGACCGCCATCAAGAAATCTGCTGTTGCAGTATGATCTTACCATTCAAATCCACTTTCGCCCTTCGTTGCCTCCGTACTTCTAACCGAACGGTTCTCGGCGTCAAGGCATTCTCCACCCACACCAGAGTTCGAATCTTGCCCGAAGTTTCAGTGCCGGCAAAGATAAGTCCAGTCGTGGATTGCCAATTAGTCGCTTCCCCTTTACCTTGGCTCCGCATGTGACAAATCTCTACAAACAGACCCAAGTAATCCCGCAGCAGCTCTCACTCTATTCTCGTAGTCCGTACAAGTTTTCACGATTTGCATCGGCCGCAATGGCCGGGCTTGGGGCTGCATTGATCCTCGGAGCCATCAGCACCATTGCTGAGTTTCTCCCCGAAAGGTCAATCAAGAATGATTTTGCTTTCGCTTACATTTCAGGTCGCATCCTGCGGCAAGGCGGAAACCCATACACCACGAACTTAATGAAGTACAACTCAACGGAGAAATTGCCATTTAGGGCGAACATGGGACCGGCGACCAATCCACCCTTGTTGCTCTGGTCGTACCAAGTGCTTCCCCTCTTTCGTCCCGCCACTGCTTTTGCCCTCTGGGTCACAATAGAAGTTCTTAGCGTTCTTGTGATTTTGCTAACGTCCTCGCGTCTGGTCAATACGCATTGGAGTTGCGCCGGATGGCTCCTGGCGATCGGTTTGACCTTGTATTCGACGCCTATGTTTCATCATTTCTGGTATTCACAGGTCCAGCTTCCAATTGTCGCTTTGCTCATGACCGGTTTCTGGCTTTGGCGACGAGGGCGTGCCACGGGGGCGTGCTCTTTTTTTGTTTTGGGCGGAGTCTTGAAATTGTATGGGTTGACGTGTGCGCCGTTCCCTATCCTTGCAGCCTCTGCCCGGACTCGTTTTTCAATGATGGCCCGGTCGCTAATCTTTCTGTTGTTTTGTCTATGCTTGCCAGGGGGGGAAATTTGGATTTCATTCTTTCGTAATGTCGTTCCGTATATGGGGCAGTTTCGAGGCGGACGTTTCTTTAGCTATACGCTCGTGTCGTTTATCAATGGACTGGTGGCCGCTCCCTACGAATTCTCTCCTCCGGCTCTTATCGCTCGTGTGACGTCGCTTCTCGCTTTCGGTTGTGTCGCGACATTGTTGATTTACACGTGGGCCGTGTGCACTTTGCTCCACAAAGCGAATGACACGGAGACCGCGAATGCCTGCTTCAGTCTGCTGTTGATCGCGACGGTTCTCTGTTCCCCGGTAGCATGGAGCCATTATCTGGTCTTTCTCATTTTCCCTATGATCTGCCTGGCTGCTGAGGCCAAAGCGGCCACCGGATGGACTCGAATTCAGATCGGCATTTTACTGGTGTTAAACCTCGTCGCGATCAATTTGGCTGGTAGCAATGTATTCCCTCGGGCAACTGGCCTGCTTCGACATTTGGGAGGCAGCGCCCCCACTTTCGGGATGGCATTGCTTTATTACCATTTTGTGAAACAGATACGTCAATCGGCACGCACGGCACGAGTCTCGCCCCCTGTGGGTTTGGGAACATACATATAGAACGTTGTGTTTTGTGCGCGCAGTTCGTATCGTTCTGCCAGTCTGTAACGAGCGCGTATCAGCTCGATCCACTTGTCTGGAAAGTGACGGAATCCGCCTGCTTCGTTTAACGGCCTCGTGGTGATGATGGCTTTAAACCCCTCGGCAATAATCTGGCGGACAATGTCTCCGTCGTCGAATCTGCCGCTCTGTCGCATCGAAGCGAACATGCTCGCATTAACCAACACGGGGTTGGTGCCGCTGCGAACGGCGAGATAAACATCCTCAATCAACTGTGGGTCACCCAAGATCTTGAGATGGTTTATCAAGCGGTCCCAATCTTCCGCGATCTGCTTGTGAATCTGGCGACGGTCGCGAATTTCACCAGCAAGTTCGCGTGCCGATACAAGTCGCGGTCCTAATGCAGTCAAGCATGCCGCTGTTGCGAGGCCCAGCCACGCAATTTGAAAGCCCACTGCGTGTCGTGTCGAACCTGTCAGCCACTCGTTCGAGAGAATTCCCGTGAGCACGCATCCCACAGCGTACGCCTCCAGATAGTAATTCGCCCCCGAGCCAAACTTCGCCGAGCTCGTGATTGCGAGCACAATGGCTATTATGAAATACAGTCGTAGTAACCGTGGGCCGACTCCCGCTGCTGTCGCAATACCGGCACCCGTGAACACAGCGACACCGCGTAACCCCGCCAATGCCAGCACGATCGCCACATGTTGAGCCCCTCCCCACGCCAACAAGCTTCCCCATACATTCTTCTCAAAGGCTCCCGAAGTTGCCACCTGCGCAAGACAATAGACCGTCCCGATTCCTACCGTCCACGTTCCGAGCATGACCGCCAGAGTCTTCAACCGCCTTTGAAAAAATGCGTCCATTCCGACGGCCAACGCCGCGCAGATGGCGGACTGTTTGTGCAGAAAAGCTGTGGCCAGTAGTAGAGCCGCCAACATGACGTTGCCTCTCTGTTCGCTGCGCTGATAGAAAAACACACCAGCGAAGGAAAAGAAAACCATGGCCGAATCGGGTCTAAATGAATCCGCATATTCGGGTGCCAGACTACCGGCAAACCACAGCAGTGCAGCAAACGCCGCGACGATTCGCCTACCACCAGATTGCCGCACCAATGCATACGCCATCAATCCCACGCCCAGCCACAGTACATACACGTAGGCCCGTCCGACAGCTAAAGTTCCCAGCCAATCGGTTCCCCAAAACCGGGCTATGACGCCCGGCACAAGATAGAAAAACGGCATGTATTGTGACAATACGTGCGGTCGCACCGACCAGTCGTGATACAATTGCCGCTTCAACCGTACTGCTTGAAGCGAGTATAGGGATTCTCCCTCATCCACTGAGATGCTCATGTCCAGATCAAGGCGATTCACGAGCTGGATCTGCAACAAGAGCCCAGATAGGCCCAGTATGAGAATGAGGGCCCAGATTGAGCCACGGACTAATCGGGTTGCGTTTCGTACATCTTTCTTCATGATTGCGCAGCAGCGAAAGGTGATTTCCGTGCGCAGTTAGTAAAGCTGCGTTATTTCACCGACGGACCTTAGGATTGGCATACCTGAGTCTCTTCTCTATCATGAATTAACGCCTCCGGTGCGTAGGGGCGCTCTCTTTAACAGTTCTTGGGCTAGAAAAAGGCCAAGTGCCATCAAGCCGTAAAAGGGAAAGTAATTGATCAAAATCCTTAAATAGATGCTGTTGGGAAACAACGAACCGGATGGGGGGGTAATTTCGTTTAGCAATAACACAACCAGCCCCAAAAACAGCACTCGAAAGACTGACGGTCTCGCAGCAACGCGTAACGCCGCACATGCGACCGGGAAAACCAGCCAAACGAAGTAATGTCCCTGAACCGTCACTGTTCCTGCCATCATTGCCACGCAAACGAGACAGAATTCCATCTCTTCATCTCCGCCGCCGTGATAGCAGAAGAAATAGGCCAGCCCAATTACCAACAGGCCCGCCGCTGATCCAATTGCCCACCAGAAATGGGCAATTGTCGGTGACGGGCTGAAACCACTGGATGCGAAGCCCAAATTGGTTACGAAAGACGGCAATGCATAATGGAAGTTGCGGCCGACCTCGTTCTTGGCCGCCACCGGAATCCCAAAACGAAAGAAATCTCTCCATAGCTGCGGACCAGTGATCAGAAAAGTCAACAAGCCAAAAGCGAGCACAGCCAACGTTCGCCCTATTCGCGCCCGTACACTGCCTTTGCTGCGCCACAAAAACCAAGGCAGCAGCACAAACGGATAGAATTTCAGCAGCCCCGCAGCGGCAATCGCCAGACAAGCAGGAGTATCCCATCCGCGCCTATGACACGCGTAGGCTCCAAGCGCCATGGCGGCCAGCAAGAGTTGCACTTGGGAGAAGTAGAATTGCATGAACACAGGCTGGGATGCTATTGTAGCGCCGCAAAGGAAAGTCCACCCTCTGCGCGACAGTCGCTCGCTCAATAAAAGCCGGGCCACCCACAAAAGAACTCCCAAACTGAAGATCTCTCCCAAAAGCCACACGTTAAAGGCTGCACGCGGAGGCAAACTCGCCAATGGTGCAAACAACCAAAGAAACGAGGGCGGATAGTGAGGAATCGGCAGGTCTCTGGCAAACTCAAAACCCATTTCCCGGCTCATGGGTTCAAGCGACTTCAAGTATGGATTCTGACCAGCCAGAAGAAAACGACTTGAGATGTAGAAGTGATTGAAGTCGAAACCCCACACGCGCGAGGGCAGAACAATCGCGAGGCGCCACACCGACAGCACGATGATGAGAATCGCTCCAACATCCAGCAGTCGATTCTGCCCTGCCCTTTTCAACCAATTCAATGTCTTCATCACATTGTTCCATCCACTAGCAGAGTTATGAAGACAGCTCTAGCTCAAACTAAGAAACATGCGTTGCGGCAGCAGGTGACTTTTGTTTGAATCGGCAGTCATGGTCAACTCATGTAAGACCTCGATTTTCCGATGCGAGGCGGAGATCTTCATCGTTAGTGCCTTGATTCTCTACTTGGAGCTCATGCTGATACGCTGGATCGGCACAGAGGTGCGTATTTTCGCGTATCTTGGCAATTTGCTCCTCATTGCCTGCTTCTGTGGCACCGGTCTCGGCTGCCTTCTCGCCTCTAGGCCACTGGCACTAACGCGGCTAAGTGTGAATCTTTTGCTGTTGACTCTCCTTGTGGCAAATCCATTCCATTGGCAACGAGTGGACTTAACTCGATTGACTCATTGGTTGGCTGGACTCGAGGATTCGCCGCTTTGGGCGGACGCATTTGAATCATCTGGCCGCTCAATCTTTGGGGCGATGATCATGATCGGGGTCGTCTTATACCTCGTGGTTTTCACTTTTGTGCCAACCGGACAGCTTTTAGGACGTGCCTTGGCTGAACACCCACGTGTGATCCGTGGGTATTCCGTTAATATTGCAGGCAGCCTGGCCGGTACTCTTTTGTTTAATGCGTTAAGTCGGCTGTGTACGCCTCCGCCCATCTGGTTCATAGTTGCTGCAACTCTGCTGGCCGCCGTGGCCGGAATCACGACCGTTCGCAACTGGTGGTTCACCCTTGCGGCGGTCGCTGCAGTTTCGTGCATATGCTGGGCGCGCACTCCCGGTATCCGCACAATCTGGTCGCCATATCAGAAGCTTACGGTAACCCCATCTTACTGCGGCGACACGACAAATCGGGTACTGATCGGATACGACATTGCGGCCAACGGTCTTTCCTATCAGGGTATTGTAAATCTGTCAGAAGACTTCCTGAAGTCGCATCCAGAACTTATCGATGCTTCCAAAGTGCGACTTAGCCATTACAACCTCGCGTTCGAATTCAAACCCGGGGCGCGCCGTATTTTAATCGTGGGAGCCGGTGCGGGCAACAACGCAGCCGCGGCATTGAGGCACAACGTAAAACAAGTGGACTGCGTAGAGATCGATCCCCAAATTTACAAGATCGGCAAGGAGCTACACCCCGAGCACCCTTACGATTCGCCACACGTGCACATGTATGTTACAGACGCACGTGCATTTTTCAGGCAAGCCGGCGGACCTTATGACCTTATTTGGTTCGGCCTGCTCGATACCCACCCCGGATCTTCATACAACAATCGACGCATCGATCATTACGTTTATACGCTGCAATGCTTGGAAGAGGCCCGTCAGTTATTGGCTCCCGATGGGGTATTGCTGATGAATTTCGCAGCTCGGCGCCTGTGGATTTCTGATCGACTATACGGGATGTTGGCCCAAGTATTTGGCCATAGGCCACTCGCTTTTGAAGCAGATCGTGAGGACCCACAATATGGTGCTGGCGGCGAACTCACGCTGGTTAACAGAAACCGTCCATTCACTGTGAATGACCTGAAGAAAAGCTGGCTGCGAAATTATGTGACGGCTCGAGAGATCAGCCTCCCCGGCAAGACGCGTCCGACGACTGACGACTGGCCCTACTTATACCTAGAGCGCGCCCGCATCCCCGAATTATATATGCTGACCTCACTGCTGATTCTCGGAACCGTAATATTGGCGCAATGGCGCGGGTTTAGACTTGGGAGCAGCGGACTCGACTGGCACTTCTTCGCATTGGGCACAGCATTTCTGCTGTTGGAGGTACAGACTGTTAGTCGCGCGACGCTTTTGTTCGGCATGACATGGGTCGTCAATGCGATTGTGATTTCTGCAGTTTTGGTGATGATACTATTGGCGAACCTCGTTGCCTGGCATTGGCCGCACTTGCCGCCATGGACGACCGTCGTGGGGTTGGCCATCACCCTTACGGCGCTGGCACTGATACCGCTCGACCAGTTTAATGGTTTGACTGGCGCGATCAAGCTCATCGCTGCCAGCGCGTTTCTGACGGCACCCGTCTTTTTCGCTGGCTTGATCTTCATTCAGTCCTTCGCGGTGTCCGGCGATAAAGCCCGCGCGCTCGGCTCGAACTTGATTGGAGCGTTGGTTGGCGGATTACTTGAGTCCCTTTCTTTTGTCACCGGGATCCGGGCGCTGATCCTATTCGTTGGTTTGTTCTACTGTGCAGCCTTTCTATCTCGCCCGAACCGGATTCGAAGCGCTGGCTTTCAGTGAAAAGACCGCGAAGGCTCCGTCCTTTCCCTGTTCGCTCCTTCTGGTCCACAGCTCGTTGGCAAAGAAAACCGTCAGTGCCAAGACGCCGTAGAGCGGAACGTAATTCAGAAAGAGCCTTACAAGTAAATGATGCTCAAATAGCGGCGTTCTTAATCGGTCGAGAGCGTTCAACGCGATCAACACCAGTCCAAACCAGAGTACGCGCGTACCCGATGAACTTGCCTAAATCCGGGTGGCCATCGACGCGACCGGAAAGATTAGAAAGACAAAGTAATGACCCCAAACGGCTGCTTGTCGAGCCAACATGCGCGTACTCAACAAGCAAAACTGCGCCTCCTCTTTATCGCGGTTACGCACACAGAACCAGCTCGCCGCGATCATTAGCAACAATCCGGCCGCGGTTCCAAACGTATAAGTGTGTAAAATCAGATCGTTCGGCTTGCGACGGGAGAATGACTAAAATCTTCAGAATGGCCAATGCGCCAAAATCCAGAAACCTGTTTTACCCTAATCGTCCCCACCCATTCATGAGTCGAACCACACGCTCGGTTCATTACCAGAATCGTTGTGATAGTTCTATGTTGAACATTACAAACCGGCTTTCTAAGCTGCCGCGCAAATGCAATTTCCTGCCGCACGTTCCGCCTGGCATTGGATGATACCATCCATGACGCAGTGGCTATGGATCGTCATTCTCCTGATCCTGCTGGCTCAACCCTGGCGGACGATGATGGTTGCGAGCGATGGCGATACCTGTATGCATTGGCGGGTGGGTGAATGGATGTTGCAGCATCACCAAATCCTGCGTCGCGACGTCTTCTCCTACACTCGTCTCGACCAGCCATTCATATCTAAGGAATGGCTCTCCGAGATTATCTTTGCCGAAGCCGGAAGGTGGGCCGGTTTGTATGGCTTGGCTGTTGTAGCGGCGCTTTTAATAGCGACCACATTTGCATGGTTGCACCGGCAATTGCTGCGTGAAGGGAACGATTACGCAGTGGCAATCTTCGTGACCCTGATTGCCGCGTGGGCTGCGTGTACTCATTGGCTGGCACGGCCGCATGCATTCACCTTCCTGCTGGCGGTTTTGTGGGTAAACGAGTTGCGCTGTTACGAAAAAAAAGCTTCTGCCCGCCGGCTTTATGTCGTTCTCCCCGTGTTGACATTGCTGTGGGTCAACTTGCACGGCGGTTATCTCGCCGGTTTCGTTACTTTGGGCATTTATTGGTGGGGTGCAATTATTGAATGGGCGCTGGCCAGAAACAGTCCCCCGCAAGCGATCATCTTACGAAGAAAACTGAGGGCGTTCACCGTCGTCCTCGCGCTTTGCGGAGTTGTATCGCTGATCAATCCGAATGGATATAAGCTCCATCTTCACAATCTGCAATTTCTGCACTCGACCTATCTCACCAATTGGCTGGCCGAATATGGTTCGCCAGATTTCCATGCAGCCGACTCACTTGGTTTCCTGATGTGGCTGGGATTGATGTTTTTGACCCTGACGCTGACGCGCCCACGGCTCTCGCCAACTTCAGGATTGATGCTCCTTGTGTGGACCTACTTCGCCTTATATGCGGTGCGGAACATTCCCCTATGCGCAATCTTTACAGCGCCCATTATTGCGGCAGCTCTGACGGAGAGCGCCACGCCACTAGTGAAACGCATTTCCAATCCCCTGCGCGAGATTCATCGGGTTTCGCACGGAGGGCCACTCCTTGCGATGATCGCGGTGTTCGCAATCGTGATTCCTCGTCCTTTGCACATACCCGTCAAAAACTGGCCGGTGGAGGCAGTGGAGTATATCAAAAGTCACCCGGACCAGTTTCAGGGTAACATGTTCAATGAGTATGTCTGGGGAGGCTATCTGTTGATCGCTTTGCCGGACCATCGGGTCTTCATCGATGGCCGCACAGACTTTTATGGCGAGTCGTTTCTTCGGCAATACGACGAGATTTCCACGCTCAACACCAACTGGCTCGAGACCCTCCAGCAATACGATGTGCAATGGACGTTATTGCCGAAGGACCGACGACTCAATTCTGCGCTCGGATTGATGCCGAATTGGGAGCGCGTTTATTCCAACCAGGTCGCCACCATTTTCCGCAAAGCACAATGAGAGTTTTGTCCCGCATTTCTTCTCCGGCTACTTTCAAGCGTCGCCGTTGGTGGCTGCCGTCATTCAGTCAATTCATCTGGTTGGCATTTTTTCTTGGACTGGTCCTGACGCAATGGCGGCTGGTGCTCATCAGCGCCGATGGAGACGCGTGCTTGCACTGGCGGATTGGCAATTGGATGATTCAGCACCACACGGTCATTCGATTTGACGCTTTTTCATACACACGTGGCGGAGCCCCGCTGATTTCAAAGGAATGGCTCGGTGAAGTCTTGTTCGCTGCTATGGGAGATTTCCTCGGCTGGAATGGCATCGTTTTATTGGCGGCCATGCTAATTGCGACGACCCTGTGGCTGCTGCATCGACAGCTTCTGGCTGAGGGCCATGATCTCTTGATTTCCACTGCTCTCGTTTTAGCAGCAGCGCTGGCCTGCTCAGTGCATTGGTTGGCACGGCCGCTTTTGTTCACTCATATTCTGGCGGTGATCTTTGCATGGCAACTCCGATGGTTCCACTTGGACCGCTTGCGTGCACCGAAGCTGCTTTTTCGGCTCGTGCCTCTAATGCTTCTCTGGGTCAATTTGCACGGCGCTTTCTTCACAGGCTTTGTCATTATCGGGACTTTTCTCGTTGGCACAAGCATCGCCCTCTTACGCTGCAGACCAACGGAGCAGACCATTCTGCGGAGAAAGTTCGGGGTGCTGGTGCTTTTAACCACCGCCTGCGGATTGGTAACTTTTTTGAATCCCAATGGATGGAAACTGCCGTTGCACGTGCTGGAATTCTTCCATGACCCTACATTGGCCCACTACACGAATGAATTTCGGTCGCCGAATTTCCATTCAGCCGGTGCGCATGGCTTGTTGTTGGAGTTCGGACTGCTTGCGTTCATACTCTTGGTCCTACAACCGAGGCTTTCCACGACAGATATTGTCGTCATCGGTGTGTGGGGACTGCTCGCATTATTCGCTGCGCGTAACATTCCCATCTTTGCACTGATGATCACACCGAGTCTTGCGGCCTGTTGGCAGAAACAGTTGGAGAACAGTCCTGCCCGCAACTTCTTCTGGTATCGTCAACTCTCTGCCAATCTCACCCAAATCAATCGAACGGCCGATGGGCGCATCGTTACGCTCTGTTCGGTCGGCCTGCTGTTGGTCATCGCTGCCAAGCCCCGCCTCGTCGGTGGTAATCCGGTCCTGACTACGGATGTGCTCTCCAATCGCTTTCCGATTGTCGCAACCGCCTTCATCAATTCCCATCCGGACGCGGTGAAGGGTGAAATGTTCAACGATTATGGATGGGGAGGGTATCTGATCTTCGCGATGCCCGATCACAAAGTCTTCATTGACGGTCGGAATGACTTCTACGGAGCGGCCTTCGTTCGGGAATTTGACCGCGCTAACCGAGCGCTCCCCGGCTGGGACGCCGTGCTGAAAAGGTATAATGTTGGCTGGACGATTTTGCCGCGGACACATGCGCTCAACAGCTTGCTCGCGATATCTCCGGGCTGGCGGTTGGTTTATACGGACGAGGTGACGGCCGTTTATGGCAGAGCGAGTGGACCCTGAACTCGAAGCTATCGGACGAGATCGGGTTCGATTTGGTATTTCTTGAGCTTCGCATAGAGTGTCGTCCGACTGATCCGTAACGTTTCTGCGGTTCGTTTGATGTTGCCGGCGTGTTGACGTAGCGCGTTAATGAGAATTTGCTTCTCGGGCTCACCGAGTTGGTCGGCCAATGCCGAGGATTGGGTGCTGACGACCGGTTTTGACTCGGTAATTCGCTTGGGCAAATCGTTTACATCGATCAGGGATGATTTTGCCAGAACGACCGCCTGCAAAACCACGTTCTCCAACTCGCGGACATTACCGGGCCAGTTGTATCGGCACAGCACGTCGATGCCCGCGTCGCTAAATCCACGGAGTTCCTTTCCGTTTTGGCGCGCAAAACGTCGCAAGAATTCCATGGCCAACAGCGGGACATCCTCAGCCCGTTCCCGCAACGGAGGCAGCTCGATCTGTACAACATTTAGCCGGTGAAACAAATCTTCGCGAAAGCTCCCCTCACTGACACACTGCTCCAACGGTCGATTGGTCGCTGCGATGATGCGCACGTCCACGGAGATCGGCTTCGATCCGCCCACGCGCTCGAATGTGCGCGTCTGCAACACCCGAAGCAGTTTCGCTTGTACGTTTAACGTGATGGTTGCCACTTCATCGAGAAACAGGGTCCCTGCGTTGGCTCGTTCAAACCGCCCAATGTGGCGTTCCACGGCTCCCGTAAAAGCGCCCTTTTCATGTCCGAATAACTCGCTTTCAAGAAGCTCGCGTGCCAGCGCCGTGCAGTCCAAGGTCACGAATGGTTTCCCGTGCCGATTGCTGGCTTCGTGGATTGCGCGAGCCACCAATTCTTTGCCGGTTCCTGTCTCACCGTGGATGAGGACGTTTGCATAGCTGTCGGCAATCGTCTGAATCAGCTCAAACATGTCCCGCATCTGGGGATTCTGGCTGATGATCCCGTAGAAGCCATGGGTCGGCACCGCCAGTAAACCCCGGTTGCGCGGGTCGCCGCCGCTTGGGCGAACGAGCATGCCCAACTCCTGTACTGCTTGTCCGACCTTTTGTCGAAGGCCAGCGAGTGCCGCGGGTTCCTCTGATTTCTGTAAATAATCGAAGATTCCCAACTTCGTCGCACGCACGGCCTGTTCAACACAGGCTTTCCCCGTGTGAACGATCACGGCCGTCTCCGGATAAACCTGACAAATTTGTTCCAAAAAAGCCGTGCCATCCTGACCCGCTATGTTGATATCGGCGATGAGAATATCCACTCGACGAGCATCCAACAGTAGCAGAGTGTCTTGGACTGAGTTTGCGGAAAACACCTCACAATCTTCTTGGATCAACAGTTCGGATAACTTCAGCGTCCAAGAAATATCCGGGTCAACCACCAGTATTTTCGCTCTTGGCATGTCCAGCGCCTGATCTCTACATGTGAACCTAGCCGATCACTCGGTCTCGCCCATTGATCCTTACATCTCGACTCGTTCGACGCGTGTTTGAGCACCTTCCAAGCCAGCGTGACTGCAGCCTACCCCATCTGCCATCGCGTCAACTGGACATGTTAATAACCCCGGAAGCCTTATTTGTCAAGGCTTAGAGGCGATTGTGGAGACCGGGCCAAACCCGTGAGAGTGGGCCATGTTTACATGTCAGATCAGGCTTAATTGGTAATCGTCCAAGACAAGATCCCGGGAGCTTTCGATCAGGTTTACAATTTTGGACAGCACCTGGTTGGTAAACCGCCGGTCATTGCTTACCATAACCACCGCTAAAACCGCATTGCCCCACTGGTCGTTTTCGCCCACTTCTGCAATGGAAACATTGAAGTTTCGGCGGAGGCGATCTTTAAGACTGCGCAGAACCATTCGCTTGGCTTTCAGGCTGTCGGCAGACGGAATGGTCAGTTCAATCTGGAGGACGCCGATTACCATAGAGTTGTTACGGAGAACTGCGTTGCCGGATCGCAGCCGGAACGTCCTGGCTACATTCCCATGATTTCGTATCCGCAATCGACGTACAAGACCTGTCCTGTAGTAGCCGTAGACATATCGCTGGCCAGGAAAAGGCCTGCCGCCCCAAGTTCTTGTGCTTCAATATTCCGCTTCAAGGGCGCTCGTTCCTCGTAGTGCTTTAGCATTTGCGTAAAGCCAGAAATACCCCGCGCGGCCAACGTGTTGACGGGACCCGCGCTTATAGCATTGACACGAATTCTTCTCGGCCCCAAATCATACGCCAAATAGCGAACCGACGCTTCCAACGACGCTTTGGCAACGCCCATGACATTGTAACGTGGAACCACCTTTACCGCTCCGTGATACGTCATGGCCACAATGGACCCGCCCTCGGTCATCAGCGGCTCTGACGCTCGAGCCAGTGCCACCAATGAATACGCGCTCACGTCGTGAGCAATCCGAAACGCTTCTCGGGAAGTATTGACAAACTCGCCTTCGAGGGCGTCTTTCGGAGCAAAGGCGACGGAGTGCAACAGCATGTGCAATTTGCCAAAGTCCTTGCGAACCTGTTGAAATACGCGCGCAATGTCCTCGTCGCGCGTCACGTCGCAGGGATAGAGCGGCGTTTCGGACCCAAACCCGGCGGCGAGATCCTCCACGTTCTCCTTCAGACGTTCACCTTGATACGTGAAAGCCAGCTTGGCCCCAGCGTCATGCCAGGCCTGCGCAATGGCCCACGCAATTGAACGTCGATTGGCCACGCCAAAAACCAACCCATATTTTCCCGCCAACGAAATCGAATCGGAGTGCATGGGCGGAAATACTTAAGAAAGGCGCGTCAACAATCAAGCTCCAACTCTGACTTATAAACATTGACGAACTGCCATCGAACAGGGGCCAGACGCCTGTTGCTGACTTGCACTCTCGCCATGCGTCGCTATACTGGCGGGCTACAACAGGAGTTTTTATATGGCTCAAGGGTACAATATGGCAGTTGTGGGCGCGACGGGCGCCGTCGGCGTTGAGATGATCGAAACGCTCGAAAAACGCAGTTTTCCTGTAAAAAGTCTGCGGTTGTTCGCCTCGGAACGCAGTGTCGGCAAGAAACTGAAATTTAAGGGCAGCGATATCAAGGTTGAATTACTGCAGCCGGAGGTGTTTCAGGGCATCGACTTCGCGTTGTTCAGCGCCGGAGCGTCGCGCTCAAAGGAATTTGCCCCGGGAGCCGCAAAGCAAGGCGCAGTGGTTATCGACAATTCTTCGGCCTTTCGCATGGACCCCGAGGTCCCGCTTGTGGTGCCAGAGGTGAATCCGCAGGACGTCCGGCTGCACAAAGGCATCATTGCCAATCCGAATTGTTCGACTGCGATCATGCTCGTGGCGGTCTATCCCTTGCATCGGGTGAATCCCGTCAAGCGTATCGTGGTCGCCACTTATCAGGCGGCCAGCGGGGCTGGCGCCAAAGCGATGGCAGAACTGGAAAATCAGACTTCCGCGATTTTGCGCGGTGAAAAAGACGTAAAAGCGGAAGCGCTTCCGCAGCGTATCGCATTCAACCTCTTCCCGCATGTGGATGTGTTTCTCGACAACGGGTACACCAAAGAGGAAATGAAGTTCGTCAACGAATCCCGCAAGATCATGCACGCGCCAAACCTGATGGTCAGCGCCACCTGTGTCCGTGTGCCGGTTTATCGGGCCCATAGCGAGGCCGTAAACCTCGAGTTCGAGCGGCCCATGTCGGTCGATCAAGTCCGCGACCTTTTGGCCAAAGCTCCCGGGATCAAATTGGTGGACGATGTCGCCAACAAGCGTTACCCCATGCCTATCGACGCTTCCGGCGAGTACGACTGCTTGGTGGGCCGAATCCGGCAAGATTGTTCGCGAACTGACGGTCGCGGCATCGACCTGTTTGTCAGCGGAGATCAGTTGCTAAAAGGCGCCGCCCTGAATGCGGTGCAAATTGCAGAACTGCTGATTGGCTGATAACTCGCGGCAGGCTTACAACGTCCAACAAGGCCGATTTCCATGTAGCCGCACCCTTCACGGGTGCGCCTTTCCCGCGCAGGCTAAGCCGAATTTGACGAGACGCCGCGAAGATGTTCTCACGGCAACCCTGCGACTATAGTTTTTCTAGCTGGCTTTACGGCACCAGACGCACCCGATAATACCGCGATAGGACATTGGTGGCCGCGCCGAGGTCGAGATAGTTGGTTGTTGCTCCAACGGTGTTGGTGACCGTGAAAACGTCGGCAAACCCGTTGGTGTCGTAGCCGCCGCCTGCTCGCGTGTCGTCTACGGAGTCCCCGGCGGCAGGGGCAACTTGCAGCGCATTGGTTCTGCCGATACCGGTCATCCATGTGACGAAGATATCATTGCCGGTTCTGACCACACTCGTGATCCGAAACGCCGACGCGCTGTTTGTTGGGTCTGTACCGGCAAGATATTCCTGTAAATCGGTCTGGCCATCGCCATCAGAATCGAGTGTCGCGTTGACCGGATCGAGCGGGTCGAGCCCGTGACTTTGCTCGTAACCGTTCGGGATGCCATCGCCATCGGCATCCAGCGCAGGATCGAGCTGCAATGTCGAGATGACAACACTACCGCCATTCTTCACAAAGTGTCCGCAACTATTCGTCATCACGAGCTTATCAGTGATAAGCGAACCGCTATTCACTGTGAGCGTTCCATTCTGTAGGTCGATAAACGCTGGCTGTCCGGCATTGGTCACGATAAGAGCGCCACCACCGAGCAAGACCTGTCCGATAGCATTCGAAGAGCAATCACCGATAACCAAACTGGAGCACGCACTGAAGGAACCACCCACAACAGCTAGGGTTCCAGTGGATGCCGCAGATGCCGACGCGATAAGTGCATCCGGAACTGAAACGAAACCATTTGAAATCGTGACTTGCCCCATACTCATCACGCCGTCGCTGACATATAGCTGTCCGTCGGCCATCCACACCGTGCCCTTTGACGAAACGGAAAAATTGCTAACGATGGACACTGTTCCACTTTGGATTGAGAGCGTACCTCCCGTACCCAGCCAAGCGCTGCCGACGGAGACGGAGGAATTCTTCGACAGAATCACCTGTCCTACACCAGATCCGACCGGGACCAAGATCCCGTTCGTGACGCCGGTGAATTGCAGCTGGGAATTGATAAGCCATAGCGTGCCCGTGCTGTTACTGCCGCTGCCGATTGCTGCAACATTGGAAATAACCAACGAACTGTCAATCGCTGTGAGCGTGCCCTGACCTTGGGTATTTCCAAACCCTACGTTCAACTGGGGAGCTGACGCTAATCCGTTCGTGATGGTCATTTGTCCAATGCCATCGTTGACTCCAATGCTCAAGTTGCCGTTGGTGATGGTTAATTGTCCATCACTGACGAACACCGTGCCAGTTGACTTGGTGCCTCCTGCTGTGAAGCCGGAAGAAAACGTTACAGTACTTCCAGCCATGGTAAACGTACCTTGTGATTCCAGAGAACCCGCCACAGAAATATCGCGGACATGGGCTGTTGTGTTGGAGAGCGTGAGCTGTCCGGTTGTCTTGCGCTCCCCAATAAGGAACGAATTTGTCACCGTCAAAGCGCAATCCGATATCCATGCAGAACCTACGGCGTTTGAACCGAGCCCTATAAACAAACTGGAAACAAAAAGGCTTCCCGCATTCATGGTGAATGTACCCACAGAAAGCGTATTGGAGCCGACGATGAGTCTGCTGAAGATCGCCGTGCCGTCAGTCATCACAACTTGACCGGTAGCTCCTAAGTTGAAGCCGATGCTCGTGAATGCATTCGTCGCGACTACCTGCGCTCCCGGCTGCAGCGCCAAATTACCATCGATTCCCAGCGGCCCGTCCACCTGCAGAGCTGAATTGGTGACGCTCACCGCCCCGCCGTTAATGATCGTCATGAAACTGAGCACGTGCAATGGAGTGTTTGTGCCCGTGTTTGTGATGCTCAAGGTGTTGGTACTGCCGACCGGGGCGCTGACGGTCAAATTGCTGATGCTCAGCAAGGCGGCGGAAGTATCCGAGTCAATCGTAACCGTCTTGGTCGTGACATTGGTGAGGAGGATCGCCGATTGAGTATTGGTGGGCGGAACGCCGAGCGACCAGTCGCCGCCCGTTTGTCACGTTCCGTCCGCTGCGTTGATCCAACTGTTCGTCTGGGAAAAGCAGGAGTAATTGAATATGGTGAGCCAGAAAAAACAACAGCAGGACAACCAGACGCAGAGGTGATTCCTGTTTTTCATGTGACTCTTGCTGCACCTCGCAACTCAGTGCGCCATTCTCCAGCCAACGCTTGGAGGCTAGCAGTTTCTCGGTTTGTGAGCAAGCTAATACGGGCTCCAGACGCTACCTTTACGCGGCGGGGAGGTTCTGCCATACTGCACCGCATGATTTATCGCTGGAAGCCTTGCGTGGGGTTTTTGTCTTTGGCCATTGTGCTTTTCTGTTGGCCTTCTCTTGTTTGTGTGACGGCGACGAGTAACCCGACGCATGAAGCCATCGAGGCGGCGGTGGCGTGCGTGAAACCGTCGTTGGTGCGAATTCAGGTCGTGGCTACGCAGTATTACCAAGGCCGTGAAATAAAATACGAAGCCAGCGGAAGTGGCGTGATTATCACCAAGGAGGGACACGTCATCACCAATCATCACGTGGCCGGCCATGCGACACGGATTGTGTGCATTCTGCCGAACAACGAAGAAGTCGAAGCTGAGTTGGTGGGGACAGATCCGCTGTCAGACATCGCGGTGTTGAAGATCAAGTCGGACGGAAAACGGCAGTTCACGCCCGTCGAGTTCGGCGATTCCGACCGAGTGCAGGTTGGTGACTCAGTGCTAGCAATGGGTAGTCCGCTGGCGATGTCGCAATCGGTGACACTCGGGATCGTCAGCAACACCAAGATGGTCATGCCAGAAGCGTTCTCCTCGTCGCGGTTCACGCTCGACGGCGAGGATGTGGGCTCGCTGGTGCGCTGGATCGGACACGACGCGGATATTTTCCCCGGCAATTCAGGCGGGCCATTGGTGAATCTCAAGGGGCAGGTCATCGGCATTAACGAAATCAGTTACGGATTGAGCGGTGCTATCCCTGGCAATCTCGCGCAGAGCGTCGCGCGTCAACTGATCGAAAAAGGCAGCGTCAGCCGCAGTTGGCTGGGCGTGGAGGTTCAGCCCTTGCTGAAAAGCGACAAAGAAGATCGTGGGGTGTTAATCTCGGACGTAGTGGAAGGCTCTCCCGCCGCGAAAGCGGGAATTCAATCTGGTGATTCGCTGGTGCGCTTGGCGGGAAAGAAGGTATTTGTGCGCTACGCGGAGGAAATCCCGTTGCTCAACCAGATGGTGGCCAGTTTGCCGGTGGGGAAAGAAATCGAGGCGGTCATCCTTCGCGATGGCAAACGAAAGGTGTTGAAACTGCGCACTGCCGAGCGCGAACAGAGCCAGCCCAAGACCTTCGAATTGAAGCAATGGGGCATCACGGCACGTGACATTTCGGCGTTGGCCGCGCGCGAGATGAGGTTGAAAAGCCGCGACGGCGTCCTCGTCACCTCCGTCCGTCCGGGCGGACCGAGCAACGACGCTAAGCCGCCCATCGAGACAAGCGACGTGCTGGTCGAGATCAATGGCACTCCGGTGCAAAACGTCGCCGAAATGCAACAGATCACTGACAAAATCACGAAGGACCAAAACCAGCCAGTGCCCACCGAACTCGCGTTCTTGCGCAATACCGAGCAATTGCTGACGGTGGTAAAGGTTGGGATCAAAGAAATCGAGGACCCGGGACTGGAAGCGCAAAAGGCATGGTTGCCAGTCACGACGCAGGCGATCACACGCGATTTGGCGAAGCAACTCGGCAACCCGGGTTTGAATGGGGTACGGGTAACCCAGGTGTACACGAATAGCTCTGCGGAAAAGGCGGGATTAAAAGTCGGAGATTTGCTGTTAGCGATCGATGGCGATCCGATCGAGGCGTCTCAGCCCGGCGACGAGGAAGTTCTGAACGCCATGGTGCGGCAATACAAGATCGGCACGACGGCGACGTTGACGGTATTGCGTGACAAGCAGAAACTGAGTCTGCCCGTGGAACTCGTGCGGTCGCCCAAACTCGAACGCGAGATGAAAAAGTATCGCGATGACGATTTTGAATTTACCGCACGCGACATGACGTTCTTCGACAAGGTGCGAGAAGAATGGCCGCAGGAGCGTGAGGGCGGAGCTTTGGTCACCGACGTGAAGGATGGCGGTTGGGCGGCTTTGGGCAGGTTGAATACAGGCGACATCATCGTAGCGGTGGACAACGAACCCGTAGCCGATGTGCAATCATTAGAACAGACGATGAAACGCATAGCGGCGGAGAAGCACAAGACCGTTGTGCTCCGCGTCGAACGCGGCATTCACACCATGTATTTGGAATTGGAGCCGAAGTGGGATGGAGGCGCCGAGATTCTGAAAGGACATCTATGAAAAAGGTAAGTGGCGTTTTGATTTTGTTCGTGGCGCTGGTGGTCACAGCGTTTCCGTCGCAGGCGAGTGACGTCGCCAACTCGGGACGTGAAATCCTGGCCAAATGCCAGGATGCTGTGGTCACCGTGCGGCTCGCTCTCAAACAAAGCATCTCGATGGGCGGACGTGAATCCAAATCGGATTCGAAAGTCGAAACCACGGGCACCGTGATCGACCCGTCGGGTTTAACGGTCGTTTCTTTGAGCACCACCGATCCTGGCAGCGCCGTGAAGGAAACTTATGCCCGGGCTATTGCCGCCCGCGGGGGCGACCCGTCGCAGTTGAAATTTGACAGCGAGATCAGCGACTTGAAAATTGTGCTTGCTGATGGAACGGAAATCCCCGCGGATGTCGTTTTGCGAGACAAAGACCTGGACTTGGCATTTTTGCGTCCGTCTGATAAACCCACGAAACCATTGCCGTTCGTCGATCTTTCGAGCGATGCGAAACCGAAAGTGCTGGATGAGGTGGTGGTTGTTAACCGGCTCAACAAGACGGCCAATCGCGTTCCGGCGGTGTCGATCGGCCGAATTGAGGCGATTGTGGATAAACCGCGGACTTTCTACGTGCTGGGTGAAGCCACCTGGGGTTATTCGTTGGGCGCACCGGTCTTCTCGCTCGATGGTAAGTTGATCGGTATTCTCTTCCTGCGCAGCGCCGAGGCGCAAGTTGATCAGACCAGCGGGTTCATGTTCAGCGGACTGAGTCAATGGGGCATGATGCCCATCGTCTTGCCCGCCTCCGACATCGTCGATGGCGCCAAACAAGCACTCGCCGCCAAGATCCCTTCAAACGAAGAGAAGGCGAAATCGGAAAAGCCGGCGCCGACTGAAAAGGCACCCACGCCTCCGAAATCCGAGTAGACAAGCTTCTGAGCCGGCCACCATTTACACAGACAGGGACGCCTGTGCCACCAAAGGCTTGTGAGAAGGGATCGTCAAGGTTTGGTTTCTATTAAATCGACCTTCGCGCGCTCGTTTTCACCCAGCCCGAGACGGGCGGCGGTGGCGATGTGATTGGCGAGTGAGCCGATGACGGGTACGTTTGCGTCGCGACGTCTCACATCCAGCTCTTGTACGCAGAGAGAGTCGATGGCGACAGGATCGGAACCAAAATAAAGCGCACCATAGTTCCATGAGTATTGCGGTTTGAAACCGGGACCTCCGGCATAGCCGGCGATCAATCCATCCATCACGTTCAATACGAGTTTGCTGCGTATGGGCTGCATTGCGCAAATATCGGCGATCATTGGGTCGCCGTGCTGGCCCGGCATCTCGAAGCGGCGCATATTGTCCACCATGCCGAGCGAAAGACTGTAAAGGCAACCGGAAAGGCCGCACACATCGTGGTCCTGCAATACGGGTACGTTGATCAGCTTGGTAATGGTTTGAGTCACCAACTTCGGCAGATGCGAGCGTTTGCTGATGTCTTCAGCCGTGTCTTTCCCAAACAGCAGGTCGCCCCAGATGAGTTTGCCGGCCAAGTTGTTCTGGTAGTAAACCGTCGGGTCCCAGCCGGTCCCATCGATGATCGAAACCTCTCGAAACAAGTTTGTCGTACTCGAGCGGAGATAACCGGCAGCGCGCATTTGCATCGGGTCGCGATCGAACACGTAGATGTTGGTAGCCGAAACTCCCGCCGCGCGTAGTCCTTCCGCAATCGCTTCCACCACCGAGCGCCGGGTGGACTGGAGCGGCCCCGATTGCGTGTCGATCTTCAGGCCGACAACGTCGTTGCTGGAAACGAAATGTCGCCAGGCCGCGGCTTCCGCCCTTTCGCTCGTAAGCGTCTCGATCCCAGCCAAAACCATAGCGTGGACTTTGTCGGAATTGACGCTGAAACCGTTGACCGCCGTCGGGTCGTGGACGAGGACAACCTTTGACTTGGAAGTTGCGACAACGTTTTCGTTTGAACCGCCCGCCGGAGCAATTCCCACCACGGCACCAAACAAACTCAGTGTAAGTAGGCAACGCCAAGCTCTGAGAGCAGAGCACATGGCACATTTAAAACTTCATCGACAGGAGGAACTCGGCGTTGGAACGGGTCTTCTTGAGTTTCTCCACGACCAATTCCATCGCTTCCACCGGTGGAACGCCGGCCAGCGCTTTGCGGAGAATATAGATACGATCGAGTTCGTCGGGATGATACAGCAATTCTTCCTTGCGCGTGCCGCTCCGCTCGATATTGATCGCCGGGAAGATGCGCTTCTCGACCAGATGCCGATCGAGACAAAGTTCCATGTTCCCGGTCCCCTTGAACTCCTCGAAGATGACTTCGTCCATACGCGAACCGGTTTCAATCAGCGCCGTCGCAATAATCGTAAGCGAGCCGCCTTCCTCGACATTGCGGGCGGCGCCAAAGAACCGTTTCGGTTTGTGCAACGCGTTGGCGTCCACGCCGCCCGACAGGATCTTGCCCGAGTGCGGCTGCAACGTGTTATAGGCGCGCGCCAGGCGGGTGATCGAGTCGAGGAGAATGACCACGTCTTTCTTGTGCTCGACGAGGCGCTTGGCTTTCTCAAGGACCATCTCGGCCACTTGGGCGTGGCGTTCGGGGGCCTCGTCAAAGGTCGAGCTGATGACTTCCGTATTCACCGTTCGCTTGAAGTCGGTCACTTCCTCGGGCCGCTCGTCGATGAGCAGCACGATTACGATGGCCTCCGGATTGTTCAACAGAACTGCGTTGGCGATTTTTTGCAGGAGGATGGTTTTACCCGTACGGGGCGGCGCGACAATCAGGCCGCGTTGGCCTTTGCCGATGGGGGTGAAAAGATCCATCACTCGGGAATTGATTTCTTCAGCTTTGGTTTCGAGAATAAACCGGCTGGTCGGGAAGAAAGGCGTGAGATTGTCGAACATGATCTTCTCTTTCGCCTTTTCCGGGTTGTCGCGATTGACCCCTTCCACCTTGAGCAGGGCGAAGAAGCGTTCCTTGTCCTTCGGAGGCCGAACCTGTCCCGCAATCAGGTCGCCCGTCTGCAGTTCGAAACGCCGAATCTGCGAAGGCGAAACGTAGATATCCTCCGGGCAGGGAAGATAATTGTAAGCTGGCGAACGCAAAAAACCGAAACCGTCCGGCAGGATTTCCAGCACGCCCTCGCCGAACATCGCCCCGTTACGCTCGGCGTTCTTCTTGAGGATCTCGAAAATGATCTCGTGTTTCTTGAGCACGGCCACCGCTTCCACGCCACGGTCCCGCGCCATCTTCTGCAAATGTGGCATGGTCATGGCCTGCAAATCCGCGAGATTCAGCGTCTCACCGGCGGGTGGTTCCGCGCGCGCAGCCGGCGCTTCCTCTTTCTCGGTAGCTACCGCTACCCCGCCGTTTTTCTCGGTCTCCTCGACTTTCGTTGCCGGCTCGGCGGTGGCGACCTCGGCGACGGTTGACTGAGTTTCTTCGCCTTTGCTGGCCCCGTGCTTCTCGTGATGGTTCTTAGTTCGCGGCATGATAAGTCTCCTTGATGTTTGCCCAAATAACGTCGGCTTGCTCTACAAGCACTTCGAGCTTGCCGTCGTTCCAAATTACAAAATCAGCTTGATCCATTTTTTTCTGAATCGGCCACTGCGCGCCCATCCGGCCACGAGCCTCGGTTTCTGTAAGTCCTTTCTGTTTCAAGCGCGCCATTTGCGTCTGCTCGCTGCAGCCCACCGCGACCACGCAGTCGAAATGTTTCTCTGCACCGACCTCGTACAGCAGGGGAATGGAGACGACGGCAACTTCTGCCTTATCATCTCGCTCCAATTGCTCAATTCGCTCGATCCACTTCTGATGGACAACCGGATGGATGATCCGGTTCAACGCCAAACGTTTTTCCGGATTCCCAAACACGATTTGCCCGAGTTCCCGGCGGTTAACAGTCTGGTTTTGATTCAAAATCGAAGGACCAAACGTGCGTACGATTTCATTCCACGTCGGCGTGCCCGGCTCCAGCGTCTGGTGCGCCAATTCATCGGTATCGATTCCCACCGCTCCCGCCTGTTTCCATCGCTGGAGGGTCGTAGATTTTCCCGTGGCGATTCCTCCGGTGAGGCCGACTTTGATGAGCCGTCTCATAATCTGATTCTCCCAACCGATTTCATGGGGGACAATGACCGCTGTGTGCCAGTATTCAGGGGTAGCTAACTAAAAGGAGCCTTGGCAATTTTGCCGACGCGCTGAAGATAGTCGCACACGGCGTTCTCGTCAAGCCCTCAATTGCGTTTTTTGGAACGGCTTATTTCAATAGCGAGCGGATCCGGTCGTCGAGGGATTTCTGGTCGGTCGCAAACGAATACAACGCGCTGAGGTTCATGAGCGCATCCAAGCCGATCTTGCCAGCCGCCAAGCGTTCTTTCCAGGTCGCATACACAGGAATTTTGCCGTCTTTCGTTGCGGTTTGGATATCCTTCATGGACCAGCGCGGCAGAAAATCGCCCAGCCCGGCCTTCTCGCAATGCGTTTGGACGGCGTCCGGAGTGAGCGCATCGAGGTTCTGACGCAATAGATCCTCAACTGCGTCCTTGAACTTCTGCGGTACGGACCACAGCGTTTCGCCGTTGAATTGACTGAATGTGATACCACTGGTGAGCGAAACGTCAGGGTTGTTGGCGACCTGCGACGTAACCTTGGCACGCGGTTTGGCGCGGTATTCGGCAGCGGCCTTGGTTGGCATCGTTTGCACATCGACGCCCGCGAGATCACCGACTTGCGCGCCGGAGCGAATGCTGGCGGCAATCAGATTGGTTTTGGTCCGTTGCTCTTGGCGCAGTTTGAGGGTTTCGCGTTGTGTCGCGAGCGTGGCCTTTTCGCCGACGTTTTGGCCATCGCCAAGCTTGTTGTCGGCTACGAACGAATTCAGCCGTCCGAGAAAGACATTCACGTAATTCGGTTTGGTGAGCAAGGCCGCCAGATAATTGTGCCGCGCAGAAAAACCGAGCGTGAAATTAATCGGGATCCCGGCCAACACGAGTTGGCGGGCACCGAGGTAGCCGGCGGGTGTGAGCGGCACCTTCACATAGAACCGCTCCGGACAGATTGCGAAATACCGTTTGCCGTACGCGACCGTGCGCTCGACATCCGACGCGAGATCCGTGTGCAATTCGACGCTGACGAAGGCGTCGAATCTTTCCACCAACCGCAGTGCATGATGGGCATTGAGGATGAACGCGATTTCAAGGATGAGGTCCTGTTCACTGATTTTCGGAGCGGCCTCGCGTACCGCCGCCGCGGCCTTCGCGACGAGATTGTCGTAAATGCCTTTCTGGATTTCTTTGTTGAGGAGCGTGTTGTTGGTCGTCAAGGCCTCGAACGATGAGTTCCACAATTTGCCAGCTTCGTCGATATCGCCGGTGTCCAGCCACAACCGCGTGCCGGTGGCGCGCACTTTGCGCCATTCGGGATCGTCTTTCACGGCGACGGCCGGTTTGCCGAATTGGTGTTTGAAGTCTTGCCGGACAAACTCATGCACTTGCTTTTCCAAAGTCATCATAAGCGTGCACCTCCGTATTCAACGCAACCAACTATTTGTCGCCGCAATGGGGCCTGTCGTCAAGCGGCGTTCGCGTTCGGGATTGACGGAGTTCCACGGAAATCGTTTTATCACGACATGTCGCGGACGAAATGCATCTTGTGCGTGGGAGTGACTCCCGCGTGGCAAGAAACCATGGAGTTCGAACGTGTGCAGCTTGGCGAAGTGAACCGTTGCCGAGCCGTTGCCCTGTCGGCCGCGGGCAAAGGCGGCAACGTGGCGCGAGTACTGCAAACGCTCCGCACTTCCTGCGTTCTGTTGAGTTTCTGCGGCGGAGAAACCGGTAAGCTCTGGCTCGAAGATCTGCGAGGGGACGGCGTTCGGGTCGACGTCGTCCGTACCCGTTCCGCCACGAGAATCTGCCAGACAATGATTGACCGATCATCTGGTGAAATTACCGAGATTGTCCGCGAAGCCCCGTTGCCGACGCGTAATGAATGGGCGGCGCTCTTTCGTCGATTCGAAGCACGCCTATGCCAGGCACAACTGGTGGTGATTTCCGGGGCGCTTATGCCCGGTGCAAGAGACACCGTTTATCTCGATCTTGCCCGGCTGGCCCGATCGCGTGGCATACCGCTGATGATTGATTCTCAGAGAGCCGGCCTGCTGAAGGTCCTATCTTGCCATCCATTGATCGTGAAACTGAACATTCACGAATTGGAAAACACTTTGGGTCGTTCGCTTGGGAGTGAGAAGCAAATCGTAAAGGCTGCGCGGCAGTTGATCGAGCACGGCGCCCAACATGTCGTCGTCACCGACGGCGCGCGAAATGCCTGGCTCGTGTTCCGGGATCGCACTTGGCGTCTCACGCCGCCCCGCATTCGGGCGCTCAATCCCATCGGCAGTGGCGATGCTGCGACGGCGGGCAGCGCTTACGGCGTGGTGAACAAATACGATCTGCTTGAAGGAATGCGACTCGGGATGGCTTGTGGTGCCGCCAATGCCTTGACGCTCACACCCGGCGACGTTGACCCTCGGACGATCCGCAAATTGACGCCCAAGGTGGCCGCACAAGTCTTCACCACTGCGTGATCTCGTCGTCGGACCCGAACAACTGCGGGAACATCCGTTTGAGTTGCGGGTTGCTGTAGCGATCAAAGCCGAGGCAACCTTCATGGTCGGTGGCTTTGGCGTCGCAGGTCGTGGGCGATTTGTTCACCAACATTCGCGCGCCGTCCCACGCGGTGATCAATTTGAGGAATTCTTCCTTGGGCGTATCGGCGGGCATTTTCTTGGCCAGCCACGGATAGAGTTGGCGGAGTTGCTCCACAGTCCAACGGTCGTACCCGTGACAAAAGATTCCCAATCGAGCCGCGGCTTGACAGGTCGTTTCATCGGCACGGGTATTGGCGAGAAGGAATTCTCGGATTCGTTTGAGTGCTTCTTCGCGATTGTACTTCATGGGTTGTCTCGTTTCGCTAGGCGGGTTTGTAACTCGTCAACGCTCGCATGTATTGGGCACGTTCAAAAGCGCTGGGGTCTGGGCAACGCATCTGGCTCATGCTGCCCTTCATTTGATGGACTGAATCATACCAGTGCTCCTCAAGCCATTGGCTCAATTCCCGTTCGATTGATCTGATTTCCGCGATTCCTTTGGCGAGCAACACCGAACACAACATTGTCACATCGGCACCAGCCATGAGCATTTTTGCCACATCCTGTGCGTTGTGAATTCCACTGGTGGCCCCAAGGTCGGCGTCGATCCGTCCGAACAGAATCGCGATCCAGCGCATCGGCAACCGCAGGGCCTGCGGCGTGCTGAGGATGATCGACGGTTTTACAGCAAGTTCTTCGAGGTCAATATCCGGCTGGTAAAACCGATTGAAAAGCACTAGTCCGTCAGCCCCGGCGGCATCGAGGCGTTTGGCCACATTTGCCACGTTGCTGAAGAACGGGCTGAGTTTGACCGCCACGGGAATCGTCACCGCCGAGCGCACCGCTTGGACAATATCAACATACGTTTGCTCCACGTCCGCACCGCTCTGATTCAAGCTGGTCGGGATATAATAGATATTGAGTTCCAGCGCATCGGCCCCGGCCAACTGAATTTGCCGGGCAAATTCCGTCCAGCCCCCCACGGTGGTGCCATTGAGGCTCGCAATGACCGGAATATCGACCGCTTCTTTCGCGTCGCGGATGTGCTTCAGGTATTCTTCCGGACCGAGCTTGAATTGACTCGGTTCAGGAAAGTACGTCAGCGCTTCTGGAAAGCTTTCTGTGCCCTCTGTCAGATGATGGTGGAGTTCCTGTGTCTCCAACCGCAATTGCTCCTCGAACAACGAGTACAGAACAACCGCGGACGCACCGGCGTCTTCCATCCGTTTGATGTTGCCGACGTCTTCCGACAGCGGTCCGCAAGCCGACACGACCAATGGCGTCCGCAGGGTCAGATTCAAATAGGTGGTTCGTAAGTCCATGATTCCCCCTCAATTGGTTCCGGCGGAAGCAGCCGGACTCGGCGTTTTGGCCGGTTCCGTGGGTTTTTGTCCATTCGATTTGCCCGCGGCCAGGTATTCATAGTGGTGGAATCGCCGCACGGCATCTTCCTGAGCGAGTCGGAACAATTCCTTGGCCCGGGCGGGATCGCTCTTGGTGAGCATCTTGAACCGGTTTTCCATCATGAAGAACTCCTCGACCTTCTGTTTGGGCGCCCGCGAGTCAAGTTGCAGCGGGGGTTCGCCAGCCAGAGCCCGGCGCGGATCGTATCGGTATAGCAGCCATTGACCGGAGTTCACCGCCACTTTCTGATTTTGCATCGCGGTGGTCATATTGATGCCGTGCGCGATGCAATGGCTATAGGCAATAATCAGAGAGGGACCGTCGTAGGACTCGGCTTCCAGAAACGCGCGGAGGGTATGCTCATCCCGCGCGCCCATGGCGACCGACGCGACGTACACGTGACCATACGTCATCGCGATCAGTCCGAGGTCCTTTTTGCAAATGGGCTTGCCGCCCGCGGCGAATTTCGCCACCGCGCCGCGCGGCGTGGACTTCGACATTTGCCCACCCGTATTGGAGTACACTTCTGTGTCGAGCACGAGCACGTTGACATTGCGGCCGCTGGCCAACACGTGATCGAGACCGCCAAAGCCGATGTCGTACGCCCAACCGTCACCGCCCATGATCCAAACGCTTTTCTTGACCAGCATATCCGCCACCGCGAGAAGTTGGCGCGCTTCTGACGAATTGATTGTCTGCAGCTTCGACTTCAACGCCGTCACACGTTCGCGCTGTTCGTAAATGCCGGCTTCGTCCTTTTGATCGGCGGCCAGGATCGCCTGGGCCAACTCGTCGCCGATCTTGGGCGCAAGCTTCTTCACCAACTCCGAGGCGAATTCTTTCTGTTTATCGATCGAAATGCGGAAACCAAGACCGAATTCCGCATTGTCTTCGAAGAGCGAATTGCTCCAAGCCGGTCCGCGCCCGTCGGCGTTGACCGCCCACGGGGTGGTCGGCAGATTGCCACCGTAGATCGACGTGCAACCGGTGGCGTTGGCCACAATCATCCGATCGCCAAAAAGCTGGCTGGTCAATTTGATGTAAGGAGTCTCGCCGCAGCCGGCACAGGCGCCACTGAATTCAAACAAGGGCTGCTGCAACTGTTGTTGAGGAATCGCGGTGACCTTGAGGCGACGACGATCCCAATCGGGGATGTTAAGGAAGAACTCCCAATTAGCGCTCTCCGGCGCGCGCAGCGGAGGTTGAGGCGCCATGTTGATTGCCTTGAACCGCAGTTCGCTCTTGTTCTTGGCGGGACAAACATCCACGCAAAGCGCACAGCCAGTGCAATCCTCAGGAGCGACCTGAATGGTGTACTTGAGCCCCTTCAAATCACGATCGCGGGCGTCCGTCGATTTGAATGTGGCGGGTGCATTCCGCAGTGCCGCCGCTTCGTACACTTTGGCACGGATCACGCCGTGCGGACAGACCATGGCGCATTTGCCGCACTGGATGCAGACCGCGGTGTCCCACACGGGAATTTCCAGTGCGATGTTGCGCTTCTCCCAACGCGCCGTGGCCGTTGGGAACGTGCCGTCGCAGGGCAGTTTGCTCACCGGCAAGAGATCGCCCCTTCCAGCAACGATTTCGCCAAGGGTATCCCGCACGAACTCTGGTGCGGACGGCGAAACCGGGGCTGGCATTTCGATGTTGCTCTCCACTTTGCCGGGCACGCTGACCTGGTGGAGGTGTTCGAGCGTATGGTCAACTGCCCGCAGGTTCATCTGGACGATTTCGTCCCCTTTCCGTCCGTAGGTCTTCTTGATCGAAGTCTTGATCGCTTGAATGGCTTCTTCTTTCGGCAGCACACCCGAAATGGCAAAGAAACAGACCTGCATGACCGTGTTGATCCGTCCGCCCATGCCGCTGTTGCGGGCGACCTTCACTGCATCAATGACGTAGAACTTGAGTTTCTTCGCAACGATCTGCTCTTGGACAATACGCGGCAGTTTGCTCCAAACCACCCCCGGTTCATACGGCGTATTGAGCAGGAACACACCACCCGCCTTCGCATCCTTCAACATGTCGTAGCGCTCCAGAAACACCGGCTGATGGCAGGCGACAAAATTGGCTTTGGAAACCAGGTAGGTGGAATGAATTGGCTCCGGTCCAAAACGCAAATGCGAGACCGTCATCGCACCGGATTTCTTCGAGTCATACACAAAATAACCTTGCGCGTAATTGTCCGTATTCTCGCCGATGATCTTGATCGAGTTTTTGTTCGCCCCCACCGTGCCGTCCGCGCCCAATCCATAAAACACCGCGCTGACGACGCGTTCGGACTCGGTTGAGAATTCCGGGTTGAATTCGAGACTGGTGTGGCTGACGTCGTCGTTGATGCCCACCGTGAAATGGTTCTTCGGCTGACGGGCGGCGAGATTATCGAGTGCTGCCTTAACCATGGCCGGTGTGAATTCTTTCGACGATAACCCATATCGTCCACCGACAACGACTGGAATGGTGCGGCCGGTCTCGCGCAGCGCCGTCACGACATCCTGATACAACGGCTCGCCCGTGGCACCGGGTTCCTTGGTTCGATCGAGCACCGCAATGCCTTTCACACTCTTGGGCAGAGCGGCCACGAAGCGGGCGGTATCGAACGGCCGGTAGAGCCGCACTTTCACCACGCCGACCTTTTCGCTCTGTTTCTTGAGATATTCGACTGCTTCCTCGGCGGCTTCGCAGCCCGACCCCATCAGCACAACAACCCGCTCGGCATCGGGCGCACCGAGGTAGTCAAATAGGTGGTAAGAGCGGCCGGTTAACTTGGCGAATTTATCCATCGCCTTCTGCGCAATGTCCGGGCACGCCGCGTAAAATGGATTTATCGTCTCGCGCGCCTGGAAGAACACATCGGGGTTTTGCGCCGTCCCGCGCAGCACCGGATGATCCGGTGACATCCCGCGTCGGCGATGTTCGAGAATGAGTTTGTCGTCCATCATGGCTCGCAGATCGTCATCGGCTAACAGTTCGATCTTCGATACTTCATGAGAGGTGCGAAAACCGTCGAAGAAATGCAGGAATGGCACGCGCGACTCCAGCGTCGCAGCCTGAGCAATGAGCGCGAAATCCATCGTCTCCTGGACGGAATTGGAGGACAGCATCGCCCAGCCCGTCGACCGGGCCGCCATCACGTCGCTGTGGTCGCCAAAAATCGACAGCGCATGCGTGGCGACGGTGCGGGCCGCGATGTGAAACACCGCAGGCGTCAATTCTCCCGCAATCTTGTACATGTTGGGGATCATCAACAACAGACCTTGCGAGGCGGTAAAGGTCGTCGTCAACGAGCCCGTCTGGAGCGAGCCATGCACTGCGCCGGAGGCACCGCCTTCGCTCTGCATTTCCACAACGGACGGCACCGTCCCCCAAATGTTGGGAATCTTGCGCGCCGCCCATTCGTCCGCCCACTCGCCCATCGGCGATGACGGTGTGATGGGATAAATGCAAATCACTTCATTGGTGCGGTAGGCGACGTAGCCGACCGCTTCATTTCCATCCATGGTTACGAATTCTTTTTTATTCACTTTTTATTTTCTCTCCTAACAGATGCGCGGCAGATCCTCCCCGGTCGGGAGCTCAATGATCCGCTCGCCACCAATTGTCGTATGTAGCAATACCATTCCTTTGGGGCTGTCTTTCACTTCGCCAATCACACAGGCTTCCTTGCCGAGCGCATGGCGTTTCATCGCCGCCAACACGCGGTCGGCATCGATGGCCCGGCAGAACAAAATCATTCTTCCCTCATTGGCAATCGCCAGCGGGTCCAGGCCCAGCAAATCGCAGGCGCCCCGGACTTCCCGCTTGATCGGGATGGCGGCTTCGTTAAGCTGGATGCCAACGCCCGACGCATGGGCGATGTCGCACACAGCGGCAGCCAGTCCACCTCGTGTCGGGTCCCGCATCGCGTGGATCTCAACACCGGTTTTCAAAATCTCCTGCACCAGCGGCCACAGCGGCGCACAATCGCTGACGATGCTGGTTTGGAACGCAATCCCCGGGCGTCGGCTCATCACTGCCACACCGTGTTCCCCAAGCGAACCGTTCACCAGCACCGCATCGCCGGGCCGCGCGTTGGCGCTGCCCAGCCAATTGCCGGTCAAAATGCGCCCCAAGCCGGCCGTGTTGACGTACAGACCCTCGCAACGGCCGCGTTCGACGACTTTGGTGTCGCCGGTTACAATCTGCACGCCGATCTCGACGGCGGTCTTGTGGATTGAGGCAACGACTTTTTCCAGGTCAGAAATCAAGAGACCCTCTTCCAGTATGAAACTCAAACTCAGCCAGTCCGGCTGGGCACCCTGCATCGCCAAATCGTTGACGGTCCCGCAAACCGCGAGCTTGCCGATATCCCCGCCCGGAAAAAAATAAGGAGTGACTACATAACTGTCGGTCGTAAACGCATAGCCCCGGTTGTTCATCACCAACACCGCGCTGTCGTCCAACGTGCGGAGAATGGGATTGTCGAACTCCGGCGCGATCACCTGCTCGATCAATTCCTTGGTCAACGAGCCGCCACCGCCGTGGGCCAACGTGATGCGGTCGTACCTCACGCGGACACTCCTTCATATTTGTAGTAGGCCGCGCACGTGCCCTCCGTGGAAACCATGCAGGGACCCACCGGATGCGCCGGCGTGCAGGCGCCGCCGAATAATCGACAATCGAGCGGAGTCGAGACTCCCCGCAAAACACCGCCGCAACGGCATAGGGGATTGACGTGAGCTTCGGTGAACTTTACTCCCAGAGCCTTGGCGGCATCGTACTGTGCGTACGTTTCGCGGATGGCAAGCCCGCTGCCCGGGATGGCGCCGATCCCGCGCCAGCTCGCATCACAGGGCTCGAACACATCTTCGACCAGCCGCTGCGCTGTTTTGTTGCCGTGTTCGGTCACCGAACGGCTATATTCAATCTCCACTTCGGCCCGGCCGTCCGCCAGTTGGCTCAGGAGCATCGCGATGGACTTCATGATGTCCCAGGCTTCAAACCCGCTGACGACGCAAGGAATCTTGTACTGCTCGCAAATAAACTGATATATCGATGCGCCGGTGATGACACTCACGTGACCGGGGCAGAGGAACCCGTTGATCTTGATCTGTTGATCGCGCAGCAAGCGGTCCATCACGCGGGGCATCGTTTTGTGAGCACAAAGCACCGAGAAATTATCCACGTGATCACGCGCCGCCCGCCAGATGCTCCACGCCACGGCCGGTGCCGTAGTCTCAAAACCAACGCCGAGAAATGCGACGTGCTGCGAGGGAGATTCTCTTGCCAGCAACAAGGCGTCGCTGGGCGAATACACGACGCGAATACTGGCCCCGGCAGCCCGCTCTCGATCCAAAGAAGACTCACTACCCGGCACCCGCATCAGATCGCCGAACGTGGCCACCGTGACGTGGGGACGGCGGCAAATCTCAACGGCCGCGTCGACGTAACTGGCATCCGTTACGCACACCGGGCAACCAGGCCCGGAAATGAGCCGCACGCTGTCGGGCAGCAACTGGCGCAGTCCGGTGCGAAACGCCACCATGGTGTGCGTGCCGCAAACCTCCATCAGCCGAATGTCACGGCCGATGCGCCTTGCTACATCGTCGATCGACTGCTTCAGGGTCTTCATCGGAGCACCTCCCGCAAGTCAGTATTGGCGCGGATCGCCTCCAGTTCCTCAACTTCGCTTCTTTCCCACTTGTGGATGGCAAACCCGGCATGCACCAAGACGTAATCGCCCAGCCGCGGCTCTTCCACGAGAGACACGTCGATTTCACGCAACGCGCCCTCCACCGAGATGGTCGCCGTCGTTCCGTTTAATTCAACGATCTGCGCGGGTACGGCTAGGCACATCGTTGGTTCATCCTTTCGGCTGCGACCGCTGCTTGTCCCAGCGCCAGTCCCCCGTCGTTGGCCGGCACTGCCGTATTGGTGAACACGGTGAAATGTCGCGAGCGCAATGCGCCAACGGTACGGCGCAAGAGCAATTCATTCTGAAACACGCCGCCGGAGAGCGCCACCACGCTCAGATCGCGTTGACCGCGAATGTAGCGGCAGGTTTCGAGAATCGCCAAGGCAACGGTGTTATGAAATTTGGCGGAAATCTCACTGGCGCACACCCCTTTGTGGCGCTCGTCCAGGATCGCCCGCAACGTCGCCGCGAAATCCAGCACCCAAGGTCGTTTGCGACTCTGGATTTCAAATGGATAGCGGTCCGTCACGCGCGGATCGGCAATCGACTCAAGCCGAATCGCGGCCTGCGCTTCGTACGTCGTCATGTCGCACAGACCAAGGATCGAGGCGACCGCGTCGAACAGGCGTCCGGCGCTGGAGGTCAATGGCGAGTTGAAGTGCGCCTTGACCATCTTTTGAACCAGATGCCATTTTAGCGTCGGGAATTTCCGTCGCGCCTCGTGGTTCAGTCCTTCCTCCGTTAACACACTCACGGCCATCCGCCAGGGTTCCTCGATGGCTTTGTCGTTGCCTGGCAGACGGTAGGTTTTGAAATGGGCGACGCGTTCGAAATCGCTACGGTCGGCCACCATGAATTCACCACCCCAGATCGTGCCGTCGGTTCCGTAGCCGGTCCCATCGAGTGCCACTCCAATCAGCGGTTCGTGTAAACCATGCTCGGCCATAACGCTGGCGATGTGGGCGTGATGATGTTGCACGCCCACCTTGTGAGGAATCCGCGCCACAACGGCAAAGCGTGTCGATAGATAGGCAGGATGTAGATCGTGGGCGATCACGGCCGGCTGGATGCGCATCAGTTTTTCCCACGCCTCAATCTCACACGAGAAATGGCTGTACGTTCGGTAATCCTTCAGGTCGCCGATGTGCTGCGACAAAAATGCGTTGCCGTCGCGGACGAGGCAGAACGTGTTCTTCAGTTCGGCGCCCACCGCCAGAATCTGCGGCGATTCAACCGCCAGCCGAATCGGATTCGGGACGTATCCGCGGGATCGCCGCAGGAACTGGCGTTGACCATTGACCACTCGCAACACGGAGTCGTCGCACTTGTGAACGATAGAACGGTTGTGCGTCAGGGCGGCATCGGCCAGCGGACCGATGAGTGGTTCGAGTTCCACCTCATTGCTGATGATGGGCTCGTCCGTCCGATTTCCGCTGGTCATCACCAAGGCTTCAAAACTTTGCAGCAGCAGATGATGCAACGGCGTGTAAGGCAGGAAGGCGCCAATTGTATCTGTATCTGGTGAAATGGACTGCGCCAGGCGCCGGCCGGTTAGCTTTCTTGGAAGCAGCACGATCGGCCGCGCCGGGGACAGCAATTCCGCTTCTTCGGCCTCAGAAACGTCACAGTATTTTCTGACCTGTTCAATTCTGCGAAACATCACCGCAAACGGTTTCTCAACCCGACCTTTACGCTGGCGCAGCCGGGCGACGGCTTCATTGCTGGTCGCATCGCACGCAAAATGATAACCGCCGACTCCCTTGATGGCCACAATGCGGCCACGTCGGATGATTTCTTTCGTCTTGGCCAGATCGTCGTCTTCACTGGCCAGCCCGTCGGCGACTCGCAACTGCAATCGTGGACCGCATTCCTCGCACGCATTCGGTTGGGCGTGGAAGCGGCGGTCGCGCGGATCGTGGTATTCGGAGTCGCACCGCTCACACATGGTGAATTTGGCCATGGACGTTTTGTCCCGGTCGTACGGCAAATCACGAATGATCGTGAAGCGGGGACCGCAATTGGTGCAATTGGTGAAAGCGTAACCATTCCGTCGATTTCGCGGGTCCAGCACCTCACGCAAACAATCGTCGCACGTGGCGAGGTCGGGAGGAATGTGAACCGCCATATCCCCGTCGGGCTCGGACTCGACAACTTCGAAACGTTGATAACCTTTCTCGGCGCAAACTTCCTTCTGCACCTCGGAGATCACGGCTTGTGTCGGCGGGATGGTGGTGAGTTGTTGAAAGAAAGCGCCAATCTTGAGGTCTTCCCCCTCGACTTCGATGGTCACGCCCTGCGGACCATTGCACACGAATCCACGCAGACCGAACTGCATGGCGTAGCGATAGACCGTCGGACGAAATCCGACGCCTTGGACACGACCCGAAACGATGGCGCGCACCCGTGTCTTCATACCAGCTCTCTCGCTGTAGTAGCCGCCGTCCCCGGCGGCACGGCTGTACCACCCGCGGGGACAGTTGCTACTACACCTTTCTTGTGCGGATGCGCATGCGGTTGGACGATGTCGACGAGATCGGCATGAGAGTGCGCATGCGCTGGCACAACGATTTCGCCGTGCGCCACATGTTCCAGCCAGTGTGTCCAGTCCCTTGTGCCCGCGCCGGACACGCACGAGAGCTGGAACACGGGCGCTTTGGCATTCAGTTTGCGGAAATCTGAAAGAAACTGCTCGTAATCGAAATTCACGTACGGCACCAAATCAATCTTGTTCAATACCAACGCGCCGATCTCGTGAAACAGAAGCGGATACTTGGCCGGCTTGTCATGACCTTCCGTGACGCTGAGGATTCCGACCTTGACCGTCTCGCCCAAATCGAACTCGGCCGGGCAGGCGATGTTGCCGACGTTCTCGATAAACAACAAGTCGAGCGCGTCGAGATCAAGCTCGTTCAAGCCGCGCTCCACCAGAGGCGCCTCGAGATGGCATGCGCCACCCGTTAGGAGTTGCACGACGGGAACGCCCAGCTTCTCAATACGATCTGCATCGCGGGTCGTAGCGATATCTCCTTCGAGCACGGCGATTCGATAATCGTGTTTCAGCGCGGCAATGCTCCGTTCCAGCAAGGACGTCTTGCCGGACCCAGGCGCGCTGATGAGATTGATCGCCCTCACGCCTTTCGCTGTGAGCCGCCCGCGAATACGGTCGGCGATTTGATCGTTCGCCTCCAGAATGTTCCGCAAAATCTTGACGTTCATTACCTATTGACCGGCAGTTTAGCACTGCCGATGCCACGGACTTTGACAAATTGACAACGCCTTGCAGGATAGAATGTTCCGTCAAATGGAAACTCCTGCTGACGGGTTTTCGGACTGGACACCATGTCAGAGGAGCAGGCGGTCGTAGACAACTTGTCAGACGAGAAAACTGACGTCACTGCCTTCAACCAAATGAATAATCTCGCGGCGCTAGTCCACGTCGCTTCGGAATGGCGATGCGGGGAGACCGGCGCGATTGAACAGGTTTCCATCCGGAACGTCGGCCCAGCCGTACCGGACCGCCGTCGGTTTGGACACCGCGGCGGAACGAACCGCGATGCTCTTGCCGCGGATCTTGGCTTGCGCAGGGTGGAAAATTCCGTCTGCGCCAGCCACGGTGAAACCACGGAGCGGCCCACCCTTGGCCACCAACCCGCCGCCGATGTGGGTGAAACGCAAGATTGCTTCAGATCCCTTGACTGTCATGGATTCGAACACGGGCCCGGAATATTCGGTTTTTTCGCCATAAGCCAGCGCGCGCGCCGCAAGAGCCAGCCGCGCCCCCACCGGCTGTTTGTGCGCCGGGTGAATGTCATTCGCGTCGCCGCAATCAATCGTTACCGCCATCGCCGTGTTGGTGGTGTGTTGCATGGTCAGCAGTTGCGCCTCGCGGATTTCAGGAGTCATGCCGTTGTAAGGCGCAATCTGCACAAACAAAAAGGGAAAGTCGCCTTCACCCCATGCCTGGCGCCAGTCGGCGATCAGTGTGGGGAACAATGTGCGGTATTGCCGTTCTCGTCCCACGTTCGATTCGCCCTGATACCAGATCACACCGCGCATCGCGTAAGGCACCAGCGGCGCGATCATGCCGTTGTAAAGCACCGTGGGCGCATTGGGGCTTTGGCTAAGATCGGTGGGCGGCCATCCCACTTTCATCAGGGAAACGCTGGGCCGGCACAACCACGGACCCGTCAGCGGAATAGAGTTGGTTTGTCCCCCGGCGGTAACGATCATCCGCATGGGATCATCTCCGCCCCAAAGTCCTCCACCGGCGCCCGTGTCGAGCACGCGCACCGCGATGACATTATTGGTGGGTTTCAAGCTGCTGCCGGGCACGCGATAAATCCGCGGCACGTTCCAGCCAATGGTCGCGCCCACTTCGGTGCCGTTCACCCAGGTTGTGTCGTTATCGTCCACCGCGCCCAGATGCAGTTCTACGTCCGAACCATCCCAATTCGGCGGCAGATCAAACTTCCGACGAAACCAGAATATGCCGTCGAAATTGGGATACCCCGCATTCTCCCAATTGGTGGGCAGCTTCATCGTTTTCCACGAACTCGTATCCAGTTCCGACGCGCTCCAAGGGGGACGATCCTTCGAACCGGTGTCCACCTTGGCATACCAAGCGTCCTGAATAGCCTGCGTTTCACGACGGGCTTCAGCCGGATTGGCGACCAGACGTTTCAACTGCGCCAGCGCATCAGCAAAATCCGGCAGCCGGCTCAAAGCGGCTTCGCTGGTCCAAGCCTCGGCTACCGTGCCACCCCAGGAGCTGTGAATCAACCCGATGGGCACATGTCGCGCCTGGTAAAGATCACGCCCGAAGAAATAGCCGACGGCGGTGAAATTGGTCACCGTCTCGGGCGAACACACCGCCCAGCTCCCTTGAACCGTCTGAACGGGAGCGAACGCTTTGACTTGTGGAACATAAAATTGCCGGATTTCAGGGTACTTCGCGTCGCGGACTTCCTTTTCCCAATCTGTGATGGGTTTCTGTCCGGCGCGCAACCCCAACTGTCGTTCCATGTTGGATTGTCCGCTGCAAATCCAGACTTCGCCAACCAGGACGTTCGTACATACGATCTTGTTCTTGCCGGAAATCGTCAGGGTGTATGGTCCGCCGGCTTTCATCGGCGCAAGATGGACCAGCCATTTGCCGGCAGAGTCCGCCGTGGTGGCCACATTCTGTTTGGCGAATTCCACCCTGACACGCTCTCCCGGGTCGGCTGTGCCCCAGATCGGCACTTTCATGCCTTGTTGCAGCACGGCGTTGTCAGCGAACAGGGGATTGGGAGTGACCTCGGCCTCGGCAGCGAATACTCCGAGAACGAGGGACAGCAAGCTGATGGAAAAGGCGAAGCGAGCATTCATATTCAAGATAGCTTAAACGCAGCGGAGGACTTGGTGAAGAAGTTTTCGCGGCCTGTACATTGCGCAAGCCGTTCCGCTTCTGGTTGGCCGCCGAGGGCGGGTAGGCAGTCTGGAGAATTCAGGGTGGCAGTGGATAGTTTGCAGGATTGGGTTTATGTTGCGAGGGCGTTGCAGCGGCTCACTAGGCGAACCAAGTTGCGACGCCATTGTCGAAACGGCGGCGGAGGCGGTGAGCCCCCGCCGTTTTGCTACCCAGAAGGCGTGGCCACGGCTGGCGAACTTTCCGGAGGCGCGATCAGAGCAGCCGGAGCCACCACTGGAGCCTTCTCGGCGAGTAATTCGTCGGTGAGCGACCGGTAACAGTTCGCTGCATAGGAGTTGGGATCGTAAACCGTAATCGGTTTGCCGAAGCTCGGGGCTTCTGCGAGGCGCACCGTGCGCGGAATCACCGTCTTGAAAACCTTGTCGGGGAAATGTTTGCGGACTTCCGCGGCGACCTGTTGAGCGAGATTGGTCCGGGCATCGTACATTGTCATCACGATGCCTTCCAGTTCCAAACCGGGATTCGCTCCGCTGTCACGGACTTGCTGGAGCACGCGGGTAATCACGGCCAATCCTTCCAGAGCGAAATACTCGGCCTGCAGCGGCACCAGCACGCTATCCACCGCCGCCAGGGCGTTCATCGTCAGGATTCCCAGCGACGGCGGACAATCCACGATGATAAAATCATAGCGGTCGGCGGTTTGGATCGGCGTCAGTGCAAACTGCAGTCGTTGCAGATAATTCTCGGCTCGGGCGACATCCACTTCAGCCACGGCCAGATCGATCTCGCTGGGAATCATCTCCAAATTGTCATAACCGCTGGGGCGAATCGAGTCGGCGAGCTGCGCTCCGCCGAGCAAGGCCTTGTACACGCTGCCGCCGGTAAGTTTCTCCAAGCCCAGCGCGCTGGTGGCATTCGATTGCGGGTCGATGTCCACCAACAGCGTGCGTTTGCCGCGTTCGGCCAGACAGGCGGCGAGGCTGACAGCGGTGGTGGTTTTGCCGACGCCTCCCTTTTGATTGGCCAGCGCGATACTGCGCGTACTCATTGCCGACCGTTATAGCGGAAACACGCCGCTCTTCGCAAGGCGATAACCAATACCCACCATCTCAACGGGGGCGCTTGTTCCAGATGGCGCTCACTCAAGCCGACTCAGATTCTAAGAACCAAGGGGTGTTTCCACAAGCTCAACGGAAGAGATGTCGGCAGGGGGCAACTCTCCACTCGTGACCGGTTGTGGCTCCCAGCATGCTGACTGCAAGGGCAGAATAGGAAGTCAGCAGGAAGAATGCAGAAGGATGAAGGCTCGCTGTTACCGGAATCGTGTTGGCCGTTCACGTTTTGGCGGTTGCGAGGATGACTCGGATGTAAAAGACTAGCCGAAGGCGCTGAAGAATTGTAACATCTGAGTTGTGGAATCTTTTGCCATCATCCTCAGTTTGCTCACGCTGGCCGCGGTGATTGTGTTGATGGTCGTTTTCTTTCAGCAACGCAACAAGCCACAACAAGCCGATCAGGGCGAACGTGCGGCCTTAGCAGCACGTCTTGAGGAGAAGAATAACCGTATTGCTGACTTGGAGCGCACGATCCACGAACGAGATCAGGAACTTGCGACGTTGCGAGGGGAGGCAACCGACCTCAAGGCGGCACAGTCCAGACTCCAAACTACGCTGGAGAAGGAACGCGAGGCCGCTGCGGAGAAGCTCGCACTTTTAGACGACGCTCAAGAGAAACTGTCAAACGCTTTCAAGGCGCTTTCGGCTGAAGCGCTGAAGAGCAACAATCAGTCCTTCCTCGATTTGGCGAAGGCCGATTTGGGGAGATTCCAAGAGGGTGCGAAAGGCGATTTGGAGAAGCGGCAGCAGGCGATCGATGAACTGGTTGAACCTCTCAAGGACTCTTTGAACAAAGTCGACGAACGAATCCAAGAGATCGAGAAGGAGCGGCATACCGCCTACAGCAGCATTACCAATCAAGTGACTCAACTCCAAACCGAGACGGCCAACCTCGTGAGGGCGTTGCGTGCTCCACAGGTGAGAGGCCGCTGGGGCGAAATCCAACTCAGGCGAGTGGTTGAGATGGCGGGCATGGTGGAGCACTGTGACTTCGTCCAACAGGAATCCGTCACCACTGAGGAAGGTCGGCTACGTCCTGATCTCATTGTCAAGCTGCCCGGCGGGAAGAACGTGGTTGTGGACTCGAAGTGTCCCCTTCAAGCGTATCTCGATGCTCTGTCCGCCTCCGATGAAACGTCTCGACTCGCCAGCCTCAAGAAGCACGCCAAGCAGGTCCAAGAGCATATCTCGAAACTCTCGGCCAAGTCCTACTGGGATCAGTTCAAGCCGGCGCCGGAGTTCGTAGTTCTGTTTCTTCCAGGCGAAACCTTTTTTAGCGCGGCTTTGGAACAAGACCCAGGACTGATCGAATCGGGCGTTGACCAAAGAGTCATCCTTGCCACACCCACCACGTTGATCGCCCTGCTGCGGGCCGTCGCCTACGGATGGAGACAGGAGCAAATCGCCGAGAACGCCCAAGCAATCAGTGAGTTGGGCAGGCAATTGTACGACCGCATGCGTATCCTCGCCGAGCATTTCGCCAGGGTTGGACGCAACCTAGATGATGCTGTGGACGCGTACAACAAGGCGGTTGGTTCACTTGAGGGACGCGTCTTGGTGGCCGCCCGTAAATTCAAAGAACTCGGCGCTGGTGCCG
This sequence comes from Verrucomicrobiia bacterium, assembly GCA_035516795.1. Taxonomy (GTDB): domain Bacteria; phylum Verrucomicrobiota; class Verrucomicrobiia; order Palsa-1439; family Palsa-1439; genus DATJBF01. Next base: position 51,122 of record DATIZX010000096.1, read on the forward strand.
AGAGGGAGATTGCGGAGGTCGATGTCGTGGAGAAAAAGACGCGGATGGTCCAAGCTGCCGATTTTCCAGCATTGAATGACTCAAGGACGGAAAGCGAACTGGCCGATCAGAGGTGAGACATTGCACCGGGATTTCGAAAAACTGCAGGATAATTTCCGGGTTCTTGGCAAACATCTCACCAACGCCGCCGGCTGTTACGCCGAAACGGAAAAATCGCTCACCAAACTCGATGCCAAGCTCAGTCAGGTTGAACAGCCACAGTTGAACGCCGGCTCGACAGAAGATTCTGTGCAAGCTGTGCGGTAATCGGCCACTGGATTTCCGTCATTTACGAATTGGCTCGATTCAGCGCTACGGTCCCTGAGGGCCGCTTCGCTCCCGGCATTTCTTGGGTAACAAGCAGTTCTGAATGCAGCAGGGTGACAATCTTGGCGCAAGCCCGTTTCTCGTCGTATACTTTAGCGGGGCGTTATGAGTGATTCTCATTTGGCTTTGTCGGTGGATTTATACGAACTCACAATGGCGGCCGCGTATTTTGAGAACGGCCTTTGCGGGGCCGGTGTTGGTTGTATCTGAAGCCGAGAACGTGACCTACGCCTTCCGTTCTTGACACACCAAACTCTCGGCGTTAGAAAGTGCGCTCGGATGGTTTAGAGGGGGCTAGGTAACCCATCAATCCGCGAGTTTGTCGCTCCAAAGATTGAGAGCGCCGCAAAGAAAGCGGGGGCCTAACAGCAACTGGTGTACGCCATGAGTTATGAAATCATGCATTCCTCACAAATAGCAAAGAGGCTCGAACGGCTCCCTGTTTCTTGGTTACACTACAAACTTCTAGTCATTCACGGCTTTGGTTGGCTGTTCGACGCACTCGACGTTGGAATTGTTACCTTCGTTATGGCGGCCTTGGCAGAGGATTGGAAACTGCAGCCAAACCAACTTGGACTGGTCGGCAGCGCTAGTTTAGCCGGTATGTTCCTTGGAGCGGCAATCTCAGGGATCGTTGCCGACTACTGGGGACGCAAGAAAGTCTTTCAAGTCACCTTGTTAGTATTCGCCGTCACAACGCTGCTGTGTGCTTTCGCATGGAACGTCACGTCCATGGTCATTTTTCGTTTCCTGGTCGGCGTTGGTCTGGGCGGCGAGCTACCTGTTGTTTCATCACTGCTGAGTGAGTTCGTCCCCGGCAGACATCGTGGACGATTTATCGTCTTGTTGGAAAGCTTTTGGGCGTACGGTTGGCTGATTGCCGCACTTGTGGCGTTTCTGGTCATACCGGCGCATGGATGGCGCATCGCATTTATCATCGGTGCGATTCCCGCATTTTATATTTGGGTTGTTCGTCGAAAGCTGCCGGAGTCACCGCGTTGGTACGAGAGCAAGGGACGCCTCGAGGAAGCGGAAGCCGTAATGAGTTCGCTTGAACTAGAGTCCGAACGGTTGACGGGACAGCCGTTACCGCCGGCTGAAGAGGGAACGGACTCAGAACCCGCCAAGCTTCACCGTTTTACGTTTGCCGAACTCTGGACGCCAGCGTACCGGCAGCGCACCATCATGTTATGGGTACTCTGGTTTGGACTGGTGTTCGGGTATTATGGGATTTTTGTTTGGCTGCCAACCCTGCTTGTTAAAGCCGGTTATTCGATGGTGAATTCATTTCTGTACGTCATCATCATCACACTCGCGCAAATTCCCGGCTATTTTAGCGCCGCGTATTTGGTCGAGGGGATTGGTCGCAAGCCGGTTATTGTGGTGTATCTGCTGATGTCAGCAGTCACGGCCTATCTATTTGGACAAGCATCCAGCACCGCTATGATTCTTGTTTGGGCGTCTTTGATGTCTTTCTTTAATTTGGGGGCTTGGGGCGCTGTGTACACCTACACGCCGGAGCTTTATCCGACTCGCGATCGAGCGACGGGTGCCGGCGCCGCCGCGGCGTTTGGGCGGGTCGGTGGCTTGATTGCACCGTTTCTAGTCGGGGAACTACTTCCAACGATTGGAAGGGGCGGCGTGTTGACAATGAACGCAGCATTATTGGTAGTTGCTGCCGGAGCGGTATGGGTTCTTGGTGTGGAGACAAAGGGCAAACAATTAGAAGACATCGCCGCCTAACATAAGGGGTATTAGGTTATGACTTCTAAGATAAAAGCACTGGGAGGAGCAATCCTAGCCATCCTAGGTGCAATCCGCTATCGGGTCGAAATCGCTGACGCAATTTGGGATATTGAGCAGAAGATTGCGGAGTTGGTTGCTCAGCCGTGGTTTCGTGTATGGGGATGCCCCATCATTGCCTTGCTGCTTCTCATCACCCTCGTTCTCGTCTTTTTTTTCATGTTACAGAAGCTCAAGGCTCTGAGATCGGAGATGCCCATAACCATCGCCCTGTTCTTACCACTTGATAACGCAGGTCCAGATGCAAAGAAAGATGGTGAATCTCAGTTGCGTGGAGTGGTTGATCTACTAAAGAAGGATAACGAACTCACTCGGCGCATCCATCTAAAGTTTTTCGATAGCGCATTACCAAGACACACCGCAGATAGAATTAATGAAGACGAACGGAAGGTCGAACGTATTAAGAATGTGATGGAAAATATAAAAAAGGAATATAAGACAGGCACGCGATATTTCTTCTGTACGATGAGCCAAGTTTGTGAATCCCTCGTGCCAGAATTTGTAGAGTGGTCAAACAAGATTCCGGAAAAGAAACCGCAACTGGTCTGCTCCGTGACTGCGTCGCCCATTACTAACCTGACGGCGGATTGTGCGTTTCGCTATTACCCACATTCCGAGGATGAAGTGATCAAGTTAGTTGAATGGATGAGGGGGAATAGTATCCAAAATGTATTCTCTTTCGGAGTTAAGTCGGCGTTCGGAATACATACTCATTCGCAGTTAAATGCTAAATGCAATGGCCATCCAATGGTGTCAATCATGGAGGAGCTGGTGGGGCGCGAGAGCATTCAAGAAATTCAGCACATTTGCCAAGATTATATTGACGCGCATGGAGCGGCGGCAAACACTTCATGCATCTTCCTGGTGCTTTATGGCGAAAGCTTGAGCAAAACCATAGATGCGTTAAACACGATACAATCACCGTTAAACATCCTTTCAGTATCAACTCTTACTACCGAAATAGCTGCCAAACACACCCTCGGAAAACAACACAAATGGGTGACGTGTGTGCCGGAAATCAAGGGCGATCATCCGATTGATAACGACATTATTTCTTACTTTGTGTATGCGTCACTCCGCCGGTACGCAAGAGTAATCGTGGAATCCAAGAACAACACGAATATGAAGTTTTCTGATCTGTGGAGTAATAATATGAAATTTCCACCGGGAGAAATGATGATTTGGCAGAACAACTGCGATTCTAAGATTACAATGAAAACACAGGTGATTTCGGTGTGAGGACCGATTCGCATTCAATCATGAGAGCGCTTATCGTAGTTGATGTGCAGCGGGACTTTTGTGAGGGTGGCGTTTTGCCTGCCAAGCAGACACGTAGTCTGATTCCCCCTCTTAACGCTGTGATCGACCGGTGTGTTCAGAATGAAGTGGCGTGCGTCTTTACTCGCGACTGGCATCCGGCCAATCATTGTTCATTTCAATCACAAGGCGGGCCATGGCCACCACATTGCGTTCAGGGAACACGGGGTGCGGAATTCGCTGTCGGCCTTCAGCTCCCGGATTCCCGCTTGGTGATTGATATCGAGAAGGATTCCAACACACGCAACATGGGCTACTCCGCCTTCGAGAACACAAATCTCGAAGCCGAGTTGTGCAACAGGAGGATCACTGAACTTGCGGTTTGCGGAATCGCCACCGACTATTGCGTCAAAGCGACTGTCTTGGATGCGATCCGCTGTGGCTTCCAAGTCGCTGTTCTCACCGATTTGGTGCGACCGATAGATTTGCAGCCCGGTGACTCTGCAAGGGCGCTTGCTGAAATGAAATCCGAGGGAGCGAAGCTGTTGACCAGTCAGGAGTGGATGAACGCGTCGGGTGTAGGCGGCTCAGTGAGCTAAGCACTCCTGGCGCCGAACTGCATCCCGCGCTCGACGCGTCCCGCATCTCGGTCTACATCCGCAAAGCATTCGCCAGAGACCGTGACGTTTATTCAGGATTCGGCGGGGTCGATGAGCATGGCAGCAGCCTGGACGAAATCCTCAAGGGTCATGGCATCACGACCTTGTATGTCGCCGGTCTGGCGACCGACTACTGCGTCCGTGGAACGGTCTTGGATGCGCTTCGTAAGGGATACGCCGTTTATGTGCTCGCCGGCGCCATCCGCGCGGTCGATGTCCACGCTGGCGATGGCGTCCGC